>NZ_JAOARO010000037.1 GCF_025211055.1 Vallitalea sp. | reverse complement strand
TGTCCTTTGTATAGTAACTCACGAACCATGTGAATTCCAAAAAACCTTGTACCACCTAAAACTAATATTTCCACTTAAATTCCTCCTTTAAATTCAAAATGTAATTACACTCCATAATACTAGTACATAATGTTGCCTAACGTTTCAGTATTTCCGACGTTTCAGCACCTTAGAAGGAGTTGCTCATGCCCTGCCAAAGGCTAATGCAACGACTGTCGCGACGCGCTTAGGTGGTGGAATGTGTGAGGGCTGACCCAAGAGGAATACCCTTCCCGAACGAACGGAAATACATTGTTATAAGATGTATCCTCCACAGACCCGCGAAGCTATACTATATTTTTCTGCATATATATAACCCATGATTACTCATCCCTAATATACTTTTTTCTTTACAGTTTTGTATATGATACTCTAACCATATTTTAAACTCATCTTCACTTAAATTATCTACATATTCTCTTAATAATGGACTAATACCATCTGTTCCAATATGTTCTACTTCTTGAATATCAAATTGTTCCATCATTTCTTCTACCTCTCGTGGTGAAGTAAAATATGCATCAGTCCAAAAACAATCCTTATCTCCATCTCTTATTATACCATCTATCACAATCTTATCTACTAACTCTGAGTTTAATAGTTCATCATTACCTTTCATTAACATAGGCATAATAAAATGTTTATTTATATATGCTACCACCAGTAGACCACCTTTATTTAATACCCTTAAACATTCACTAATACACTTTTTTCTGTCTACTTCTGTTAATAAGTGATATATGGGTCCCATACACAACACTACATCAAATGAATTATCTTTGAATTGTGATAAATCTATTGCATTTAAAACCCCAGTTTCAATATTTAATTCCTCTTTACAACTATGTTCTTCCAACTTTCTATTCATTATATTTACATGTTTTGGTACGATATCTCCTGCAAATACTTTATGTCCTTTACTTGCATAATGAAAAGCATAAACACCTGTACCTGCTGCAACATCAATTATCTTTGAATTACTTGGTATTATTTCATCTAAAACTCTTGTAGTAG
Organism: Vallitalea sp.; assembly: GCF_025211055.1. GTDB lineage: Bacteria > Bacillota > Clostridia > Lachnospirales > Vallitaleaceae > Vallitalea. The sequence continues at coordinate 1,693 of NZ_JAOARO010000037.1, read as the reverse complement.
TTAAAAGCTCTACCTTCCTAGCATTATTTGTTGTTAATCTACCTTCTTCATCATATTCATTATAATAATTGATCAACCTATTCATTGTTACCTCCTTAGCTCTTTTGACCCAAAATCATTACCCCGATATGTGGCGGATATGTCTTCATAACGTTTCGTATTGCCGACGTCCACTTTGACCCAAAAAATAATCTACTTAGAAAGTGGATGTGCGAAGCGAACGGCAATATTGTGTTATCCGACGTTTCGACGAGTTGGTGGGGAATTGAAATTGGGATGAATGGTTCTAAAGTTGGGTTTTATGTATATATTATAACATATAACATAGGCGACATTTAATATTAAATCAAAAATTAGAAAATGTTTTTATTATGCCATTAGTTCTTAAAGTCGTGGTAATGTCGTAGGGAATTGGGTATACTTATAATAGGTATAAAAACATCTAAGATATGCAAAAATCAAAATGTTACAGTAAAATGGTTGACAGGTGTATGCCAAGGTGTTAAAATATACCTATAACAAAGCAACCCACTAATGGTGTTACTTTATCAGAGTGGAACGAATAAATAAAATCAAGAATATTATTTTATAAATATGGTCGGTGTGGAGACACAAAACCCACATCTTTTGGTCGGAATGAAGACCTAAAACTCATTTCCATTGCAGAGTAAACTGCTAAAAATCAGTAAAAGGATGGCGATGGTCATCCTTTTATTATTGGGGGAGAATAACAAATGTCAGAAATTAGCTTTAAGGAACGTGTGAAAAATATTTTGATTGATGAATCAAAAGCTTATAAACAAAACTATGTTGATTATGAATATTTAATATGCTCAAATGCATTTAAGATAAAAGATTCTTATATTATTGATGCAAAAGAAGATAATTATCAGCATTTAACAGGGGTACACTCTTTAATAAGTCCGCAGGATTTTTTTAATAAATGTTATAATGGTACATTGTCTGAAAATGATTTTGATTTTATTAAGAGAAGGCAAAGTGAAAAATCGGTAAAAGGTTCTGTTAGAAGAAAGATAAAAGTCTTACCTAATATGATGAATATTTTCCAAAAAGATATTATGGTAGAAGAAACTTTTGTAAAAAACAAAGTAACATGTGCATTTGCAACAACAGACCAACAATGTACATTAGGATTTGTTGATAACTTAAAAGCAAGACCAATGTCATTGATAAAAGGTAATGAACTTAACGACAATAAAGCTCAAAGAATTAACTTATTATTAAGAAAAAAATCAGATGAAGAAAAATTTAATGAAGTGATGATTGGCGATTTAAAAACATTACTGCAATATTATAGTACAATAAAAAATTATATTGATGAAAATATTATTCAAAGTCAAATAAAAACATCTGAGGATGAAACTGCAGCAAGTAGTGAAATTAAAAATTAAACTAGTGTATATAAAATAAAATATTACATGCCACAACACCTCTACCAACTCAAAGAGGTGTTTTTATTATACCCAAATTTAATTATATCTGCTTGAGTTTTACTTGGGTGGAATACTTGGGGTTTTAGAGGAATGTTGGATAATGTACCGTATTTCCGACGTCTCTGAACTGGACTGGCAGAGCCCTTCTTCGAAGGCGGTGCTTGCACCCAGTGAAGAGATGTGCGTAGCGAACGGAAATATATTGTTAGGCGATGTTATGTACGGAAGCTTCCATGATA
>NZ_JAOARO010000036.1 GCF_025211055.1 Vallitalea sp. | reverse complement strand
TATAAGTTTCATCTTGACCAGATTGCTCTGGCTTATATTTTATAGACTATCGTCTTTATCCATTAATTTACTAAGGAATTTTCTTGGGTAAAACTTATTACTAAGTTTTTGGTTGTTTCACTGTTCAGTTTTCAAGGTTCTATCCTAATTTGTTACTTGCTGTTTTGTTTTCTTCAGCGAAAAGAATTATATCATTTATATATAATAAAGTCAAGGCTTTATTCGACATTTTTTAAATCTTTTTTTATGACATATGGTTTACTAAGTGTAAAATTCACTATATATATAAGGAAATAAAACTTCCAATAACTGCTAAATATCATTATTATTTTTTCTATCAGTTATTTTATTTTAAACATAAACCTATCATTTATACTAAGAATTTATGTTATTAATATTTTAATTAAGCTATAATAAACTTATTTAATACAGTACATATCCTTAGTACCATCCCCCTACAATATATAAGTTATTACAATATGTATACCTAACAATCTGTATTATATAAAATTTTACAGTAATTATTCTAAATTTTAGAATTTTACATCTCTTCCATTAATTCCATATTGAGATTGGACAATACATATGTTAGACTTGTTGTTGAGGTGATTAGATGAAAAGAATATTGCTTTTAATGATTTCGTTAATTTTGACTTTTAGTTTTTCCAGCAAAGCATTTGCTTCTCAAGTAATACCTATTTACGTTAATGGAAATGTTTTAACTCCTGACGTTAATCCTTATATTCAAAATCAACGTACCTTTGTACCAATTAGATTCATTGGAGAAGCTCTTAATGCTACATCAATCAAATGGGACTATTCATCCAAGACAGCTACATTGGTATTTAATCAAAAAATAATTAAACTACCCATAGGTTCTAGATATGTAATTGTAAACGGTAAAGGATATAAAATTGATGCACCAATAAATTTAGTTAGAGGACGAACTTTCGTACCTGTAAGATTTATATCTGAAACATTAGGATATGACGTGAAATGGGCTAACAGCTCCGTATATATTAGTAACAATGGATATACCCCTCCTATAAACAAATATAGCTCAGAGGATTTATATTGGTTATCTAGAATTGTAGAAGCTGAAGCAGCTGGCGAACCATACGCTGGAAAATTAGCAGTAGCTAACGTAATCATTAATCGAAAAAAAAGTTCAGAATTTCCAAGTACAATAAAATCAGTTGTTTTTGATAACAAATACGGTATTCAATTTACACCCGTTGCAGACGGAAACATATACAACACCCCTACTCAAGAAAGTATAAATGCCGCTATCGCAGCACTAAATGGTTCCAATAATATTGGTAATTCATTATACTTCCTTAATCCAGCAAAATCTTCAAATTTTTGGATAATAAATAACCGTAAATTTGTTATGCAAATCAAAAATCATTACTTTTATGCTTAGGCAAATTAAATATTTTACTTAATTAGTATAATACCCCCTTCTTATAATAAGAAATACCCTAAAAAGTAGAATATCTACTTACCTTTAGGGTATTTCTTTCTATTATTAATCAAATTCTTTTCATGCAGCTTTTGCTGGTAATTTTTTATTCTTGGTAGGTGTCTTTTTTTCGTGCTTTTTTTCAAATAGTTTGATAATTTTTTTACCAATTAAAGATATGGCAAATGTTATTGATATTAGTATAATTGATTTTAGAGGTTGCTCTACAAATGCTCTTATATTAAATCCAATGAAACTTAGAGAAAATATCATTATAAGCTTACCAAGAACTAATGCACTAAAATATTCTCTGTTTTTAATGCCTGCTAAAGCTGCTAAACCACAAACAACAATAGAAGGTGTAAAAGGAAATGTTAGTAAGAAGAATATTGGAGTAAATCCCTTATCCTTAATCCAATGAAAAATATTATAGATTTTTTCGTTTTTAGCAATCTTTTGTTGGAATCTTTTTTGTCCAAATTTCTTTATTACCAAGAATACAATAATTGAGCCAATGCATGAACCTAACCATGAATATAAATAACCAGTCCAAAAACCAAAGGCCATAATATTAATCGTTACAAATAATATTAAAGGTAATGGTGGGAAAAAAGCTTCAATCATTGCTAATCCAACACCGGCAAACATTCCCATAGAACTTATTTGATTAAGCATGTCTGTCCAATAGCCAAGTGTCATTAACTCTTTAAACCATTCAATCATAATCCCACATCCTTTCTCTTCGTTTATCTATAATTTCAACATATTATTATTATATCCAACATGTCTAGTATAATTTATTAATATTAAAATCTTATTAAAATATATTAAAAAAAATCTTAAATTATTATAAATCTATATTTTTTGCATCAAAAAATTTTTATATCAAAAAAAGTTATTGTAATAATACAATTAAAGAGAGATTCTACACTTACATTAGATATCTCTCTTATTAATTGATTAGTATTTAACGTCAAGTCCACCAAACAAAATAAAACATTTAACTATGAGCACTTTGTTTGTATTAACCATCTCTCTTTTTGTTTTATTACCCCATCCACCAAAAAGAGGAACTCCTTTTATTTCAACTTTCCAATCCATTGGTACTTTTATATCAATACCACCAAATGCAACAAATGCATCAATAATTATTGGTTCATTCTCAGTAATGTTAGCATTTCTTAGATCAACATCAATGCCACCAAAAACAGCACCTAAATTACCTCCCTGAAAATCAATTGAATCATTAATTATATCACTTCCTGAAAACAAACAAAAAGTGTCTAATATATTATCAGAGTATACTCTTTTATTGCTATGTTTTTTTTTAGGAATTATTAACCAAGCACCAACTATAATAACAACTACTGGGAATATAAATTCACTTATATTAATACCTTCTAGGATTTCTAGATCCAGTTCTTTTAGTTGAAAAAAAACACCAACAATTATCAATACATAAGCTAATGTTTTTGAACCATATTTATCAAATAAATTTACAAAACCAATAACAATTAATATAAGCGGCCAATAAATACCAAAAATATTATCACTATCAACTATATCTAATCTACCTAATAGAATTACAACACCAATTGCAATTATCAATATCCCTAAGAGATTTCTTTTTTTCATATGGCGTCCTCCTTTAACAATATTTAATATGTAAGAATGTTATTTTCAACAACTCTGTATTTGTCAAAATAAACTATTAATAAATAATATGTTAATACTCTTTTGAATATATTTTAACATATACTTATAAGTAATAAAAGAATTAATTGGTTAAAATAGAGATATATTAAATTATGCTTGATTTTTTCACAATTAACAACTATAATGATTTAGTTATAGAAGATAAAACACAAATAAAATTAAGGATGAGATAATATAATGAATTTCAACGAATTAAATATATCTGATAATATTCTAAAAGCTATATCTGATATGGGATTTGAAGAAGCAACAGAAATACAGCAGAAATCAATTCCACAAATATTATCAGGCAGTGATATTATTGGACAATCCCAAACAGGTACAGGTAAAACGGCAGCATTTGCAATTCCAATATTAGAAAAAGTGGATCCATCTATTAAAAAGCCACAAGTATTAGTCCTATGCCCTACAAGAGAGTTAGCTGTTCAAGTATGTAATGAGTTCAAGAAGCTAACAAGATACATGCATAATATAAAATCATTTCCTGTTTATGGTGGCGAACCTATCTATAGACAGATTTCTGTTCTAAAAAAAGGTGTTCAAATAATCATTGGTACTCCTGGAAGACTTATGGATCATATGAATAGAAAAACCATCAAACTTGACCATGTTAATTCAATTATACTGGATGAAGCTGATGAAATGCTTAATATGGGATTTAGAGAAGATATTGAGACTATACTAAGTAAAATATCTAATGAAAATCTCCAGACAATACTTTTTTCAGCAACTATGCCAAAAAGTATCTTAGATATTACTCATAATTACCAAAAGAAGCCTAAGCTTATTAAGATTACAAGAAAAGAATTGACAACTGATACTATCGACCAAAGATATTATCATGTTCTTGAACATCATAAATTAGAAGTTCTAAGACGATTGATAGATGTGTACCATCCAAAACTATCATTAATATTCTGTAATACCAAAAAGAAGGTTGATGAGGTAACAGACTTATTACAAGACAATGGTTACGCATGTGATAAAATACATGGAGACATGAATCAAGTAGTAAGACTTAGCGTACTAAACAAATTCAATAAAGGTATTATTAATATACTTGTTGCTACTGACGTTGCTGCAAGAGGCCTTGATATTCAAAATGTTGAAGCGGTTGTTAATTATGACGTGCCAGATAATGAAGAATATTATGTCCATAGAATTGGTCGTACAGGTAGAGCAGGTAAAAAAGGTACTTCTTATACTTTGGTTTCCAAAACAGAAACTAGGAGAATATCAAATATAATTAGATATATTAAAAAAGATATTCCTAGAAAAAAAATTCCATCAATCAACAAAGTTAATGCTGTAAAGATAGATAACTATATGGAATCACTAGCTTCTACTATTGACAATACTTCTGATTTGGAACAATACGAAAACATCATAAACAAACTTAACGATAAAGGTTATACTTCTGATAAGATAGCCGCAGCACTACTCATGTCTAATCTTGAATTAAAAGAAGAAAATAACATGAATCTGTCTTATGAAATCAGTAGAAGACAACCATACAATAATGATAGAAATGATAGAGGAAATAACAAATCCAAACGCTATGGTAATAAAAGAGAAAAAGGTATGTCAAGATTATATGTCAATATTGGAAAGAACCATAAAATAGGTGTTAGAGATATAGTTGGTGCTATAGCAGGTGAAACAAAGATAAAAGGTTCCTCCATTGGTTCAATTGATATGTATGATAAATATACTTTTGTGGAAATACCAGAAAAATACGCTAATCAAGTTATTGATAAAATGAATCAATCAAGAATCCGTGGTAAAAATATTACAATGGAATTAGCCAACACAAGAAAAAGAAGAAGATAAATTTTAATTGTATAGTTAAAATTTCAGACCTCTGTTTAAGTAACATATTATATATTGCTTGAACAGAGGTCTGCCTGTATATTATGGTATTAATGTTAATAGTTATTTCTTTTTCTTATAAAATCCACCTAGTATTCTGAATAACCATAATAAATGAATACAAAATGACATTATTATGTTAGAAAAGCTTAATCCGATGATTATTGTTTGTATGCTTAATAAAATACTTATCATTAACGTTGTTCCATAACTTATAGAAGCTATACCTATAACTAATCTTATCAAAAAACTGTATATGAATGTAATTATTATTGGAATTGATAGTCTGTTATACCTGTTATTTATTAATATGCTATAGTTTTTAATATGTGTCAATAATTTATTATCCTAATTAAGATGGGGCTGTAAATAATATATTATCCTACAGCCCCTCTAATTTTTGCTATTTTTATATTGATAGACTTCTACGGTCAAAAATAATTATCGCTGCAAAGTAAAGTATACCGCTTATACCTAACAAAATCAAACTTGCCATAGCAGCATAGGTTGAACTGCTTAAGATTTCTTCAATATCTACAAATGAATAAATAGTAAAATATTTTAACCATGATATATCTTCACTTATTCCCATGAGCATCCGAAATATCAAGAATGAAGCTGCTATTCCCCCTCCAAAGGCAAGAGCATTTCTTGATTCATTGAATAAACATGAGAATAAGAATACTATACCACTAACAACCATTGTGGCTAGATAAGTCACTAAATTTAGAACAATGAATTTACCTATATCAAGATGTCCTCCGAACATGGATTCACTAATAGCAATACCTATACCTACATTTATTATGAAAATGGCAGCTATACTACTTACCAGATAAACAGCTTGAGTTACAGCTATTCTAATACGAGTATTAGGTGTTGTTAATATATAAGCCATTGATCCATTATCAACATGTTTTGCAATCAATTTATTCCCTATGATTATTGTATATATCATTGGAAATACTAGAAAAATAAAACCATAAAGATAATGTGCAAGATAACCAGTTAAATCTGTACCTAGATTATCAAATCCAAAGGCTTTTAACATTCCCTCAGGCATCAATGCCAGCATACTTTCTATAGTTTCTGCACTATCAGGATCGAACATAACTATACTTATTGTTACATACATAAGTATGAAAAGTGTAAAAAATAATCCTATACCCCAATTTGCCTTGAATGTTGCTTTGAACAATGTCTTATTCATGAGTAACACCATCCTTCCCATAGTATTTCATAAATACATTTTCTAGTGATTGTTGCTCAGCTTCTAATCCAATCACACTACAATCAGATAAAATCTTGAAGAACTCCTTGTAATTGTTATTTACTGTAATTTTAACCTTTTTATCGGTTATTTTTTTGACATCCAGTTTATTATTCATAAGCTCACTTACATCATTTTTGTTAGATAATCTAATTATAAAAGTTTCCTGTTTCATAGCATTAAGAGATTGAACATCTTCAACAGCAACAATTCTACCATCTTTTATGATGCCTGCTCTATCACAAACTCTTTGAACTTCCTCAAAAATATGTGAAGACATCATTATTGTTTTACCTCTTTCTTTTTCTCTATCCAATAGATTCATAAATAAATTCTGCATTAGAGGGTCTAATCCACTTGTTGGTTCATCTAATATATATATTGATGGGTCATGCATAAATGCTGTCACTATCCCTAATTTCTGTTTCATACCTTTTGACATCTTTTTTATTTTACCTTTTGTATCTAATTCAAATAGCTCTATAAGCTCATCACGTCTTGATAAATCCTTGGTATGACGCATTTCACACATGAACCTAAGGAATTCCATACCTTTCATATTCTCAAAGAAAGTAATCTCTCCTGGAAGATAACCAATAGTATTTTGAAGTTTTGCCGCTTCTTTTCGACAATTGATTCCATTAATTACTGCACTGCCTTTTGTTGGATTGGCGAATCCAAGCAGGTTTCTTATGGTTGTTGTTTTTCCAGCACCATTAGGACCAATATAGCCAAAAACTTCTCCTTCCTTAATTGTGAAGTTCAAATCAAAGACACCTTTTCCACTCTTATAGATCTGTGTGAGATTCTTAACTTCTATCATTCAACTACCTCCCTTATAATTATCATGTTTACTTAGTTGATCTCTGCAATATTTTACGTATGACAATGCTTCCTCTTTTATCTTAATCTTATTTCTATCAAAATCTAATGCACCATTTATTAATTCTTCACTGAACTCAAGTAATTCTGTGAACTCAACATATTTCTGCTCATCCTTTGACATAATAATCTGAGGTATAATACCATAAATCCTTATTAATTCTCTAGTCCATAATCCTGCTAAATACTCTGGATATTTTACATTGAATATACCCTCTTCATTGCCTTGTATGATTAATTTTTTGTAAAGTTCTGTTGTAACTATTTCAAATTCTTCTGCCATCTTTCTCAAAATAGTGTTGTTTCCTTTAAAAGAATATATCTTGCCAATCTCTGGCCATTCTTCTATCTTGCTTTCTTTACATTTATTGATAGTAATAAAAACATTATTTAATAATTCAATTGTGGATTCTACATTTTTTTCTTGCATCTTTTCATAATATCTGACTAAATCTTTAATATAATTAATGGTTATTGCTTGAAGAACTTCATCTTTTGATTTGAAATGATGATAAAATCCGCCTTTAGAACTTCCTACTGACTCAATTATCTCTGATACAGTTGTCTTTTCATAACCTTTCTCAGCAAATAGTTTATATGCCGTTCTTATTATATTCTGTTTTAAATCCATATGAACCTCCTTACAAAAACAAACCGACTGTCGGTCTGTATAATTTTTATTTTACATTTTTTTAAGTCTTTTGCAAAGGATTATATAGAAAAAAGGGCTATAATTAATAATTGTTAATAGCCCTCACATTCCAAACTCTATTATTTAACCTGTCCTACTTTATCGCTTCTTTCTCTAAGATTTACAACAATTGCTTTTGGTCTACTCATTGCCTCAATACTATACCTGATACCTTGTGTACCCATACCTGATGATTTTACTCCCAAGAATGGGAAATGATCAGGTCCTCTTTCTGTTTTATTATTTATTTGAACTGTACCCACTTCCAATAACCTTGCGATATGAAAAGCATCATCTATATCATTAGTGAATATTGAAGATTGCAATCCATATTCAGATGCATTGGCTATGTCAACAGCTTCATCAATATTTTTTACTCTAATTATAGGAAGTACTGGTCCAAAAGGTTCTTCCCATGCAATTCTCATATCAGTTGTGACATTATCAAATACAGTTGGATATAATAGATTTCCTTCTCTCTTGTTACCTATTTTCAATGTTGCACCTTTATCTATAGCATCATCAATTAAACCTTGAACAAAATCAGCCGCCTTATTGTTGATTAGTGGTGTTATCGTTACATCATCAAAAGGATTTCCTACTTTTAATTGTGATACATATTCAGTTATAAGATCTACTAGTCGATCTGCAATGCTTTCTAATACAAGAACTCTTTTTAATGCTGTACATCTTTGCCCTGAGTAACTGAAAGCTCCTTTTACTATATTATTAGCCGCATGTTCTAGATCAGCATCCTCTAGTACTATTGCTGCATCCTTTCCTCCTAATTCCATAATACTTGGTACCATAGATGTCACTTCTGATATATGTCTACCAACTTCACTGCTGCCAGTGAAATTAATTAAGTCAATCTCCTTGTGTTTTATTATATAATCTCCTATTTCAGAGCCTTTACCTGTTATTGTGTTAAGTACACCATTAGGCAAACCAGCTGCTTGAAATACCTTTGCTAGATATAACGCACTAATAGAACCTTGAGTGGGAGGTTTAAAAACCACACTATTCCCTGCCATTAATGCTGGTGCTATCTTTGATGCTGAAAGATTGACTGGGTAATTAAAAGGTGATATTGCTAGGACTACTCCTACTGGTTCTCTTGTAACAAAAGCCAATTTGTCTTTTGAAAATCCATGAAAACCATCACCTTGTAGAGTTTCTCCTTGTATTCTTTTACCTTCATCAGCTGTAAATCTTATAAAATCAACGGTCCTAATAACTTCAGATCTTGCACTCTTTATATCCTTCGCTATTTCTTTAGTTAATATATTTGCTATTTCCTCTGAATTTTCTTCTAGTATTGCTGCTGATTTATGAATGATATCAGCTCTCTCACTAACTGGTTTATCTGCCCATACACCAAAAGAACTCTGAGCCTTTGAAACTACTTTATCTACTTCTTCTCCTGTCATAGCTTGAATCTTTCCAACTTCTTCTTCATTAATAGGAGAATTAATGGTTATAAAATTATTGGAAGCAGAACTGATCCATTGTCCATCATATAGATTTTTATAGATATTATTATCTTTTATGTCTTCAAACATAATTACACCTCACAACTTTCATTATTTGCTTGGTAGTATTATTTTCTTTTATAATGTGTAATATGCACTTTAATAAGAAGAATTGTAAATATTATTTTCTTGTGAATGATAAACAAAAAGCTTATCCTGTTATAGAATAAGCTTTTTTTGAAGTATTAATAATTTTTATATTTATTATAACTATGTAGTATATGTCTTATCTAGCTAACCATCCACCATCAACAGCTAATGTATAACCATTTACATAACTTCCTGCTTCTGAAGCTAAGAATACTACAGGACCAGCTAAATCTGCTGGTAATCCCCATCTATTTGCAGGTATTCTATCAAGTATTGCTTTACTTCTAACTGGGTCTGCTTTTAAAGCAGCAGTATTATTAGTATCCATGTAACCTGGTGCGATTGCATTAATATTAATATTCTCTTTTGCCCATTCATTAGCTAATAATCTAGTAATACCCATTACACCACTTTTACTTGCTGTATAAGAAGGAACTCTGATACCTCCTTGGAATGAAAGCATTGATGCAATATTAATGATTTTTCCGCCTGATTTTTGTTTCATGAATTGTTTTGCTACTGCTTGACTGAAGAAAAATACTGTTTTCACGTTAATGTTCATAACGTCATCCCAATCTTTTTCTGTAAAGTTAATAGAATCTTCTCTACGAATGATACCTGCATTATTTATAAGAATATCTACTCTACCAAATTTTTCTACAGTCTGATCTACGATACCTTGAATAGGCTCTGTTGTAAGTAAGTTAGCTTTTATTCCTAAGTATTTTCTTCCTAATGCTTCTACTTTTTCTTGTGTTTCAGGTGCGTCAACATAATCAACACCAACAATGTCTGCTCCTGCTTCTGCAAGTCCTAATGTCATTCCTTGACCAAGACCAGTACTACAACCTGTAACTATAGCCACTTTTCCTTCTAATGTAAATTTATTTGCCATTTTATTTACCTCCTAATATTGTGTTTTCTAGGAATATCTATTCTACCAATTATTTTAAGTCAGTAATTTTTAAGTGATCCATATCATCAAAAGCTTTGTTTTCTCCAACCATACCCCAAATGAAAGTATAGGAACTTGTTCCACAACCTGAATGGATTGACCAGCTTGGTGAAATGACAGCTTGTTCATTCTTCATAACGATATGTCTTGTTTCAGTTGGTTCGCCCATGTAATGGAATACTACTGAATCTTCTGGAATGTCAAAGTATACATATACTTCCATTCTTCTTTCATGAGTATGTGCCGGCATTGTATTCCATACGTTTCCTGGAGCCATCTTAGTAAGACCCATTGATAATTGACAGCTTTCCATTACTTCAGGATGAATGTATTGATATATAGTTCTCTTGTTACAAGATTCGTCTGAACCTAAGTTAACTTGTTTTGCATTAGTAATGTCAATATGTACATTTTTGTATGTTTTATGAGCTGGTGCACTTAAGCTATAGAATTTAGCAGGATTTTTTGGGTCATCGCTAGTGAATAAAACTTCTTTAGCTCCCATACCTACATATAGTCCGTCACGCTCATTTAATTTGTATACTTCTCCGTCAACAGTGATTTGACCTTTTCCACCTATATTTATAACTCCTAATTCTCTTCTTTCTAAGAAAGAATTAGTTCCTAAGTTCTTCCATACGTCCAAGTTTTCATCTAAAGTGATAGCCTTATCCCCTGGGCAGATACCCATAGTTATAATTCTATCTATGTGACTATAAACACGTTTAATTTTTCCTGTAACGAATAATTCTTCAATTAAGAATTCTTCTCTAAGTCTATCTGTAGTATAATGCTTAGCATCTCTTGAATTTGATGGTTGTCTTATTTCCATTATATATTCATCCTTTCTATATCAGTTTCACTATATGAAACTTGTTTTCACTATATATATATTTTATCATTGACACCAAGTAATGTCAACTATATTTCATTTAATAATACCAAGTTTCATTATGTGAAACTATTAATGGGTAATTTTAAAAGAAGCTCCTGCTTCTTAATCTTAATAAAAATCTCTATTTAAATTTGAAAAATAATACAAAAATAGTGCAAACAAATACTCTTATTTAAATCTAATTAGCTCTATACCCCATACGTTTAGAAATTTTTTCAGCAGTATTTTTAACTTCACGAATTATTTCAGCATCTTTATTTTCTAGGAACTCTTTATTTGTTCCTGCAGTACTTACCGCTGCAATTATTTCTCCTCTATAGTCATATATAGGTGAAGCAATACAATAAATCCCTACTTCATGCTCTTGATTATCTATAGCAAAGCCTTCTACCCTAGCTTGTTCTATCTCTTTTATGACTTTTTCAGGATTTAATAATGTAGTAGGAGTAAAACTAGTAAATTCAGTATCCTCTAATAATTTCAATATTTTTTCATTACTCCATTGTAACAGTAATGCTTTACCTACTGATGAACAATAGATAGGTATTCTTTTACCAATTTGTGAGTACATTCTTATAGAGTGTATTGGTTCAATTTTTTCAATGAAAACTGCATCTCCATCTAGATAAGTTGCTAGTTGAACAGGTTGGTTAAGTTTATAAGACATTTCTCTAAGATATGGAAGAGCTTCAGTTTTAAGTTCAATATTATTTAATCTTATACTGCTAAGCTCTACCATCTTAAGACCAATTATATATCTATTGGTTTGTTCATTTTTTTCAATAAAACCTTTGTTTAGAAGTGTCGTAAGTAATCTGTGGATTGTACTTTTATTAAGTTCAATCTTATTTTCTATCTCTTTTGCTGTCAAGCCATTAACTTCTTGAGATAATATCTCTAATATAGTTAGTGCTCTATCTACTGTTTGCAATGTACTTTTTTGCATAATATCCTCCTACATTAACTCTAATATAGTTATGTTTCCTTGTATTATAGCAAATTTAGATATTAGTGTAAATAGTATAGTATGCAAAGCAAGTAAAAGACAATGTATTCTTCTATAGGCTTTCCTTTTTCTTCATAAACCCAGATTCCATGGTCGTAATATGTATCTTTGCCTTCTGATTCAGCTTTAACATAAGGTTTAATATATGAATCAACTAAATCCTTTGATAGAATTTTATTGCTTAATAATGCTTCCCATAGTATATATAAATCACCAATAGTAGTAAATGTACCACCATCACCACCACCGACTATAGGTAGATTATATATATTTGTACGCCAACCCATATCATCTTTAACATAACCAATTGCTGTATTTTCAGGTAATCTGTTCATTGCATAGAATCCTGAGTTATTCATCCCAACAGCTGTAAATATTTCCTGTTCAACAAAATCTTTATATGTCATTTTTGATATTTCAGCTACAATTGCTGCTAGTAACACAAAACCACCATTACAATAAGCAAATGATTTTCCTGGTAAAAATTTCATCTCTTCTTTAGGGAAAATAGGAAAATAATCTTTTGGCTCTTTTAAATGATACCAAGGTATATCCACATAAAAATTATCAAAATCATCAATTTTGTCTTCATCGTAATAATCTGGTATACCGGATGTATGAGTTAATAATTGTCTAATAGTAATATCTTTTAAATAAAGCTCAAAATTATAATCAATAATGTCACAAATCTTTGTTTCCATAGATATCTTACCTCTATTAATTTACCTATAGCTAATGCTGTGAATAATTTTGTTCCTGATGCAATTCCAAACTTTGTTTCTATATTGAATTTACTCTGTTACTACGATCTGCATATCCACTTGCTTTTTCATAGATAATTTTACCTTGCTTTTTAATTGAAACTACACCTGAAAAATCACCCTTTGATATTAATTCGTCTAGAACCTTTGATATTGTTGTATTCTTCATAATAACTAAATCCCTTCTTATCCCTATAATTACGTTTCTAGTATTACATTTTTCTTTTCAATATTATCTCAAAATACTTACTAAATCCTGCAGCAGCTAGTGATGGGGCAAATATCTGTACAAGCTCCCACCCATCTCTGGCTTCTCTTCTAATTATTTCTCTGTAATCTTCTTTTGGGTTATTGTTCCACTTAGAGATGTCTATTCTTATAAATTTATAATCATACATTATTATCATCCCTTCTATATTTATCTTCCAAAAGTTAATGTTTGCTAGTCTAACATAGTTAATATCTTTAGTTCTTGCTCTTTTGGGTTTATAACCTAGTTCATATGCAAAGTTTGCTATTTCTGAATAGATCTCCTTATCCTCATCATTCAAAACCATTAAAAAAATCATTTAATGTGTTATTCATAATTGTAAACCCCTTTCATTTTTCAACTATAATTACCTCCATGGTCGCTCTCTACCTAACCATCCTTGTTCTCTCCAATATTCAACATCTGGTGGATTAGAACCTATGTACTTTTGCATCATTTTACTAACGAAAAACCATTTACGTACTCTGAAGCAAGGCTTAACTTTACCATTATTTTTTTGAATTTTTTTAGCTACCTTTTTTGCTTTCTTAGTAATTTTGTTTTTTATTTTTACCGATACGCACTTCCACCTTGTTTCATAAACAGCAAATCCCATCTTATAAGTTTTAGCAACTCCCCAAAAATCCAGACTATCTTTCATTTCTTTCAGACTGTGATTATAAACAGGTCCACTTCCAGTAGCTATAACTAAACCTTGTTTATGAAACATATTCTTTTCGGGACGATGGACAATCCACATATTAGCAAAATGATCCAGAAAAACTTTCATCTGACCTGTTACATGATATGAGTAAACTGGTGAAGTCAAAATGATTAAATCTGTTGATAATAACTTTTGACGAATTGGATTAGTATAATTGCTATGTGTGCATGTGCCTTTTTCTTCACTGAAACATCTTAAACAAGATATACAAAACTCTGGCAAATCTCTAGGAAGAAAAATCTCAGTTACATTTGCGTCTTCAATCTGTTTTATTACTTCCTGAGCGATATTATATGTACAACCTTTTCTCTCTGTCCCATATACTACAGTCACATTCATTTTCAGTCACCTCATTATTAAGATTATTTAGTTAAAAATATAGTTTCATCACTTTATTTTAGTACAGCTGAAAAAGAAGAATTCATCATCTAGTATCTTATCAATTTCAAACCTGTACTCAGTACAAAGTGTTTTTAATGTCCTATCTTTTGGTATAGCATCTCTACCTAGTGAATAGCCAATCTTTTTGTGATGTTCGCTTATTCCTAATCGTGTTCTAGTATGAATAATTGCTAACTTACCACCATGTTTCAGATTATTTTTTGCATTTAGAAATACTCCATTAAGATTTTCAAAATGTGGAATACTATTGAAAATTATTATGTAATCAAATTTTTCATCTAGTTTTATAGGCTCTTCAAAATTATATAGTTTCATTTTAACATTACTATATCTTTTTGCAAACTCTTCAAGCATTTTTTCAGAGATATCAATTGCCATATAATCTTTAACAGGAATATCCATTAATAACGGATATAATACGCCTATTCCAGAAGCAACATCTAGAATCTTATGATTATCACCTATATTCAATAACTCTATTGATTTCTTCATAATTCTTAACTTGGTTTCATCTACAGTATTAATCCACTGTTTATACTGATTATTAAAATACTCTTTATTGTTCTTGATTTCCATGATGTACCTCTCTATAGTCATTATTATAATAATTATTCCCTATAATTCTACCTGATAATAGGAACCATATGATTGCTAATGCAATAAATGAAATTACAAGAATCGTTAACGTTCTTCTCTTCAAATTATCTACCCCATATACAACCCATTGTTTTATAATTAATACATTTTTTAATTAAAGTTATATTGTTCGAAAAATATATTTGGATATTTTATTAAGATCATCAATTTTATCATTTTCTAAAAAAGCTACTAATATAGATTGGTCCAATACTGATATAACAAATTGACTTGTACTGTCTTTGCTTAACAACAGCTTATTAATCATGGAAAATATTCTCACATCCAGCCAATCATCATTAAATTCTAATCTCCATTTATATGTAATTTACTTACTAATTAAACACTGTAAAACTAATATATTTAAGCTTACTATTTTTATAACTTAATAATTCTCTTCGAAAAAACGATAAATTTTATCAGCTAACATACCATCTTTATTTTCAATATCATATACAAAATCAATATTAGCTGACGTATATACTCTTTGCCTATCTTTTTCAATTATAAAATTAACAACTAAAGTTTCTCTTTCATTTTGATTATACAATATAAGACTGAAACATATGGGTTTTGAGTCTTTCATATGTTGTACACAACTTGTACCAAACAAACTTCTTTTGCATTTATAATCTTTTAAAATTCTCTCTAATTCTTCTAATTTACTTAGTTCTTTAATGTTATACTGATTTTGTTCTATAGGATAAATCTTATGTAGATTCATGCTGTAAATACTATAATCATCATTAGGTAATACTTGTCTTGGTAAGTAGAAAACACTTATAATTATAGCTGTTACTATGATTAAACCAGAATATAAAAATATCTTTTTCCTACTATAATATTCATTATGTTTTCCTTGTTTTTTATGCTTATAATAAATACCTTTAATAATATACCTCACAAGGACAATAATAAAAATAATATTTATTACAATTAACAATCCTATAATTATTCTTAGACTGTCAACTAACAATTCATTAACCCATATTGGTGCATTTCTAATCATCTTCATACTCCCATTTTATTCTTTCATTGAAATGACTATATTACTACTATATGACTATTGTTTCACCATCACTCCGTTTACATCTGCAAAACATTTCATATAAAAGATTTCATCTTCATTTCCCTACTACTTCTCCTGCTGTTTTTAGTTGATTTAATAAATCTGTTATACCCTCTTTATCAAATATATTCTCATGAGATACAATATAATGATCTGCATCACAATCAAAAATTTCATCTATCATTGGAAATAGTTTTTCCCTTGTATAACCATATACACCTTTGTACATGCCACCATAAATACAATCTCCCAAAAACAAAATTAATACTATTCTCATATGTAATAAAATCAGAAAATCTTTCTTCATTAACATGTTCTACTAATAATGCTATATGTCTAGACTTTTCATCTGTTTTTCTGTCAATGGAATTCCTAATTGGATTTGTTTTTTTATGTTTTTATCTAAGGATTTTCCTCTTACAAGTCTATTATCACATATATTTTTTCCCTCTATAATGTATTTGGCAATTTCTTTTCTTTGGTTAAGAGACATTCTGCTACACCAAAATTCATATTGGGATTTATTAAGTTTTTTACTGGCAATCTCAATATATTTGATATCCTCTGTTTTCTTACCTTTTTTGATGTCTCTGACTTCTTTATCTGTAAATGGTAAGTTTAACTCAACTTTTCTTAACGCTATATCAGATAATTCTACTCCCTTTAGTTCATCCATACTATATATTTTTTTACCATCCATTAGTGATATAATTAGTGGTTGTTTATCTTCGTAATCCAATTTATTCAAAAACTCTAGCTGTTCTTTAGTTAATTTTTGAATTACATTATGTACTTTTTTATTATAATTCTTTTTATCATTAACTTTACCAATAACCTTAAAAACTTTTTCCAATTGTTTATCGGTTAATGGTAGACCAATCAATAATTGTTGTCTAATTATATTGGGTATCTCATCATAATCCAACAAATACAGTTGTCTATCAATTTCTGATTCGTTTAATTTTCTTATTATTTCATCAACCATACTGTTTAGTTCTTGTTTTTTAAGTAGTACTCTGTTCACTAATTTACTATTTATACCGGTATATTTTTTAACACATTCACAACCAAGATTATAAGTTATATCAAGTATTCTGTGTTTAATTACATATTGATATCTTAACGAACGTCCACATACACATTTATATGGTTTAGTGTTTTCTTCTGCCACTTTAATGTCAACTAAAATCCATTCGTTGATTTTATCTTCTATCTGTTGATTATCTTCTTCCCCATTAAGTACTATGCCTTTTAGATTTATCAGCTTTTCTTCCCATATGTCTTTAGCTGATTTTTTCATGTATTTATCTATAAACTTCTTTTGTTTGCTAGACAATTCTATTTGCAAATTATTCTCCCCCTGTTAACGGATTTATTGTTTTTATAAATGAAATTGGTTCTGAAATCTGTACTTCTACCTTTAATTTATCTATGTCATAAAGCCATATAACAGATTTGTTCATTTTTGCTCTGTATCTTTTATTTTATTTATATCTAAACCGATTAAATCTTTCCCTTTATATTTTTCGTTATTATGACCGAATATTATTTTTATATTGGTCATATGTGATGTTAAAATACCATAACTGATTATTCTCTAACTTAACGATTTGTTCTACTTCTTCTGGCAAATTATTAGGTTTATTACATCCAGTTTTACCTATTAGAATTACTAAAATTATAATTTTTTATACATGCTTTCTACTTTAATTCTCCCATATATTAGATAGAACTTATCATATTTATATCTTATATTGTAATAAGTTTCTTTGGTTTTCCTAATTGTTTCACTAAAATAACTCTTAAATAACACTTAAATAAATTATATATATTAGCTAAAATTTTGTCAATTATTCATATATTACTACAAAACCTTCTCAAAAGCATACTAAAAGTCAATAACTTAAAGGATATATAATAACAATAATAATCTTGTACTGAATTAAATAAATCTACTCTTCACCTATTGAATATAATTAGATAGATTTTTGTTAAATTGAACCTTATGCTTCAATTCTTTAATATCTATCTAAAAGAGTTTTATAAAGAGTATAGTTACCATAAAAACACAAGCAGTTCAAACATATCAGTTATATGCAAGAATATGTGAATAAAAACATAAGAAACAAACTTACATTAAAAAGTATATCTGGTATTCTAGGCTATAATTCCGAGTATCTTGGAAAAATATTTATAAAAGAGCATTATCGACCATCTCATGAAAAAATATACTAATAAAAGTCCTCGTGAAATTAAGAAGAGCCTAAACTCCAACAATGAATTTTGACATAATTATGGGGCTGATTAATCAGCCCCATTCAACATTTACTTTGAAACACTTTCCCAATCTTTAAGAAATCTCTCAATCCCTATGTCTGTTAATGGATGCTTAGTCATTTGCAACAGAACTTTGTGTGGTATTGTAGCAATATCTGCTCCTGCTAAAGCAGCTTGTGAAGCATGTAGAGGACTTCTAATACTAGCAGCTATAATTTCAGTTTTTATATCGTGTATATAAAATATTTCTGATATATCTTCAACCAGGTCCATACCAACTGTATCAATATCATCTAATCTTCCTATGAAAGGACTAACATAAGTAGCCCCTGCTCTTGCGGCAAGTAATGCTTGTGCAGCTGAAAATATCAATGTAACATTTGTTTTTATCCCTTCAGAAGCAAGTATTTTTACTGCTTTCAAACCTTCAATAGTCATAGGAATCTTGATTACGATATTTTTATGTATGGTAGTAAGCTCACGAGCTTCTTCTATCATACCTTTAGATTCAAGGCTGATTACTTCAGCACTTATTGGTCCATCAACTATACTTGTTATTTCTGTAACGACTTCTTTAAAATCCCTACCCTCTTTTGCTATTAAAGAAGGATTAGTAGTAACCCCACAGATTACACCCATTTCCTCTGCTTCTTTTATTTCATTAACATTAGCTGTATCAATAAATATTTTCATTTTTTCCTATCTCCCTTCTTAAATTTTTACATATTAATATTATCAGAATTCCAATGAATTATAAAGTGTTTTACCTATATATTTTACTATTTGTTATTTTCATTAAAAGTTAATTAAAGAAAAAGCACTCACAGGCAGTAAGGCTTAATCTAATTAACTAATAATATTTTTGTAGTTTTTAATTATCACATTTATCAAGCAGCTCTTGTAACTTTACAGCTTGATGTCCTTCTTCCTCTGCAAATTTTTTAAAACAGCTACTAATTTCTTGGTCGTCTATATTTTTTGCGTGAGATTCATAGTCACGTACTTTTTCTTGTGTATCCAATATAGCTTTTTTCAAACAATCTTTTGGTGATAACTCCATAATATACCTCCTAGAAATTTAATCATATTTATTTTAACCCATTTTCATAGTAATATTCTATATTATTATTACAACAGATATTTCCCAGGAAAACAAAACCAAGGAATTAGTATCAGTTCACTAATTTCTTGGTCATTTACATTTTTTTTAAATTATTATTTGATCTTATCCAACAACCAAGCCATATTATCACCAAGATTTTTCATATTCTCTATACCTTCTGTATCATTAACAACATCACCAGCAGCTCTACCTAAGCCAAGATTCCAATAATTTGCTCCTACTACTATAGACTCTGATATAGTAAACAAGTTATTCATTGAATTAAATGCTGCAATTGCTCCGTCTCTTCTTTGTGAAACAACGGCTGAACAGACTTTTCTTTTTAATAAACGTTCTGGACGAGTTACATAACCTACTCTATCAATAAACGCTTTCATTTGAGCAGATAATCCTCCGAAATAAACCGGAGACCCTAATATTATACCATCTGCTTCAACAATCTTTTCAATACATTCATTAATGATATCATCATCAAATATACATCTATTATTACCATTGGTCCTACATTTCCCACAACCAATACATCCATGTATATCCCTATTTCCAACTTGTATAAGTTCTGTTTCTATACCATGCTCTTCTAATTGTTTCAAAACTGTCTGTAATAAAGTATATGTATTGCCTTCTTTTCTAGGACTTCCATTAAACGCTATAACTTTCATATTTACCTCCAATATAACTTAATAATGTTTTTACCTATCATTATAAAATATTAAGTAACGTACTAAATTATTATTTAATATCCTATTATTTTATATTAAATTATATATAAAATCAATCGCACTAGAAGAAAAAATATTTTGTGATAATACTGCAGTATACTTTTTTGCAAAAACCACGTCAGAACAAACTATTTTTTCTGAACTACTTGAATATCCACATTAGTTATTTAGTTATTTATTAATTTCTCAAGATGTTCTCTTCCCTTATTACCATATTGCATACCAATACTAGGATTTTTAACAAAGAACTCTAAACATCTAGTTAGATTATCCACATCATTATAATTAACTAATAATCCTGTTTTATTATCTTTAACTAACATACTATTACCTTTTACATTGGTAGCAACTATAGGTTTACTTGAAGCCATTGCTTCCATTAATGTTCTTGGTGGCATACCTTCCTTTTCAGAAGTCAATACAACAAGATCCATTATAGCTAATAACTTCAATATATCTTTTCTATAACCTAAGAATAGAATTCTATCCGATAACTGCTCTTTTTTAACTTTTTCTTTTAATTTATTTTCTAGCGACCCATCACCAACTATAATACATACTACATCGTTATGATTTGGTAATACTTTTTTAAGACCATCAATTAAGAAATCATAACCTTTAACCGGTTCAAGTCTTGCTATAATACCAATTATATATTTATTATCTATTCCCAAAGATCCTTTCAGATCTTTTTTATCATTTTCTGAAATTATTTTTATACTATTATCATTGGCTACTAAGTCAAAATCAAGATTTGCTCCTCCTATCTGAGTATCTGATAGAGTTGTTTTCAATTCTGATGCCATATTAGATAATTTTTGAGAAAGATCAGCTATATCAGCTATTGCATTAGTCTGAACACCTGTTGCAGAAGCAATTTCTTTACTACCATTAGCAATTTGTGAACTAGCATCTGCTGAATTTTTAATGCCATCAACCATATTTGTTATATTCTGTGCAATAACATTAAATGTTTCAGAGGTTTCTTTTAATATCTGACCCCCTTGGATTATATCTTTGTTGTTAGAGTCAATTATATCTACTGTTTTAATAGTTTCTTTTGAAAAAGTACTAATTAGTTCACTTATGCTTTTTAATGAATCTTGAGTATTTCCTGCTAACTCTCTAACTTCATCTGCAACAACTGCAAACCCTTTTCCAGTATCGCCTGCCCTTGCAGCTTCTATTGCAGCATTTAAAGCTAGTAGATTCGTTTGTTTTGCTATATTGGATATAACATCAATTATACCCTGCATTTTTTTAGAGGCTGAGTTAAGTTCTTTTATACTAAGAGTAGCAGAATTAGCATTTTCAACTATATTCTCCATTTTATGTTCTAGGTTTCTTAATGACGTGATTCCTTCATTAGTAAGTTCTTCTACTTTGTAAGCACCTTCTGCAATTTCTTCAATACTTCCACTCAGATTGGATGTATTAGACGTTAATTCCTGTAATGTTGTAGATACTTCCTGCATAACACAAGAGGTTCTATGTGTTATATCAGCTAGATTCCTACTTGTATCTGAAGATTCTTCTGATATTTCATCTAATTCTTTTACAAAATTACCTACATTATCTAATAAGTAATTAAAAGTAGCTGCTAATTTTCCTATTTCATCATTGGAATCAACAGGAATTTGTTTTCCAAAACCACTTTGTGTAACGTTTTCTGCATTTTCTAATAGATTCTCTAATCTATCTCTTAGTTGTTGTTCTTCTAACATTTCGTCTGGTATATCTTTGATTTTCTGTTTATCATACTTGCTAAATTTTCTTAATAATATCAAGCCTATTAATAGTATACATAATGTTATAATACTTACGATAAGTATATCCTGTATCAAAAATGTTACAACTATGCTCGCAATTACACATACACTTAAAATAATGCAACTTTTGATGTCATACAATTTCGAATAATTCCTAATAGATAAATCTTTATCCTTTGTCATTATATTACCACCCATCTTATCATTTTTGTAGAATTTTGACGAAAATCTTTATTGTAATTATATCAAAACAATGCAATTTTTTCAACTAAAGGATTAAATTACTCAACATAAAAGGAATGTATAACATATATATAATATAGGTCTTAAGAACTATAAATATATTATATGACATCCCTTTTATTTGCTTGTTTATACGTCATTATTTTTAACTGAATGCTTTTTTTTATTCGGATTATAATTCATATTTTCTCTTGTTATAGGCGTTTGATAATTGCTTTTTTCCATTCTCGCTCTTTTATTATCTGGTTGACTATCTTTTGGCATTAATTATCACCTCATTCTTTTTTCTAGTATTTTATGTTTATAGTATGTTCTTGATTAAAATTTTTATTACTAAATTACTATATAAATTAATAAATGATTATGAGCAAGCATTAGCTTGCTCATGGTTAGATATTATTTTATGTTAATATAATAATTAGCTATAAACTCTTTTGATACTTCTAGTTTTTGAATACCTGTTTTTGTTTTATATTGTTTATCTGTATCTTCAAAATCAGTGACTCCGTACCAAGGCTCAATACATACAAAAGGAGAATTATCTGAGTGTCCCCAAATACCTAAATATGGAAATCCATCATATTCAACACATACTTCTCTACTATTATTCTTGCTTTTTAATGCTAGACTGGTGGATACTACATCTAATAAGATAATTGCCCCATTATTGAATATATCTTTAGTCATAGGTATTACTTTTTCATTATTTAGAAATGGTATACTTTCTAAAGAAACATTGTTCTCAGTATTTAGTTGATATTTATCCACTGTCTCAAGTTTATCAAATTCTAGATAATAATCCTCTAATTTCTCTTCCTTCATAATAGGCATATTAAATCCAGGATGTGCACCTATTGAGAAATATACATCAATTGAATCTATATTCTTAACTTTATAACCTATTCTAAGACTATTGCCTTTTAATTCATAAGTAATGGTTAACAAAAATTTATAAGGATATTTTTTTAGTGATTCTTCATTGTATTTAAGCTTGTATTCAAGTATTTCTTTATCATGTGGTTCTACTTGAAATTCCATATCTCTAGCAAATCCGTGCTGGTCTAATTCGTATTTTTCATTTTCAACAAAATATTCGTTATCTTTTAATTTCCCAACAATAGGAAATAATATAGGTGATTTTCTTGCCCATACTGACGGATCCCCTTGCCATAAAAATTCTAATCCATCCTTTTTAGTTTTTATACTTGATAACTCTGCTCCAACACTATCAATTTCAATTCTTAGAACGTCATTTTCTAATACATTTATCATATTTATTCCTCCATCTTGTTTGTTAATAATAAGCCACTTAAGGTATTATTACATTATATTATGTAAAAAGTCAATATTAAAACCTAATTATTGATTAGAATATATTCATCCATATTTCATAAATCCAATGTGCTGATATACCTGCAACCAAACCACCAAAAGTATGACTTATAATAGCTTTACCTGTTAGGTTTCTACACTTCAGACTATCCATCATTGCTACATGTGTACTTAAGTAACCACTCCAACACATTCCCATAGCAGTAAAAACTGCTATATCGTTACCACCAACAAGACCTTCCTTCAATAATTTTGGTACAAGTCCTATAGCAGCACCAACAGAACCTAATGATGTAATTGGAACTGATACTGCTTCATAGCTACTGAATCCGAACATAGGATGTAATATAAAATTAAGTTTAGCAGCTAAGAATGTAAACAAACCAACTCCTTCATATGCTTCACCAGTATATACTCCTGTAACTGATGGTCCATTAGTTAGCATCATAACCAAAGTACAAATGATTAAAACACCTGGTATAATAGAAAGACCTAAATCTACCCCTGATTTACCGCCTTCTAATAAAGATTCAAGAAGTCTAGAACCTATATTACCTTCTCTAACTTCTCTATATTTTAACATGTTAAAAGACTTGTCACTGCCTTCAACAGCCATTTCATCCATACCATATTCCTTTTTTGTAAAGCATAGCATTATACGTACACTTATAACACTGCCAATAACAGCTCCTATATTCCCGATTAATGCTGGTAATACATAACTCTCACCAATAGGAGACTGCTGAGCTATCATAAAAGATGTTACAACAAGCCCCATTCCAAAAGCCGTTCCTATGTTAGTAAGTGCCGGTAATTGATATTTTTTGAAATATCTTTTGAATCCTTTATCATTAGCTAAAGTAATGATTGCAGGATTATCTGATAAGTATGTAGTCACAACTCCTAATATTGCTGCACCTGGCATTTTATACAGAGGCTTCATAAGACATGATAATAGTCTATTAAGAATTGATATTATTCCGAATTCTGATAAAACCGAACCAAATGCTCCTGCAAGTACTGTTATGCCCATTATAAAAAATATTGTATTAATTAGTAAGTCATGTGCTGTGCTGATTAAGGTATTAAACATGTTAACTACTCCCATAATACTACACAGATATGTAAAAAAAACTCCAATTATAATTAGTGATATAAGTCCTTCTACACTTATGGCTTTTTTAATATTTACGTTGTTTTCCACATTTTTATCCTCCTATATTTAATCTATCTACTTCCTCATTATATGAAGAATTTGTCCGCCAGTCAAACACTTTATTATGTTATTTTTATGATTTTTATTAATTATTATATATTTGTTTTTGTTTGGCGTACAACTAGTTTATATATTTTGTTAAACACCCTCTATATCTAGGTTAAAATATATTACATTTTAGTATACAAAAGGACAATATATTTTATTTATTAATTCATGTTTAAATTTATATAAAAAACAGCAAACTATAGATAGTGGTAAAGTAGCTTACTATTTATTAAAACTTATAAAACAACAAAAGGAGAGATTTGTATGGCTACATTGTTATATATAACTGTTAATTCAAAACCTGAAAACTTATCAACCAGTAAAACGGTAGGTCGAATATTTATTAATAAGTACAAAGAATTAAATCCAAATGATACTATAGAAGAATTAGACCTGTATGATGCAAATATACCAATACTAAATTACAAATTATTTACTTCAAGAGCTACCCTAGCAAGTGGTGAAGATTATGATAAGCTTTCTGACGAAGAAAAGCAACAAGTTGAACAAATAAGAGGTCTATGTGATCAATTTTTAAGAGCTGATAAATATGTTATCACAGCCCCAATGTGGAGTATTTTTTTCCCATCAATGTTAAAACAATATCTTGATTGCATTATACAAGATAAAAAATTAATAAATATAGATACTGTCAATAATAAAGTTTCTGGATTATTAGGAGATAAGAAAAGAAAAATGATATATATTCAATCTTCTGGTGCTAAAATCCCGTTTCTTATATCTCCTTTCATGAATAAAGGAGTAAATTATCTACATGACATTTTTAAGTTTCTAGGATTGAAAAAATTTGACAAAATACTTGTAGATGGAGTAGATGACAGTTCAGTTGGTAGAGATATGGCAATTCAAAATGCAACTGAAGAAATTGATGATATAATAGAATTTTTTTAGTTAAACAATATAATAAGGAAGGGATTGGCTAATCATACTATCTACCAATCCCTTCTTTAATAATTAACAAACATGTAATTTCAAAATGCTATTTTATTTTTTCTATACCTTTACCAACGAATTTAATTTTACCTTCTTTTAGAAGTCTACCTATTGCTCTCTTGAATGCATTTTTGCTCATATTAAGTTCAGATTTTATTTTATCTGGAGAACTTTTATCATTTAAGTTTAATTTACCATTGTTCTTATTTAATTTATCCATAATCTTTTTAGAATCATCATTCATCTGTATATAAGCTTTTTGTCTTAAACTAATATTGAGTTTTCCATCTTCTCTGACTTTAGTTACACGTCCCTCAAAGTGGTCTCCACATTTTATGTTACTAAAAAGCTCATTCTTAGGAATTAGTCCATTATACTTATTATCAATAGCTACAAATGCACCTAATTCATCTTTAACACTTATAACAATCCCTTTTACTGTATCATCTTTTTTATAAGGTGATTCATTAGATAGATGTTTATAGACATCCATAGTTGCACATAATCTTTCGCTCTTATCAACATATAATGATACTAGATATTCATTATTAAGATGAACTTTATCTGTCTGCTCTCTAAATGGAAGGAATAAATCTCGTTCCAATCCCCAATCCATAAAAGCACCTATCTTTGTTTGTTGAACAACTCTTAATGGAGCCAGTTCACCGAGAACAAGTTTAGGTTTTCTTGTAGTTGCTATTGGTCTATCTTTAGAATCTTTGTAAATAAAAACTTCTAGTTGATGTCCCACTTTAATGCCTTCTGGAACTTGTTTCTTTGGTAAAAGAACTTCTTCTTTTTCCTTATCTTTTTTTTCGTCTAGATAATGATCAGAAATGAACCCCTCTTCTTCTTTCTTCTCATTTTCATTACTAGTTAAAAATATTCCTATGGGTGATAATCTCTTTACTGTTAATAACTGTACTTTACCTAACTTTATCATAAGTCACCTGCTTTACTTATATTTATATAATTATTTTATGGTATTTAATATTATCTATACATTTCTTTTAATGTCTTAATAACATCTTCATCTTCAATATACTCATCAAATGTTACTTTCTTATCGAATACTCCTGCTGGAGTTATTTCAATAACCCTATTAGCAATGGTTTGTATAAATTTATGGTCATGAGAAGTAAATAACAATGTACCTGTAAATGCTATAAGACCATTGTTGACTGCTTGAATTGATTCAAGATCAAGATGGTTGGTAGGTTCATCAAGCATCATAACATTAGCACCTGACAACATTAATTTTGAGAACATACATCTAACTTTTTCTCCACCAGATAGAACCTTAGCCATTTTCAATGGTTCATCCCCTGAGAATAACATTTTACCTAAGAAACCTCTAATAAATGACTCAGCTTTTTCTTCAGAAAATTGTCTTAACCAATCAATAAGATTAGTATCCACATCATTAAAATATTCTGAGTTATCCTTTGGTAAATATCCTCTTTTAGTTGTAACTCCCCATTTGTATGTTCCTTCGTCTGGCTCCATCTCTCCCATTAAAATCTTAAATAATGTTGTTCTAGCAATTTCATTCTTTCCAAGAATGATAATCTTATCACCTTTTGCTATAGTGAAGGTAACATTATTAAGCACTTTAACTCCATCAATAGTCTTGCTGATTCCATCAACCATGAGAATGTCTTTTCCAGCTTCTCTTTCTGGATTAAATCCCACAAAAGGATATCTCCTTGAAGAAGGTTGAATATCATCGATAGTTATTTTGTCAAGTAATTTTTTCCTTGATGTAGCCTGTTTTGCTTTTGATGCATTAGAGCTGAATCTCGCAATAAATGATTGTAGTTCTTTAATTTTTTCTTCTTTCTTTTTGTTTTGGTCATTTATAAGTTTTAATGCAAGCTGACTTGATTCATACCAAAAATCATAGTTACCTACGAATAGTTTTGCTTTACTAAAATCAATATCCAACATATGAGTACACACTTTGTTAAGGAAATGTCTATCATGAGATACAACTATAACTGTTTTTTCATAAGTAATTAAGAATTCTTCTAACCATGCAATAGCTTTAAAATCAATATGGTTAGTAGGCTCATCAAGTAGTAAAATATCTGGTTCACCAAATAATGCTTGTGCTAATAATACTTTTACTTTTTCACTACCTTTTAATTCTTTCATTGTCTTATAATGTAAGTCTTTTTCAATTCCAAGACCCATGAGTAATTTCTCTGCGTTAGTATCTGCGTCCCAACCATCAAGCTCAACAAATTCTGCTTCTAATTCTGAAGCATGTTCACCATCTTCTTCGCTAAAATCTTCTTTCATGTATAATGCATCTTTTTCTATTCTTATATCATATAATCTTTTATGTCCCATAACAACTGTATCTAAAACAATGCAATCATCAAATTCAAAATGATCTTGTTTTAAAACTGCTAGTCTTTCTCCTGGGGTAATACTTACTTCTCCTTTAGTAGGCTCTATTTCACCAGATAAAATTTTAAGAAAAGTTGATTTTCCTGCTCCATTAGCACCTATTACCCCATAGCAATTACCTGGTGTAAATTTTACATTAACATCTTTAAATAATTTTTTCGTTCCAAATTGGAGTTCTAGTTCTGTTACTGTAATCAATTGTATTTCTCCTTCCAATATTCACATATAAAAAGCGTGCTAAGCACGCTTTATAGTTTGTTATATTATACACTGTTTTTAAGAAAAAAGAAATATATTATTTTATTTTTTATTGAAATATATTATATTAGCTTTTGTCAATACCATCTACCCATTTATTCACGGTATACGCATGAAAATTTTTCTTAATGAAAATTACTCAAAGTAATTTTAAAAAATACTATTAATTAATAGTGCTTATAAAGACAAGGGCTATATAGATGGGCTTGTGGCATTCTTCCGTAAATGCCATCTCTCTAATATTCTT
>NZ_JAOARO010000035.1 GCF_025211055.1 Vallitalea sp. | reverse complement strand
TCAGTACCTATTTTGATAGCAACACGCACCGTAATTTCTCGATTAAAGTTCTTATTTCTGAAATTGGCTATATCAGTACTAAAGGTACAAAAATCGCAGAAGTGTGTAAATTCCTTGATTATTAGCAGTCTGCTCGATATAGTACCGTTACACATTCGACGTGCACAGTTTATTGGTACTAATCAAAACACTTTTACTTCTTTTTATTTACTATTACTATTAATAGTTTATAATCCTTGTATAATCAACACTTTTCGGAAACTCTTTTATTTATTTTTACTTTATCTATTTTGAGTTAAAATCCCAAAATCTCCTATAGGGTGGCAACACGGTGGAAATGCCACCATCAGTAATACCTTATCTATGTTAAACAATTTTTCAATTTAAATGTCAATGACCTCTTTTCCCTTTTTAGGGTGTTAGAAATGTTAGAATATTTTTCACCTGTATGAGTTTTTCATCTATATAGTTTTTGATGTCTAGTTTTGACAATCTATCATGAAGTTCATTATACCTTGGTAAAACCTTGGTATTTTTGAGTAATCGACTTGCATTTTGATCAAATCTTTCATCTATATACGTTTTTAATGTCAACATTAGTCAACAACCTTGATGTATTTACGTGCTATACATTAATCTAAATGTGAGGTTATGTCAAGTTATTTAATAATTAAACCTCACATTCAAAAATCTTGAAACTTATTGTGATGCTACTAATACCTTGTGATAACTCCCTTATCATCAGGTTCTGAATTTACCATTACCATAAATTCTTTGAATTCTTGTTTCGCCCAATCAGGGGCATCATTTTTAATATGCCATTGTTCATCTTCACCAATATAAGCATATCCTTCTTTCATGAACTTTGGTTCTAACAATTTATTCCACCCCTTTGTAATTAGAATTATTTCAGATTAGATATAATTTTATTCAATGACTTCTTATATTCTGCTTCTGCTCTTTCTTTTTCTTTCTTAGCAACAATATCATCTAGGATCATTACAATACCATCCTTTAATACTGGAAAATATTCTAGGCATTCATTTTCTGAAAGTTCATGGATACCTTTACTGACTACACCATAAATTTTGGGATTGGCAGTAATCATATCAGGAAGAAAACCCTTTAGAAGTTTAATTTTTTCTTCCATACCATTTCTATGTTCCCCATCATCCTGATATTCAAATTGCTGTTGAGTTAATGCTCCAGTGGTTTCAGCTTCTTTAAATGTATCATAAACAAGCTTTTCAATGATTCTTCTTAAATAAACGAATGAACCAATCCCAACACCGTGTGAATGTAATCCAATTGATCTTTTTAGCTCATTATAATATTGTTTACCTAATATTTTACTATACTTTGAAGCTTGTGGAATATCTATATCAGCAGAAGAAGGGTATTGACCAATCTTAATAATCTTATTCCCTTTTCTTACAAAGACGTATTCCAACTTATGACATTCATTTAAACTACATTTAAAACGAAAATACATATGTTCAATACTTTCTAATGGATTATATTTCTCATACCCTGAATTTATACTTCCAATAGTGTGTAATCCGTTCCAAATATTCTTTATAAGCGAATTATCTATCCCACCATCATACATGAAAACTTTTTTATTACGGCATATTGGACAAAACATTTCAAATCGAACTTCATTATGACATATCTTAACAAGTTGTTCTAATTCAGGGTTAGTTTCTATTTTATAATCAGCATATAAACTTGATGTAACAATAAAATCCAGTAATCCATTTGACATTAACTCACTCTCCCTTCAATCATTAGTATTAAATTTTATTATATCATAACTTAACAGATTCTTATATATTTTTGCCAATTGAAAAGAGGCTGTCGGAAAAAGCCAGCCCCCAATTACTTAAATATGCACCCCCTCTGTTGCAGCTTTTTCCATAGCTTCATTTACACCATCACTAAGATGTGCAACCATTCCATCTAAATCCATATTTGAACTAACAGTTGCACTTACAGGCATATCCACTTTAATTTCAGCAGTTGTATAACGGTTAACTGTTTCCATTTCTGCTAAGTCACGCATATACTTCAAATCTTCTGATGATATATCAATTGAATCTTTCATAGCACCAGTATTTTCAGCAGTATCGGCAATATTAGATGAATCTATCGGATCATACATGTTTGCATAATCATCAGGATTTGGAATTGATGAATCAAATAAACTTGTAGGGTCAAAACCTGATACTGTATCTTCAATTCCTTCACCGAATTTATAACCTGCATCCCAAGCATCACCATATGCTATTCTATTAAGACCAAGGTCAGAAGCACTTAAATCAAGTTCATCCATTACATTTTGATAGTTTTCATTAGGTGCATATTCTGCAACTGCATCATCAGCCATTTCTTTTAAACCTGATCTCCAACCTGCTACTGTATCAGCCATCTTTGAGCCGAATACAAAATCAAGTGCAGAAGCTATTTTCTCAAGAATAGCAAGTACACCATCAGCCATACTTTGAAATAAGTATATTATGGATGATATAGGGTTTGTAAACACATTACCAACAAAGTTTGCAATCCTTATAAACGGGTTGATTAAGGCATTTATTACACCAAGTATTAAATCAAATATACCCATGAATAGATTCCCAATAAATGCACCTGCTGTTGCTAATACACCCATTATAATACCAGTCGCACTAATTGACGTACCTGCAAACTTATTAATTGCAGCTACAACAGCATAAAACAAAGCAATGATTGCAATTATTAGTATGATAATCCATGTTAATGGACACGCAAGAAGTGCACTGTTCAACGCCCACTGTGCCACTGTTAAATTGTTTGTTGCAGCCGCATCAGCTATTGTTGTACCTGTCTTTACTGCCGTTGCAATTGCCTGTGCTGTTTGGACGGCTGTACTAATCCCCTGAATAATATTATTTGCAATTAATGCAGTAGTATATAATCCCATTGCCATTACAACACCAAGGATAATTGGCTTTATAATCGACCAATTGTCCACGATAAAAGAACCTAACTGACCTATCATGTCAAATAAATCAAGTGTTAACCCTGATGCAACTGCTAGACCAGTTACAATATTATTTGATATAGTTTGAAATGAATCACTATTAGCAATATCACTTAATCTACTAAGAACAGGGTCAAATGCCATTAATGCTTCATTCTGTATACTAGTGGCAACTTGACCAAATGTCATTGGCATTTCATTGAACTTTGCGTTAACTTCATCTGTAGCTGATAATAATGAGTTCTTAACAATATCTGCTGTTATTTCTCCATCCCCTGCCATATCTCTAATTTTACCTATAGGGACATCCAAATAATCTGCAATGGATTGAATAACATTAGGTGCTGCTTCAAATACGGCATTTAATTCTTCACCACGTAGAACACCTGAACCAAGTGCTTGTGTTAATTGTAGGCTTGCTGAACTCATTTCTTGTTGTGATGCTCCTGCAACAACAAACATCTTATTCAATGTTTCAGCAAAAGCAATGGTCTCTTGATTGGAACTAAACGCATCCCCTGCCCTTTGACCTAACTTCGCAACAATATCTGCTGTATCTTGATATGATCCCCTTGATCTTTCAGCAGCAAAGTAAATCATATTTTGCAAATCCTCTGTGGTCTGTAATCCATCATTCATCATGTTCAATCTTGCTTTTGTTTGAGTCATTATATCCGATATATCAAGGGCTTTTTCTGCTGTTCTAAAGGATGCATATGTTGCAACTAATCCAATAACTTTTCTCTGCAAAGAATCCATTGAAGAAGTACTATTTCTGACTTGGTTATTGAATTTTCTTTGTCCTTCTTCATTCTGTCTGATATTCTCAACCATTGCATCTAGTTCAGCATTAGCAGCTTCTATTTCAATCCTTGCTCCATCAAACTGTGATGAATCAAATGTATTTTCTGCTGCTGATTGCATTGCTTCAAATGAACTTACTGTAGAATATAGTGCATTGGAAATATGCATTAGTGGTGATGATATGGCATCAGTTAATTCAATAGCTGTTCTTATACTAGCCATACGTCACACTCCCTTTCATAAAAAGTTGTTGTATCCTTCGCCTTTCTATTTCAATATCACATAGGTTAAAGTACAATTTGCTTATTCTATTAAAATCTATTCTTCCAATAATTTTTTTTATTTCTTCATTAGAGAAATATTTCGTTTCAGGGTTCATACATCTATAAAAACCATAGAAACCCTCATTACAAGAAAGTTGATTATCAGGTATTTTCATGAGCCATGAGAGATATCGGACAATATCTTTATAAATAGGTTTATTTTTATTAAGTACCACCTTCCCATCCTGTGTAAATGTAGCATACTCTGACTCATTAATATTTTTTAAAGACAATTCTTTGATATATCCCATATTTACATAATCAAAGTTAACCACCCAAAGATTCTCATTAATTACTTCTATATTTTTATTCATTGTCTTCACCTACCTTTCAAATATATTTTTTCATCATCTTATCAATCAATTCCATACTTTCTACGACTCTTTCAGGTGATCTATATTGATGGATGCTATCTTTTCTTTTATACAATTCTTCAACATACTTAATTTTATACTTTTCCATGAAATCTTTACTCGTTGAATGATTTCTAATTGCATAAAGTCCTTTATTTTCAATTTGTTCAATCCTTGAAGCCGATAACCCTACTGTCTGTCCAATTTCTCTATATGTCATTGGCTTCCTGAATAACCCATAGTGTAACAGAAGAACTTCTTTTGCATTGATACCATCAAGTAATTTAGTAAATAATGATTTAACGTGTTCAACGCCATTCAGATCACGTTCATTGTAGTTGTATTGAAATTCACCACCAAAAACTGAATCAAGTAATAATAAAAGGTCTTTTCTTAAAATTTCATTATCAAATTTGGATTCCACATTCTTGAATGTTTCCATAGATTCTTCATCAGTTAGCATTACTTCAAGTGTTGTGTTATAAGAACCTGGAAGTAATGCATTGATGCTATTTACTCTAACTGGATCACTGTATATATCACTTTTCTTTTTTCTTGGTATACATTTATTTATTGCTCTAAGCATTTTAGTCTGAATTAATCTTCCCGCAAAAGATGCAAACATAACTGCTTTCTTTAGTTCTTTATCGTTAATATAACTCGTTGATTCTCTTTCTTCTTGCTCTAATTGCACATTTGGATTATATTTTTCAACTGCTTTTATAAATCCCATCCAGCCTTCCTGAATAAGATCATCAAAATCCAAAGTAATATATGAACAGAACCCTTTATATTTATTAGCAAAGTACATGACCAATCCAGTGTTCTGCTGTATCAAATCATCCAATGCCTGCTTATTTCCTTTTTGATATTCCTGAACTAATTCTTCATTGGTCACATGTCACTCCACCTTTCAATCTAATATTTCATCAATAAATAATTCAGGATGCAAAAATACCGATAAGGTACTTAAACACCTATTCCTTGCCCTTCTAACTGTTTTTTCATCAATCTTATGTACTATAGCTAATTCTCTTTGTGATTGCTTGTTGAAGTTGAATTGATAGAATAAGATAAACTCTTGTTCTGAAACATGATCCTTCAACCATTTCAATGCATTTTGCATGTGAGTTGAATATAATGCTATTTCTCTTTTAAAATCCTTTGGGACTTGTTCATTTGAAAGTATTTCTAACGCTTTCTTGAAGTTATGAACCTCTTCTTTTGTTTTTTCATAAGCAGTTTCTTCAAGTTGTAACATATTATTCGTTTTCAACTCTTTAATCAACGTATTCCCCGTTATTTGTGCTGAAACACTTACTATGTCATAAATGTTATTCATTACTTCAACCACCTTCCTAACAATCAAGAGAACAAGCTCTAATTTCCCCTTGTTCCCTAACTATATTTCTTGAAAATTAATTTTCAACTATCTCATGTTCAGTCTGATCTGTAACATTACCTACCCCAGAAACTTCATCCGTAATCTCTTCCACAATAGTAGCTAAATTGATAATATCATCCTCACCTGCTATCTGCTCATAGGAATCTATTGGTAAAACATACTTATTTCCATTAATCACATACGTTTGACCATCTCCTTTTGGCTGAACGAACAACATATTGGCAATAGCTTCCATTTCACTAATTGTGTTCATAATAACTTCAATTTGGTTCAATTTTCCAAAAGTCTTAGGGAATGTTGTATTTCCATTTGCATCATCCAATTCCACACGTTTTCCAATGACATTTTTAAATAATCTCAATTGATCATAATCATCTATAAAATCTTTGAGAATCATAAATGCTTTTTCATCACTAATAGAATCACCTTCAATATCTAGGAATTGAAGTGCGTTATTTATTTTAGTTGCATAATCATTGGTCTTTGAAGAATTGTTAAAGTACATTGGAAGAATCTCTTCCTTTGCCCCCTCAATAATTACTTTTAACTTTTGATTGTATACATTATTAACACTATTTGAATTAGATAATATAGCTTCAATACCACTTTTAATCACTTGGTGGATATGTTCAGGTTGATACACAGTCACCTTATCTTTGTATTTGTCAATGATTCCCTTCATTTCTTCAATCACTACTGTTGTATTACCTTGATAAGCTTCAATTAGTTGTTCAATTTTTTTTTTAAGTTCATATTTCATCTCTACTTCCCCTTTCAAATGGATTTACTAATGTTTCCAAACCTAGTCTTTCAAGTTCTTGATTCAAATTTTTATAAACATTTGCTATTTTTGTATTATAGAATCTTTCCACTTTCCTAATCATCTTAATTTTATCAATAGGGGCTAGTGGAAGATAATGTACTCCAACCTTCCTTCTTTTAGTTTTATGTACTACTAACAGTGCTTGTCGTTTTTCCTTTTGAAGGATCAGAACTTTGTCCAACTGCCTTATTTTGTAATCGTTCACCATTCTCCACCAACCCATCAACATATGATCTAAAATTTCTCAGTACAATAGCTACCTGCCCTATATACCGTTTATCTAATCTCATACTGAAAATCTTTGTGAAATCAATACACTTATTCAATTCTTCAATATCTTGTTTTACCTTTGTAGTAGTTAATTCAACTTGAAGTAGATTTTCTAATTCACGAATCAGGGGAGTAGATTCATCAAATAATTTTCCCATAATATTACCCCGAATAACTTGTATAGCATCATTGTTCACTCCTCTTGATTTTTCACTTAATTCCTGAATATACTTGATATGTATATCTTTGATTTTATCAACGTATTCAATAATGCTTAGTTTTGTTTCTTG
The DNA here is from genome assembly GCF_025211055.1 of Vallitalea sp. Lineage (GTDB taxonomy): Bacteria > Bacillota > Clostridia > Lachnospirales > Vallitaleaceae > Vallitalea. The sequence goes on along the minus strand of NZ_JAOARO010000035.1, from coordinate 131,265 downwards.
TTTCATTTCAATCAATCCTTTCCTAATGGTTTACGAATCCCCAATTATCCCAATCGCTAGGATCATCAATTGTCATTTCTGCAATTGCTATCCAAAGTTTTCTTCTTTGAGACGGATTTAGTTTTTCTTTAAATGCTTGAATTTGACTTTCAATATAATTTTTAATTACACCCTTGTTAAAAAGTGCTTTTGCAATCCCTTCTGCTCCTAGGTTACATTTAGGTAATGTATAACCTGCCTGTTTAGCTGCTTCAACTGCATTAATCCAGCTACATTCATCAGAATTGAAATACCTGAATATGTATTCATCAGCAAATTTCTTTTCTTGATCTGTCATCTTATTCACATCCTTTCTATTTTGAGGGTTTAATTACTGCCATTATTCTCATTAATTAAGTGAGGTTTTGACAGGTTTTAACTAGTTATTCATGTTGGGTTTGATTGGGTTACAATCACTTTCCATATAATATAATTATACTATTTTTAGACTTTATCGTCTCTCAAATACACAATATATAGTTATCTGTTGAAAAATAACCACTATATATTGAAAATTAATTTTCAAAAGTTAACCCATATCACATAAAATGTAACATGGGTAACTGATTATCTTTGAGATACAATTTTTCTTACTCTATCCGTACTTAAATCAACTTTAGCTGCTATCTCATTTATTGATTTCCCTGATGAAAAATATAGATTCTTAATATACTGGTTTCTTTTATCCAAATCAGGAAATTCAGGAATTTTATTAGGTATGTAAAGCTGCGAACATGGGAACTGTTCAATCATCTTTAGAACAGTTTCTTCACCGATAACTTCTTTTATCTCATAAATTGATACCGACTTAGGCAAATAATCCCCCCTCTATAAACAATATTCAAGTTCTTGTTTTAATGTAATATTATCCCACCCAAGGTATTTTCTTAAAATATTCATGGAATCAATTAATGCTTTGACTTCATCATAATATGGGTTGTCCGAAAACTTTTTATAATTATTGTTCCTATGTTCTTCAATAAATAAATCTCTGTATACTTCATAATATGATCGCATTCCATTTAATACATGATCCATATAATCATTCCCCTCTTGAATTGGTTCACTTCACATGGTAGAATTAAGGTGCGAATTTAATATGTACCAAGTAAAGTCATTGTTTCTTAGTGTAAAATACTATGCAGTGGCTTTTTCCTCTGCCATATCACATACATAGTTAACTATTCTGACATTAATACCTATGAATCTTTCATCCACATTTAAACCACTTATCCACTCTTGTCTGAATTCCTCAATTGATTCAACTGTCTGTCCTTCCAATATCTCTAAAATCTCTTTTATTCCATTTATTATACTCATAATCAGTATACCCCCTCAATGATTGATTTTAGTTCTTTCCTATGTAATCCCTGTAATGTTTTAATTGATTCTAATAATATTCCTAATTCTTCTAATTTTTTTTCAGCTAACTGTGATTTAATATCAAGTTCTATTGTAATTCTATTTGCTAGTTGAAGCATAACTTCAACCTCACTTAACCTTATATCAATATTATCAATTCTTTCAGATAATTTATTCATAGTACAATTCATCCTAATTTCTCCTTTCATGCTTATACCTTGGTAAAACCTTGGTATTTTTTAATAACTTATTAAATATACAGGTTCTCTTTGAATCAAATGATGATTTCCATTAATGTATTGATGTCTTTCACAATCATTATCTATACAGCAACTAGGAACTATTTTTCCAAGTTCTTTACTTGCATGAACTTCACCACAATCAGAACATATATACCAATAGTAACCATTCTGAAATGCAATAGGATATATTGTAATTAATCCATCAGTTGCCCTTTTAGTTCTTTGATCAATTGCATATTCATTCTTTTTTCCTTTGTTCATTATTCTTATTTCTTTAAAATCACATAATATCTTAGTCTTTTCATTTCTTAACATATTTAATTTACTTAACTTCATAATCTACAATTCTCCTATCCTGAATCCCTGAACACACCCTGCACACCGTTAAATCCTTGATTTTACTGGTTTTTCTTAATTATATACCTTTATACTGTGCAAGCTATTTCATTTATTTTTATTAACTATTTTTTATCCTATTTATATTGTTTTTTAATATATACATACTTAAATAATGAGTTATATCAAGCCTGCACAACATGAACAATAGTGATTTAAAGTATTAATTATCTGTGCTTTTCCTTGTGCAAGCTTAGTTTATAAAGCATGAACAACATGAACATACCCTGCACATTACCATCATTCATTAGCAATAAATACTTGTGTCTGAACTTTATTAATCCTTTTTCTGAATGTTAATAAATTCATAGTTCTTTGAATTTGCTTTGAAAACTCATTTTTTGCAAGTGCTATATATCCGCTCCTGATACAAAACCCCTGATATATTTGATATACTTTATTTAATGGTTCGTTGATAATCTGAATATCCTCATCTTTACAATCCTTTATGAATGATAGGACTGGATTATTTCTTTCTGCATACTCGTTCAATTCCTTTTGAACTTTTATTGAACTTGTAAATTTATTATTTTGAAGAACTCTTTTTAACCCTTCGACACCAAGCATAATAAAATATTCAACAGCTTCCTGTTTCTCTAATTTCCATGTTATTTGAGGATCATAATCCATATCACTTTCATTGAATCTTGCATTAAATGGAACTATTAATAATCTTCGCTGTGCAGCCCCTGTTTTATCCTTCATTCTTGGAATATTATTAGCCGAAAATATTAATTTGCAGTATGGTTCAAAATTGAACTTAGGTTGTCCTTTTTCCTGTGCATCAACACTATTTCCAGTAACTATTTTTTTAAATACTGAAACATCAGCATTAAATTCGTCAGAAATATCATCACCCAAATTTGCAAGCTTTTTATACATCATAACGGTTGAAAATTTATCATCTAATTTCTTTAAATCCAAAGAGCAGGTATTATCCTTCCCTAAAATCCTATTCAAAATAGAAATGAACGTTGATTTCCCATTTGCCCCTTCTCCCGTTAAAATAAATGCTTTACCACCTGCTAATGTATTTGACCTGTAAAAGCAAGCACCAATCATTTCTTCAAGTATTGACCTAATTTCAGCATCATCACATGCAATTCTATTCAATGTAATATCTGCAATTTTACTATGTGCATTAGGATTATAATCCCAAGGAATCTTATTAGTAATGATGTAGTCAGGACTGAATGATAGTAATTCCCCTGTTTCAATGTTTAAAACACCATTTCTAAAAGCAATTAAAGTCGTTGAACTAGAGTGAACTTCATCACATATCAAATTGAGATATTTCAGAACTTCTTTTCTTTGAGAATCCTTCAATGATGGAATTTCTCTGACCATAGCTTGTTCTATATCTCTATATGAATACTCATATACGCCATCTTTATAGATTAGTGTATTTCCATCATTCCTGATGATATAGTGGTTATTCTTCAAGGATATTGCAAACTTATCATGTAAAAATTTATTCCCCTTGAAAAAAGATTGTTTACGGAATGATTCATCACGCAAAATAATTTCAACTTCATCTTCTGACAACGGAACTTTAAACACATATTTATTAATAATCCTGATAGTTTCCTTTATTTCTTCCACTGTAAAATCATTTGATTGTAAAGTTAATATGTAATTGTATAATGATTGATTCCTACCACCTTCTTCCAAATCAGCAAAGTTGACATTCAATCTTTTAATTGGGAGTAACCATTTAGGAATATCTTGATAATTATAGGTATCATAGATTGAAATTCGTTCAACCTCTTTGAACTTGATACATTCTAATCCATTTTTACACCCGACTTTTATATCCACTTTTATTCCACAAGCAAGCATTACATTATTCCCATTATTTTTAATTCTGTTACTTATATTTTTAAATAATGCATGGATACCCCTTCCACCTTCTCTATTAGTCATCATACAAGAAAGCTTTTCTCCTTGAATAACTTTCAAAAGGTTATTGGAATGTATTTCTTCATCAGCATCTAATAAAACTGCATCATCAGCCAATAAGCCAAGAATACCTGAGTGAAATCTGCATTGCTCCCAAGAAAATTGATTTTCAGATTTTGTATAAGCAAGTAATGGTTTCTTTTCATCATTTTTTGTAGGGGTAAAGGCTTTATAGAAACCTGTTTTTTCCCATTCACTCATATATGTTACCACCTTTCTTTATTATATGTCTCACTACATATATACTTTTTCTTCAAAATATCGTTTACTAATTTTACCTGGTATAGTTATATAGCCCTTCTCTGATAATTCATTATTCAATTTCTTAATTATTCTATATGCTGTTGTTACTGAAACACCTAGAATTTCAGTAACTTCCTTTGCTGTATAAAATTTTACTGTCTCTTTTTTCATGATATTACCCTCTCTAGTTAACTGACCTGATTTAGTTCTAGCTTCTTTAATTCTTGTGGATTAGTTAGATCAAACCCTTCATATTTCTCAAGGAATTCAATTAGGCTTGTTCTTCTAACCTTGTAACTTCCTAATTTGAGAACTGGAATCAACCCTGCTTTAATTAGTTCATAAACATATGCAGGATTCGTATGAATAAGTTGTGATACTTCTTTAACTGTGTATAGAATATCTTCCATATAATTACCCCTTTCAATTTGTTGCTTATTGTGTAACTTTTTTTGCAAAAAAAATTTCATTTGGATTTTTGATATCTAGGATATCTATAAGAACACTTATTTCGTTAGAATTAAATACTCCTTTATTAAGTTTGGAATTAAAAGTTTTTGTTGATATACCTATTTTTTTAGCCATATCAGCTTGTGTAAGGCATCTAGCCTTCATCATTCCTTTTAACTCATTAATCAGTATCATTCTTTCACCACCTCCCGTTTCTTATTGAGTAACTTCATTGTATAACATCATAAAACATATGTCAATACTCATTAAGTAACTTTTTTCTTATTATTTTATTTTTTTGTTGCATATCAAGAAATTTATGTTATAATATGTGTATAGTTAAAGGAAGAAGGTGATTCAAACTTGGGTTTAAAGGAAAACATTAAAATGTATCGTAATAATTGTAACTTGACCTTAGAAGAAGTTGCTACAAGACTTGGTATAAGTAAGCCAACGCTTCAAAGATATGAAAGTGGTGTAATTTCAAATATTCCACATGATAAAATTGAAGCTATGGCAACTATTTTTGGCATTACCCCTTCTCAACTAATGGGGTGGGATAAACTCAAAGCTGAACAAATTTTTATTAACTATCTTTCATCTATTGGTTATCAATTTGAATATATAAGTGCTAAAGAAAATAAAGAAGGGATTTTAGAAGAATATAAAAATGGTGGATATGTTAATGGTACTTTACAATTACCTGATAATAACAGAAGGTTACCTAGTTTAAAAAAGTCGGACGATAAAAGAGCAATTTTTACTGTTGAAGAATTTAACAATTTCCAAAAAAATATTAAAGAATCTATTGATTATCAGATTTGGCTTAAAAACAAATAAAAATTAAAACCCCTGGTGCTAGCAACACCAAGGATTCATATAGATACTATTCGGTTCAAATGCCGATATAATACCAATCTCACACCATATTATATCATTCAAGCGCCTGAATCGCAATAGGTGTATTTTTTATACCCCAAAATAAGAAAGGAATGATGTACTATGACAGGTGGAGTCCGTAAACGTGGCAATAACTGGTACTACTATTTTGACTTAGGAAAAGTTAATGGTAAAAGAAAGAAAATCGAAAGAAAAGGTGGAAGTACAAAAAAGGAAGCACAAGCAGCATTAAGAAAAGCACTTCAAGAATATGAAAATGCAGGATTATTATTTGAACCTAGTGAAATATCCGTATCTGATTATATGGATTACTGGGTCAAGAACTATGTTGAAATGAATTGTAAGTATAATACCATACAAGGTTATAAAAGAATCATTACTAATCATATAAAACCCATTATTGGTTCATATAAGCTTAAATCCATATCACCTGTTATACTTCAACAATTTGTTAATGAAAAGGCAACTAGAGGTTTTACAAAGAATTATCTAGTCAATATTATATCTGTATTATCAGGATCATTTAGAGCAGCAGTTTATCCATATAAATTCATCAAGGAAAATCCTATGCAATACATTAAACTTCCAAAGAATGAAAACATAAGGGTGCAAACCAATAGAAAAATTATTACCCAAGTTGAGTTCAAACAAATTATTGAACGATTCCCCAAGGGAAATACATTTTATATCCCATTACAAATTGCTTATCACACTGGAACAAGAGTTGGGGAATGTTGTGCTTTAACTTGGGATGATATTGATCTTGAGAATAAGGTAATCAATATAAATAGAATTCTAATCAAGAAGGAAAAGAAACAATGGTATTTTGGTAGTACCAAAACAAAATCATCTGTCCGTACAATACCTATAGGGCAAACACTCACCGATATTTTACGAACACATAAGAAATGGCAGATAGAAAATCGCCTGAAATGTGGTAAATTCTATAATCAATATTGTGTTGATAAAAATGATAGGATATATTCAGTTGATGGAACAAAGGATTATAAAGCTACTGATGATCAAGTCCATTTTGTTTGTACAAGAGAAGGTGGCGAACTTGTAACCACTGAAACAATTAGATATTGTAGTAGAATTATAAACTATGAATTGATGATACAATTTAACTTCCATGCTTTAAGACATACTCACGCAACTCTATTAATTGAAAATGGTGCTAATATGAAAGATGTTCAAGAAAGACTTGGTCATTCTAGGCTTGCAACTACTATGGATACTTACACTCATGCAACGGATAGCATGTCAAAGAATACTGTTGATATATTTGAAAAACTTTGCCACCCGAAAACAATTTAGGGTGGCAATAGGGTGGAAAAACCACCCTATTTTTTACTTCTTAATTCCTGAAACCCTTGATTTTCCTAGATAGTTTACAAATTGTCTCTACGTGCACAGTATGCGGAAACATGTCCACACACCTAACCCTCTCAACCTTATACCCTCTGCTCAAAAATACTTCCAGATCCCTAACTAAAGAAGTTGGTTTACAACTAACATAAACAATCTGCTCCACACCAAAATCTATAATCTTATCAAGAGCCTTAGGATGAATACCATCTCTTGGTGGATCTAACACAATAATATCAGGCTTATCCTTAAGCTTATCAATAACCTTCAACACATCACCAGCAATGAACTCACAATTATCAAGTCCATTTAACTTAGCATTTTCCTTAGCCGCTTTAACAGCTTCCTCAACAATCTCAACCCCTACAGCTTTCTTTGCCACAGGCGCTAACATCTGAGTAATAGTCCCCGTACCACTATAAAGATCAAAAATAATCTTATCCCTAGTCTCACTAACATAATCTCTTACCACAGAATACAATTTCTCTGCCCCTAAAGAATTGGTCTGAAAGAATGAAAAAGATGAAATACGAAATTCTAACCCAAGTAGCTTCTCAACAAAATAATCTCTGCCATATAGCTTTCTAATCTCGTCCACCTTAACTGCGTCAGCTAGATTATCATTGATAGTATGCATTATAGATACTATTTCCCCATCTAAATTACAATTTTTCAACTCACCAACCCATTCACTAAGGTCAATTTTCATCTGAGAAGAAGTGACTAGATTCACAAGAATCTCTTGAGTATTAACAGCTTTCCTTACTACCAAATACCTAAGGTAACCTTCATGTGTTCTCTTATAATAATAAGGTATATTCCTCTCTGAAAAATAATCAAGAGTAGTCTTAAGAATAACATTAAAATCATCACTAACTATCTTACAATCATCCACTGTAACAATATCATATAATGACGCTTTTCTATGCATACCTAATGCAAGAGGTCCTTCCTTATACTCGTCACCAAAACTATACTCCATCTTATTGCGATAATTAAACACCATAGGACTCTTAGTTATTCCTTCATATTCATAATGTGTACCTAATGTATTTAATAACTCTAATACCTGTGATTCCTTTAACTTCAATTGCTCTTCATATGGTAAAGACTGATATAAACAACCTCCGCATCTGCCAAATACCATACATGGAGCTTCACCTTCCATGGGTGATTTTTCTAATATATCTAATGCTCTAGCCACTATTTTATTCTTTCTTTTCTTAGTAACTACCGCTTTTATTCTCTGTCCTGGTATTACGTTTTTAACAATAACTTTTTCTGAATCTATATTTATAATTCCCTTATTAGGGAATTCAACTTTCTCAATAATACCTTCAATAATATCTTTCTTCTTCATATAATGTCTCCTAATAGTACCGTTATAATAATTACAATATTTAATACTGTTAATTCTATATTGCTTAAAAATAGCGGAGAATACTTTCTCCGCTGTCTTCTTACTATTCTTGAGATTGTGACTCTTCTACTGGTTCGTCTGCGCTGTAATTGTCACTTTCTTCATAATCCATGTCTTCAAAATCTTCATCTTCGAATTCTTCAAATTCCTCAAAATCCTCTTCGTCTTCAAAATCTTCGAATTCATTTGGGGCTAGCAACTTGTATAATGCAAAAGCTCCTGCAGCAACTGTAATTACACCAAGTGCCACCCAAACCCATGTCTTACTTTTATGTTCTTTCTCTTCCTTATCATCGCCTTTAAACTTCTTTAATAAATCGTTTACCTGCATCATATTAAGGAACTCTTCTTTGTTAAATTTTTCAATCATACTTACACCAACCCTTCTTTTGAATATTTTGTATAATTATACCATTATTCTTTGCATTTTTAAACCAATTTTATTCTTATTTTTATTAAAATTTTATTAAACTCTTAATATTTTAATCTTTTTTTAGATTTGCTAGTCTAGCCATGAGTTTTTTTATACCAACACTTGGAAAATTAACTGTAACTTCATAATCTGCTCCTCCTGGTTGTATAGCAAGTACTTCACCTATACCAAATTTCATATGTTTAACTAAATCCCCTACTTCATAATTAAGGGTAAAATGTCCAGGAGCTGGCATTTTATTTGCGTTTTTCTTAATAACGTATGGATTGGACTTTAAAAAACTATGAGCATTTTTTCTATAACTCGTTTTCTCATTAGGCATGTCCTGTACTGGTTTTGTGTACTCTAAATCAAATAATTCATTATTGATCTCTCTAATGAATCTTGATACTTGATTATATTGAGTCATACCTCTAATCATTCTAGAATTAGCACCTAATAGATATAGTTTCTGTTTAGCCCTTGTAATACCTACATAGCATAATCTTCTTTCTTCTTCAATATCCTCTTGTTGACCTGAAGATATGCTCATATAGCTAGGGAACAAACCATCTTCCATACCAGAAATAAAAACGCAAGGGAATTCTAAACCTTTAGCGCTATGCATAGTCATAAGAACAACAACATTTGTCTCTTCATTATAGTTATCTATATCAGCTATAAGGGCTACTTCCTCTAAAAAACCATTTAAGGTTGGTTCCTCTTCGTTATTCTCATATTCAGTTAACTTAGAAATCAATTCTCCAATATTGTCAATTCTTCCATGTGCCTCATCAGTACCTTCCCTTTCAAGCTCTTTAACATAACCTGTCCTATCAATAACTTCATTGGTTAACTCAACTAGACTCATGGTTGTCATTTCAACTCTTAATGTTCTGATAAAATTAGTAAATGCTTCCACTTTCTTAGACGAACGTGTCATATTTGGTATCTGGCTCACTTCACAAAGTGCGTCGAAGAAATTCACATCATTATTATATGCATAATTTTCTACTTTATTAATTGTTGTTGTACCAATTCCTCTTCTTGGAACATTTATTATCCTTTTTACAGCTATATCATCAGTACTGTTATTTATAGTTTTGAGATATGCTAAGATATCTTTTATTTCTTTTCTTTGATAGAAAGACGTACCTCCCACAATTTTATAAGGTATATTATTAAGTATGAATCTTTCTTCAATAACACGTGATTGAGCATTGGTTCTATATAGAATTGCGTAATCCTTGAAATCTCTTCCTTCTGATTCAATGCCTTTTATTATCTCACTAGCCATGAATTCAGCTTCAGCTTGTTCATTCTGAAGGCATCTATAATTAATCAAATCTCCTACTTCATTATCTGTATAGAGAGTCTTATTTTTTCTGCCATAGTTATTACTGATTACCTGATTAGCAGCTTCCAAAATATTTTTGGACGAACGATAATTTTGTTCAAGTTTTATAACCTCAGCGTTTCGAAAATCTTTTTCAAAATCAAGTATGTTACTAATATCAGCACCACGAAATCTATAGATAGACTGATCATCATCACCAACAACACATAGATTTTTATATCTGCTTGCCAGTAAACCTACAAATATATATTGCACATGGTTGGTATCTTGATATTCATCTACCATTATGTATCTAAACTTGTCTTGATAATATGATAATACATCTGGACAAAGCCTGAAGACTTCAACTGTCTTCACTAACAGATCATCAAAATCAAGAGCATTGTTTTTCTTAAGCCTATCTTGATACATTGTATATACTTTTGATACTACTTGATCCCTGTATTCATAAGCTTGTTTTTCAAACTTCTTAGGAGTAAGTAATTTATCTTTTGCAGAACTTATACTGCTTAGAATACTATTTTCTTTGAACTGCTTAGGATCAACATTAAGCTGTTTCATGCAGTCACGGATTAGTTTTTTCTGGTCATCAGTATCATATATAGTAAAATATCGGTCATATCCTATTTTATCAATATGACGTCTAAGTATCCTAACACATGTGGAGTGGAATGTACTTACCCATATATCCTCACTTCCAGAACCTACAAGGCTGTCTACTCTTTCTCTCATCTCTTTAGCTGCTTTGTTGGTAAAAGTGATTGCAAGAATATTCCAAGGAGCTACTTTCTTCTCTTCTATGAGATAAGCTATTCTATGTGTTAATACTCTTGTTTTTCCTGATCCTGCTCCAGCTAATATAAGCAAGGGGCCCTCTGTATGTAATACCGCTTTTTTCTGGTCCTTATTCAAAGAGTCATATTTTTTATCCATATCTATTACCACCTATAGTAGAGTTTTTCATATACATAATATAATATCATATCGAACATAAATTCGCTAGATCAAAATAGGACTATTTGAAAGTAATTACAGTCTTAATATAATACACTTAATTTAACAAACTTCTTGCTAAGTAGTTTTATATACTATATAATAAATATAATGCATAAAAAACAATATATAGACATTTTTATTATTGATTAGTTTACTATTTTAAGTGCTACTCATCATATAATGAGGTGATAGATTAATGAATTATTTAACGTATATGAAAAAATTATTAAACCAACTAGAGAACATGGAGCATGTTTATTCAAAGGATATACCTAATATAAGCCTGTATATGGATCAAGTAACTACTTTTATGGATGATAATCTAGGCTCCCTAAAGCGTAGGGATGAAGATAAAATATTAACTAAGACAATGATTAACAACTATAGCAAAAACCATATACTGCCACCACCAATAAAGAAAAAATATTCGCCTGATCATATGATTATGCTAATATTCATTTATTACTCTAAACATGTACTTTCCATTACTGATATTCAAAAACTTTTATCACCTATAAAAAATATGTTAGAAAAAAAATCAGATTTTTCCTTGGAAGAATTTTATGATAAATTATTGAATGTCCAAAAAGATGAGTTTAAACTATTTAATCAGCATATAGAAAATACTATTGAAGTAGCAGTTAATACATTTAAAGATTCTGACATAGAAGGCAAAGACAAGGATATGTTAGAGCTCTTTAATATAATATATCTATTGACTTTGCAAGCAACAGCACAGAAACAGTTGGCAGAAAAATTAATCGATAGATATTTTAAGCAAAGCTCTGATACAAAAGAAGGAAAAGGTAAATAAAATAAGCTAACGTTTTAACGTTAGCTTTTCATTCGTGAAAAAACCATATCATAACCGTCATTACCATAATTCAATGACCTGTTTACTCTACTTATTGTTGCAGTAGATGCCCCGGTTTTTTCTGCAATCTCTAAGTATGTATATTGCTCTCTCAACATCTTAGCCACTTGTAGTCTCTGAGCAAGTGACTGTAGTTCATTAACTGTACAGATATCTTCAAAAAACAAATAACACTCTTCAGGATTTTTTAAGTTCAATATAGCCTCAAAAAGCCTATCCAACTCATTCGATTTTATATTCTTGCTCATTTATATCCCTTCCCTTTCTTAAGGTATAATAATAAAATCAAATGGTTATTTCCATTTACTATTATGCCCAAACTCCTTAATCAAATTTTACCACGATAAAATATTAAAGTAAAGCAATAATTTATCCTTTTAAAAATTTTTTTAATTTTTCCTTAGAAGTATTAACTATCAACTCTTTCGGAAAATTAATTTCTTCTATAAGCTTAATTGCTCTATCGAATTTTCCAACATCAAATGACACATGAGCATCGCTATTAATAACTATAGAAACATTTTCTTCCATGCATTTCTTAAGCATAATTTTTATCTTTTCAGCACCTTTTCTAAATCCATAAGGATTCATGGAAGTATTATTTACTTCTAATAGGACATTATACTCTTTTGCTGCTTTCACGATTTTATCGTAATCAAGAGGATATCTTGCATCATCTGGATGTCCGATTATATTAACATAGGGATTCTTCATGGCTCCTATTATTGCATTTGTGTTCTCTTCTATGTTCCCAAAATCAATACATGGTGGGTGTAGACTTGCAATGACTATATCCAATTGCTTAAGTATTACTTCGCTAACATCAATTTCTCCATTATAATTGATTATATTAGCTTCTATACCTTTTAATACTTCAACACCGTCAATATATTCTGGTAAAACTCCTAGATTACTAAAATAAAACATATGTGGCGAACCTGGCATAATAGGTGCATGATCAGTAATTGCTACCAACTCTAGTCCTTTTTTAGCTGCCTGTTCAATCATTTCTTGTATGGTGCTGTATGCATGTCCACTCACTATTGAATGAGTGTGAACATCTAGTATATAATCCATTAGATCAAATCCTTTCATTTTTTACCATATAATAATCCCAATAATTCCTGCTGAAATAATATAATAAATAGGATGCTTCTTGTATTTTATCACTACAAACATAGTAACTGCAAATAGAATTATTGATTTCATATCTAATAAATTTCCAATTATTTTAGTTTCCATGTATAAATCAAAGTTAATAATAGAAACCATAGCTACATTAATAACAGCAGTAAGTATCATACCTATAACAGTTGATCTAAGTCCTACAAAAATTGCATTCACAACAGGTTTTTCATTAAAATGTTTTAAAAACTTTGCTACAATAATTATTATAATGAATCCTGGTAGTATAAGTCCTATAGATGAAAAAAGTGATCCTAAAATGCCAGCTTGGTCATAGCCTACAAAAGTAGCCATATTAATTGCAATAGCTCCAGGTGTTGATTGAGAAATAGCTATCATATCAGTAAACTGCTCTTTCGTCAGCCAACCAAAAGTAGTCGCTTTCTCTTGAAGTAAAGGTAGCATTGCTAACCCACCACCATAAGTAAAAATACCAATTTTGAAAAACTCATAGAATAACCTAGCTAGGATCATCATCTTTTTCCTTTCTATCGTAAATAAATATACTAATTATTGTGGCTCCTACAATTACATATATTGGTGATATATTAAAAATTAAGACACAAACAAAAGCTACCACAAGAAGTATTACTCCCCAAATATCTTTAACAGATTTTCTAACCATTTTGTAGACTGATAGTATCAATAGTGCTAAGACTGCAATCCTTATTCCCTTAAAAGCATTTGCTACTGCTGTAATGTCTCTTAACCTGTTAAAAAATATTGATATAATAACTATTATGATAATAGAAGGAGAGATAACCCCTAGAGATGCAGCCACCGCACCCCAGAATCCCTTTCCTTTTATACCAAGTAATGCAGATGTATTTACAGCTATTACTCCTGGAATAGATTGTGCTAATGCATAACTATCAAGAACTTCTTCTTCAGTAGACCATTTGTATTTTTCTACTAACTCTTTTTCCACTATAGGAAGCATTGCATAACCTCCACCAATAGTAAATAATCCTATTTTGAAAAATACTAAGTAATACTTAATAATCTCTTTAAAATTCTTCATCATTAATCACCTTATAAGTTTAGTACGTTAAAACTCAACATATTTTACCATATAAAAAGGTATATTTAAAGGAGAAAATCCCCTAAAATAATTATAATATTCTATTATCATTTTAAGTTGTTATTACTATAGGTAATTAGTGTAACAGGTACAATCTAAGTTGCATAGTATATTTAATACCAAAGTAGCAACCAACCAGCAGTTGTTTATATCACAAAATAAGGAGGATTTATTAGTGAGAAGAAAATTGGTTAGCTTAGTAGTACTTATAACTGTTGCATTATCTGCAATACTTAGTGGATGTAATAACAAAAGTAATCTTACAACTGTAAGATTAAACGAAGTTGTACATTCAATATTCTATGCTCCTCAATATGTAGCCATTGAGAAAGGATTCTTTGAAGATGAAGGGCTAGATATTGAACTAACAACAGGATGGGGTGCTGTTTACTTTTCTCCATAAAAATTTATCAATATTTAAAGCTAACATGTATTAGCCTTTCTTTATCATCCATAATTATAATCTTTTCAATTAATTGACCTAAAATAGCTCTCTTCTCATTCAATGATGCCTTATTAAATCTTCCTTCTAATCCATCATAAAACCGTATTACTTTCTCTTTTTCCTTCTCAAGATTATGTAATTTATCAAGTTCCTCTTGTAATTTTTCTATGTTATTTATGATTACTTCAAGTCTGTCTTTATTATTAAAAATTCTTTCTAGCTGATAATCTTGCTTTTTCTTTAACCTATCATCCTGTGATATATCTACAGTAAAAAGTTCATCGTATTGTCTTTCCATATTTTGAATTTGTGCTTCAACCTTTTTACGAGTTGTTGTTAACTCTGAGATTTTGTCACGTATTATATCAAAATTTCTATTCTTTTTGTTCATTATTTTCTCAGTAAGTTTTGTAGCATCAAACTTTATAATATGTTGTAATATCAAAGCTTCAATAATCTTATCATATTTTGTTACACTATAAGATATTCTATTTGTAATCTCTTGATGTTGCTTCTTATTTACCCTACCGTTAGGACAGATATAGTAATATACTTTTTTTTCAACATTTGTATTATCCCTTTTGCGAAAATATTTACTTACAGAATACCCTGTTTTAAGTTTTGCACCACACTTACAGTAAATGATACCGCTACATAATGCATTTTCACTAATTGTTGGTACACCAACTTGCTTGCCTTTGTATCGCTTTCTCTTTTCTAATAATTCTTGTACTGTATCAAATTCTTCATCACTAATTATTCTTAGTTTTTTGTTATATGGCTGCATCTTATATGAAGCTTTTGTATTATATACTCTGCTTTCTCGTGTAGTATAAGATGCATTATACACTTTCCTACCAATATATATTGGATTCCTTAATATCCTTGATATAGTTGTCGCACGCCATATATATTGATTAGCTTTTATATCTTTTTTATCCTTCTTAAATCTAGCTCTTGTCTCATATTTTTTATTGTTGTTTAATTCATTTGCAATTTTAACAGTTCCCATATTATGATTGATATATAAGTCAAAGATAAATCTAATAACATGTGCTTCTCTCTTATCAATAACTAAATCACTTATGTATTTCCCTTTAAGATTAGTTTCATTTGTTTCGACTACTTTATACCCAAATGGAATCCCCCCTAAAAATTGCCCCATAGCATTCCTCATATCAAAAGAAGCTTTTACCCTCTGTGATATCTTAACGCTCTCTCCTTCTGAAGACCATCCTTTTAGAAAGTTTATTATTGTGCTTTCATGTGTATCATTATTTATTTCTTCTTCTGTATCTGTCTCTATAATCTTTATCCCACGAGAAGATAACATTTTGACAATCATCAACCATTCTTCTGACCGCCTTATTATCCTATCGTGCTTAAACACAAGCAATATATCAAAATCTCTACTTTCTGTAGCACGAGCTAGTATTTTCCCTAATTCTTCTCGATCCTCTAGCTTTGTTTTATATCCAGACACATCTTTTTCTGTAAACTCTTGAATAAGTTGTATCTTATGTCTGCTACAAAAATCTCTGACACTCTTTCTTTGTAATTCTTCGTCTTGATGCTCTGTACTAACTCTATACAATGCATACGCTCTCATTTTTGCATACTTAAATTGCTTCATGATTACCCCCAGTAGTTATTCTGCTATATACATTTAATATACTCTATAATTCTGTATCAGTATTTACTTCAATAATTCTAACTCCTTGTTGCTTAAGCCTATCAATAATTCCCTTATCTTTTACTCTTCTTATTAACCTATCTAAGCTGTGAATAAGTATGATATCAAAATCTTTACTATTAGTAGCTCTACCTAATATCGTCACTAATTCATTGCTATCATCTAAATCGGTATTGTAAGCCGAAATATTCTTTTCAATATAGCTATGTACTAACTTAATATTATTTTTTATACAATAATCTTCTATTTTTTGTATTTATACTCCATCATTTTGCTTGATTGTACTTATTCTACATAAAGCAATGGCTCTTAATCCATCCAGTTTATTTACTAACATCCACTACCTCCTAAGTCTGTATATTGCTCATCAATATTTATCCCTGCTAAAATATTGAGTACGTTATCTTCTGCTTTATTTCTTTCTTCATCATTTCCCTTATAATAACACACTATTTTGAATCCATCAATTTCTATGACTTCATGATTTTGTTGTTGAAGTGCTGGATTAGCCATTTAAATACCCTCCTTCATAATAAAGTTTATGCTTGAAGGAATTTGTACTATTTCTTTTATTTTTGTTGATTGACCTGTTTGCTTAATCACTTTTAGAATCATCACTATAGTCTCCTCACTTTGTACTTGTTTTTTCTAAACTAATTACCTTGTGAATTGAATTAGTTAAGTGATTCCTAACGCCCAGGTCACTTTTATACTCTTATGTCCACTTGCTCTTTCTGCAATAAAAAGCAGCCTATTAGGTTGCATTCTAATAGGCTGCTTAAATCTTACTTAAAATGGTTCAAGTATACCCTTCATGTTATTTTCATAATCATTAGATATCTTGAACCTTCTATATAATCTATCTATAATTGGTTCACACTCATTCTGCATAATGCTAACTACCAACGCTTTAACTCTACTGATATGTAAAGTATCTGTTAATGTATTTAACTTATCCTCTAATAGCATATATATAATATCGAGCAAAGCCAAATCATTTTTAAACAGATATGAACCATCCAAAGTTACATACATTTTATTTTGTATATCATCCACTGATACTATTGCTTTTAGAAGATAATACTTATCACCACCATCATTTACCTGTCTCATTCTGTATATCTTAAAAATCATAAGATAGTCATTATTATCAAAATCCTAAAACTTCTAATAAATTAATCACTATAGGTGTTTCTTCAATCCCAAGAATATATCTATTGGTCACAAATATGCTATTGTTAAATATAATTCTGTATTCTTTGTTCTTCTCAGCTAATAGGCTATATATTTCCCTTTGGAACCCATTAATGGTTTCTATTCTTCTGTTCTGTATTGTTTCAAGATAAATCCATTTAATATCTCTGGATATGCTATATTGTTCAATAATATATTTCTTTAATGCTATCATTGTTTCTAAGTTAGGGATACCCTTCTTTTGGACATATGTATATAACGCATTTTGAGTTATATTGCTTCTCCTACATACTTCTTCAATACTATATAACCCTCTTTCTAATATGGTTGATATTATTTGATGTATTTGATTATTATTAAGAGTTACATCCATGCTCAAATCCTCCTTTGGTTTACTTATTACCCTTTTATAAACCAACAGAACATAGATATATTCATGATTCTTTTACTCAATCTTATTTTCTCATGATTTTTTCTAATCGTAATCCCGAATTTTATCACTTTCATGAATTATTCATATTAGCGATTAACAGTTGAACTTTTTATCCTGTCCTAGAACTTGTCTATCAAATGTTGATGTTTTACATAAATCCTCATAATTTTAATGTGTAACCAGAAACCTATTCATTGTTTTGGTGTTTTTATTACTGTAATATACCTTTGATTAGAGTATTAAATAATATGAAAAAAGTCTTATTTTGCACTATATACATTAACTAAAGCAGCTCCTAATCAATTTCAGTATACCCATCCGAAGCCTTTTAATCAGACTCTATGTCATTTTCAATAACCATAGAAGATATTTTGTATAATCAGTCATTGTATATAGTACGCATTATGTTAACTTCTATATTCAAACTTAATAGTCGTACATAATATTGCATAGTAAAAGGGCTAGGTATTGTTCTAACCTAGCCCCACCGTGGATTTCATAACTTATTGTATGCTGTAACCCATAATATTATATTCACTGTCAAAAACTACATAAACAATTTTCCCATTTGGTGGGGATATGTTGGATTCAAGAACTCCATTGTTTAATACCCAATGTATTTCTTTTTCAGTAATATTATCCCAACTAAGTTTGTTTATGCTATCTTGTTCTGTTGAAAAGATGGCATACGCATTAGGTAATTTACTCATATCCACCTTAATTTTCCTTGTCATGACCTGCCCATATTTTGGGTGGACACTTCCCTCTGTTATAGTAACAGTTATTTCATTATCTACTAATTCATTATGCTCTCTTATTTTATCTAGATTTGTCTTAGGTTGCTCTTCTATAATATCTTTCTCCACTTTAGATGCTTCTATCGTTGAATCAGCTATTTCCTTGACTAAATGTAAGGCTACCCCTATATCCTTTTGTACAACTTCTTCCTCTATCAATTTATCAATCAAACTTTTATCATTATTGTCTTTGATTTTAACCGTCAATGTGTTATAAGATAGAGATACCATATCATCACGTAAGAACTGCTTATCTTTTAGTAGATTATACTCATTCTCTGATAAAATTTCTTTTTCTTTTGCTGTCTCTAATGCTGTAGACCAATTAAAATCTCCATTTTTGTCATTATACCCTAATGCTCTCAACATTAACGTTGCATATGATTTAGCACTCATCATATCAGATGACCCTATGAGATTATTTCCAACCCCTTGTACTAAATCTTCTTTATATAAATAGCTATATGTACATTAGCCCATTCTGGTACATCAGTAAATGGATGTTCATAATTGTTTTCTTTAGCTTCTTCTTCTTTTCCTAAAAGCCTAACCAACATTACCATGGCTTCTACTCTTGATGGTGCTCTTTCTAATTCAAAGCCTTTGTCACTACCTTTGAATAATCCAAGTTCCTTTAATGCTTCTGCTTTTGGTTGATGTTGTATCATACTTGCAGAGATAGTAACTGTTAGCAATACAGATAATGTAACCATATTGGTTACTAAATAAATACACTTTTTCATGAAATGAACTCTCCTTTGTTTTAGTTTTATAAATATGATAACATATATCGTCCATAAATAAAACGTACAAACAGGAGATTAGTGCTGTTTTCTCATTTTTTCAGTATGTAAATCTAACCTTTAATCCATTTATGCATAGGTTAAGGTTATCTTTATCTAAGCATTTCAGAATACACAATATGGTTTCTTCCGTCTTATATCCATTATATAGATTATATGCTAATTTGATAAGTGCTATTGATGATGTACAGAAATCAATATTTGTATTATTTAGGCATTCAGGTTCAATACATCGTTCCACAAAATCATAGATATAATCTGCTTTTTGATATAAATCTATATTGCCTGATAGGATAAAAAATAACGCATTCCTTTCACTATCGTTCTTATTGGTACCACCTTTTTGGATTAAGATATTATATTTTGTAATATGCTCTTCGTTTAAGAATAATTGCTCCATAATATAAACTCCTTTTTCTGATAAAATATGTTCATATTATATAATTGCAATGTGTATTAATTATTCTAGGTAGCTTTTTACAAATGATTTTCTTGGCAAATCATTTGACACCAAAAAGATATAGTACGATTTTATCAACAGCTCATTATAGATAGTATCTTTATTGCTTATAATAGAAACTACCATTAATTCAATTTTATCTAGCTACTAGGTAGGTCTTTAATTGTTATTATAAAATGTTAACTCTCCCTTTCACTATCTAAATTGCTATATTGAAATATATCTTCTAAAGTCTTACCATACATTGCCTATGTAAGCTATGAGCATTAGCATCACAATACGCTTAGGTATCAGCTAATGTATAGAAATGCTAGTGACTGACAGGTTCAATGTACACTTAGTTTCTCTCTAGTTACCTTATTCTCCTTAGTTATTTAGGTTACATGTAAGACCTTATATATAAGTTCCATGTTATTGAGCTATTTTATGTTAGAACTTATTCTAGAAAATCATTAACATTGTAATAAATAGTAATGAAAAGACCCTCTTACTAACTTCAAGGTATGTTTTGATAAAAAAGTCCCATATATCTTGCAACCCTTATCCAATATCCCAATAAACAATAGATAATTTCATATAATGTCCATCCTTTTGCATTTCTCAATAAACAGAACTTTGCTACCTAACATAATCTAACCAATCCAATTTTACGTTTTACATTTTATTTAGTCGCATACCATTTATTACCATGCACTGAATCATTAAATTCATTTGTTATTACTTCGTTCCCTAAGAAATATATGCTATGTTTGCAAAAAGAACCACAAATCTATTTGATGATTTGTAGTCCTAAAAAAATACTATTTGTTATTTCAATACATATATTAATCATAGTCCCCTTAATCTATTGTTACATCACTTCTCCTCAATTTCATTCAAAGTATGTATAATAGAAAGTCCAATCGCTTTTGCTAATGAAACACAAACAGCATTTCCTATTTGTCTATATGTCTCTGTCATAAACCCTGCGAATACCCATTCATCTGGGTAACTTTGTATACGTGTACATTCTCTTACAGTAAATGGACGTGTCTCTGTAGGATGAATACGTTCTGCTTTCATCATAGATGGTGCACATGTTATTGTTAAACTAGGTTCATCCCAACTTAACCTACGTCCTATACCAGCTTTACCACCAGACATATCATACATTTTACCTAAGTATTTCCTTGCAATATCGTCTGGCAAGTCCCTCCAATTTCCACCAGGTGGGATTAATTCTAATATCTCTTTCTTTTCTTTAGTAAATTTCGCTCCTTTTGATGCTGGCACATTGTTAAGTATATCTCTTAATACAGGCTTATATTTATAAGGTTTTGGGAATCGATATTCCACATTATATTGCTCTAATAAATCATCACGTATACCCACAATTATAATACGCTCTCTTCGTTGTGCCACTCCATAATCCCAGCTATTTAACACCTTGTATTTAAGGGTATACCCTGCATTACTTAACGCTTTTATAATAGTCCTTAATGCACGTCCTTTATTGTTATGAACTAAGCCCGTAACGTTTTCAAATAAACACATACGTGGTCTAAGCACATCTAATGCTCTAACATAATATTTGAACATATTTCCTCTTGTATCATCAAGCCCACGTCTTTTACCAGCAGTACTAAATGATTGGCATGGTGGACCACCAGCCAATAGATCAATATTAGATATATCATCATTATCAAAATAATTCATAAGACCTCTTTTTGTTACATTCACAATATCATCTTCAATAACATTCCAATTTGGTCTATTTAGCCTTAATGTCTGACAGGCATGTTTATCTTTTTCTATAAGTCCTAATGTATGAAATCCAGCCTGTTCAAGGCCAAGAGCAAGTCCCCCAGCACCTGCAAAAACCTCAACTGTTGTATATTTACGCTTCTTTATAACCTTAGATGTATCTATATACCTATCGGGTTTGGTAGTTAATTCCTTCATGTCAAATATGCTATAATCTTTATTGATATTAAGTATATCAATAAAGTCTAAGCCTAATGTATCACAGAGCTTCATAACATTTTTCTTGACAGGCTGAAACTGTTTAGATAGTATAACGGACAGTTGCCCCTTCGTTATATTCATTAATGCTGCTAATTCTGTCTGGCTGGATATCCCCTTTTCTTTCATATACTTGCGTACTAACTCTTTATCAATATGTATAGACAATTATGTTCACCTTCTTATGTACAATATTAGCTTTAATTATTGTATCATAAGATAAATTATAGTACAAAAAATTTCTATATATCTCTAGACGAGCAAATTAGCTTACAATATTAACAAATAATTAAAGACACCCAAAACATTATAGTGTATGTTAAAGTTCCTATACAAAATCACACTGAAAAGGATGTTTTGGATGTCGAACTTTATCTTAGCAAATAATGATCTTATTAACAAGTTTTTTGATGAAACTAATCGTTGGCCTATTGAAGTATTCTTTAAGCAAGAGAAGAATCAAATAGGATTTGATAAATACCAAATACGTTCTATAAAAGGAATTAAGAGGCTTTGGCTTCTACTATCCTTAGTTCATTTATTTTGTACTATCGGTAGGCGGGAACATATCCACTACATTAGCTTTATGTAAATATTGCATCTTAAACGCGATAAAAAGTGTATTAATTTTGTCATTTAATCAACTGCAAACCCCGCTGTCAAATAGTATTTATCATAATCCCCCGTGCTTCTAAAATCCAGTATATCTTTGACTATACGGTATTCACCAGTATCCAGATTTCCGTAAAGCCAGTCCCAATCAACTTGCCATTCCCTCTCCTCTCCAGAAGCCAAATCATATCCAATATCATTAAATCCGTAATTACCATCAATAACAACAGGAACCTGATACCAATTTCCATCAATTTTCTTTTCCAACCAAAAGTATTCACCATAGGTACACTGACTACTAGAGTTATTCTTAATTACTAATGTCAAACTAGTAGAGGAATCTGTACCTTCCTTTAGAGTCATTGTAACACCATCAAAGTTGTTTACAGTTTCATATGTTGTAGGTTCCCAGTCAGTTGTTTTATCAGATAAAGTATTGCTTTTGTCTGATTCTTTTTCTGTAAACAGCGTGTAAACCATATCGCCACGTACATAGGTGAGTGAGCCAAGCGTCCAATCTGAAGTATGTAGATACCCATACTCGCCTGTGTCGAATCTTACAACTTCAAAACTATAATTGCCAAACTTTTTTGAATTAATCACTTCATCTATGGAAACAAACTGACTGCTAAATGGTTTATCCATTGGCTCATATGTTTTTTCATATAATGTATTATCTGATATGGTATATACGAACATATTTTTACTGTTCATAGGGTGTAATTGCACTATATTTCCATCCATGCTGACAGAAACATCACAATAATAATCTCCTTGAGTGTAATTACACTTTAAAGGCTTTAAGTCTAGGCTACGTATAATTTGTTGTGATTTAATATCATATACAAATAGTCCGAAATAACCATGGAAAATCACAATATCATCAGAAGCAAAGTCAAGAAAAGCCATATCAGCGCCTATGTTCTGATCAATCGACCATTTGGGTATAGTTGGCTCAAGGCTATTTATACGCCATATGTACAAATCTCCTATCCAATCTTCATTTTCAGCCTCAATGATTTCCAAGATATTATCTTCGTTTATTTTCAAAACAAGATCAAATTCTGTTACATGTAGCAGCACTTTTTCATTAACAATATCATATTCTCCATCGTGAACATAACTTATGTTAAAAATCCCCCATTGACATGTGAAATCTCTTTCTAACCTTATCCAATAATAGATTTCATCATGCTTACATTCATAGAAGCCAAATTTAATTTCATTATTTGGTTTGTTTATATTATTATTTTCTAAATCGTCTTCTACAAACTTTTTAATGTCTTCATTTGTTTCCAATAGCAGATTGCCATTAATCAGCTTGCTAAATTCTTCTTTGCTTTTGGCAAAATCACGCACATTTTTTCCATATTGATCATTCGCCCATTCTCGCGTGTACTGCATAGAATATGGGGTTAACCCATCATCTAAGTTGAAATTGATATATTCTACGTTTCCAATCAGAGCAAACATAATCATAGCATTATCTTGAAACTGTTGCTGATTTGCTTCACCACTATATAAATTTCTGGTTTCTGTATCTGTTTTTAGATTGACAGTTATTGAAAAAGGCTTACTATCAGTAAAAAGCTCAAAGGAATCATAAGCTATGTTTTTAGAAAATGTTAATAAAGAGATGATACCTCCAACCTTTGAGTTATCGCCTACATACTCGGTTTTATTTTTTAAAAGCTGCGAAGTAAGACTGTTATTATCTTGTTTAACTGTAATTGGGTTGGTAAACAAACCAACCGCAACTACTATGGCTACAACTAAAGCAACAGCAATCACCCAAAACTTTGGTTTTCTATAATTTAACACGTTTTTAATCCTCACTTTTACATTTCCCTCGCCAAAGGCAAGTGGACTCCCATTTAAAATATGCTTTCTGGTAGCAAGTGACAATAATGAAATAGCATAAGGCTTTTTAATATCTTCATCCATTTCTTTTAATACTCTTTCGTCACAAGAAAGCTCCATATCCTTACTCATCAATATAAACGAAACCCACACAAGAGGATTAAACCAGTGTATGGACAATATTAAGAAGGCTAATATCTTAATAATATGATCTTTCCGATGAATATGGGTCTGTTCGTGTAGCAAAATATAGCTTTTTTCAGTGGCACTAAGTCCAACCGGCAAATATATCTTAGGACGTACCAATCCAAGTACAAAAGGTGTTTTCAAATTGTTAGCTTCAAAGATATTCTTCTCAATTAATTGTGCGCTTTTAAGCTGTTTATATAAGCTCAAAATAGAAACAAAGCTATAAACAAGCAATGCTATTATACCTAAAATCCAAACATATGCCCCTATTTCCACATAAATCTGCAATGGATTTACACTAGCCCCAACAGTCGGTACGGGAAGTGATTGACTTACAAATGAATCAACTGCTTCTATCCCACTATTAATCTGTGGACTTTGCTGATAGATGATATCATGGGGGATTGGTACAGTTTTTGTGTTTCGTGGTAAAAGACTAAACATACTCTCAAATGAGAATGGGATTATAAGGCGAAAGGCCACCACACCCCATAAAATATATGAGATGAATTTTGGAGCTTTTTTGAGTAATAGTCTTACAAGTATCACAAAAAGAATTACATAGCTTGCCATAAGGCTTATATTTAAAATATTAAGAAATAATCCACTCATTGCTACACCTCCTTGTGCTCATCAATCATTCTTTTCAACTTTTCAGCTTGGTGTTTACTTAATTTTCTTGCTCCAATAAAAGCTGTTAAAAATTTCGGCAATGACCCTCCAAAAGTATCCTCAACAAAACGTATACTTTGTTTTGAACAATATTCATTCTTTGTAATTAGAGATGAAACAAGAGCGTTTTTATTTTGGAAAATACCTTTTTCACATAATTTTTTTAACACTGTATATGTTGTGGACTTTTTCCAATTCATTTCTTTCTCACATAGCTTTACGAGATCACCAGAACCAATAGGCTCATTCTTCCAAATGATATCTGCAAACTTTTCTTCACTTTCAGTTAGTTTATAATCTATCATGCTAAACCTCCTTAGTCTATATATTATCGACCTTGTGTTTTAGTCTACGCCTTATAGACTAAAATGTCAATAAAGATTTTTTAATAAATCTTCAATTGTTAATCAAATCATACAAAAAGCTGCCAGTAAGTGAAGTATTCTTTAAGCAAGAGAAGAATCAAATAGGATTTGATAAATACTAAATACGTTCTATAAAAGGAATTAAGAGGCTTTGGCTTCAACTATCCTTAGTGCATTTATTTTGTACTATAGGTACTGGAAGTATCATGCAGTTTAGTGAAGGATTACGTAAATCCCGTTGCCAAACTAAAGTTAATAATATCTCTTGGATTTATCAATGTGCCAAAAACAACGTTCCTTTGGATAGCGTTTTAAAAGCTTTTAAAGTTGCGTAGGGCTTAGTTTAACTAGGTGCTGTAAATATTTGCAATCTAATTTGCTCGTTTAGAGTATATATATTATTCTTCAATTTCCAAGTAAGCTATAAATTAAGTTCATTTATAATCTTACGAGCAATAATTGCTTCAGAAGTCCAAAACCATGTCGATTCTCTATCCTTCATAGCAATATAATATTGACTTTGATTAACAAAATCCCTTAGTTGTTTTTCTGGATATTTTCTTTCTGTCTGAATATTAAGCGAATCTATTAATGCTTCAGTTCGCATCTGTATCAAATGATTCAGTTCATGTTTATTTAATCTATCGTTAGTCACATTCTTCCCCCTTCCCTTACCATTTTTTGTCGAACATAATATCAAAAATACTCATCTACTATATTTTGTATTATTGCTACTATGTTTTACCTTCTTCTATAATATGAAACGTTTTGTTTTACAATATATCATCTTCATTCACAACTATATTTTGTTATATTCAATAATATAATTTGTCTACTCTTACGCCATTCTTTTCAATGGGAACCGTTATGGTTTTTACTATGATTCGTATATATTGTACGATAAGAAATATATGTAACAAATATTATTTGAAATCCTATTAACCGTATCTTTTGAAATAATTTTATCGTATGTTAAGTAACTATTTGTTGTAACAATGCAAAAAATCATCTTATTTTCACAGTTATCACTTTCAATTAATGTCATATAAATTTCTCACAAGGTAAGAAAGACCCCTCGCGTGAAGATTTTTATTACTTTTTCACCTCACACTTCATTACCCTTATTATTTTATTTTTAAAACCCCAGAAATTACACCCTTTTTCAGAAAAAAGGGCCGCGTGATATTTTTTTTCCTCACATTCAACATTCATCCTCACATTTTGTGATTATTTTAAGTTATTGATACTTCATATTTCTTTTTGCGCGTACAGTCTATTAGTTTAAAAATCATCTTTCCATCACTTCAACTATTTGCATTTATCAAAGTTTAGATGTAAAATAAATAAAAAACCAAAAGGAGTAATTATCGTGGAAGCAATAAATTTAGATAAATTAAAATCAGAAATACAAACACCTAAAGGATTCTTACAGGAAATATAGATATGGGATATATAAAAGTAAATAAAAGTGGGATATTGAACCCCATTTATCATAATTTATTATTTCAAATCATTAACACTCACATCTGGAATAATAAAACCATTAACAAACCCTGTTAAGTTCTCATTAATTGAAAAGTCCATATTGTATCCATTGATAGTTACCCCTTTTATCCTTGGCTCATAAGCTAATTTTGCTACATCACCACTAGAATATACCTAATATTATCTACTATAGAAGGTCCTAATCCATAGGATATAGCACTCATTGCTTTTGGCTTTCTAATAGTTAATACCGTTTCATATCTCACTACCTCAACATTAGATACTTCTTCATTATACCAGCCACCTGTTCCAGTACCTCTTTCTAAAGCACCTGAAATTCTATTTTTTAAATCCAAATCTACCAGAATATTATCGGCTGAACTACTTGCTCTTAATGTACCATCATATTTTATATTATACACCTTAGAACCATTATTCTTAGAACTAACGCTTACACCGGTATCTAATCCAAATCGACCACTAAAATCCCTTGATTTAGGTGATATATACTTACCTTTAACATATAACACATATTTTTCTTTCTTCAAATCATTGTATATATCACTAACAATATCACTATGCACTTTCTGGGAATTATCAGTATACCCCCAACTTGATGCTACAGATGATTTGACCCTTGGGATATATGATGTTATAGTCACTTTCATATCTTCAACAGATTTGATATTATATGCTCCAGCTTTAGGTAAGACTGGATATCCATAATTTCTTTTGGATAATTCTTTTGCTCGAATATCTCTAGCGAATACCCCTTCCATATATGTTTTACCTTTTGTTATCTTAATATCATGTCTATTCAATGCCTTAAATTCTCTAAGTTTGTCACCTACCATATAAATGTCATATTCAGCCCCAGTATTATCTTGATATTTCATTTTATACTCGGGATAAAATCTTATATTATCATTATCTGTTTCAATTATTTTATATGTACTACCACTCCATTTACCACTATTAACAATACTGCCTATAACTTTTGAGCTCTGTGATACTTTTACTCCCACATGCACATTAGCTGCAACATTGTTATTATTATTGCTAATGGAGTAGGTTGTATAGTCTGTTGTATTTGAGAATGCACCTAGATTCCAGTCTCTAATATATTTTCTTTCATTGGCTGAAATGCTTGTTGAAAAGCTATTGTTCACTATGCCAACAGTTCCTCTACTTGTACTTGGAATTAATCCTATATTAAATTCATTTAATGCATTAGGTTTATTATTTTTCCATGATGCTATTGTTGGTCTATCAGGTAGATAGAATCTTGATAACCACATTGTTCCGTTTACATTAGCTAAATTAAAGCTGTCTGTTTCGTTTGAAGTAAAAAAACTATTGTTTCTTATAGTACTGTCTTTAGCTATACTTCCTACACTATGAGCTAATGAGAATACCCCTTGATTATCCCATTTATGATTCCAAGTATCTGAATGGTAATAGTCTGTATAGTCCTTTGTCCAATATCTATCATCACTTAGTACCTTTGTTTTGTCCTTGGGGTCATATTCTACACTACCATGCTCATCCCAGCCCGATCTGTAGGAATAGCTTGTGTATGTACCATGCTCTGTGTGACAATATGGTCGAGAACAAGAATGAGACACATATACGGTTTTACTACCATTATCATTGAGATATTGGGGTGTTCCTGCATATGTAATTTTATCTCTTTCATTAAAATCATTGCTATCCCAAGCATAAATATCAGATACATATTTGGTGAGATAGTTTTCTGGTATTATGAATTGATATTCTCCTACAGGTGGTATGGAACTGCTATCATCCTCTGGTTCTTCTTCCTCAATAACTATTTTTCTTTCTTCTTCTCTTGTTACTAAAGGCAATGTTATGTACCATAGTTTTCCTTTGTTATCTTTATACCATGCCCACGATAGGCCTTTAGTATAAGTTGTTGGTGGTGTTACTATATGGAAATATTTATACCATTGTATATCGTTTCCATTTTTATCTAAGTTATTTACCTTGTATCGATGTGAATAGTCCTTACTTGCTATTAAACTTGCCCGAATATTATCTTCATATTGCTTTCTTAATTCTCCATTATCACCATCATATATTGATGGTCTTTGTACCCCCTTTTGTTTTACTTGCTTATCATTCCAAGGATTCTCTATCCAATTCTTAAAATTGAATAGACTTACTCCTTTTACATCCTGTTCCTTTTGAGGGTTAGGGAAGGGTTGTCCATCAAGCGTCACACCTAAGTATCTATGTTCTCCTTTACTATCCATATCCCCATACGGTTCTCCAAATACGACTAATCCATACTTATTGTATACTTCAACATTCACATATTCGTTAGATATTTTACCTGTTTCACTTTTCTTAAATGGTAAATCGTCTTCTAATACCTTAATATCTATTCGTTGTATCTCACAAAAATCAATATTTGCTTGATGAAGAATACTATCTAACGTAATAGTTTCAGCGTCTATGTTAATATTTATCATGGAAAATACCAATATTATGCATATACATAACCTTATTGTTCTGTTCATTCTATCGTCTCCTATTCTTGAATTTCATCTATTACTATCCATGCACTCCATTTGAGTCCTTGTATTCCAATATTATCATTATTCTCTATACTTATAATTCTTGACCTATCAGGTAAACCTTCTTGAAGTCGTTGCTTTTGTTTAATGTAGTTTAAGACACGTTCTATATCGCTACTACTATATCCCTTGCTTAATAGATACTTTTCTGTCTGCTTATATTGTGGTTCTAAGTCTCTTCTTACATCTATAGTAATACTCCATTTAGACCTATCTACCCTGTTACTCTCAACGACTTTTATATCAGGATATAGAATGCTTAACCTATATTTAAATTCCTCTACACCTGTCTTTTCATAGATATATTCTTCTGGTGTTTGGTTAAGCTTGTTTTTTCTAAGAATAGGTGTTGCTACACGATTAATAAATGCTACAGCTTCTGCTCTTGTCATTTGATTATATCCTTTATATTCTCCGTCAGGATACCCCTGTATAATGCCATGCTTCTCTAAGAATATAGGCTCTAGTGCATACCATTCTGGCACTTTCTCTATCTTAGCCTTAACATCAATAGGATTAATGTAATATTCTCCAAACATGGTTTCCTCTTTCTTAATATGAGTATGCTGACCTTTCATTTCTTTTAATTGATTCATTGATAATCCAGCTTCTGCAACAGTTATATTATCACCAAAGAATCTAAAGTTTTTAACAGATTCTTTCATAGCATATTCCAACACTTTACCATCATGTTCTTTATCTATAGATATATAATCCCATACATTGTATATCCAATATGCCGCTTCATACCTTGTTATTGGCTGTTTAAGTTGTTCTAGTGTATAAACCTTATCAGGAAATAACTTTGTGGCTATTGTCTTATATTCGTTCTCGAACCACTGATTTGTAGCTATATTATTGGATAAGTGGTAGGGACTTGTCCCATCTATATCGCCATTTTCCCACATAAATCTTCTCTTGGTCATATTACCTTTACCTAATGTGGCTCGTCCTAGTAACACCATAAATTGTAATCTTGTTACTTTTTCATTAGGTCTAAAAGTACTATCTGGATACCCATATGTAATTCCTAATGCAGATGCTAGAGCTACATCCTTTGCATACCATGCATCTTTAGATAAATCTTTATATTGCCTTATTGTAAATTCCGTAAGTTTATCTACTGTATCCATACTTTTTATTCTAGAACCAATATCAAAGGCACTTGCCATATTGCTTTTCTGTTTGTAATTCTCTTGCGTACATGTCACAAATAAGGATTCATATAGTTCCTTCGTTATGTTCTGCTCATTGTCAATTAATATCTTCTTATAGTTTGCTTTTAAATCTTCAAATACTAATGTTGATGTTATAGTTCCACTATTTAACAATGCTTCTTGATGATTATTAGCTAGTACTTGAATAGGGTTTATCATAATTGATGCTGCTAATGAAATTGTTGTTATATTTTTAATCACTTTACTTAATCTTATATTTATCATCTTTCGTTCTCCTTTCAATTTCTTATTACTTGGATTCAAGTTGTATGTTATTTTTCTTTTCCCAAGCTCTTACATGCTTATAGAATACCCCTGGTTTAATTCCCAGCAGACGCATACAATCAACCGCCTTAAGTTCTTTATTAACTCGCCATTTAGTATATAACTCAGCAAATAATTCCATATCAACGTCAATCGGGCGTCTACCAGTATATTTTCCTTGTAATTTGGCCTTTGCGATTCCTTCCCTTTGGCGAATCAACATCTTATTTCTCTCTTTTTGAGCTACATAACTTAAAATACTTAGTGATATGTCTGCTATCAAAGTACACTCAAGTTCACTTTTATTCACTGTATTAAGTAGGTCTGTTTCTAAAACAATAATATTTACTTTTCTCTCACGTGTTAATTCTCTCCATTCTTCCTGTATCTGAGAATAATTTCTACCTAATCGGTCAAGTTCCTTGATAAGTAGCAAGTATCCTTCTCTTAATTGACGCTTCAATGTTATATAACCTTCTCTTTGAAAATCTTTTCCCGATTGTCTGTCAATGTATATATCTCTTTCATCTAATGATATATCATTATCTACACAATACTTTTTTACAGCAGTAATTTGTCTATCTGGGTCTTGTTCTTTTGTAGATACTCGCCCATAGAAAAACGTCTTGCTATTAGTTATTTGGTTCATAACTATTTCTCCTCTCTAGCCTGCTAGTCTTAAGATACCTAAAATAGTGTCATATATTAATTCTGCTTCTAAATCACCTTTGCTTATTGTACTAATTATTTGAGGTTCAAGAACAATGATATCTACTTTCTCCTCACGTATTAACTTTGTCCACTCACGTTGTATTTGATGGGAGTTTTTACCTAATTCACTAAGGTTCTGAAATATTAGTAATCCCCCTTCCCTTAATCGACGTGTTATTGCAAGATAATGTCCTTCTGATTCATCCTTACCTACGCAATACCTCATATCAACTATAACTTGATTTGAATCATCTTGGTTCCTTGTAGCTGACACCTCCTTTTCAAAAGATGTCTTACTATTGGTCATTTTGTTCATAGCTACTTCTCCTTTCCATATGTTTATTTAGGCTATACCCTAAATGCATATACTAGATATCACTATATTCTCTTTTTTTAGGGCTTCACACCCCTTTTATGAATAACCGTTATTTCTATACCCACCCTATTTGAACAAAATGTTATTTTTTTATTGATAATAATAAAAAACTTAGAATTTCTTTTAGAAATGTATTATTTACTATAATCTAAAATATCATTGCTTTGGGATGACTCATCTGATACTATAAAAATAGTTCTTTTCAGTTAAAATACTAAAAACCACGAGGAGGAAATTAATGAAGCGAAGCATTTTATATTACCCTGAAATAGATATTAAAGATGGAATCTGGCTCAGAAATGCACTTTTATATTGGGATGAAGTAGCATCAATTATGCCTTATGATGAGAATGACTTTTATATAAGTCCAGAGTTACAATATTTAAGAGATAGTGGTTTATATACTGCTGTAAGACCCGACGCTCTTTTTTGTTCGGAGCATTATCATGATTTTGAGTCAGAATTACGTATTGAGTTTGAAAGAGTTCTAAAAAGACATAGACAAACTTATAGAAAAGATAATAGACAGTTAATTCATCATGAGAAACTTAATTTACCTAATGAACAGCATTTATTACATAGAAGTAAAACTACAAATGTCATTTTAGATATGTTGCAAGAAACAGGTCATATAGAACAAGAACTAGATGGAAGATGGTTACAAATTGACAAGAATGTTCTTTTTAGGTATATGTCTATTTTAGCTAAATATCTAGCTATTGCTAATGACAATGGTATGGTTATTGGTACTGATTCAAGACCTGCACAGAATATAGCTTATAAGGCTTCACGTAATACAGGAAAGCAAGTCTTTCTATCATATTTTGGTAATGCTATGCCTATACCAAATCGTAATATACCTCTAGATGCAATAATTGATTTTAAACTTAAACATAAAAATGAGCTTTTGGCATTAAGAAAAGAATTTACTAGATTTGAAGGAGAGTTAGCTATAGCTGAATGTCCTGAGCAATTAGAAGAAACTCTTATCACTTTTAAAGAATCAATAGAAATGGCAATAAACGATATTGAAAGAATTATGAAAGAACATAAATGGAGTATACGAAAAACTTTAATAAACTCAATGCTAAAAGTAAGTATACCCACAACCCTAGTAACTGCATCAAATATTGTTGGAGTACCTTTCCCTCCATGGTCTAAACTAACCGCCATAGCTTCAACAACATTACTAGCCATTGGTATTGGATTATATGATTGTGGTAATGTTAAAGATAAAGATATAAGAAAAAATGGCTTTTCTTATATCTACAAAGCAAGAGAATCTGGTCTCTTCCGATAAAAACACAACATTATATTTAATTTATTAAGTTACATAGTGATAAAAATATAGTTATGGACTAATATAACCAACAGGATGGGGTGCAGATAAATCAATGACAGCTCTAATATCAAATAACGCAGACATAGCTTTCATGGGACCAGAAGCATCTATTTACGTTTTCAATGAAGGCAAAGAGGACTATATAATCAATTTCGCACAACTTACCCAAAGAGCTGGAAATTTTTTAATAGGAAGAACTGATGAAGAATTTAACTTGGAAGATTTGAAAGGCAAAACAATAATTGGTGGTCGCCCAGGTGGAATGCCTCAGATGGTTCTAGAATACATCTTGAAAAAGAATAATATCAAACCATATGAAGATGTAGAGATTATTACTAATATTGATTTCACAGCTACTGCTGGTTCATTTATTGGTGGTACAGGAGACTATACAGCAGAATTCGAGCCATCTGCTTCAAAAATTGAAAATGAAGACAAAGGTCATGTAGTTACATCTTTAGGTATAGAAAGCGGTTTAGTTCCTTATACTGCATACATGGCTGAAAAAAGTTATATTAAAGCCAACCCAGCAACTATACAAAAATTCACCAATGCTATCTATAAAAGTCAACTCTGGGTTGATGAACATACACCTGAAGAAATTGCTGAAGTTATTAAACCACAATTTAAAGATACCGATATGGAATTGCTTATTCAGATTGTGCAAAGATATAAAGAACAAGATACTTGGAGAAAAGACCCATATTTTGAAAAAGCAGGTCTTGACCTACTTCAAAACATTCTTGATTCAGCTGGTGAATTAGATAAAAGAGTAGAATATGATAATATTGTTACAACAGAGTTTGCTGAAGAGGCGATTAAGAATATTGAATAATCATGACCACCCGTATATACGGGTGGTCTATTCAGAAGTTTTAATATCCTGTTTTGTAATCATTAATTATATTTAAAAAACCAACTCACTTATCTTACTACTTGTATCTTTCATAGCTTCAATTACATCATCTACATTATCCTCCAAATGCTGCTTGAAAGTTCCTGCTCCCAATACAGCAATAGGTTTAGATTCGCCAGCATATAATGGTACTCCGATACGTAATATATTCTTATTAATGAACCCATTATCAAGAACATATCCATTATCTAAGAAGTGTGACTTTAACTGATTCATATGTTCTAAAATATTATTATTCTTACTTACATATATTTCTTCAATACGACTCTGTTCTTCTTCTTCCAAGTGTACAATATATGGTAAAGCCCATGTAATAGATTCTTCATAGTAACGACAAGTATCAACACTCATCATTGTAATATTATCCTTGTGAGCTTGTTTTGTTAAAACAATAAACTGATCATTAGAATATCCTATTAGCAATAAACTAATACCGTATTTATTACTTAAATCAACTAAATATT
This sequence comes from Vallitalea sp., assembly GCF_025211055.1. GTDB lineage: Bacteria > Bacillota > Clostridia > Lachnospirales > Vallitaleaceae > Vallitalea. The sequence continues at coordinate 96,085 of NZ_JAOARO010000035.1, read as the reverse complement.
TTTTAGCTACTTCCTTAAGGAAATGCCATCTATTACTCTTCTCTGCCAAACTAAAAAACTTTAATCCTATTATATATTTATTGTTCAAATTCTTCTGTATATAGTCCAGATAACGTAATGTATGCAGATAACGATTCAAACTACTTACATTATAACCCGTCATTGATTGAAGCTGATTAAAACTTACTTGTTCTTCCCTTGCTATTATTTCTAATATTTTTAGCCCTTTTTCTAAAGCTGGTGCTGGCGTTAAGGACATTTTATCACCGTACCTTTCTATGTATTATAAATCTTTTTTAGTTATGTAAACGAGAGCAATCAAATATAATATACCTGCCATACCAAAAAGTACTTGAAAAATATCTAATGAAAATATTTTCCATGTTGGGTCGATTACTCTAATGATTATCGTACTAATGTTAGTACTAAAAAAAGAAAATACTGCTGTTATAGCCGCATTAACTGCCATATATGAAAGTCTATGCTGATGATCAGTTAATTTTAAGTTAACATTGAACTTAGCTATATTAAATCCTATCATAAATATACCATTTAATAAGAAAAATAAAAAGTAAATTATATGAGAATTTATTGAAATAAAAAACCATAAAAAATGAGTTGCCATATAACATAATCCTGTATACTTAAGAATCTTCTTGAAACCATAACGATCAACACCTGCTCCCCAAACTTTTGCAAGAAGTAATTTTATAATAGCCGTAAAGCTAGATGTAAAAGCAATGAAACCATAGGAAAGCTTCACATATTTTATTGCATATATATTAAAAAATGGTCTACCGAAATTCCATGCGAACATCCATAATAATGAGAATATAATAAACTGTCTGTACTTAGTATCTTTTAATGGCAAGGTCAATGTTTGTTTCAAAGATAGTTTACCCTTAGTCACTAATGGATAATCTTCCAATTTAGCAATAATAAGTATTTCTCCAACAGCAAATATGATACTAACAATAAATATTATCATGAATAACCCTGTGGTATGTACATAACTGTCAAGAATCCTACCAACACATAATGGGATAACTATTCCAACACCATTTCTTATCAAGTTACGTGTAGAGTAATATCTTCCTTTCCTGTCCATAGGTATTATTCTATCATTCCAAGCTAAAAAGGTTCCTCCCATGAAAGATGTAAAGGACATAGATGTGAATATAATAAATAATAGAATGATAAACCGTGAACTCTTTAAAAAAGGCAATAGCATTATCAAATAAAATATAGCAAATCTTAGGATTCTTGTAACTAATACCATCTTCTTGGGACTTCCAAATTTTTCATATATTAATGGTGAAAATAATTGAAACACATTCGTTAAAGCTATGAATCCAAGAATATATCCCATCTCATAATCCGCCAACCCTAAAAAAATCATAAAACTTGTTAACACTAGATTCCCCGGCATAGCTATTGCTTCAAAGATATTTCGTAATGTAATACATAATAAAAAAACATTCTTCTGTTTGATTTCTAGCCTAATTTTTTTCATATACCCACCTTTACTTTTATATATAATAGTTTAACTAATATATATGATATCACATTTCAAGAAATACTTCTACTATAAATTACTTTTACTTAGACAACCTGTCACCTTTCTTTTCAAAGAAACATATATTATTATAGATAGCTATAGTTTAATAGTAAAAATTAAAGGAGACATTATTATGCGAATTACAGATATCTATGAACTTAAAGAAAGTAAAACTTTTAATTTATCTCCTTTTCAGCAGAAAAGAATAGATTTGAAATTAGATAAAATATCTATGCAAAAAACTATGTTGACTGGAACTATAAAATATAAAGATATACCAATTCAAAATGCGACTATTCAAGTATTGAACATTAACTCTAAACCATTATACTGTACAAAAAGTAATAAATATGGAATATATAGTTTCAAAAATATATTAGCTCCAGGTAAATATCAATTAATTGCAACTAAAGATCGGTTTTTCACATCTTCTATTAAAAAAATCAAAATATATCCCGATATTATACAACGATTAAATTTTAATTTACATAAAAAATCTATTACTAGAAAAGTATTACTCTATGGTACTGTTTGTAATAACTATAATTATAGATATATCCCTAATGCAAAGATAACTCTAAGATTAGAAGATAACCCTAATAAAATTATCACAACAACTTATACCAATAAAAAAGGTCACTATTTAATATATAATATTCCATCTAATAATTATATAATAACAGTTTCACATCCTAAGTATATACCTAAAACAATATGTAGGATCTTAAAGAACAATAATAAAACTATCTTTAAGCTAAATAGAGTTAAAAAAAGTGTTAATTCCAATTTTGACTTAGTAGTTAAAGAGTATGATGCTGAAATTATTTTCTATGAAATTAAATCAAAAAATAGAAAGAGGTGAAATCATGACCAGTTATGATGAATATAAAATTTCTTATAGTGATGAATTTATTTCTGAAGGTAGACAAGAAAATCATATCAATTTAGAATTAGAAGAAAATGCCAACAAAAATGTAGGTATCATTACAGGTACTGTTATATCAAATAACGAGCCTGTTCCTAATGCTACTGTAAAATTATGTACTGCCGACTTAAAACCTTATGCACATACTACCACTAATGTTACTGGTAAGTTTATTCTTACATCAATTCCAGCAGGCTCATATATGATAGCAGCAACTAAAGAAGGTTATACTCTTGCAAATCCTATTTCAATAACAGTTAGAAAGAATAAAAAAACGAACGTAAATATTAAAATCAAAGCTGACACTAATGCTAATAAAAATATTATTTTCGGTATTGTTAAATCTGAAAACGTACCTATAGATGAAGCATTTGTACAACTTTATAAAACTGAAAAAGCAAAAGACATTTATATAGGAATGTCCGTAACAAATAATGCAGGCCAATATCTATTTATTGATCTTGATGATGGTAGTTATTATATAAAAGTAAGTAAAATAGGATATTTTGATGCTCAATCTCAAACAACAGCTATTACTGACAAAGAATATTTAGCATTAGATATTATTTTAGTACCTGACAAATCCAATACTGGAATAATTTGCGGAACTATAGTTGATGATGCTACAAAAGAGCCTATTAATAATGCACTCATTGCACTTTATTCTATTGAAGATACGGTTGAAACCTTAATACAAATAACTAGAACAAATAATGAAGGTAAATATTTAATTGGTAATGTTCCATCAGGTAAATATAGAATAAAATCAACAGTTCAAGTTTATGAAAAATAACTTACAAAAATGGTATTGTATAGAAAATCAATACCATTTCATATTTTATCTTACACATAACAATATATATTTTAATACAATATAGTATATATAAAAATATGTTGGAGGTTCATATGTCTCCTTTAGTTAAGATTCAAAATCTATCATATACGTATCACACCCCAAAAGGCGAAACAAAGACTTTAGAAAATATTAACCTTATGATTAATAAAGGAGATTTTATTAGTATTGTAGGTCCAAGTGGTTGTGGCAAATCGACTCTATTATCGGTTATATCCGGTCTGATACAGCCTTCAATCGGAGAAGTTGTCCTTGATAAGTCTTTGATGAATAATGATTCTCATTATATAGGATATATGCTACAGAAGGATCACCTTTTTGAATGGAGAACAGTGTATAAAAATGTATTACTTGGCTTAGAAATAAATAATAAACTTACTGCCAAGAATCTTGAATATATAGATAGTTTACTCAAACAATATGGTTTATATGATTTTAAGAATTATAAACCATCGCAACTTTCAGGTGGAATGAGACAAAGAGCAGCTCTTATAAGAACTCTAGCATTAAAACCTGAAATATTATTATTAGATGAACCTTTTGCTGCACTTGATTACCAGACAAGGCTATCTGCTGGAGATGAAATCGGTACTATAATAAAAAATGAAAATAAAACAGCTTTATTAGTAACACATGACATAGCAGAAGCTATATTTAATAAAAAGTTACTCTATATATTAAACTATATCATATATACATCCAATAAAAAAGTTCAATATATTTATTTTCCTTGATTGTATAAGTTGAATAGAACTAAACAATTGCTGGCTCTATAGCAATTATTTAATTCAACTTATCTAATAAAGCTGATAGTCTTAAAATGCTCTTATCTTATTAAGAGGCCATAGTCTAAAAACTACTTTACCTTCTATATTATCTTTATCTATACATCCAAAATTTCTACTATCACAACTATATTCTCGGTTATCACCAAGAACAAACAATTGTCCTTCTGGAACTACTAAAGGAAATTCAATATTTCTAGCATCTGTCATACCTTTTGTATAGGTTTCCTCTAACTGCTCCTCATTAACATATACCTTACCATCTCTTATGTCAATTTTATCTCCTGATAAACCTATTATTCTTTTTACATATCTCATTCTAGGATCATCTCTCTTGAATTTTCCTAGAGTGTCTTCAATACAGATACCTATTGGATTCCCCCAAAAACCTTCAGGTCTCTCTTGTAAGAATACAATGATATCTCCTTTTTTAGTTTCTGTAAAAATATATGATATCTTCTCAGCAAATAAAAAATCATTTTCCATTAAAGTAGTTTCCATAGAATGTTGTTGAACCTTAGTAGATGCCAATACGTAACTCTGAATAACTACTACACTAACAATAACTATAACTGCAAATATTATAATATCTTTTACCTCTTTTAATATTTTTTTAACCATTCATTTCTACTCCAATCTTCATCTTAAATTACCAGAACTATAACTCTATAGTTTGTTAAGATATTTCTTCAAAATACTGTTATCTTCATCTTTTATACCAGAATAATAGAATGTCAATTTTTTGTCTACACTACCATAAGAATTACTATTTTTATCTAAGATATCTTTTAGGTGCCTGATAGTACCCACATTGCCATCCAATATCTCTACATGTTCAGGTAAAATTTCTCTAAAATATTTTTTGTAATACGGAAAATGTGTACAACCAAGTACAACTGAACCATACTTACTCCAATCAAAAGGCTCTAACTGTTTTCTTAGATAAGGTACAACTTCTTCCTTATCAAATATGAAATCCTCAGCATATTCTACTAGCTTTGGAAGTGCTAACGAATCAACTCTCGACTCATTATCAAATCTCTCCACCAGCTTCTGATATTTCTCCTCATTTAGAGTCAAATCAGTTGCTGTTACGAGAACTCTCATATCTTTATCATGTTCTACAGCATATTTTACAGCAGGTTCCATTCCAATTATTGGAATATCATAGATTTTCCTTAATTCCTTGACTGCTATACTAGTAGCTGTATTGCACGCAATAACTAAAACATCAATATCCTCAGATATAAGAAATTCAACCACATTATATATGTATTTCTTAACTACTTCCTTTGGTTTGATCCCATAAGGAGCATTTTTTGAATCCGCATAGTATATGTATTCTTCATTTGGTAGCATTTTAATGGCTTCATTTAAAACAGTTATTCCACCTATCCCTGAATCAAAAAACCCAATTTTCAATAATATCACCTTATATCTCTTATTAAAATAATGTAATAATAGTAAAACTCCATATAGCCTAGAGTAATTATACCATGTAACATCTAAAATATGAATGAAAATACCATAATTATATTCTATTTCTCAATTCACATAATTATTAATCTCTTATTGTTTCAATTATATTTTTGACTTTACTTTTATTAATTATATACCATTTAATTAATCGCTTCAACACAAAAGATTTTCAATAATTGAATTTTAATAGAAGTAAATCTGAAAAAGTATTTTGTTCTTATTAACCATAATAATGGCTATTTCATATTCTATGTAAAAATGGATTGGATAAAATAAAAAGGTCACTACACATTAAATACTGTAGTAACCTATTTTTATTAATTTGTTATAATATCTATTATACATAAATTATTATTTTTTATTAAAATTCTAACATAATTTATTTAAATAAGCCAATAATATTATAAGTAAATGTATTAACCATGTGTTAAACTTAATAGAAATGAACTAAAACTCTAATGGTCATTATAACTTTTTATGTTTAGTAGCTTAAATGTCTTTTTCCAAGAAAATATTATTAAACATCAATATATATCTACTTTTTAATATATATTTGCTTTAATATATTTATTATAGTGATATTTTTTCTGACTAAGCATTTTCGGAAGCTTCATTTGATATACAACTGGTAAGTTTATCGTTAAAAAAAATACCATACACATTATCAACATTTAGCTTCAAAATTTCAATAATTTTAGTTACTTCACGTAAATTGAAATCGACTACTCCAAGTTCTTTTCTATTGTAAGTTTTTTGTGTTATGGATAGTTTTCTTGCCATTTCTACCTGTGTGTATCCCATAGAAGCTCTGGCAGATTTTAATCTATAAGTATTCATACATTCACCTCCCAGCACTTACCATTCGAACAAGTAAATCGTACCATACCAATTGGTAAGTGTCAACTAATAGTTTGTATTTTTGGTAATACTAATTTTAATTTTGGTAAGTAAGTATTATACTAATAATGAAATATCTCAAAGGGTATATATATAACAAAAATAATTATTTAAAGTGGTGTTTATAATGGATAATAATTCTATTGGTTATCGAGTTTTAAATCTTAGAAAAAAAAAGCAACTTACACAAAAAGAATTAGCTGAAAAAGTTCATGTTACAGAAGCAACAATGTCAAGATATGAGAATAACCTTCGAGAGCCTAAGGGCGAAATAATTAATAGAATTGCTTTAGCTTTAAATACTACCACTGATTATCTGCTAGGAAGAAGTAATAATTCTCTTCCCATTAGAGAGTTAGACGATAATAAATCCATAGATGTTGATCTTGATACTTTTATTAAAAAATTAGAAGAAGTTGATGGTCTAAAATTCCATGGAGAACTTATTGATGAACAAACAAGAAGTATTATCTTAAAAACTATAATCCATGCAAGGGAAATTGCTGAAGAAATGCATGGAAATAAAGTTAATCTTACTAAGCAGTAATTATGAATGTGAATATCCTTATCGATATTTAATAATATCATACTCTACACTTTCTTAAGAGCAGAAAACTATTTTTCTGCTCTTAATCTCTAATTATATTCATATACTTATATATAATAAATATAAGGAGTAATTAAATGAATATAGGAATCTATTCAAGAAAATCTAAAATAACAGAATCTGGCGAATCAATAAAAAACCAAATAGAGTTATGCAAAGAATATGCTTATAATAATTTCAATGTAAAAAATCTATACATATACGAAGACGAAGGCTTTTCAGGTGGTAATACCAAACGTCCCCGATATCAAGAAATGCTTCTAAACGCAAAAGAAAGAAGATTTGATGTTCTCATATGTTATAGATTGGATAGAGTCAGTAGAAATGTGTTGGATTTCTCCAATATATTAGAGCTACTAACCTCCCATAATATTGAATTTATTAGTATCAGAGATCATTTTGATACTTCTACCCCTATGGGGCGTGCTATGATGTATATAGCAAGCGTCTTTGCACAACTGGAGCGTGAAACCATCGCTGAAAGAATCAAAGACAACATGTACAAATTAGCTGAAACAGGTAGATGGCTAGGAGGTATAACCCCCCTAGGCTATAAATCAACAAGAATGGTAGACAAAAGTACTAAAAAATCAATATCCATACTCTCTAATGTACCCCAAGAAAGTAAATTAGTTGAAACAATCTTCAAGAAGTATTTAGAGTTTGGTTCTCTTACCAAATTACAGCTATATACACTAAAAAACAACTTAAAAACTAGAAATAATAAAGATTTTAATATTAGTTCTCTAAAGAACATATTGACTAATCCAGTTTATATGGGTGCAGATAATGAAGCTTATAATTATTTCCTAGAAAATAATTCATTAATCAATAAAGAATTAAGTAGTAAAGATTTTGATGGAACCTATGGAATTATGGCTTACAATAAGAATAATGAGAAAAAATATTCTCCTCATAAAAGAGAGCTGTCCAGTTGGATTATTTCTATTGGTGTTCATCGTCCTATTGTTACATCAACCAATTGGATAAAAGTCCAAAAAATATTATTATCCAATATACATAGAAATTACTCTTTAGGTAGTAAGACGGCAATTTTAACACCTCTTATCAAATGTAAAAATTGTAAAGTACCACTGAAAATAATCTGCAAATATGAAGATAAGCATGTGAAGCATTTTTATTATAAATGCCGTGTGAAAGAATCTACTCATAATACTGACTGCCACGTAAAAAATATTAAAGGAAACCTATGTGAAGAAATAATTCTTGACTCCATAGAACAATATCTATCAGTTGATAAGCTTATTGATAAATTACAAAACTATATTACTACAAAAACTGATTTTGATAAAGATAAAGAAATAAGCAAGTTAGAAAAAGAAATAAATGAAATCAAAAATGCAATCTATCAACTGACTTTAATATTATCAAGTAAAACTTCTTCGGCATCAAAATATATCATATATGAAATTGAACAAATGGATGATAAACTAGAATCACTAAATAAACAGTTAAAAATGCTCACTGATACCACCACCAATGGTACTGATAATGATTATAATCTTAATTACCTTGCTCATGGCAGTATACATAATCTATTATCCAATGAACAAAAAAAGATATTGATAAAAAAAATTATTAAAGACGTTCTATGGGATGGTGAGAAATTAGAAGTTGAACTTCTCCCTGTTAATAATCTATAGAGTAACTTTTAGTTACACATAGATGAAGCTATCAGCATGGGTGACAAAGTTGTCATTCTTAGCAAACGCCCTGCTACCATAAAGAAAATATTTGATATCAATCTTACTGTAGAAAATAAGACACCTTTTAATTCCAGAAGTGCTCCTGAATTTCGTAATTATTTCAATGCTATATGGAAGGAGCTAGATAAAAATGAATAATCATAATATGTCACCTGAGCAAAATAAATATTTAAGAAAAGTTTATAAAGAAAGAAAAGTTATCCTATTATATCAAATAATCATATTGGCAGTACTAATAATTACCTGGGAAATATGTTCATTATATGGAATAATAGATTCTTTTATATTCAGCTCTCCATCTAGAATTGTTAAAACCTTTATAGAGATGTTAATGGATGGCTCCCTGTTATATCATATATGGGTAACTCTATATGAAACAATAATTAGTTTTGCACTAGGAAGTATTTTAGGTATCATTATAGCTATTATCTTATGGTGGAACAATAAAATATCTAAAATACTTGAACCCTATCTCATAGTGTTCAATAGTCTGCCTAAAACAGCACTAGCCCCTATTTTTATTGTTTGGTTAGGTCATAATAAAAAGTCAATAATCGTAACTGCTTTAACAGTTGCTATTGTAGTTACAATCATAAATGTATTTAATGGCTTTTCTAATGTGGATAAAGAAAAAGTAAAACTTATCTATACTTTCAATGGAAAAAAAATAGATGTATTAAAAAAAGTTATTATTCCAGCTAACTTTTCCAATATCATAAGTACAATGAAAGTTAATATAGGACTATCTTTTATTGGTGTTATCATAGGTGAATTCATAGCTGGCAGAGCAGGCCTTGGTCAGTTAATTGTTTATGGTAGTCAAGTACTCAAGATGGATTGGGTAATGATGAGTATTATCCTATTAGCTTTATTAGCAACAGGACTATATGAACTCATAGTTTTTGCAGAAAAAAAAGTAAATAAGTTCAATGAATAATAAAAAGACTCTGTTTATTAACTAGCACTATTAAACAGAGTCTATATATTATATTAAAAAGCTATAACTATTCCTCCATCATTAGCATAAGTAGAAGAAAGCCCTCTCATCTCTACAATAAATATATCCTTAAAATTATACATATCATTAACCTTCTCTTTTATTTTATTAGCTCTTTTCAAACAATTACAATGTGCAATTACCAACAACTTATCTTCTAGATTGACTTTAGTCTCTCCTATTGCAGCAATCATTTTGCTAATAGCCTTATTAATACCTCTACCTTTGTTTATCATAATTATTTCACCTTTGCCATTAGAAGCTAATACAGGTTTTATATTAAGTACATTAGCTATAGCAGCTTTTACTAGACTCATTCTTCCTGTTTTAACAAGATTATCCAGTTTATTAAGTACAAATAGTGTTTTCATTTCTTTGATATAGTTTCCTATAATATCTACTATTTGTGAATAAGTTTTTCCAATCTTTGCAAGATAGTCAATTTTTAATGTCAATAATACTTCACCTGCTGATGCACTAAGTGAGTCAAAAACATGTATATTCTTATTATCATTTTCACTAAGATATATGTCTTTTGCAATTCCAGCACTGTTATAACTTCCACTTAATCTACTTGATAAAGTTATAACGAATATATATTCTTCTTCACCTGCAAATCTATCAATATATTCTGCTGGTGAAGGACATGCAGTCTTAGGTACACTAGCACTTGCATTCATTTGCGTAACAAAATTATCTACATCAAATGAATCATCATCCCTGTATCTTGTACCCTCTAGCTCTATGGTAAGTGGGGTTATCTCTACGTTCATATTTTGTTTCATCTTTTTAGTTAAATCACAACTGCTGTCTACTACGATTTTAAAATTCAATGAATAGCCTCCTCAACATCTGTACTGCATAATGTAGTTATTAATACTACTTAATATTACCATAATTGTAAAAATAATAAAAGGCTCTTTTAGCTTTTTAGTTAATTAATATAAATTATTTTACGTAAAACTTCACATTTTATACTATGTAAATATATTGGATTTAAAGACATATACACTCAAACAATAAGTTCACTTATTTCACTTGACTTTATAAGCCTAATAGAACTAAATAATTGCTGCTTCTTTAGCAATTATTTAGTTCCACTTATATCAATATTTTAATGTCTATAAACTATAAAACTTACTAAATAGTTTATCCATATCCAATAAATCCTTTACCCCAACTAATTCATTGACTGAATGCATTGCGAGCATAGGTACTCCTACGTCCACTGTTTTTATAGGTACATAAGATGTAGTGATAGGTCCTAATGTTTTCCCTCCTGGTATAGTTGAATTATTAACATATTTTTGGTAAGGAATATTTATATTATCACATAACTGTTGAATTACACCTGTTGATTCACAATCTGTAGCATAACTTTGTTTTGCACTTAGTTTTATGACTATACCTTCATTAATCAATGGTTTGTTAGTTGGATCATTTTTTTCTACAGCGTTAGGATGTAATGCATGGGCAGCATCTGCTGATATCATAAATGATTCATCTAACATTCTATAATGCTTAGATTTAGTTCTACTAAGTGCCATTGATATTCTATCTAATATGTTAGCAAACATTACTGTATCTGCACCTTGTTTAGTTCTGCTTCCTATTTCTTCATTATCAAAACATGCAGCTATATTAATACCGCTTTTATTATCTGTGCCTGCAATTGCAGAAAGACTAGTATATACCATAGCTAGATTATCCAATCTTGAAGATTGTACAAATTCATCATTAATGCCAATAATATTTCCCTCTCCTATTAAGTAAAGGAAGAGTTCAAAATCCAATATATCATCTACTTCCACATCAAGTTCTTTTGCGATATGTGATACTAGGTAATTATCTTTTTCCAGTGTATCATTAATCTGCCCAATTAGAGGTAAAGTATCTTTTTGAGGATTGAACTTGACACCTTCATTGACATCTCTATTCATGTGAATTGCTAAACTTGGTATTGTGAGTACAGATTTCTTGAAGTCTATATATTTTATTATTGGTTTCATAAGATTATCTGATTTTAATGCTACTTTACCTGCTAATGATAAAGGTCTGTCCAACCATGTATAATATATAGGTCCTCCATAGACTTCTGTATTAAGTGTAATGTAATTTTCTGTCTTGATTTCTGATATAGGTTTTATTTTGAAACTTGGACTATCAGTATGGGATAATATTATCTTGTATCCCATATCATCAACTAATTCTCCTACTGTAAAAGCAATTATTGTTGATGAGTAAGGGATAATATAATATTTGCTACCTCTTTGCATCTGCCACTCATCTTTCATTTTTAGTTCTGTAAATCCTGCCCTATCTAGTAATTTTTTTCCCTCTATAACTCCATGATATGGGGAAGGACTGTTTTTAATAAATGTCATTAAATCTTTTGCATAACTCATACTTGTTCTCATCTTATATTTTCCTTTCTTTTTATGATTAAATTAAACTTATATATAAAATCTCCATAAGTAATCAGCTGCTTCTTCGGCATAATCAATATTAATTCGTTTTGATCTTTTTATATCTACAGTTTTATCCTTGTTATTATATATATATAAATTGTCAGATAGAAAATCCATTCCATTATGAGTAAGATTAAGTGCCAACGCTTTACATAGCTTGCCTGGTCCATTAGAAAAATTATTCTTTTGATAATTATTAAGCTCTTCATAAGCTTTATTATATCTATTGTAAGACATTTTAGTAATAGTATGGCAAGCCTTATCATCAATACCTTTATATGCTTCAACCTCGGTTATTTTCACTATAACCTCTTCATCGTTATCATTATATACTAGATACTTACCCAATAATTCTTTTGCAACTATCAATGTATCTCTTTCATAGAAATCTCTGCTTAATTTATACATATGAAGACAACTCTACTTTCTATACATGTTTTTCTATTTATATAGTATTTTAATTGACTCAATTTTCCCACCTTTAATTTAATCCAGGGAAAGTTGAGTAATTGATATACTGCTTACTTAATAATATATTACAATAAAAGTATTGAAAGTTCTACCTCTATTTTGTATGATATACCATAAGAGTATAATACAGATAGGTAATTTGGAAGGAATGGTGCTAAATGGTATCTTTTAACGTAATTGATATAAAACTTTTTATGAATAATCTATTAAGAGAAAAAATGTTTGATGAATTTGAAGTATCAAGTGTAGAACTTAATACTTTCACTAAGTTCAATATATCTTGTGATTTAAATAAAAAATACCTATCGTCAGATGAAATAGAGATACTTGGAGATAGAAAACTAGTTAAATGGTGGGAGATAAAGGATATTGCTTTTTATATGATAAAAGGAAATAAGACCCCTTCGTATCTGAAGATTGTCTTCGCCCTACCCCATGATAAAATAGAAAGCATGGTTACAAAACATGAGTTAAATATTAAAGCTGATAATGTAAATGGATTATTCATTAATATCTTATTTGAAGATAACGTTCTAAAGTGTACTACTGGAAACTCCATGAACATATTTACGTTAGATAAAACTTTAGAAAATTATTGGGATAACTCTGTAAAAACATTTTTCAAAAAACATGGAATAGCTGTTTAAGGGCTTAAATACACAGTTCACTACATTAAAATCCCTTTTTGTTAGCACTCTTCTTAGGCGAGTGCTAATTTTGTCTTGACATCTATTGAAAATACATTTATTATATCTTATATAAGTTTTAATAACACATATAATTTTTCTATTTAAGTTAGACATAATTATTAATACTTTATGGAATACCTAATGAAATATACAAGTTAAGTAGTGATTAACAGTCGCTCCAATGGTATAGGGGAATATTTCGTCAGCCTATTAAACGTCCATGTTTAAATGGCTGAGTTCGCCGTCCATGGCTCACTGCTCCATATTCTCCTATACCATTTACGCTCGATATTAAATCATAATTGTATATCATTAGGATTTCTGCAATATAAATAAAGATTACTTTACGAAAAACGTTAGGAGGAGTTAAGAATGAGTACTGAAAAAGGGAATTTATCCATCCATAGTGAAAATATTTTTCCAATAATTAAGAAATGGTTATATTCTGACCATGATATATTTGTAAGAGAGCTTATTTCCAATGGATGTGATGCTATAACTAAATTAAAGAAATTGGATGCAATGGGAGAGGCATCTCTACCAGAAGATAATGAGTTTAAGATTGAAGTTATCGTTGATGACAAAGAGAAAACTTTGACTTTTATAGATAATGGTATCGGAATGACTGTTGAAGAGGTTAAACAATATATTAACCAAATTGCTTTTTCTGGTGCTGAAGATTTTCTTAATAAATATAAGGATAAAGCTAATGAAGATCAGATTATCGGTCATTTCGGACTTGGTTTCTATTCTGCCTTTATGGTAGCAGAAAAAGTTACAATAGATACTCTTTCTTATAAAGAAGGAGCAAAAGCAGTACGTTGGGTAAGTGATGGTGGTAATGAATATGAAATGAGCGATAGTGATAGAACTGTAAGAGGAACTAAGATTACATTAAGTATTGGTGAAGATGGAAAAGATTTCTTGAATGAATGGACAGTCAAAAGCACTATCCAAAAATATTGTTCGCTAATGCCTATAGAAATCTATCTTATAAATCCTAATAAAGAAGAACCTAAGGTAGAGAATGAAGAGGAAAATGGTGAAGTAAAAGAACCTGAAACACCAAAACCATTAAATGATACTACACCTCTATACTTAAAGAAACCTAATGAGTGTACTGATGAAGAATATAAGGAATTTTATAGAAAGATTTTTATGGACTTCAAAGAACCTTTATTCTGGATTCACCTTAACATGGACTATCCATTCAACTTAAAAGGAATACTCTACTTCCCTAAACTTGGAAATCAATTTGATACAATGGAAGGACAAATCAAGTTATATAATAACCAAGTTTTTGTTGCTGATAATATCAAAGAAGTTATTCCTGAATTCTTACTATTATTAAAAGGTGTTTTAGATTGTCCAGACCTTCCACTTAATGTATCAAGAAGTTTCTTGCAAAATGATGGATTCGTTAAGAAAATTTCTAACTACATTACTAAAAAGGTTGCTGACAAACTTAATTCATTATACAAAAAAGAAAAAGAATCCTATGAAAAATTCTGGGATGATATTCATCCATTCATCAAATTCGGTTGTTTAAAAGATGACAAATTCTTTGATAAAACAAAAGGAATCATCTTATATAAAACAACAACAGGTGATTATGTAACTCTACAAGAGTATTTAGATAGAAATAAAGAAAAACATGAAAACAAAGTTTATTATGTAACAGATGAAACTCTTCAATCTCAATATATCAAGATGTTCAAAGACAATGGTATGGAAGCTGTCATAATGAATACAACTATTGACCAACCTTATATCTCACATATTGAAATGAAGGAAAGTGAAAATAACATAAAATTTGCAAGAATAGATGCTGACCTTACTGATAGTCTAAAAGATGAAGATAGTACAAGTGAAGAAGATAATAAAAAACTTAGTGAAGAAGTTCAAACTATATTCAGAAAAGCTCTTGCTAATGAAAGCCTTAATGTAACTATGGAGAATCTAAAATCAGAAGATATTTCAGCTATGATAATATTACCTGAAGAATCTCGTAGAATGCAGGATATGAGCAAAATGTACGGTATGTTTGGAATGGATAACGCAGCTATGCCAAGTAATGAAAGTCTTCTACTTAATAAGAAAAACATGCTAGTTAAATATATCATTGATAATAAGGATAATGAAAATACTGATATATTCTGCAATCAGATTTATGATTTAGCTATGATAAGTCATAAACAGTTATCCCCTGAAGCAATGACTAAATTCATTGAAAGAAGTAATAAGATTCTTCAAAAATTAATCTAATCTATAATAGATAATATTTGACAAATATCTACATTAGTGATATCATAATACAAAATTTAATAGTTTAGTATGGTAGAGGAGCATTTTTCATTAGTAAGTAATCTGATTTGTTCAGGCAAAAATGATGATTACTGAAAGGGTAAGGTGCCGAAGAAGAAAATACCTGTTTTATTTTCTGTCTGGGTATATAGTCAATAGCTATATAACTGTCATATATAATATTATATATGGGGTGCTACTTGTGACATTTAATATTGATTATCACAGTCGGCACATAACGCCGACTGTTTTTTATTAAAATTATATCCTCCACTAATTACTGAAATATTAAACAAAAATTACAATTATTTTGGTTAGTAGTAATATAATATATTATGTAAGTAATAGAAATAGGAGGTTTGATAATCATAAAAATAAATTTCCACATGAAATCGTAAATATTTGCTTACCTTATATTGATGTTTTGGTAAAAAACAGATATACTAAAGTAGAATAAAAAGCTATTTTGAGTATTTCATATACTTGAAAAATAGGACTTATTCTATAAGATAAACATGAGTGACTATGTCACGTAAAAGATTTCAAGGAAAATAGAAAGTAATACTAAATGTAAAGTTTATAGATGTAGGTAATTAATTCTGTATATAAAATCTTAGGAGGTTGTTATATGTCTATTTTTACAGGATCTGGTGTAGCTATAGTAACACCATTTAATGATGATATGAGTGTTAACTTTGAAGGGCTAGAAAAATTAATTGATTTTCAAATAGAAAATAAAACTGATTGTATTGTTATATGTGGTACAACTGGTGAATCATCAACACTTAATGATGAGGAACATCTTGAATGTATAAAAGTAGCAATAGACAGGACTAATAATAGAGTACCTGTTATAGCTGGAACTGGAAGCAATGACACTAAGCATGGTATTGAATTATCTAAGAGAGCTGAGAAGCTTGGTGCTGACGGTCTATTGCAAGTGACTCCTTATTATAATAAAACCACTCAAAAAGGATTGGTTAGACACTTTTCTTCTATTGCAAAAAGCGTTGATATCCCCATTGTATTATATAATGTACCATCAAGAACAGGTCTTAACATTGATGTTGATACTGCAGTAGAATTATCAAAAGTGGATAATATCGTTGCTATAAAGGAAGCTAGTGGAAACATAGGTCATATTACTGATTTAGTTGCTAGATGTGAAGGTAATCTCGATCTATATTCTGGTAATGATGATCAGATAGTACCTCTACTCTCTCTAGGCGGTAAAGGTGTAATCTCAGTAGTTGCTAATATTCTACCAAAAGAAACTCATGACATAGTAGCCAAGTTTTTAGCTGGGGATGTAAAAGGAAGTCTTGATCTACAGCTTAAATTACATGAGTTGATTAAATCACTTTTCTGCGAAGTTAATCCAATACCAGTAAAAGCTGCTATGAATTATTTAGGTCTTCCATCTGGCCCATGTCGCTTACCATTAACAGATATGGAACCAGCTAATAGATTACGAGTTGAGAATGCAATTAAAAAATTAGGAATAACTATCTAAATCATTAAAACCACTGAATACATTACGGTTCAGTATTCAGTGGTTATTTATATACTATGGAAAAAACTACTTTTTTTCGTGGAAAGCTTTTAAAATGAAAGGAGTTTTACAATGACTAGAATTATAATGCATGGTTGTAATGGGAAAATGGGACAGGTAATTTCTAAAATAGTAGAAGAAGATAATGATGCCTCTATAGTAGCAGGTATTGATATATCTGATCATATTGATAACCCATACCCTGTTTTTACTGATGTTAACACTCTTGATGTTGACGGAGATGTTATAATCGACTTTTCCACAGCCAAAGCTGTACCTTCATTAATCGACTATGCAAAGTCTAGAAAAATACCTGTTGTTTTATGTACAACTGGTCTCAATCACGATCAAATTAATATAGTTAATGAAGCTAGTAAAGAGATTGCTATCCTTTTATCAGCTAATATGTCACTTGGAGTTAATTTATTACTTAACTTAGTAAAGAAAGCCGCACAAACCCTTACCTCAGCTAATTTTGATATTGAGATTATCGAGAAACATCATAATCAAAAGATTGATGCTCCTAGTGGTACTGCATTAGCTATTGCTGATTCAATCAATGCTTCTCTTAATAATGAATATTCATATACCTATGATAGGTCTAAGGAAAGAGTTAAACGTGATTCAAAAGAAATAGGTATCCATGCTGTTAGAGGTGGTTCAATCGTAGGTGAGCATTCAATTATTTTCGCTGGAAAAGATGAAATAGTTGAACTTAACCATAGTGCCCTATCAAAGGATATTTTTGCTGTTGGAGCTGTGAATGCTGCTAAGTTCTTAAGCCAAAAATCTGAAGGTATGTATGATATGCAGAATGTAATCGAAGGTAATTAAAATAGTATATAATGCTGATTATACCCTTAATATCCAAAAGACTATAAAAACCATATATAGTGATAATCACAACTTTTACAGCTTATTATAATACCTAAAATACAAAACGTAATAAGAGTGATTATCACTATATATGGTTTAAACATACTACCGTTGTCTCTATAATATATACATAACTCCCCTAACTCACTTAACCTCTTCCTCGTGCACCTCTATCTTAGATATCGAAACCTCATAAGCAACCTTACTTATGGACTCAGTTTCACTTAATTTTTTTTGGTACTCCCTACTCTGTATCCTGCCCCATATTTTTATTCTATCACCAACATTGAATTTTTCTGCATATCTTGCATTTCTTCCCCAGCAAATACATGGAATATAATCCGATTTGTTATAAGGACGATTAACTGCCAATAGAATATCTGTAATTTCTCTTCCAAAAGGAGTTGTTCTATACATTGGAGGCTTACAAATATAACCATCTAAATATATGTAATTAGGGTTTCTCTTAATCTCTTCTTCTTCCAAAACAGAGATTTCTCTAGCGAAAACTGTTAAAACTAATCTATTTTTACCCTCAATTTGTCTGTTATAAGAACGAAATTGTCCTTGAACATCTACAATCTTACCTCTCAAATCACTAGTTGTGTCAATAAGACGTTCGGATACCATTATAGGTATTATATCGGAGTTATCACTTAGTCTTGATATTTCCACATCAAAATTATAAAATCCTTCTCCATATACTTCATGGCTGAATTCAAATGTAGAATGTATTTTCCCTATTAAATTGACTTGATTGTTTCTGATAACATTATCTTCCATGATACTTATCTCCCTTCCATTATATTAAACGTTAACCCTTCTTCTTAGAAAAATTCTCATTCAATATATATTCATATGTTTAATGTTTATCTATATTTATCTTTATTCAAAATAATTGATTTTTAGAAGCAGATTTTGAATTCTTCTTACATGGAATTTAAATTATCGCTGATACTCCTATCTATTAACATGACAGCAGTTACAGCTGACATTATATTATATATATCGTGTCCCCAAGACGATTTAATGAATACAGGAAATTCTTGTGGCTCAATTATCGTATCATCTTCGTCTATCTCTCTTTGAATACAGTAGATTAGAGTTTTACTAGTATCCAAGTCACCACCCAAACTTGATATAGTAACACTAGATTTTTTATTAAATCCAAGAGTAATAAATCTGCATAGAGGGATATCTAGGTTAATATCTTTCAATTCATGATCTACATTAGCGATAGCATAATAGGTTGTTTCACCATTATCTAATACATTAATAGTTACCAAGCTACTCTCTTCTTCTATTTCATATTTCACGTTAACTCTTTTCATGATATCTTCAAAAATATATATTAAGTTACTTAACTTATCATTACCTGTTATAATAATTTTTTTCATTTATAGCAACCTGCCTTTGAAAATATAAAGATAGTTATATCACTTATTATTGTCTAACTTAGTAATTTATAATCCTTAAAAATAAAAAAATAAATATCAGCTAACATAAAAAGCAATAAGTGTTGTATAATAATACTAACTAGAAAGGAAGATATAAATGAAATTAACTATAACAACTCTTATAGAAAATTCTAAAGGAAAACATCTTAGCTTATTAAACGAACATGGTATTTCCTTTTTGATCGAAGTAAATAATAAGAAAATACTATTTGACACTGGTCAAAGTGGTGATTTTATTGAAAATGCATCTACTCTTGGTAAAGACTTAAAAGATATCGATATGGTTATATTAAGTCACGGACATTATGATCATACAGGCGGATTTAGACGTTTTGTAGAAAATGTTACTTCTGATTTTAAACTGTATATACATAAGAATGCATTTAGCAGAAAATATAGCTTTGATAATACACATTACAAATTTTCAGGAAACAGTTTTGACAAAAATTTTTTAGAAGATAATAATGTTGAATCTCATTTTGTGGATGAAGATATATTAGAAATAGATAAAGGAATTTATATTACTTCTAATTTCGACCGAGTTACTTCATTCGAGAAAATCAATCCTAGATTTTATTATGAAAATAATGATAAATATACTCTTGATAATTTTGATGATGAAATTATGTTAGCGTTAGATACACCTGAAGGTCTAGTAGTTATTTTAGGCTGCTCTCATCCTGGAGTAATCAATATGCTTAAAACTTTGATTAAGCGTACTGGTAAAAGTATTAATACAATCATTGGTGGAACTCATCTAGTTAGGGCTGACGAGGTTAGAATTCGTCAAACCATTGAACATTTAAAAGCTGTGGGCATAAAGAAATTAGGCATTTCACATTGTACAGGAGAAAATGCCATGAATCAGATGAAACAAGAATTTGGTGACAAATATTTTCATAATACAACTGGAACAGTACTATTTTTTGATAAATAAAAATATGGTGATCTAATTATTATTTCTTATTTTTTATTGAATCTTCTGCTATGTCATTAGTGTGCTTTAATGATTTTGTTATTATTAATCTTGTTCTGTCAAGCATTGGCTTATTTCCAAAACGAAGTCCGTGTAAATTTTCTACATTATTAATAAATCTTTTAAGTTCTTTATCAACATCTACGAAATGACATAGTTCTGATATAGGAGTTGGGTTATCTGTTAATCCCATTAGATAATCCATTGATACATCAAAAAATTTTGCAAATTGTATCTTTGTTTCGTCGTCTGCTTGTCTAGCATTTCTTTCATATTGTGAAATATTATTTTTAGTCTTACCTACTATTTCTCCTAATTCTTCTTGAGTCATTTCTTTATTTTTTCTTAATATTCTTAATCTATTGCTAAAATTTGGCATTCTAACCACCTCATATTTATTTTAGAATCCATTAATATCACTGTAAATAGTAATAACCAATAAGATAACACAATATAAATTTAGGTATTGACAGTAACCAAACCGTGTATTATAATATAGTTAACGATTTGGTTATTATTATCGATATAAAATTAATATAGTATCCATTTCGATCATTACTTATTTTCATTTATATATAATGTATTCTATACCTCACTGTTTTGTTAATGTATTACTCGTGTTAACAATTCAAAAATGCATAATTAAATTATGCAAATGCAATATAGTTTATTTAACTAAAGGGCAAGTAATTAAACTATATTGCAATTAATCTTAAATACATATGTCTATTATTGGAACGCTCCTTAATAGGAGTAAAATATCTGGTTTTTAATTTTTCAAATTAGAAATTAAACAGAGAGTTATTAAACAACAACACCTTTTTTAAGAATTATATTTGCATATAATGAAGTCTCCCCAGTAGCTACAACTGCATAAGCCTTCTTAGCTCTCTCATAGAATGCAAATCTTTCCTCATAACATATTTTTTTGTCTCCCTCTTTTTCCTTAATTATAGCCTTATATGTATCCCATATATCTGGAATATAAGTATCACCCTTCACGACTTCCATTAATCCAACAGGTTCATCCGTATACACATCTAAAGGCATCAAGTCTAATACAGCCTCTAAAACTTCAGGCACACCATGCCCATCTAATCTAACTAATCTCTGAGCCATTGAAGCAGCAGGAAAGTTACCATCAGATATAACTATCTCATCTCCATGCCCCATTTCCATTAATATTTTCAACAATTCTGGTGATAAAATACTTGGAATCTTCTTCAACATACAATCATCTCCTATTATTTTTATATATATTATTATATTATATAGTTATTCTTAATACATTTTACAATAGTATTAAAAGATAGGCAACGGTCAACATGAAATGCTACATGAATATTATACATATCTGTTGCCTTTTTTACAATAACCCCTATGTATTAAATATTGCATATCTCAAAGTTACTAGTGTTGTCTGAATTATTACCCAAAATTAATTTTTATGAAAAAAGACTTTTCTTTTCAAGATAATTTTAATATAATTTAATTGATTGCTAAAACTAATTACATAATATTTTTATAAAAATATTCTTTTAATAAACTAATATAATTACTTAATAATATAGGGAGTGATTTAATGTTCAATCTTGATAATTGTGTTGCATTTATTACTAATAATGTTTCTAAGCAAATGGAGAATTATTTTAATGAAAGGTTAATCCAATTAGGTAGTACCAGAGTTCAATGGATTGCATTATATTATCTAGGAAGAAACAAATCTATTAGTCAAGTTGATCTTGCCAAGAAAATGAATATAAAAAGTTCTACCGTAGTAAGATTAATTGACAGAATGGAACGAGACGGTTATGTAAAACGTGTAAAAGATTCTAATGATAGAAGAATAACTACTCTTGAGCTAACTGATTCAGGACTTAACCTAAGAAAACAATTGCTTCCTGAAGGCGAAAAAGCTAATAAAGTTTTATCTAAGAATATTACAAATGAAGAACTTGAAGTTTTTGTAAATGTTCTAAAGAAAATGGTAGATAATATTAATGAATAATTTATTTTAAGCTTATTCATAAAAACGGCTTAATTAATAATTATTGCCATAATATCTATATTAGTATCTCCTTTGACAAGAATATATAAAAACCTTTAAAACATTTCTGCTTTTTCGTTAGATAATATACGTACTCCTTTATTATAGGCTATTTCAATACAATTTCTAGCTAGTTAATATCTAGTTAGAAATTGTATTTAATAATAATATGTATCTATTCTTTTTTTATTTGTTTACCAGTGTGATCCATATAATAGTTATCTCTAATGATTAATTCAGAGATAGGAACAATTTCATAGCCTTTTTCTTTTAGAGCATCTAATATAGGTCTTAATGCTTCTGGTGTGTATTTGGCATCGTTATGAAAAAGTATTATTGAACCATTTGATAAGTGTTTATTTTGAACAACTGTTTTTATTTCGTGGTCTACCCCATATTCCTTCCAATCTAGGCTATCAACATCCCATTGAATAGTATAATACCCACATTCTCTAGCTGTCTCCACCAACTTATCATCATAATCTCCAAAAGGTGGTCTAAATAATTCCATTTTATATCCTGTCAAGTTCTTAACCTTTTCATGGGCTTTCATAAGTTCGTCTTTGATACCTTCTTTTGATAATTGTGTCATATGAGGGTGCGTATTTGAATGATTGCCAATATCATGACCTGCTTCTAGTATTCTCTTAACATC
This sequence comes from Vallitalea sp., assembly GCF_025211055.1. GTDB lineage: Bacteria > Bacillota > Clostridia > Lachnospirales > Vallitaleaceae > Vallitalea. Next base: position 72,762 of record NZ_JAOARO010000035.1, on the reverse strand, counting down.
ATCAGGATATTTCTCTACCCACATACCAACCAAGAAAAATGTGGTTTTAATATCATATTCTTTTAGTATCTCTAACAAATTTTCAGTATCATCATTTCCCCACGCTGCATCAAAGCTAATTGCAATCTTCTTCTCATCTGTATTAACACAATAAATAGGTAATTGTTTCTTACTCGATGATAACGTAGCTATTGTTTTTTCAATCAATACGTTACTAAGCATCATTATTGCTAAAATAATTAACAATACACCTATAACTCTAATCAAAACCTTTGTATTTAGACGTGTTCTATTCATAAACCTCCATCACACTTCTATAAATCTTTATTATATTCTATTCAGGAATCATATAAAAAATTAATAAAACTCTAATTAATCATTATAACAATTCCAATTGTTCAATTTCTTGTAATCTGTAAACTGATAAAGGTGACTTTTCTTTTAGATAAGCCATATTAATATGACGTTCTTTAGTCATAACTTGTTTGTCTATAGCTACAGCATCTCTTAATCTACAGCTATAAACTATAGGAAAATAATCGGATATAAATTTCCCTTGAGCATGAGCAGTTAATGCAATAATCTGAAAGCCTAACTTATCTGCAATAAAAAATACTGGCTCTAACACATGTTTACTAGAAGCTTTTCCAAATGGATTATCTAGTATAACTGTACGGTTGTTTTTTTGTCCAATACTTAAATGTTGTTTTTTCTCTGCCAAATAATTAAGCAAACCTAAGAATAGAGTCATATTCTTACTCCATTTCTCTCCTCCAGACCATTTATTAGAATTTTCCCACGACATAGGTATTTTAGTTATTTTCATATCATTAGTTACTTTACGACATTTAACCTTAATAGTTTTATCCTTCATTACTACATTTAGTAAATTCTTTATACTTAATTTTTTTTCAATTAATTTACGAATAGATATTGAATCAGCATTACTCTTTTCACTCTCTCTGTCAAATTCATCAATAATAATGTCTATATATTTTCTTAATTCCTCTTTACCTTGAGCCTCTTCCCATATAGGAATATTAAAAATAAATATTTGCTTGTTCTCACCATCTACTTTAACACTTGTTTTACGTTGGATAACGTTAAGTTCATTAGCAACATTTTTTAGATATCCATGAATATGTGTAAGAAATGTCTGTAATTCAATATCACTTTGTCTTCTATCATCTTCTGCCACTTTTATTATATTAACAATAGTTTTGCTCATTCTATATTGATAATCTACTAGTTCTTTATAGTCATCTTTATTTTTTATGCCACTTACAGCCATTTTTCTAAGTCGGCTATCTTCAATATGTCCATTACAATATTCAATAAAAGTTTCTCTATTATATTTTATAATATTATATTTCTTATGACATTTTTCTTGTAAAATTTCCAAATCTTTGCATAAGGTTTCCATATTATCTTTCATTTGATAATTAAAATCTAATAAAACCTGTTCTTCTAAAGATATTACTTCAACTGTTTCATGTAAAATATTATGTTTGGCGTTTTCAACATCAAATCTATTCTTAATAGTAATTAATTGCTTTGTTCTAAGTTCAATATTTTGTTGTTTTCTTGTAATTTCATTTTCTAACTTATTAATCTCTGATTTTTCTTTTTGTAATATGTCTGGAATATCGTTAATATCAATGTTAAAATAATAAAATACTTTATTTTCTTCTTTTAAAACATTTATTATTTCTTCTTTCTTCCAATTTAATTTACTACAAGTCTCTTTTAACTTCTTAGTTTTTACATCGAACAGTTTAACTTGTTGATTAATTTCTTTTATTTTGTTAATAATCTCACTTATCTCTTCTTCATAATATATGTCCACTATTTTTAATGGAAAATCTGCTTCTTGTATTTTATAATCAGCATTTCTTGTATTTTCTTCTAAGCTTTTTTCTGCTCGTATAAGGTCATCTTCAATATTACTTCTACTAGCATTTATTCCCCTTAATTTATCTTTAAGTGATTTTCTTATTTCAGATAATACTTCTCTTGAAGTATTATTAAATATTGTTTCACACATTTTGACATCTTTGTATATTTCATTATCAAATATAACATCTTTTTTTCGAGTTAATTTTGCTATATTATCTAAAAGGTCAGCTATAATATCCCTAACTCTATCTAATTCTATTTTTAATAGTTTATTATCATTACTATAAGTCTCTATTAATTTCATTTTTGATCCTAGACTTTTTAATTTTGTAGTTTTTTCAATGCTTTTATTATTATACTCTATAGCTTTTGTTACACACTCTTCCAATAATTGAATTTCTTGTCTGCATTCTTCTTGCTCATTGTTAATACTATTGATCTCTTTATTTGCGTTAGTAATATTAATATCAATATTACTTTTGTTTTCTTTTAGATTAATTAATTTCTGTTCGAGCTCACTAATAGCTTTTTCTAAATCACTAATCTCTACATAAGGATATTGTATAAAAAAATCTTTTGCATTATTAAGTACACCAGTACAATTAATATACTCTTGTTCGTCTTTTTTTCTTATATTCTCTGTTTCTTTTGCCAATTGTTCATTATTCAACTTCCACTTTCCAAATTCCTTATTCGATAGATTATCTAGCCATATACTTGGAAGTATAGGTTTATTTTCACCTAATATATAATAACTATCTTCATTAACTAAATACTTTTTCATATCATCTAAGGTCATAATAAAAATAGGATACATTAATTCTTTTCTATAAGAATCTATCTTTTTCTCAACTTCTTTTTTATCTTTAGCAGTAGTTATAATAGTAATTGCCCAATATGGAAATTTATTAAACAAGATATCTTTTGACAAATTATCTTCATTAATAAGTGATTGCAAATAATTACTTCCAAGACTGATAAAACCAACTTTGTTCTTAAGGCTATTAACTATTCTTTCCATAACAGGTTCTGCACAAAAAATATCCATATTTTCATACAAATCTTGTAATCTCTTACTAAGGCGTTCCTTTAACAATGATTTTTCCTTAATTTCATTAAGAAATTTTTGTCTCTCAATTAATCTTTGTAATATACTTTCTTCTTTCGTATATATACCTGAATGTGTATTTATATATTGTCCTTGTTCTATTAACTCTTGATATAGTTTTTCCTCAGCAAGTTTTTGTTGTTTTAACTCTCTTTTCTTTTCCTCTAATTCTAACTTAGTAGAATAATATACTTCTCCTATTTTTATCTTCAACTGCCTTTGTTCATCTATTTTATTATTTAATTCTGTCTTATTACCTATAAGCTTTAATTTCTTCTCCTCTAGCGAGGTGAGTCTATTCTTCCACTCTCTAATATTTTCTGTAACATTTTCTTTATCTAATTGTATAAGCATCCCATTAGCGATTTGCTCCATACTTATATCTAACATCTCATTTTGAGCTTCTAATCTATGAATGTCTTCTTTTATCTTATCTTCCTTATTTTTAATTTCATTTAATTTAGCCTCCGTCTCGGTATATTGGGTTTCATATCGTTCGTGTTGTATATCATATTGTTGCTTATCTTTTTCTATCATTTGCAATTCATTTTCAAAATATCCCTTTAGATTACTGTTGTTTAATTCAAGCTGCTCTTTTAATTCACTAATTGATATATCTTCTTCATATTCTTGTAATTTCTGTCTATAAAGGTCGATATTTTCAGTATTAACCTTTATTTTTTCTTGTATCTTTGTCCATTCAATATTTTGTTTTCTTGATTGGAATTTATTTAGTTCCTCATAATATTTACATAATTGTTTTTCTTCAATATCAAGCTTATTAGTTTCTTTTTTTAATTGTTCATCAATAACTATTATTTTATATGACAGGTCTTTTTGTCTATATTTATCTTTTTTAATTATTAATTTTTCTTTTCTCTCTACATTTTTCCTTTGATTTTCTTCATTTTCAACAATTAATTCTTGTAAATATTTATTTAATGTTTTTGCCTTTTTCTTTTTCTCATCGTATTCCTTAAGACAATCATCATATTCCTTGTACTTTATAACAAAATTATCAACTTCTTCTTTTACATTTTTACTCTGAACTATCTTTTCTTGTAAATATTTGTTTTTCTTAAAATGCTCTCTTTGCTTTTCAAAAGTATCAACAAATCCCTTTGCTTGATCCCCTTCAATAGCTTTTTCAATAACTGGTATAAGAAGATTATTTAATAAAGAGGTAGTTGTCTTACATTCATTAAAAAATTTGTCCACATCACCTTCACTACTATTAATTAAAGCAATATTACGCCATTCTGATGGAACAATCTTAAAATGTTCTTCTATATAATTACCGTAATCAGAAATACTATTAAACACTTTTGCTTGAATATATCTATTATTCATGCGATGATAATATTCGGATATTTCACCTTTACTTGAAGGACGTTTTTTCCCATTTTGTTGTTCTATAGAAAAAGGTATACTTTCGATTTCATGTTCATCTTTCATCCCATATTCATAAGCATATTTTAGAGAACATAAAGTGTTTTTTTCAATAAATAAACTAGTAGCTGTAAGAGCATACCTTCTAGGTGATTCATTTAATATCCATTCAATGGCAATATGAGCAGGTCCACCTTCTAAAGATAAAGTATCTTTTATTTTTCTATTAGCCATATCAATATGAGGAATGATAGCCTGTATAGCTGTTTGGATAAAAACTGTTTTTCCACCACCATTTTCTAATAATAGAGCTCCGTTTTGTCCATCAAACTCAAAAAGCATATCATTATATCTTTTTGCTCCATTTTCATATATTACATTTGTAAATCTTATTTTTGAAATTGTTGGCATATTCTATCACTCCTTATTCTCCAATTGATATATAACATCTAATATACCCCTGTTATATTCGTATTCCATAAAATATCTTGCCACAATAGCTTTAGTTTTTTCTGTTAATTCCAATTCATCTGGACCTATCTCATTTACTAAATTTTGATCTAACATAAACTTTTTAACAATTGTCATAAATCCCATACGGCTTACTGTTTTAGCAGTCTGCTTTTGAACTCCTTCTTTGATATTATCCATAGCTTCCCATTTTTTTAATATTCCAGTCCAATTATATTCATATTCTTGTTCCAAATTATCAAGAGTTTCCTTGTCAACTTGATTCAGGCTTTCCATACGTTTATTAATACTATCAAGCCAATCATTTATAGTAATAAAATCTCTAGTTGAATCAGATGATTGATAACTATCATAGAATTCTCCTATAAAAATAATAATAGCAACATACATAAGATAAATGTCCATATTAAGTGATCTACCAGGGAAATATATTCTCTTTATATCACTATTGGTTATATGATAAATGGAATTTTTGGTTAGAGGTACTAAATATATATAGTCAGCAGCAGTAATTATGGTACAGTCTACCTCTATAGCGAATTCCATTACTAAACTTCTTACAGTTTCATCTGTAAAAAATTCATTACATTCTGTTTTTAATACTTCTCCATTAGCATTTAATTTGGAAAATATTTTAAATGCTTCAATTACCAAGTCCTGATTAATCATCTTCATTCCCCCTAGTTCTATTAGCATATTTCTTAGACAATAATTACCATCATAAGTTATTTCATCTGTTAATTCAGTAGCTGTTATAATATCACAAATATCTATCAACTTTTTAAAAGCTAATGCAAAAACATGCTCCCTACTATTAGCTATATCTAATATATTTATAGGTGATAATTGATGTAATATAATGAAGAAATCATAAAACTCTCTAGTACTAAACAATGAATGTTTGTGTGTTTCAATTATTTCTTTTATTGTGATGGTCTTTTTATCTTTCATTAATACTAATAATTCTTCAATTATATATGAGTATAATCTTTGTTGTCGTTCTAAAATTTCATTAAGTTCTTTTTCATTATCAACATCTATATAACCTTCATTTTTTAACTGTTCTTCTTCTCTTCTTATCTTTTGTTTTTCAAATATTGTTAATAATGACCAAGTTGAATAATTTTTTAGTTTTAAAAAAGGACTAGCCAATATCTTACCACTTTCAAAAGGTAACGGAGTATTCATATATTTTCTAGTTATTTCTTGATCAAAATTAAAAGACGTCAATCCTACGAAATAAAGAGATTCTGTAGCAGATTCAAGTGCTGTTGTTTTTAATTCAATGCTTTCTTCTAGCAAAGTTGCATGCAAGTAGTGGACATTTCCAAGTTCATTATCTATTTTAACTATTTTAACTAAAGCTTCTTTTTCTTTTTTAGTATGCCCTGTATTATCATCTAACCTTATTTTAGTATCTCTAATAAATTCCATTAGTTCCTCAAATTCTTCGTGTTCTCTTGCAAGTCTCCTATTAATATCATCTATTAGCTCTTTATATCTTTCATAAGTATCATCAGAGATTATGTTTCTTTGAATATCATGTTTTATATTATGTATTTTATCTTTTATAGTATTTACATTAATCCGCATTTCGTCAATCTGTCTTAATGCACTGGAAAATTCACCTTTTTCTAATTGTTTTCTCAATAATAACTGGCTAATAGATATCTGAAACTCACTATAATACTCTTTAGTTGCAAAAATAAGTTCTAACCCTTGTTCGTCTAAAACATAATATTGTATATTTCTAACACTATCCCAAGAATCAGCTTTTAATATTGAATAATCAACATAATCCATTACTCCAGTTTCATAATTATAGAATTCTCTCCTATTTCTTTTTCCTGATGAAGGACGGAAAACATCAATAATATTTTTACTTATTTCAACGAAACCTGCTTGATCTAGCTTTATCTTATTAAGTGATACCCCTTGAAGATAATTTGCTAATTCCATAATACCTGTTTTTTTGTTCCTTATGAGCATATTTTCAAAGAAAAACATCAAAGTTAGTAATCCTAAGCCAAAAAAATCAATGGAACTACCATCGTTATCTTTTTTCTGTTTTTTCTCTAAACGGAATAAACAGTCAAATAACGCTACTCTCTCTATCCTGTCCTTATATCCTTTTGTCACATTACTATAATCCATAATTCTTTCATCCTTTTAATAATTTTAATAGAATATTTTTGCTTAAAATTTCTTGTGGATAATATTCTTTATCTTTTAATACTTTTTTAATTATTTCTTGCTGCTTAGTAGGAAAATAACTAATAAAATTATCAATTGCATCTTCATTCATGTTTTGGTTTTCTTTACCTTTAACACTTCTATAATCCATCATGGCTGTATAATAATTAATAGCAGGTTTAACATTAATCTTTTTAGTGAGACTATCAAATATACTAAGCCCCTCGTTATCCATATCTCCAAAATATTCGTAAATATGTTGACCCTTAATATTAAACTGCTTGCTAAGTAGTTTAATATTAGAAATAATTTGCCAACCCTTACCATAGATAATAGTAGAGTATTTCGATTCATTTATATAATTAATTAAATGCAAAAAGGGAGTCTTATTTTCAATAATTAAATGATAGTTTATATCTTCATTACATTTATTTTTATTAATAGCAAAAGATAGAGGTTCAATACGTTCATAGAATAATAATCCATCCCACAAATGCAGTCTTTTTAATACTGCTTCCCCACCTTTATCTTGTATCCATTTTTCATCTCCAACCATATCAAAAGACAATTCAGGAATGAATTTTTCTTCTTTCATATCTGAATTATTATTAATATAATCACTTATTAAATCAATATAAGGCTCATCTTTATTAAATATGTTTTCATTTAATGAAAAATAATCTTCTAAACTTAGTTGTAGATTTATTTCTAATTGTTTTTTATATAAACGAGTATAATAGCTTTGGTGAAAATAGGGTTTGTTAATTCTATATTTATAATAAAGAGGTATTGTCATATTATTAAGACCTGATTTTTTTACTGGCGCTATACCACCATTCACCTCTATGCTTTTTATGATACTTGCTAACTCACTATAACTTAAACTATTCTCATAAATTTTTATCATATCATCTAGGTGTACATAGGTTTTTTTATAATTACCCAAATACTCTTCTAATCTTTTTTTCAATTAATAAATCACCTTTCTTTCATATATCAACAATATTCACTCTTATTATAGCATATTATATGTAACATCATAAATCTGCAAGTAAAAAAGTTTCATATTTTCAATAAAGATAACATGAAACTTTTTTATATATTATACTTAGATTCCAATAACTCTTGTTAAGGTTCAACTAATCTACAGTTACTCCAAAAAATTCTGATATTTTATATTTCAATACAACTCTTGTTAAGGTTCAACGAATACAGGACCTAGAAAAAGCAGACATTAAACTATTATTTCAATACAACTCTTGTTAAGGTTCAACCCACCTTTGATAAAATATCTATTAGTAACTTTATCTATTTCAATACAACTCTTGTTAAGGTTCAACTCCTCAAACAAAGGTCTTAAACTTAACCCCATTAAGATTTCAATACAACTCTTGTTAAGGTTCAACACATCGCCATAAGAAAGGCTATGTGGATTACTTCAATTTCAATACAACTCTTGTTAAGGTTCAACTTACGCTGGAGAAATAAATGGAAAATATATCTTGAATTTCAATACAACTCTTGTTAAGGTTCAACTAGAACCCCTATCCTCTACTATTTCAATACCATTTTCATTTCAATACAACTCTTGTTAAGGTTCAACGCTACGTTGCCCATAACATCTAGTAATTCATTTACTATTTCAATACAACTCTTGTTAAGGTTCAACCTTTCCTTGTTTGCTAATCCAATACAAGCAGCCTTATTTCAATACAACTCTTGTTAAGGTTCAACCCAAGGAAGTAGTCTGCTGATGTGTAGGTATTCATATTTCAATACATCTCTTGTTAAGGTTCAACTTGTCACCTATTTTCTCTATATTATTATATATTAAATTTCAATACAACTCTTGTTAAGGTTCAACTAATTTTCCATTACCTAGATTAATAGGTTGTTTAAAAATTTCAATACAACTCTTGTTAAGGTTCAACCAGGTAAAATACGCTAGAAGCCAATATGCTTTAAGCAATTTCAATACAACTCTTGTTAAGGTTCAACAATATTACCTCTCATACCTGTAATTGAACCATTAAAATTTCAATACAACTCTTGTTAAGGTTCAACCAGAAGCAGTAAAAGACCGTCCCACAACAGCACAATTTCAATACAACTCTTGTTAAGGGTCAACTCTAACAGTTGGACAGGATAAAGGGTGTTGGTCTGATTTCAATACAACTCTTGTTAAGGTTCAACTTATTTAGCAATTCAAGTACCTCTTTGTTGTCCTCATATTTCAATACAACTCTTGTTAAGGTTCAACAGACATGGGCTATGTATCTTACTGTGTCTTATGTGAATTTCAATACAACTCTTGTTAAGGTTCAACATGAAGATTTAGAAAACAAAGTATTATTACTAGAAAAATTTCAATACAACTCTTGTTAAGGTTCAACTTATTTTGGTATATTGTGGGTGTCTCGTTAAAATGTATTTCAATACAACTCTTGTTAAGGTTCAACAAATCCGTTACTACAGAATTGGCAGTCCAAATTTGAATTTCAATACAACTCTTGTTAAGGTTCAACCAATACAAATCCAACATTCTCTATCTAATATTAAAGCACAAATTGCCTAAAATATCAACTTTTTCTCAATTTTTTCCAACTAAATTATCCAAATAATATTTTAATCCCAAAAACAACCTTAAACGTAGATAATTAGCTAGATACCGCTTTTTTTAGAATTTTCATACCTGGAAAAAATCAAATAACATATTATATAATACAATAGGCCTAAAAGCTTAATTCATAACTCCAGATTTTCTTAGAACAGGAATTATTATAGTTGAAGAATAAGCAGCTATAATAACTAGTATAAAATCCTTTATCATAAAAGGTATCATTGATTTAAATATACCTACTAGAGAAGTTGGTTTATTAAGATATAAATCTTTTATAAAATAAAGATACACATTACCAATGATATAAATGGCAGCAAATCCAACTATAGATATACCTAAAACTTTAACAAAATTAATATCCTTTTTATTGTTTAATAAGATACCTACAATCAATGGAGCAACAGCAAATCCTATAATATATCCAAAAGTAGGATTAAAAATATAAGCTATACCCCCTCCCATAGTAAATACTGGAAGTCCTACAAGACCTAAGAGTATGTATATTAATTGAGATAAAAACCCTGCTTTTGCCCCTAATAATAGGCCTGCATAAATACTAAAAAATAGTTGAAATGTTAAAGGCACACCAAAAGGTGTAGGTATACTTAACTTAGCTCCAACTACCATTAACGCTGCAAAAATACCAATCATAATCATTTCTCTAAGTTGTAATTTCATAATTTTATCTCCTCATTAATTTAATTAATTGTATTATACATTTGTTAATCCACATTGTCAACTATTATAGAATAAAGGTTAACAATTCTAAATCAAAAAATGCAAAGAATATATTTAATTACCCTTTGCATTTTCTATTTATATATCTATTTAACTATAATCAATTAGTAACAACAGATTCTTCTTAATCTTCTCTACTTTTAATCTCATTTTTGTTGATTCTTATCATCCACAATGTGGATACACCTACAATCAAAGCACATATTTTCCATGCAGTAGAAAAACTTGTTGCTTCAAGAACATGTCCCATTACTAATGGTCCTACACTAAAACCTGCTCCCATGATAATAGGTAAAACTGAACTCATCCTTCCCCTATGAGTAGCAGGCGTATGATTCATAATAAACGGCATTACACTTATAGCTTCAAGTATTTCTCCAAGAGTGAATATAAATACCGATGTGAAGAATGCTACTTTCGTTGAGATAAATCCTAACATACCAAATCCTATTGTAAATAATATACCTGCATAAAATACTCTTATTATATTAGTCTTTTTACCAAATAATGAAGTCAGCACAGGTGTTAATACAACAACAATAACTGCATTAAAACTTCCTAAAGTACCATACAAAGCTGCTCCATCAGTTAGAAAATTACTTTTTGCATGTAATGGTAACAAAAAGGACCATTGAGAATACACAAATCTATAACCAAAAAGTGCCAATGCGAATGCAATAAGTATTGGTCTAGAGAATAGTACATTTAGTATAGAGCCTTCTTCTTTCTTTTCTAATTCACGTTCATTAGGTATCTCTTCATAACTATTATGTAGAGTCTCACTAACAAATAATCCTATAAGTGCAACTCCAATTAAACCAGTTACAACATCTATTAGAAAAAACAGCTTTAGATTATATTCAAATAAAGTTCCTGCAAAAAGCATGGCAATTGCATAACCAAAGTTAAACCCTAAATAATTAAGTGAATATGCCCCTTCTCTCTCTTCAGGAGTAGTTAAATCAGCAGTCATTGCATCATGAGCTGGCCCAGCTATACCAAATAATACTCCAGACAATAATAGTAAATAAGCCATTAACATAGTAGGTTGTATAAAGCAACAAGAACCATAGCATAATATACCTAGTGTCTCAAAAATAACTATAAGTTTCTTTCTACCTATAACATCCGATAACTTCCCACCCATCAAGCTTGATGGTACATATAACAACCCGCCGATCGCTATGAAAGTTCCTGTTTCTCCTTCCGATAAACCTATTTTATTATTTAATAATAATGTTAGAAATGGGAAAACAAAAGCTCCCATTGCATTTACAGTTTTTGCTATAAATATAATATATATTTCTCTTTTTAATCCTCGATATGGTGCTAATATTTTTATTAACCTCTTCATAATCCTAGCCTCTCCTTTTATGTATTAGTTCTTGTAATAGAAACTTTATAAATGAACCCACTTTTCAATAAATTCATATGAAAAAGATTATATGTTTGGAAAACAACTTTTTCTACAATATAAAAAGCCATGTTAACGCAACCCATGGCTAGATGTCTAAAAGGTATGTATAATAATATAAGATTCACTTCTAAAATTATATAATGATATACATACTATTGTCAAGAATCATTTGTAATAATCCATCGTGTGTCTATAAACACTTACATATATACAATTTATAGCTATATAATTAACACAATTTTATATATATGAGCATAGATGTATAATATAATAACAAAACAGGAGCAACACAATGAACAAATATAATAAGTACATTATAGTCATTAGTATTGATGCATTAAATGCTCACCATTTTAATTATATAAAAGACCTACCCACTTTTAAATCATTCATCTCAGAAGGCTCTTATGTGAGAAATATGTATAGTATATATCCTAGCTTAACATATCCTTGTCATACTTCCATAATAACCGGCACATATCCTAATAAACATGGTATTGTATCCAACAAAAAATGTCAGCCAGAAAGATCTAAAAACCCAGAATGGTATTGGTATGAAAGCTCCATACAGGTTCCAACTATCTTTGACTATGCAATGAAACAGGAATATACATGCGCTTCTATATTATGGCCAGTAATGGCTGGTGCTTCTATAACATATAACATTCCTGAATTATGGCCTATAGAACCTAGTTGTTTTATAAGTAATTATATAAAAAACAGTAGTAAAAAACTTATTATTCCTGCATTAAAAAATGTAAAATTAAGTTGTTCAGTTCAACCTACTTTAGATAATATAGCTGATAATATTTCCAACTATCTAATCTTAAAAAAACAACCAAACTTATTATTCATACATTTTACTCAACTGGATTACACTATGCATAGACTAGGTACTGAATTAACTAAAATCAAAAGTATATTAAATACTATGGATACTCGTATAGAACGACTTATTAACTCTACAAAAAAAGCTAATATATATAATCAAACAGACTTCATAATATTAGGTGATCATGGTATGAATGACTATAAGAATTATATATGTATTAATTCTTTTTTCAAAGAAAAGAAATTAATAATAACAGATGATAAAAATAGAATTATATCTTGGAAAGCATTCTGTAACGCATGTGGTGGTTCTGCACAGATATGTATCAAACCTAAAGAAGATATACAATTATACAAAAAGGTTTATACTCAATTATTAGCATTACAATCTAATCCTGAAAGTGGAATAAATAAAGTATATACAAGCATAGAAACCAATAGATTATTCCACCTAGATAATAGCTTTCAGTTTGTTCTAGAAGCTAAGGATGGCTATGTTTTTAATAATCACATATGCAATCAATTGATAATCTCTAGAACCAGATTATCAAGACCTCATATAGCTGATCACGGTTTTTTACCTATTCATCCTAATATGAGAACACTTCTTTTTGCAAAAGGTAATAACATTAATAACACTTATGTACCACAAGCTACACTGGTTGATGTAGCACCAACCATAGCTAAGATAATTAATATACCAATGAAAAACATTGATGGTAAATGTATATATTCTCTATTAAAACACTAATCAATCGTAAAAAGAGCTGCCATTATTTATCAAAATTATCAGTTTTACAATTACAAGCCTTCTGGCAGATCTACTTTTTTTAATTTTATTTCATCATTAGTACCTGTTCCGTAATGTACTCCTTTATTAACAATACTAGCTACTCCACTAGTTATATCAACCATTTTATTTACAAATGATTCTTTCTTGTTATATTCAACTAATACTGAGTAACAAACTTGATCCACATACTGAGTATCATAGATGATATAATTATTCTGTAATATTTCATATTGTACTTTACCTGATAAAGTATAGTCCACTTTCACATCCATTAAATAATATAATATATTCTCTTCAACATTTGATGCTTCTATTCCCAGCTTAGCACAACCACCATAAGCTCTTACAAGACCCCCTGTACCAAGTAAAGTCCCTCCAAAATATCTAGTTACAACAACTATTACATTATGTAATTTGCTACCTCTAATTACTTCTAAAATAGGCATACCAGCAGTACCGCTAGGTTCCCCATCATCACTACATCTTTCCAAAGGCTGTTTGAGTCCTATAGTGTAAGCAAATACATTATGAGTTGCATTCCAATATTTTTTACGTATTCCTTCTAAAAAGTCTTTTATTTCTTCTTCTGTTTCTACATGTGTTATTGTGGCTATGAATCGAGATTTTTTCTCTACTAATTCAGCTTCATTATCTTCATATATAGTCAAATATTTTTCTACCATACGATATCATCCTTATACTTCTTATTTATTACTAAAATTTCTTATTTTCTATCCAATCAGCAATATCATCCAACATTTTTTGTCTTTCTTGTGATAACTTATTATTTCTTAACTTAACTGCTATCTTTGAAGAATTATATTTCTCCTGTATAAACATATTAGGTAACAATCCAATAAAATCTTGATCTAAGCAGTCTGAATATATTGCTACTTCATCTATTATAGCATTTTTAGTATTTATATGAATCTGTATTTCTCCCCAATTAAATCTTGTTTCAAATAGTACTTGAAATTTGGCTGCTTTGCCATATCTCCAGTCCCATGATGCATTCTTTTCATATAGTCTATTAATATCTTCATTATTAAACCACTTAGGATCTTTCTCAGTAATTATACCATCACTTCCATGTGCATATTCATCAGCAAAACTCTTAATACACATATCACTAACAATCTCAGTACTTAAACCTTCATAGAAACTTACTAAGTTAGTAACTCTTGACTTAACTGATTTTACACCCTTTGAATTTATTTTTTCTTTAGAAACATTTAGATATCTTGCTAGATTACTCATGTTTTCATTAATAAGTAGAGTACCATGATGTAACGAAACTGTCTTGCCGTGATAAAATGCATTACCAGAGAATTTCTTATCATGGACAGTTAAATCATTACGACCAGTAAGCTTACCATGGATACCTAGTTTTTCACACATATTCAATATTACTGATAGCTGTCTATTCAAGTCATAATCAGATTTATTCATTACAAATGAAAAATTAAGATTTCCAAGTCCATGATAAACAGCTCCTCCTCCAGTTATTCTTCTTGATAATTTGACTCCTTCATCTTCCAAAAGTGATATATTACATTCTCTCCACGGATTTTGATTTTTACCTATGACTACAGTTTTATCATTTTTCCATAAATATAAAATACATTGATCTTTTTCAAGATTCCTAACCAAATATTCTTCAATAGATAAATTCTTCCATGGATCTAAGCTTGTACTTATTACAACTTTTACTTGTTTCATAAATACCTCCTATAGGAATAAATATTTATTATATTTTACTTAATGGTTATAATGATTGCTCATTTACAGTACATCCAATTAACATTGATAAGAGAAATGCTATTAAAACATATTTGTACATAATCATACTCCTTTATTATCTTATCATCGTTTATTTATAATATCTAAAATCACAAACTTTACACCCACTTGCAATAGTCTTATTTCTAACAAATTTAATATCTTTCATATATTTTGCACTAACATAATCTGTTTCACAAAATGCAACACATATTTCTTCTGCTCCTTGTTCTACTAACCAATCATATAATCCACATTTACATATATCAAAAGCAATATATGCATCTGACTTACATCTTTTCATTTTCCAGCCATTTGGTTCAGTAAGAGAATACATGTTTTTCTCTAATAATTTTTTTATAAATTTATATTTTGAAGTTTTAGAAATGAAAAATAGTGTAATTCTAGAGCTTTCTATAACCTTTGCAGTTATACCTTTTAATAGTTCTGTCAAAATATTAACAGATGTTTCTTGTTCCATTCTAAAATCATCTCTTAATGTTCTATACATGGAAAGTCCCAATACACCATAGTTAAAATTCTTTTTATTTAAATTCTGTTTGTACTTCCTAGCATATGGTTCAATATTTCTGTAATTTATTAATGTTTGATTGATAAATTCTTGCATTTTTTCTTTGCCTATATTTTTTTTAATCACTTCATTGGATAACTTTAGAACCTTTTGTGCTTGTTTAATATTCATAATATTCCCCCATTTAAAATATATTAAAACTCTTTCCCCATTAAGTATACCTCAAACAATAATAATTATCAATATCACATATACTTTTCTTTATATCCCCGTTCAATCAATTCATTCGTACTCTATTAGATTCTTCTATACGTTTTATCTGAACATTGATAAAGCCAAAAAATTGATTTTTACTTCAACTTTTTGGCTCTTCTTTTCAATCTATTTTTTGAATTTCTTATATATAACTATTCTACTGTAAATATTTTATTCATAATTAAAGCAGTTGCGCTATGATCAAACATAATATCTTTTTTAGGGCGAATAATTAATTCTACTCCATATAATCTCTTATCAAATATTATACTTTGTAACTTTTCATTTAATTTTTCTAATGCACAATCATAGTAATCAAAAATTTCACCTGCTAAAATTATTGTATTAGGGCTAATGATAATTTGTAAGTTAGCTATAGCAAAAGCTAATTTTTCTAATACATCATCTATTATATCAGTACAAACTTTATCTCCATTATTACCCATTTTACAAATTTCAAAAATATTAATCTCACTATCTTTTATCTTTTTGATTTCTAAGTATTGTTTTTCAATTGCAGACTTGGATACATATGCTTCTAAGTGTCCTTTACCACCACAATTACATAAAACACCATTAGGGTCAACTATCATATGACTTATTCTTCCAGCAATATTATTTTTTCCTCTTACAAGTTCATTATTACATATAATACTGCCACCAACACCTTCTCCCATATAAATATATAAGATATTATTCTTCTTATTATCTTTAATATTATTAGACAAGAAAAAGTTTCCAAATAACTCAACGTTTATATTGTTGTCAATAATAACTTCACAGTTATATCTGCTTTGTAGAAAGTCTTTTACCTTAATATTTCTAATAGGTTCTTTATAATAATTAAAATAGCATCTTAATATAGTACCAGTATTATAATCAACAATTCCTCTTGAAGCTATACCAATTCCCAGAATTAATTCTTTTTGTATTTTAGTAATATTTAACGAACTGGTAATAAGTCTATCAATTGCATTTAATAAATCCTTTTCTGACTCAATTTCATCAAGTCTATTTATATTTCTATATATTATATCTGCACCTAGATTAGTTATACATATATATATTTTTGTCTTAGTAATACTAATACCAACTATATATCTTGCATTTTTATTTATCACTAATTTTATTGGTTTTCTACCAACACTTGTTTCCTCTTTGCCAATTTCTCTAATTAACTTTTCCTTTTTTAAATTTTCTACTATTCTTGATACAGAAGGAGCAGAAATCCCTAATTTTTTTTCTAAATCAGTTCTTGAAACAGGACCATTTTTTAAGATATAACTATATATTTTTATTCTATTTCTAGATTTTATTTGAGATTTCCCTTTATTTTCAATTTTAAACATTTGATTTTCCTCCTAATGCTTGTTATCCCTGTTGCTTAACAAATTCTAATTATATATTTACTAATTTCACTGCAACCACTTTTATGTAATATATTATAGCAGATTATTTGTTTGGGTGTTAGAATTTATTGTAAGTATAAATAATCATATTACAAATATATTTTACTAAAGACTACTAATGTTATAAATTCCAACATAAGGAGGATACTAAAGACTATGAAAATCTATCTAAAAAGGTTTTTTGGCAACATATTTAGATATAGTAATCTTTGAATCTCCTTGTTCTTGAATAAAACTAACAGGAAACTGTGCATCAACCTCACCATAAAGAGCACGTCTTACTACTGATCTATGCCAATCTCTAAACATATATAAACGAATTTTTCTAGCACTAAGAATCTCTTTCATTCCAATAGTTATACACCATTTTGGGAAAATATTTATAGCACCACCTAAAGCACCAGCTGCATTTATAGCTCTAGTTTCTCTTGAAATCTTCAAAATTCTAGTGCCCTTATTTTTAAAATCATCATTAGTAATATTTTCATCGGTTTCTGGTGGCTCATTAAATGCAAGATGACCATTTATACCTACTCCACCAAAACATATATCAACTCCACCAAGTTCTACCATTTTATCCCATATCTCATTTTCTTTACCTGGTTCAGGAAAAAATCTTTGATTTGCAGGAATATTTAACTCATCATCAATCTTACTATAAACTTCTCTCTCCATAAAACCTCTAAAACTAAGATGATTATCCTTATCAATCATAGTCATATCATCATTTAAATATTCATCCATATTGAAAAAATATACATTTTTAAGATTAAGAC
The DNA here is from genome assembly GCF_025211055.1 of Vallitalea sp. Classification (GTDB taxonomy): domain Bacteria; phylum Bacillota; class Clostridia; order Lachnospirales; family Vallitaleaceae; genus Vallitalea. The sequence continues at coordinate 54,555 of NZ_JAOARO010000035.1, read as the reverse complement.
GATATTTATTAACAAGCATTACAAATCTTTTATACTGGCCTATAGGGCCTACAGGACAAATAAATACTGTATTTTTACCTATTTTATTATTCTCATATATCTCATCAAACATAATCCTAGCCATATCATGATACATATCATCTTCTGTATCCATTATCTCGAAATCAATTTTACTATTTTCTCCTAATTCATTTTCTTTTAAGCTATAATAATCTTTCATTATGCCAAACTCCTTATTTTATATTTTTTGTAACAAATGCTTTATTTATTAAACCAGATAGGGCTAGTCCAGCCTATATGTCCATTTTCTAGAATAACTCTTATATAGTAATAAGTATTACTTTCTATTTCTTTATCATCAATAAAAGTTTTATTTATATAATTATCGCTACTATCACTTTTAATAAATACTTCTCCATTTTTAATTATTTCTACTTTTTTTATTTTATCTGGTGCAACAACCTTAATATTAATGTTTCTTACTTCATTATTATTTTCTATAGTACTTCCCATATCATATCCATTAATATCAAATTTAATAATCAATCTAGGGTGTGTGGATGCTATAGTCTTACGATTGCTTAAAGCATTAAAAATACTCTCTCTTGTTTTTTCTGAAGCATAAACTCCTGTAATACCACCATAACCCGGCTTTCCATCATGTCCATCACTACTTGCTGTAATACCCCATTTTTTCCCATTATTCAGAAAGTCAACTACTGTATTACCTTTTACGTTAGCTCGTGCTTTTAAAATCATTGGATGATTTTCATTTTCAAATCTTCCCCATTGACTTGAGAATACTTCACATATTACCTCTTGCTCACTATTTTCTTCCCAATTACTATATTCAAATCCAGAATATTTCTTTTCTTGTTGATCTTTTTTAGGTCGTCCTTCACAGTATCTATGAAAATGTGGAATTGTTAAAAAGTTCTTCCCCTTATAATAACTCCATATATCTTGAATATCTGTTACATCTTCTGAAGGATAAGAATAATTATCTAGTGAGTCTCTGAATAATACAATTGTATCGCCTCTCTTACTATGCAACTCTACTCCTGGAAATGTTACTAATTCATCCTTTTTATAGTATTTATCGGCTTCTTTTCCTAGTTTTTCCCATGTTTTTTTATTAATATTTACACTTGCATCTTCATTGAATAAAAAAGTTTGCTCAGATAAACAAATATAATCAAGACACGAAACTTCTTTTGCATATAAGTAACCTTGTTTTGGAGAAGCGCCGCAATCGTTGTCTCTAATATTAGCTGTAAGATTAGAATGATTATGAATATCACCCCAATATAACTTTTCCATAGAACAATCACATACAAAAACTGCTTTTTCAACGTATAGTTCTTCATCTATTGCTGTAATTTCATAAAACCCTTCTTTTTTAACACTAGCAACAAAAGCTTCATTTTCTTCTACCAAAACTACATTCTCTTTTGTTTCTAAATTAATCAAATTTAACTTTATAGAATTTGTATTATAATCAATAATTGGATTATTAAATCTATCAACTACATTAATATTAATAATAAATTTTTCCTCTACTCTAACAACTGAATTAGTTGTTATTATAATTTTTTCGGCTTTATCAGGCACAATTTTCACCTTAGGAAAAGCATCAACCTTTTTATAATTATTATTCCCATCAGTATCTATATAAACTTCATATTCTAGATAAGTACCACCAATTTTATATGCAAATTGTGATACTCTTGATGGTGAACACTCTCCCTCTAACCAAGGTCTATCAATACCACCAAATTTTATATTTATTTTTTCCCCTTTTTCAAGACCATTTGGAAACGTAACTATAGCAATTCTATTACTATCAACCCAATCTTTTATATGAGAAAAAGCTGATGGAACTTTATCAATTCTCACATTTACTTCAATATCATCATCTTCACCAACAGCATATATATAATTTGGTTTCCAATAATCATATGTCTGTAAATATTCCTCACTTCGTTGATGTTGATATGCAGGAACAAGAATCTTAATACTACCATTAGTCTCTATTTTTTTATTTGCGATAAATTGTAATTGCCATTCAAGTTCATCATTAACTACCAATTCATCACAAATACTAACTACAAATATACCATCTTCTGTATTTGTTTTATATTCTTTCATTCATTCTACTCCTTATAATTTTATTATGTTATATCATATTATACATGATTATTTTCAATATGAAAATATATTATTAAACTTTTTTCTAATTTAATATATATATTAGGAAAAACACCAAGTCAACTGCTTAAGTCCACTGAAAAGTCTTAAGTTTTTCAGTAACCTACCAACTACTTGGTGTAATTAATTATACAAACCTTTTCTATGCTTGTTTTTGTTTTTTTTGCTTTCTTTGTTGTCTTGTTAACATATACATAAACGCTACTGTTAATATTACAAATGCTAAGCTAATTGGTCTTGTAAAAAATATAGAATAACTACCTTCAGACATTACTAACGCTCTTCTTAGGTTAAACTCTACAATTGGTCCTAGTATATAACCTAATACAATTGGAACTGGAGGAAATCCTAATTTTTTAATAATATATGATAGAGCACCAAATATCAATAAAATGTATACATAAAAAAGTGTATTTTTATAAGAAAAAGCTCCTGCAATACATGTAATTAATAAAATTGGTACTAATAAAGCATTTGGTACTTTAGTTACTTTAGCAAAAAATTTAACTAAAGTTTTTCCTTGTAAAAACATAAATATGTTAATGAAAACAAGTCCGATCATAATTGCATACATAATAGGGCCTTGATCTTTGAATAAATTAGGTCCTGGAACGAGACCATGCATCATGAATGCGCCTAGTAATGTTGCTGCAACAGCACTACCTGGTACGCCAAGTGTTAATAGTGGTATTAAAGAAGCTCCTGTAACTGCATTATTACCTGCTTCAGGCGCAGCAACTCCCTCTATTGCACCATCACCAAATTTCTCAGGATGTTTAGATGTTCTTTTAGCTTCATTATAACTAAGGAAAGAAGCAACACCTGTTCCAATCCCTGGTATGGCACCAATAATCGTTCCTATTAATGTACCTTTCAAGATAGCTGGCATAGATTGTTTAACTTCAGATAACTCTAACTTATCCCTCAAATCAACTTCAGATGCATCACCCAAATTGTCTTTATTAAAAATTGTATATACATGTCCAAGCACTATTTCTATTGCAAATAGCCCCAATAAAACAGGTATTAACCCTAGCCCAGACATTAATCTAATATTACCAAAAGAAAATCTAACAGTTCCACTCATAGTATCTAATCCAACCATTGCTAAAAATACACCAAAGCATCCTGATATAATTCCTTTTATAACATTATCTCCACAAACAGATGCTATAACTGATAATCCAAATATTCCTAAAGCAAAATATTCTGGTGGTCCAAAAGCAATTGTAAATCTGGAGATTGCTGGTGCAGCAAATAATAAAATTAGAGCACTAATTACTCCACCAATTGTAGACGCAGTTAAAGCCATACTTAATGCTTTGTTGGCTTGTCCTCTTTGAGCTAAAGGATAACCGTCCAATAATGTTGCTGCAGCTGCATTAGTACCTGGAGTACCAATTAATATAGCGGCAACTGAACCACCATATGTACCACCACAATAAATTCCAAGCAACATTAATATTGCATTAATAGGATTTAGACTAAAAGTAAATGGTAATAAGAGAACAATTCCGATATTAGCAGATAATCCTGGAATTGCACCAAAAATAATACCAACTAATAATCCTGCGTTCATAAATATAAAATTCTTTATAGTTAATAATTCAAAAAATCCACTTGCTAGATTTTCAAACATTTGTTAACACCTCATAATCTTTATGTTAGTAGTTTTGCTATTAAGTCATGGAACTCTTCTATTTTATTGATAAATTTAATCTTTCATATTGTTCCACCGGTGAATCATTTTCTTCCATTAATTTAATCATATTATCTATTAATATGTTTTCTATATCTGTATTAGTTATTGGATTTTGTTGTATAGGGTCGTTTTTTAAATCAAATAATAAACTATCATACCCTTTTGGATCAAATCTATGAGTTACCGGTATTTTTATAACAGGTACACCTTTGGTAAATTTAAAACCTTCAAATAATTCACGTTCCATACTTCTTAATTCGTCTAAATTAAACATTCGCTTAATATGAGCAAAATTAAGTCCATATGAATATAATGGTTGATTTCCTTCTTTTGGATGTCTCATATAGACGAATCTTCCATCAGTTATATTAACAGCCTTACCATGATAGCCAAATAATACATAATCATGTATTTTTGTATCATTTTTTATAACGTCACTTAATGAAACTCCAAGCATTTCTTCTGGTTGCTTAACACCAAAGAACTCTAACAAGGTTGGCGCTATATCAATGGTTTGAGCTAAACTTTTTCGTCTTACTGCTTTTTCCTTACATCTTGGGTCCCATATAAAAAATGGTGTATTTGCCATTTCATTATAAACATTAGGATGACTTTTCCCAAAATAGTTTTTTTCACCTAATAAAAGTCCATGATCTGTATTCACAATTAGCATTGTATCTTCCCACATATTATTTTCATCAAATAAATCTAGGACTTTTCCTAAATACTCATCACACATAGTTAATGTTGCTGAATATGCTTTTTGAACTCTACTCATATATTTAGTATTATCATCTGTTCTTTCTCTATACGGTAGTTGATCATATCCTTCATCAGGAAATTTATCATCATATAATCTATGAAAACGTTCTGGTGCAAAAAATGGTTCATGAGGATCAAAATATTCAAGTTGTAAGTACCAGTTGTCTGAATCCATATTGGTTTTCATGAATTCTATACCTGCTTCAAAAGCTCTTACATGATAATGTTCTTTTTCATCCTTCATATATTTGCGATTGATATGGTCTTGTCTAACCATCTTATAACTAGGCGAAAATTCTTCATTATATATAAAATCTTCTGGTGTATCTACAACACCTTTCCATAAATCACCTTGATCGCCTCTTATAAAATCATAAGTTGAGAAGCGATTGTGATATGTAGCACCTCCATCTTCCCAATAATGAAAATGATCTGACACTAAGTGTGTGTGAATATTATTTTGTTTTAATAATTCCGGCATAGAAACATCAAATGGATCGATGGGTGACCAACTTTTATGCAAAAAATTGTATCTACCTGTATGTATTTCACGCCTAGCTGGCATACATGGCATACTTCCTATATAGAAATTATCAAAAGTTACTGTTTTTTCAGCAAGTCTCTTAAAGTTTGGAGTTATTGTCCAATCATTACCATAAGCTGACAAATAATGTTTATTTAGTGAATCAAACATTACCATTACTGCTTTCATATAAAATTCCTCCTTGAATAATAATTGCTATATATGTTATTTAATCTAATTATTGACTACTATATATAATAATATAGTAGTCAATTCTAAAATCAATCATTTTATATATAATACAGTTATAAAGTTATAACTTATGGTAAAGGAACACCTAAAACTTTACTAAATACAAAAGATAAAACTAGCACTACAGAAAATGAAACTATATAGTAAGTCCACTTTTTTGCCTTAAAATACAATAACATTACTCCACAAAATAACATTGATGAAATTACATATCCTAAAATTGGTATTAATAACACATACCCGATTAACATTATATAAAATATTAACACTTTTAGTTCATTTGAAATATTTAATTCAATATACTTTTCATATTTCTCATTTATTAAACTTAAAACTATTAAAACAATACTAAATATAAATATTAATATCATAGTTAATTTAGGTATAAATTGTGCATCTATCAGCGTTGTAGACGATTTACCAACTTGAATTTGGAAAGGAATTAAAATCCATCCAATTACAGAAAGTAGTAAAAAGAATATTCCACCAATTAAATTAGCTCTAATTTTAATTTTCATTATATATTACTCCTCGTTTCTTGCTATTACTCAGATGGATTCGCTATTTCATAAAACTTTTTAGCATCTTCTATTCTAGAAGTCATATATTCATTAACTTCTTTTCCATTACTATTATTTATATTTAAATGAACTAACTCTGCTTTAAATTCTTCATTTTGATAAACTTTATTTATACAATCATATAAATAATCTATAATTTCTTGATCTGTACCTTTTCTTGTTGCAATATATACATATCCTTCATATTGAACATCATAACCTTTACTCATAATTGTTGGTACAGGATCAACACCTTCATACAAATCATATGGTTGTTGTGAAAATACAAATAATGGTTTTAAATCTCCATTTTCAACATAATCTTTTGCAATTCTTGCTGGTGCTAATGTAATATCAGTATGTCCACCTAATACATTTGTTAAACCTTCTGCACCACTTTTATGAGGAACAGTTTCAGCTTGTATATCTGCCATTTTATATAAAGCATCTTGAGCTAAGAAATTATAAGTACCAGGTCCACCACTTCCAAATTTAACAACATGTTCTTTACTATACTCAACTAAATCTTCAAAAGTTTCAATTCCAGTTTTTTTAGGATTAGCAAATATAGCATTAACTTCTTGATTTAATCCAATAACTGGAACAAAATCATCACCTTTATATGGAACATTAGTATACAATGGAGCTACTGCGTTAACTAAACTTGGTAGAACAATTATTGTATCTGAATTTGCTTCTTCAACTAAATATTCTGTAGCACCTACAATTCCACCTGCTCCAGGACGATTTTCAACTATTATAGTTGCTCCCATTACTTTTTCTAGATATTTAGCAATTGTACGTGCATTAATATCCATACCACCACCAGCGCCACCTGAAACAATAATCTTTAGCTTATCTTTTGGATAGCTTACTGTTTTTTCTTCTGCATCAGTTTTTTCTTCTTGAGCATCAGTTTTATCTTCAGCATTTGATTTTTCTTTTGTCACATTATTCTTTGTACTATCACCTTTTTTCTCATCACTACCTGTAGTTCCACATGCAGTAAAAACTACTAAAACTAATGCTAAACATAAAAACCCTTTTAAACGTTTGATTGACTTTTTCATTAAATCACTCCTTAATCATGTTTTTTTTAGTCAAGTTTTTTTAACAATCGTCGACTTAGTCAACATTAATAAATTACCTTGTACTACCTATCTTATTCATTGTGATTACTAACAATTAACATTTATTTTACAAATTCATTTTAACATATTTTTTACATACTTTCAATATGAAAATAATATTTTTTCAGTTACTTTTCTAGTTTCCTATATGCAGGTAATAATTTACCTTTTGTCAACTCATTGTCTTTAACCAAGCCATCTGTAGGTCTTTTAGATAATTCTTCTATCAGATATTCTTTAAATTGAGAAATTATATTACCATATTTTTCTTCTTTTATAAGATTATTTAGTTCTTTAGGATCATTATCTAGATCAAAAAACAACTCTAATCCTGAGTATGAATCCCAGACATATTTATATCTTTCATTGACTATATAATTCCATCCTCTATTTAGCCCAATTCTATAATTTTCCCCATGTACATATTTTCTATTAGGAAGATTTTCGCCCATTAAAAGAGGTTTCAGACTATCACCTTCAACTTCTTCTGGAATATCGATTCCTGCAACATCTAATACTGTTGGCATAATATCACTTAGATTTACTGGTACTTTGGTTCGTCTATTAATCTTATACCCACCACTTTTTGGAAGTCTAACAATGAAAGGAACTTTAGCAGAACCCTCAAAAGCAGCTCCTTTTCTAAACATATTATGGTCACCTAACATTTCACCATGGTCTGATGTAAATATTATGATTGTATCATCTAAAACTCTTCTTCTTTTCAACCATATAAGTAATTTACCAATTTGAGCATCAATATGACTAATAGAACCATAGTATGCTTTTCTAGCCATATCTAAAGCTTTTCCTTCTATTCTTCCTTCAAACGGATTTGTCGTAGTTGAAGTTTTTTCAAATTCTGGAGCCCATTCACCAATAGGTACCTCTGGGAACTCAACATCTCTATACATTTCATAATAAAAACTTGGTGGATCTAGAGGTGGATGTGGTCTATGAAAACTCATTTGTAAGTAAAATGGTCTTGTAGGATCTCTTCTTTCAATTTGATCCAGAGATTCTTGTAGCGTCCATTCAGTTGGATGCAATCTGCTTTCCGCATTCCAAGGGAATACAACTCGACCATTATTTTCATGCATTTTGGCAGTATCTTTAACCTTTCCGCCTGTTTCCTTTTCTAGCCATAGATGATAGTCACTTGGTAATTTAAATTCATCGTAAGCATTTTGTGTTTCATAAAGTCTATTAATTTCAAACCCAAGAGCCTTTCTTTGTGGTTCAAAATGATTTTTACCAACATTAATCGTTTGGTACCCATTATCTCTTAAGACTTCCATTAAGGTATTCTTATAGTTCCATTCAATACTGAAATCGTTTCCAAAAAAACCAGTAGAAGATGGTTTTTTCCCTGTTATTAAACAAGCCCTTGCAGGAACACATACAGGCGACGGACTATAACCTCTTTCAAAAACAACACTATCTACTGTCATTTCATCTAGAAAAGGAGTTTGTATTATATCGTTATTTAAAGCACCAATACAATCACCTCTCCATTGATCTGTTAAAATCAAAATTATATTAGGTTGTTTTGTATTCATTATTTAACCTCCAACATATATTTTTTTCATTTTGAAATTATCATTTGTTCTATATTACCATACTATATAGTTAATTTCAACAAGAAATAATTCCAATTTATAAAATCGATATATTATATTTACACAATCTCTTTATTTACTTAATAAATCGTTGTTAAAATCGCTAATGATAATTATCCAATCGCAAATCATGTACTGATCTATAATTCTATATTCACTATTTAATTATTTTCATTATAAAAATAATTAAGCATATATATATCTTAGGATTTTATAATAAAAATCAATTAATTCATTTAAAAAAGGATCTAATTAATAATCAATAGAGTTCTAACTATAAAAATAGCAAGAATTTGAATTTATTTTCAAAATCCTTGCTATAAAAGAGTTAGTTAAGTATTAGTTTGCTTTTCAATGTATAAGATATTTTTGAATATCTATGCATTTAGTTGATTAATTAGATTTTGTAATTCTTCTTCGTTCATGGCACCAAATGTTATAAGTGATTTTAGAGTATTAGTTGCCGCCATCTCCTCTATTGCACTTTCATTAAATATATCTGTATCAATGAACATTTGTTTCATATTCTCAGTAATTTGTTTTACTATCATTGCACCTACAGGGTGCTCTGCTATTTCTACAAATGTTGAACTTCTATCAAATGACTTTTTAATTTTTCTTGTTGAATTTACTCTAATATTTGTTTTTAGAGGTAAATTGACTACTGAAGAACCAGCTAATATCTGGAATTCACCAGTTTCCACATGCCAGTCTTTAATGTCTACGTTATAATAAGCAAAGGAACGTTTATTCAATATAAATTTCACTTTCTTTTCTTCACCTGGTACTAATTGTACTTTAGCAAAATCCTTTAACTCTTTTACTGGTCTTATAACTGATGATTCAATATCTCTCACATATATTTGAATAACTTCTTTTCCAGCTAGATCTCCAGTATTTTTAACTGTTACAGTAACTTCCACTTTTTCTGAATCTTGTATTTCATTTTTGTTTATTTCAATATCAGTATATTCAAAAGTAGTATAGCTAAGCCCATGTCCAAATGGAAATAGAGTATCTATATCTTTGGCATCATAATATCTATACCCTACGAATAATCCTTCGTTATAGCAGACTTTGTTTTCTTTTCCTGGATAATTCAATGATGATGGATTATGTTTTAACCTAATTGGGAATGTTTCAGCTAGTTTACCTGATGGGTTAACCTTGCCATATATAATATCAGCGACAGCTCCTCCACCTGCCTGACCACCTAGATAACCTTCTAACACTGTTTTCACACTATTTATCCAAGGCATTTCTATAGGAGAACCATTAGATAATACTACAACTATATTTTCATTCACTTTACTTAGTTCTTCTATTAGATGAACTTGGTTTTCAGGCATTTGCATATGTCTTCTATCATATCCTTCTGATTCATATCTATCAGGAAGACCAACAAATACTACAACAACTTCACTATCTTTTGCTAAGTTTATTGCTTCATTTTCCAATTCCTGGCTAGGTTCATCAACATTAATATCATATCCCTTAGCAAAACTTACTGTACCCAGCTTTTTCATTTCTTCTAAAGCATTGTGTAAAAACGTAGGATTAATATGTGAACTTCCCCCACCTTGATATCTTGGGTTATTTGCTAATTCACCAATAACAGCGACTTTTTTATTTTTATCCATTGGAAGTATTTTATCATTATTTTTTAGAAGTACCATACATTCTGATGCAACTTTTCTTGCTAATAAATCATGTTCTTTTTTATCAAAATTCATATTTCTTGCATTCTCTATGCCTTTAAAAACTAGTTCCAATATTCTGTTGACAACTTTATCTAGAACTTTTTCATCTAGAGTACCATTTTTGACTGCTTCAACAATTTTTTTATCATTGAGTCCTCCATTACCTGGCATTTCTAGGTCCATACCTGCTTTGATTCCTTCTACTCTATCATCTTCTGCTCCCCAGTCTGAGATTACTAAACCTTCATAACCCCAGTCATTTCTCAAAACTTCTGTTAGCAGTTTATAGTTATCAGCACAATAAGTCCCATTTAATTTATTGTAAGCACACATGACTGTCCATGGTTTCGCTTCTTTGATGGCAGTTTCAAAACTAGCAAGATATATTTCTCTTAAGGTTCTTTCATCAACCAAAGTATTAACACTCATTCTTTTGTATTCTTGATTGTTGGCTGCAAAATGTTTTATAGATGTTCCTACTCCTTGACTTTGAACACCTAATATATGATGTTTAGCTATTTGAGTTGATAAATATGGGTCTTCTGAAAAATATTCAAAATTCCTTCCACACAGAGGTGAACGCTTAATATTTACTGCTGGACCTAATAGAACTGATACATTTTCTGATTGTGTTTCTTCACCTAATGCTACACCGACTTTTTGTACTAAATCTCTATCCCATGATGATGCCAACCCTACACCAGAAGGAAAACAAGTTGATGGTACCGAGGTATTAACTCCTAGATGGTCTGAATCGCCTGCTTGTTTCCTTAATCCATGAGGTCCATCAGTAACCATTATTGAGGGAATACCTAATCTTTCAATTGGCTCTGTAGTCCAAAAATCCTTACCTGAACATAAAGAAGCTTTTTCTTCCAATGTCAACTCTGATAGAAGCTTATTAATATTTTCTTGCATAATATCTCCTCCTTAATTTTATCTATTTATTTACCTTTCAATCTGATATAATTGTATTAATGGTATTGATTATATTGTAAAGATTTATCTATATAATGTATATCATTTTATTTACTATTTTTTTCGTAAATTTTACTTTTGGGAGGGATTTTGTGTTTATAGGTAATATGGATTTTAGTCAGATTTTTAACTCACTTAAAATAACTGATATGTCCAAGAAAGAGGAATACTTATACCAAGAATCAAAAAATGATTCTACAAACTATTCCCATTACCCTTATGAATTAGAAAAACAACTTTATCAGGCAATTATTACTGGTAATATAGATGAAATAGAAAAGGTTGGATATGAGTATAGTAATTATCCTCTTTCAGTATTATGTCAAAACAACTCCATAAGATCTCTGAAGAACAATATGATTTGCAGTTGTGCACTCATAACTAGAATGGCTATTGAAACAGGTTTAGAAGAAAACTATGCATATTTCCTTAGTGACCTATACATTAATAAAATAGAATCTCTAAGAGATAAAGAATCTTTAATTAATCTTAATGCTATTATGATACTTGATTTCATGACTCAGATAAAGAATAGTCTATCTACTAATAAAAATAATTACTCTCCCTTAACAAAAAAAGTAATTAAATATATTAATGATAATCTTTGTACCAACTTTGCATTGACTGATGTTGCTGATTATATTAATGCTAATAGTAGTTATTTATCCAGAACCTTTAAAAAAGAAGTAGGTATTAGTTTTACTAAATATATTCATATAAATAGAATAAAAAAAGCTAAACATCTACTTCTGTTCACCAACCTATCCTTAGTAGAGATTTCTACCCGATTAGGTTATACAACTCAGAGTCATTTTAGTAAGATATTTAAACAGATTAGTGGAATGACTCCTAATACCTTCAAACAAAATCACATTAAAACTGATTAACTATAAAAAAAGGGCTGTTCCATAGTACTTTTAATGTTGTACTATTATCGAACAGTCCTTTCTATATTTAAGTTAAAATAATTCATCAATCGCACAAACTATACCCACAGGAGTTACTATATTAGCTATAAGCTTATTAATTATATTTATAATTTTATCTTTACTGTCAGTTACCTTAGAAACAATATCGGATTCTAAATGATTACAATTATCTCTCTTAAGTATTTCAATACCGTATGCAATTTTAGCTTTATCTTTTTCGTAGTATGTAGATTCAACTAAATAATACTCTAGGTTAATAATTCGATTATTCTCAGTTATAACTTGTCTTGTTCCTTTAAGGTATTTTTTCATAATAACATCCCCGCTCTCTGTAATAAAATCTAATAGACATGTCCAAACTATCCCCTAGCTTTCTAGAAATATCATTAATATTTCCACAATATGTAGTACCTATTTTTTTCTTTCACAATACATATTGTAGTTTCATGCCTTATCATCATTATATATTACTTATAGTAGGTATTCTATATAAACATATCGCAAATCAATGTAGAAAATCACTTCTTTCGACGTATCATTTCATTACATCTTAGCATCTCTGTATAATACCGTCATATATATGATATTACTGCGATATTTTTATTATCATATTCAAATATATGTTTTATTCTATAAAACCCCTTTTCCTATTCATTATTTCAACGATCTTTACCTTATTATTATAATAATCTATATCCTTCCTATTACATATAGTAGGATATTTTGAACTTTTTACTGCTATACTACTTGCCATAATTAGTTTAGCCATCTTTTCCTGCTCATATTTTCTTTCTATAGAAACAGCAAACGCTCCAACCATTGAATCACTTGCACCAATTCCGTCGGTTATTTCTGGAGTTTCACTAAATATAACTTTGCATATTTTATTTTTAGAAAGTACATAAAGACCCTCGGCAGAATCATATAATATATAATGAATCTTATTTGATATTAGTATATGGTACAACTCTTTTAATACATAGTACTTATCATAGGTTAACGTATCCACGTTAACTAAATCTGAAATATTCTTATCACTTATCTTCAGAGCATAGGGATTAAGTTTTAACGACTTACGTAGATTTTGTCCTTCTAATGCAGTAATCACTTTTATATCATGTTTCTTAGCTACTGAACTTATATCTTCAATCAGATTAAAATCAGTACCTCTTGGCATATCTCCACCTAAAATCATTATTTTAGCATCTTTTATTCTATTTTGCAGTTTATGTTTCAGATTCTTCTTGTCTCTTTCATCTACTAACATATTGTCATCCAATAACGTAGTTTGTCTTCCATTAACTGAATCAACAATTCTATAAATAGATTTACTTTCACCCATGTTAAATACAAAATCAGATTTTATTCTGTTTTTCTGCATTATATTATGAATGAACCTACCGCCCATTCCTCCTAAGAATCCTAATACATATGGTTCACCTTGAAGTAACTTTATTATATATGCAGTATATATCGGGCTCTCTCCAAGACTTATACGATAATCCTGTACTTTGTTTTCACCATCCACTTCTAACCCGTCTATAACTGCCAATTTATTAATTGAAGGATTAAGTGCTATAGTAACAATCATTTTATTCCACCTCAACAATATGTTTAATCTTATAGATTATTTAATATTATAACAGACCTTTTAATTATTAACAAATATAAAATAAATAGATATTAGAAAAACCACGAAGATTGCTATAACTGCTTTCTTCATGGTTAGACTAGTATAATATATTTACATTAAGGAGTATATTATAACCGTAATTAAGTGTATCTGATATGACTAAACTCTAAACAATAGTTCATCATATGTTGGGTATGGCCATGCTTCTTCTGAAACTATTTTTTCAAGTTCATCACATGGTTTTCTTAATTCTGCCATAGCTGGGAATACTGTCTCTCTATAAGCAAATGCCATACTTTCAATATTACTAATTACCTTAGCTTCTTCAATTGCTTTATTAAGGTCAGCAACTTTAACTCTAACATCAAATAATAGTTTTGAAATCTTATTAACAAGTTCTTCTTGTACAGATACATCTACTGAAGGACACACACCCTTAATCTTGCTAATAGATTCAGCAACACCAGTCATGTAATTAATACATGCAGGAATAATCTGCTTTCTAACCATTTGAGACATTGTAAGTCCCTCTATATTAATTATTTTTGCATATTCTTCAAATACGATTTCTTTACGAGAAACTATTTCTCCTTTTGTAAAGACACCATGTCTTTCAAATAATTCAACAGCTTCTGGTTTATCAAAATAAGTATAGGCTTCAACTGTTGATGATAGATTAGGAAGTCCTCTTCTTGCTGCTTCTTGAACCCATTCATCAGAATAACCGTCACCATCAAATATGATTCTCTTATGGTCTTTTATTAATCTTATGATAACTTTTTTAAGAGATTCATTGAAATCATCAGCTTTCTCTAATTCATCTGCAACTCTTCTAAGATATTCAGAAACAATTGTATTAAGAACAATGTTAGGTCCGGCTATTGATGCGGATGAAGGACACATTCTGAATTCGAATCTATTACCAGTAAATGCGAATGGTGATGTTCTATTTCTATCTGTAGAATCTTTTGGAAGTTTTGGAAGTGTAGAAACACCTACTTCAAGTAATTCTACTTGTTTTTCTATATTAAGGTCTCCAGCTTCAATTTGATTGATTATACTAGATAATTTATCTCCTAAGAATACTGAAATTATAGCTGGTGGGGCTTCATTAGCTCCTAATCTATGATCATTACCAGGGTTAGCTGCTGATAATCTGAGTAATGGAGCATATTCGTCAACTGCTGCAATAATTATTGATAGAAAAAGTAAGAACCTTGCATTTTCTTCAGGTGTTTTTCCTGGCTTCAATAAATTAATACCATCATCAGTAGCTAATGACCAGTTGTTATGCTTACCTGAACCATTAACTCCAGCAAATGGCTTTTCATGTAATAGGCATACTAGATCGTGTCTCATTGCAATTTTTTGAATGATTTCCATCATTAACTGATTATGGTCTGTTGCAATATTTGTTGTTGAGAATATTGGTGCCACTTCAAATTGAGCTGGAGCTACTTCATTATGCTTTGTCTTAGCAGATACCCCTAACTTCCATAGTTCAACATCTAATTCTCTCATAAAATTAGCAATTCTTTCTTTTATGCTTCCAAAATAATGGTCATCCAATTCTTGACCTTTTGGAGGCATTGCACCAAATAATGTTCTTCCAGTAAATATTAGATCTTTTCTTGCTTGGTAATATTTTTTATCTACTAAGAAATACTCTTGTTCTGCTCCTACTGTAGTTATTATTTTCTTAGCACTTGTTTCTCCAAACAATTTTAATACCCTCATTGCTTGTTTGGAAATAGATTCCATTGAACGCAGTAATGGTGTTTTTTTATCAAGAGCTTCACCAGTATATGAATAGAACGCAGTTGGTATACATAATGTTACACCTGCTGAATCTTCTTTTAGGAAAGCTGGTGATGTTGGGTCCCAAGCTGTATATCCTCTAGCTTCAAATGTAGCTCTAAGTCCTCCATTAGGGAAAGATGAAGCATCAGGCTCTCCTTGAATTAACTCTTTACCAGAGAACTCCATAGTTGCTCTTCCGTCAGGAGTTAATGATATAAAAGAGTCATGCTTTTCTGCTGTTTTTCCTGTCATAGGCTGGAACCAGTGTGTGTAATGAGTTGCTCCTTTTTCTATAGCCCAATCTTTCATAGCGTTTGCAATTACTTCAGCTGTTGTCTTCTCTAGTGGTTCTCCAAGTTCTATTGTTCTCTTAAGTGATTTATATGTTTCTTTTGGAAGTCTTTCTTTCATAACTGCATCACTAAATACATTTGTTCCGAATAAATCGTTGATACTCATACTATGTCCTCCTAATCTTAATCTACTTTTCATATAAAAATCTAATAAAAAAAGCGTTACTAAGGGAACTTCCCTAAGAACGCCATTGTTCTAAAAGTTTAGTTAAAGCCGGACTCCTTTGCCCGATTATATCTGTATATAATATATCATATCACAATTGATAATGCAAGTATTAATTAACAAAATTTTATTATACATAATTTTCAAACTATTATCATTTATATTTGTTAATAATATCTATAGCTACTATTCTTTTTGAGATACCCTTGTTCATGCTGAGTTTTTGAATCTTCCTATGTGCTTCTTCTTCTGTTAAACCGTTATTCTCTAATAATAATTGTTTAGCTTGATTAATTATTTGCTTATCTTCTTGCTTCTTTTTGAGAGTACTGACTTCTTTGCGTAACTTAGTTATACTCCTTGATGTTTTAACCAATAAATCAATAGTATTTATTAATGAATCTTTATTAATAGGCTTGATTAGCAAACTAAATATTGGTTCATGTTTTAGGTTAGTAAAATACTGTAGTTGGGATGAACCAATTATAGTAATGATTGGGCATACATTGTCTGCTACCAGCACTTCACTTACGTCATGACCGTTAATTCCCTTCATGTTAAAATCCATAATACATAAATCTGGATAAACCGTATGGATTCTCCTTAGGATGTCATATCCATCTGTTGTTTCACCTACTACATTATATCCATTTTCATTAAGGAAGTGCGATAATTGCTTCAATATTTTTTTGTTAGAGGATCCTACTATGATTCTAGCTCCCATACACAAAACATCCTTTTACTCAGCTATAAATATTTTCTTAATATCTTGAAATATATTTTTCAACTTCCCATGAATGAACTACTGATATATATTCATCCCATTCCAGACTTTTTGCTTTCATGTATCTCTCGTAAACATCACCTAATGCTTCTTTTATAATTTCATCTTTTGATAAATCTATTAAGGCTTCTTTTAGAGTACTTGGAATTGTTGATTCTACATCAAGTGTATCAAGTACTTTACTAAGCTCTTTTTTTTCCATCATTTTGGGGGGTTCTATCTTGTTCTTAATACCATCAAGTCCTGCTTTCAATATTGCTGCAACTGCCAAATATGGATTACAGGAAGGGTCTGGACTTCTAAGCTCAATCAGGGATTTTTTATTTCTACCTCTTGGAACTCTAATAAGTGGACTGGCATTTATAGTTGACCAACCAATTCTGACAGGTGCTTCAAATCCGGATACTAATCTTTTATAAGAATTTACTGTAGGATTAGTTACAGCAGTTAAAGCTTTTGCATGCTTCAATAATCCACCAATAAAATAATATGCTTCTTTTGATAGATTAAGTTCATCTTTTTTGTCGTAGAATATGTTCCTACCATCTTCATCATACATAAGCAGGTTGCAATGCATTCCTGAACCACTTATCCCAAAGATAGGCTTAGGCATAAATGTAGCATGTAGTCCATGTTTTCTTGCAATGACTTTTACTACCAACTTAAAAGTGACAATATTATCTGCCGATCTTAGTGCATCACTATATTTGAAATCTATTTCATGTTGACCTGGAGCTACTTCATGGTGAGAGGTCTGAATATCAAATCCCATTTCTTCAAGTGTAAGTACTATGTCTCGTCTTACGTTTTCCCCTAAGTCAATTGGTCCCAGATCAAAATATCCTGCATTATCGTGAGTTGTTGTTGTAGGATAACCATTTTCATCTATTTGAAATAGGAAAAATTCAAATTCTGGTCCTACATTAAAGTCATAACCCATATCTGCAGCTTCTTTTATTACTTTCTTAAGAACATATCTAGGATCGCCTTGAAAAGGAGTACCGTCAAGATTATATATATCACATATCATTCTACCTACTTTACCTTGATGAGGTCTCCAAGGAAATATCTCAAAAGTATCCAAATCTGGTTTTAGATACATATCAGATTCTTCCATTCTAACAAATCCTTCTATTGATGAACCATCAATCAATATCTGATTGTTTAACGCTTTCTCAAGTTGTTCATCTGTAATAGCCACATTTTTGAGAGTACCTAGAATGTCTACAAATTGAAGTCTTATGAATTTGATATCCTCTTCACGTGTGATTTTAATTATATCTTCTTTTGTATATCTGCTTTCTCCTAACATAACAATGCCTCCTTTTCATATAGTATTAATATTATCAGCAATCTTTATTAGTTAAGAGTATATTATAAAAATATTATTCTTGCAATACTTTTCCATTAATCTCCATTATATCTAGCAAAGAATTATTTTAGCATATAAAATCTATCTATAGAATTCCTTGAGAGTTATAAAATGAAGAGTTATAATATATAATTATAATCGTATTTTAACTCTCTATTTAATGGAGGGCTTATGGAGGTGATTATCAAAAATGGTTATTGAATTTAATAAAATATTTAATAAGAAGGAAGTACTTAATACTATGCAGTGCTACGAAGATAGTACTAATTATGGTGAATACTGCAAAATATATGAAGAAGTAGTTGAAAATTCTGTTAAGAATATTACCCCAAAAGGATACTATATTATAACTGATAATAATAATTATATTAACAATAATTGTGAACAAGTGATTTTTTGTTTAGTTACTTTGGGTAGTTATATTGATGAAGAGATAAAACGTTATTTTGATAATAATGATTATCTAAAAGGTATGATGTTGAATACTATAGGTGACCAGATGTTGTTTGATATAAGTAATTCTCTATATCAATTACTGCAAAAAGAACAAAGTTATTATGATATCAATCTAACCTCAAGAATAGAACCTGGCTCTAGTGAATCAAGTATCGAATTCCAAAAGATAATACTAGATATGATTAATGAGAAAGAACCTACTGATATTACTATAACATCAGGATATATGTTCTCTCCTACTAAAACTTTATCTTATTATTATGGAGCATCAACAAATATACCTCCTTCTACAGTAGACCATAATTGTAGTAAATGCACTAATCCCTCTTGTACTTTCAGAAAATATAATTTAATAATAAAACAAGCTACTAAATCCCATAGATTTCAAGTGAAAAAAGGTGAGAATCTTCTAAATGTTATCAGACATTACAACTTTCCCATTAAAGCATATTGTGGTGGCAAAAAAGTATGTGGTAAATGTAAGGTGAAACTTATAGAAGGTAATATAGAACTATCAGATGAAGAGAAAAAATTCCTTACAGATATTGAGATTGAAGAAGGTATAATTCTATCTTGCTTCCATAATATTGATAATGATATGACTATAGAATTAAATGAAGAAGCTACTACTTCAAGAATACAGACTGGCTATAAAATTGGTAATATCAAAAAACAGAAATATAAATTACTTAAAATTGATGGGATAATAGAAAGTCATAATAATAATAGTAGTGTAGTAGAATTAATTAATAAGAAATTAGGAGTAGATTATAAATATTCTTTGAATGCAGTAAAAGAACTATCTAATATAGAGAATCTAATAAAAGATATCTATCTGTTATCTAAGAACAATACAGAAATACTTAGATCTGCTAATAATGAAATTACTGCATATGGTGTGGGTATTGATATAGGTACTACTACTATTGTAATAACTCTTATTGATCTATTGAAAAATAAAGAAATAGGTATATATAAAAATGTTAATCCTCAAAAGGCTTATGGTGCAGATGTAATAAGCAGGATTAATTATGCTATAAAAGACACCCAAAACACTCAGACTAAATTGATTTGTGATGAAATTAGTTCTGGTATAAAAATTATTGTGGATAAATATGAATTGAATGAAAAAGATATAGTGGAAATAACTATTAGCGGTAATACTACCATGCAATATTTATTGACTGGCGTCAATCCTTATAAATTATCCATAAGTCCTTTTACAACAATGGACTTATCTCTTAATGAATACTTATATAGTCAACTATTCACAGATAATCTACTTGATTGTAATGTTACTCTATTACCTGGAGTTTCTGCTTACATTGGCTCTGATATAATAGCAGGTTTTTATTATAGTGACCTTATAGATCAAGAAGGAAATATACTCTTTATTGATATAGGCACCAATGGAGAAATAGCTCTTAAGACTAAGGATGATTCTATTATCTGTGCTGCAACTGCAGCAGGACCTGCTTTTGAAGGTGCTAATATTAAATGCGGCATGGAAAGTATTGATGGAGCTATTTGTAATATTAGATTGATGGATAATAAATTCAAATACGATGTTATTGGTAAAAGCACTCCAAAAGGCATCTGCGGTTCAGCTCTTGTAGATATAACTGCTGAACTACTTGATATTGATGTAATAGATAATACAGGAAAACTAAACATTGATAAAGTTATTCTATACCAAGATGAGCAATCTGAAATAGGATTATATCAAGAAGATATCAGACAGCTCCAACTTGCCAAATCTGCTATTTCAGCGGGAATAAGCGTATTATTAGATGAAGCTTCTATATCCATTAATGATGTTGATAAAGTTTTTCTAGCTGGAGGTTTTGGCAGCAATCTTAATATTGCTAATGCTATAACAATAGGTCTATTTCAAAAAGAACTAAAAAATAAAGTTGAAACTATAGGTAATAGTTCATTAGGCGGTTGTGTTAAATATCTATTAAATGATAACAGTTCCAATAATTTTGATGAAATAAAATCAAAATGCAAATATATCGAACTGTCAACTAATATGAAATTCAACAAAGAATATATTATGAACATGTATTTCTGATATACTTACTCTTATCTTAAAAAGGATGATTTTCATAAAATATATCTCATTGACAGGATTTTTAATCTAGTAATAAGGCGTTCCATCAAGGAACGCCTATTAATTCTGTTCTTATGTATTAGATTAACAAAACAATAAGTTCTAGAATGGTTTGTTATAGATATAATTATCTCCAAAATTATTATCCCAATATGTTTGTCCATTAATTTCACATTTGATTGCAAATTCATAAGTCTCTGCATTTTCAATAATATCAAATGTCCATAATTCCATATCTGTATATGGTTGATAACAAGAGTTCTTGTAAGCCTTAACATCTTTATAAGTTTTCCAATTATCAGTTGTATATCTTACAGTTAGGATTTTATTAGAATTAAAATCATTAATTATTACAGTTCCATGAAATCCACTTTCATTCTTATAGTTTGATTTTAATAATAATTTACTTTTATTTAGTTTATAATCTTGACTACAATTTGTACTTGAAATATTTAACGAATAATTTTCCCCGTTATTATTATCCCAGAATATTTGTCCATCATTTTCCACTTTAATAGCAAATGAACTATTATATTTATAATAATAATAACCATTCCATGGGTACATAGGTGTTTCAAATATATAGATATCATATCCATCTGAAGAAGTCTTTAAATATGATGCAGATATATCACTCCAAGTTTTTCCACCATTATTAGTATAATGAACTACTACATTTTTACTATCTCCTAAATCTCTTACAGCGATTTTACCTGTAGTAGTCCATCCTTTTATTACTCCATGATCACGGATCTCTTTTATTTTTGCATAATACAGTGCTACTTTTTTATCTTCAGTAGCTCTAATATTAATACTAAATAAACCTAACACCATAACCATACACAAACTAATACTCATTAATAATTTTACTGATTTTTTCATAAACTTAACTCCTTTTCTATTATGTATTTTTTCAACCATATTATTATATCATTATTTAGAATATTTTCAATTGTTATTTTAACAAAATTCTATATATTACAGTATGTTGTTCAGCAAATAATCTATATTTTCTTTGTTGCATTAAAATTAATAAACAAGGGCGTCCCTTTTATAGGAACGCCCCCATTTCAATCAAAAAATAAATTCAACATCTGATAACCTATTATATATTTCATCAATAACTTTCTTCTCTTCTTCCTCTGTATCTGCTAAAAATGTAACAGAGAATCTTACAAATGCTCCTGCATCATCCCACGGTACAGTTGAAATCAATTTTTCTCTTATTAAGAACTGGGAAAAATCTTCAGCACATTCAAAATCAATACCCTCTTTGACACCTTTAGGAATTTTAACATATAAATAGAAAGAACCTATTGGTTTTTTTGCATGAAAACCTATTTTATTAAGAACTTCAACAAGCATATTGTGTCTTCTTGAATACTTAGCTGCAGTTTTTTCAGTAATCTCTGGATGTTCTAGAGCATAGATACCAGCTTTTTGGATAGCTTTGAATTGTCCAGAATCATTATTATCCTTTACAGCTGCAAACGCACTCACTACTTTTTCATTACCTGCTACAAAAGCAATCCTCCATCCAGTCATATTATAAGCTTTAGATAATGAATGGATTTCAACTCCTACCTCTTTAGCTCCATCTACACTTAAGAAACTTAATGGTTTGTTTCCATCAAATGTCAAAGCTGCATATGCAGCATCATGTACAACAATCAAATCATTTTCTTTTGCAAACTTAATTACTTCCTTAAAAAATTCTTCAGTGGCAACTGCTCCTGTAGGGTTATTTGGGTAATTTAAGTATAGCAACTTAGCCCTTTTAAGTATTTCTTTAGGTATGGAATTTAGATCCGGTAAGAAGTGATTTTCTTGAACCAAACTTAGATTAAAAACTTCTCCACCAAGCCATTTTGTCATAGTTCCCATTATTGGGTATCCAGGTACAGTCATCAAAGTGACATCTCCCGGATTAATAAATGCCTGAGCCATCATAGCAAGGGCTGGTTTTGAACCTATTGCATGATTAACCTCTGTGTCACTGTTGATATCTTTTACATTATAGACATCTTCTAAGTACTTCGCAGCGGCTGATTTGAATTCTTCAACTCCATTATCAGCATAATTTCTATTTTCCCACTTGGCTGCTTCTTCTGACAATACTTTAACAACGCCTTCATCTGCCATTGAATCTGGTTCACCAACACCCATATCAATGATTTTGATATCTGGATGTTCGCTTATTGCTACAGCTTTAGCTCTTTTTATCTTTTCAAATTTATATATCACTGTGCTTTTTCCAAATTGATTTCCACCAATTCTGTCTGCTATTAATTCTTGAATATAGGTCTCCATTTATTTTACCTCCAGTTTTTATTATTAATTCTATAATAACCATTCTCCTTCAAATGTAGTTACCGCTTCACCTGACATATAGATATGATTACTCTCTTTATCCCATTCTATTAATAAATCTCCACCAGTTAATTTTACAACAGCTTTTCTATTGGTTAAATTGTTAAGAACTGATGCTACTAGAGTAGCGCAAGCCCCAGTTCCACATGCTAAAGTTTCTCCAGAGCCTCTCTCCCATACACGCATCTTAATAGTTTCATTGTCTATTATTTGTACAAACTCCACATTTACTTTCTTAGGGAATTTTTCATCTATTTCCACTAACTTACCTATTTCTTCTACTTCGAAAGTATCTGTATCATCAACATAAGTTATAGCATGAGGATTACCCATAGACACACAAGTAAATTCATATTTTTTACCATTAACATCTATTTTTTCCTTAATTACAGGATATTTATCACTAATTACAGGAATATATTCTGCCTTTAATATTGGTTCTCCCATATCAACTTTTGCATATGTGACCTTTTCATCAACTACTGTCATATCAAGTATCTTATTACCAGCTAGAGTTTCAATTGTTATACTAGTCTTTTTTGTCATCTTATTATCATAAACATACTTTCCTACACATCTAATAGCATTTCCACACATTTCAGCTTCTGAACCATCTGCATTAAACATTCTCATTCTAAAATCAGCCTTTTTTGATGGCAATATAAGTACTATTCCATCAGAACCTACTCCAAAATGTCTATTGCTCATTTTAATAGATAGTTCAGCAGGATTATCTACTTCTACTTGAAAACCATTAATGTAAATATAGTCATTCCCACAACCATGCATTTTAGTAAATATCATATAAACACCTCGCTATAATTTATTTTTACTTTTTAATAAATTTCGTCCTTACAAAATAGTGGTTCTAATTACAAATACTATTTTATTATATCATAATTAATTTTATAAAATCAAGGCTTAATAAGGATAAAATAACTATACAACTATCTTATGTATTAATAAGAGAATAATATTATCCTAAAAATCTAATACTCTTATAAAAGGTTAAAATTCATTATTTTAAGGAGGAATTATATGGATAGAATAGTTGGTAAAAAAGCTCCATGCTTTGAAATGGCAACAGCCCTAGGTGATGGAAGTGATTTTGGTAAAGCAAAGTTGGAAGATTATAAAGGTAAATGGTTGGTACTATTTTTTTATCCTTTAGACTTTACTTTTGTCTGTCCTACAGAGATTACAGGTTATAGTAAGAAAATTGAAGAATTCAGAAAACTTGGAGCAGAAGTCTTAGGTGTAAGCGTAGATAGCGAACACTCTCATAAAGCTTGGATAAATGATAATCTTGGTAAAATTAATTTTCCAATTGCTTCTGATATAACAAAATCAGTTTCAAGAGATTATGGTGTATTACTTGAAGATGAAGGTATAGCCTTGAGAGGACTATTTATTATTGATACAGAAGGTATTGTAAAATATAGTGTTATACATGATCTTAATGTAGGCCGTTCTGTAGATGAGACCCTACGAGTTTTACAAGCTTTACAAGCAGGTGGTCTATGTCCAGTTGATTGGGCTCCTGGAGAAGATATGTTGTAAGTACCCAATAGAATAGACTTTGTTTTAGATGAACAAAGTCTATTCTATTCAAGTAGTATACTATAAATTGTATTTTGGAATACTCATATAGATTAATTCTTATTGAATTCTCCTGGTGCTACATCCAAGATATTATTATCTGGAACATTTACATAATTAGGAGGTACTATTCCGCTTAAGATTCTATCTACTAGAGTTACCTGTTGACATACTGTTACTTTTTCAGATGCAAGAGGAACTACAACCTGCATAGTGGTTTCTATATTAAGCCATACTCTATGATTTATTTGATTTATCCCTGTTGACCTAAATTCCCTATCATAATTGATAGTAGCTGTACCAAAAGGAAGTATTTCCACCTCTATATTAGGGCCTGTATTTGCAAATATATTAGACCCTATTAGATTACCAGATGGTATAGGTATAGTTTCATCTGTGTATTTATCCACTTCTTCTGAGATCTTATTGATGACATCAGCACATATTTCATTAATGGTTATAGTATCAATACCACATGATACTATCTCTCCTTCCTCATTATATATATACGTCACTAACTCATCAGTATTTATTTGTTTCTCTTCTAATGTTTTTCTAACTGCATCATTTATGGACTGTGTAGCTATTGTTTTGATTTTCAACTGTGACATAGCTACTACAATAGGTAAGATCTGCTTATCTAAATATGTATATACAAAAATAAAGCTAAGACTTATTACTGCTATAAGGATACATATATATGCACCAAATCGTTTTTTCTTACTTCTACTCTTTCTCGGCTTCCTGCCTTTTATATTCCTTCTCATATCTCCTCCTATGTCTATTGTTACTTAACAGCATTTCTTAATCCTTATATAAATTATATGATAAGCAATAACATTTTGTGTATGTCTACCTATTAAGTTAAACTTATTGAAATAAGATTGTGTAATCCCTGAAACCATATTTAATAAAGCCTTTGCAGAATAATTACAAACACAATACAATTTATGAATAATTTGTTAATAAATATTAAATTTGTTCCAAAATATATATTTTCCTTTCTATATCTAGTTATATTTGATATAATATCATCTGTATGAAGGAGGAAAATTATGAATTTTAGTAAGGATTCCAACAAGAAAAAGCAAAAAGAACTTGATTCCAAATCAAGTAAAGCCACGAAAAGTGTAAGCACATCTTTTATTAAGATTTTAGTTTTTGCATTATTGTTACTAATCATTGTAGGTGTTTGTGCTGGTTTAGGGTTTGTTAAATCCATCATTGACTCTGCACCTGATATTAACGTAGAAGATATTGTTCCAAAAGGATATACTTCATTTATATATGATCAAGATGGTAACGAAATTGTTCAGTTACATGGGTCTAATGCTAATAGAATATTTGTAGAACTTGATGAAATACCTACTTATCTTCAAGACTCTTTTATTGCTATAGAAGATGAACGTTTTTGGCAACATAATGGAATTGATGTAAAAGGTATTTTTAGAGCTATTTTTACTAATATAAAAGAAAAAAGTTTAAGTGAAGGTGCCAGCACAATCACTCAACAGCTTATTAAAAATAATATATTATCAACAGAAACATCATTTGAAAGGAAAATACAAGAACAATATTTAGCCGTACAGCTTGAAAAAAAATCTGACAAGAAAACCATATTAGAGAACTATCTAAACACTGTAGCACTTGGAAGAGGAACCAATGGTGTACAAGCTGCCTCTAATAAATATTTTAATAAAGATGTAAGCGAATTAACAATTGCTGAGTCAGCAGTTATTGCTTCAATAACTAAGAACCCTAGTTTTTATGATCCTGTTACTTATCCTGATAATAACAAGCGAAGACAAACAAGAATTCTCAAAAAACTCATAGAACAGGAAAAAATTACTCAAGCTCAATATGATAAAGCCCTAAAAGAAGATGTATATAATAATATTCAAATAGTAAACAAAACTTATGCTGGTAATTCAAGTTATTCTTATTACGTTGATGAAGTTATTTCAAGAGTAAAAAATGACCTTATGGTTAAAAAAGGATATACTGAAACTCAAGCATATAACTTAATCTATCGTGGTGGACTAAGCATTTATATTAATCAAGACACTGATATACAAAAAATAGTAGATGAAACTTACACTAATGAAGACTTTTTCCCTAAGAAAAATGTTGATTACAGTGTTATACTAGATTATTCAGTAACAGTAAAAGATAAAAAAGGTAATAAAAAAGACATTAATAAAAACAAAACTTTTGAAACTGACCAAGAAGCTAATGATTATATTGAACAATTGAAAAAAGAATTAACTGGTGAAGGCTATGAAATAGTTGCTGAAAAACCTACATATATACCACAGCCCCAATCAGCAATGGTACTTATTGATCAACATACAGGTTATGTAAAAGCTCTTTCAGGTGGTAGAGGTGAAAAAGTAGGAAATCTCACATTTAACCGTGCTACGACTTCCACTCGTTCCCCAGGTTCAACATTTAAAATACTCGCAGCTTATTTACCTGCTATTGATACAGCTGGTTATACATTAGCTACAGTCATTGATGATGTTCCTACTCAATTTTCAAATGAACCTAAGGGCTGGCCTAAGAACTATGATTATAAATTTAGAGGTCTTACAACCGTTAGAGAAGGTATACGTTATTCAATGAATATACTAGCTGTAAAAACTCTAAATGATATAGGTGTACAAACAGGCTTTGATTATTTAATTAATTTAGGTTTTACAACATTAGTTGAAAAGAAAACTGTAAATGGGGAAAACTTTACTGATAAAGGTTTATCCCTAACACTTGGAGGTTTAACAAATGGTGTTACTGTATTAGAACTAACAGGTGCATATGCAGCTATTGCAAATAATGGTGTATATATAGAACCTACATTTTATTCAAGGGTACTTGACCATGATGGTAAACTACTTATTCAAAAAGAACCTGCTACAAGAACAGTAATGAAAGAAACGACTGCATTCTTGTTAACAGATGCTATGGTTGATGTTGTAAAAAATGGTACTGGTAAAAAAGTAAGATTTACTGGCATGCCTATTGCAGGTAAAACAGGTACATCTACAGGTGACAAAGACTTAGTTTTTGCTGGATTTACTCCATATTATACAGCTGTTGTGTGGAAAGGCTATGATATTCAAAAGGAACAAAAATATCTAAACTATCATAAAAAGATATGGAAAGAAATAATGCAGCGAATACATGAAGGATTACCTAGAAAAGAATTTAATAGACCATCTGGTATTGTAACCAAAAAAATATGTACAGAATCAGGAAAACTAGCTGTGTCTGGACTATGTGATAGAGACCAAAGAGGTTCTACTGTCAGAACAGAATATTTTGCTAAAGGAACCGAACCAACAGAACCATGTGATGTTCATATAAAATCAACAATATGTAAAGACTCTAAATTATTTGCTACAGAATATTGTCCTGAATCAAGCAAGGAAGAAAAAGTATATATTCAACGACTTATTCCATTCGTACCAGAAGAATGGGATCCAAGAAGACCACCTACAATTCAGGATAGACAATATGAACTTCCGCCATCAATGATTGGTGAATATTGTAATATTCATGGTCCAGAACCAGAGCCAGAGCCAGAAGTACCATATATTCTACCACCAGATTATATGAACCCTGATAGTAGTAATGATAACAATACTAATACTAATAATAATAATGATGTTAACCCTGATTTATTTACACCATTTTTACCTAAGGAACATACTAACGATGCAAATAGTGATAATACAAATCCTTGATAATATAATAAGAGAAACCTCTTCCTAGGGGTTTCTCTTATTGTATATATACTTAAAAAAAACTGTAAGTTTTCCCCTAAATTGTGAATAATAGACTCCCAAAAAAGACATCCTTTTAATATAGGAAAAATACTAGGAAACAATCAAAATGACATTATAAGGAGCTATTATATGAATTATAGCAATCACTCAAAAAGCAAAAGGGAAAAAGAATTAGAATCAAAATCGAATAAAGTAAAAAAATCAATCAGCACATCATTTATCCGAATCTTAGTATTAACTCTTTTAATAACCTTTGGACTCATAATAATGGCTGGGCTTGGTATAACTAAAGCAATCATTGATGCAGCACCAGAAATAAATTATGATAAGGATATTATGCCAAAAGGATATCGAACTTTTATATATGATCAGCTTGGAAATGAAATAACTACACTTCATGGAACTGATGCTAATAGAATATATGCATCATTAGACCAAATGCCTGAACACTTAATGAACGCTTTTATTGCAATTGAAGATGAACGTTTTTACGAACACCAGGGCATTGACCTAAAGGGTATTCTAAGAGCCATCATAAATAATATAAAATCAAAAGATCTAACAGGCGAAGGTGCAAGTACTATAACTCAACAGGTCATAAAGAATAATGTCCTATCGGCTACCCAAACATTTCAAAGAAAAATCCAAGAACAATATCTAGCCATCGAACTTGAAAAAAGAGTTGATAAAGATATCATACTGGAAAGTTATCTGAATACAGTTACTCTTGGGCGTGGTACTAATGGAGTCCAAGCAGCTTCCAATAGATATTTTAACAAAGATGTTTCAACCCTTACTCTTGCAGAATCAGCAGTTATTGCAAGTATCACTAAGTATCCTACTAGATATGACCCAATAGCTAACCCAGAAAATAATCATTCACGTCAACTTATAGTTCTTCGTAAAATGCTTGAGCAAGGTAAGATTACTGAAAGTGAATATAATCAAGCCATACAAGAAGATGTATATTCCAAGATTGAATTAACTAATAAAAGTGCTAATAAAAGTTCTAACTATTCTTATTTTGTGGATGAAGTCATTCTTCGAGTAAAAGATGACTTAGTCATTAAAAAAGGTTACACAGAAAAACAAGCCTATGACCTTATATACACAGGTGGACTTAATATATATATTACTCAAGACTTCAATATACAAAATATAGTGGATAAAGAATTCCTTGATGAATCCAACTATCCTCCTAAAAAGGAAGATTACTCTGTTAAAATTATGTATAGTCTCTCAGTGAATAAAAAAGATTCTGGGATAAAACATTATTATAAAGAGAAAGAATTCGATACTGATAAAGAAGCACTAGCCTATTCAGAAGAATTAAAAGCTTCATGGATCTTAGAAGGAGATGAAGTAATATCGGAATCAAGCATTCTAGTACCTCAGCCACAAGCCGCTATGGTAATACTCGACTATCACACAGGGCATGTAAAAGCTATAGCAGGAGGTCGAGGTGAAAAACTAGGTAACCAACTGTTAAATAGAGCTACACAGACCTATCGTCACCCTGGTTCAACTTTTAAGATATTAGCCGCCTACCTTCCAGCCATTGATACTGGTAGATACACATTAGCTACCGTACTAGATGATGTACCCTTTTCATATTCTGTTTCAAAAAATTCTGTACCGTGGGAAGTACACAATTGGTATGACAGCAGTGAATACAAATATAATTATAAAGGATTATCAACTGTAAGAGACAGTATCACCTATTCTATCAACATTCATGCAGTAAAAACATTGATGGATATAGGAATAGAAACAAGTTTTAATTATTTATTAAATCTTGGATTTACATCATTGGTAGAAAAGGAAACCATAAATGGGAAAATATACTCTGATAAAAACTATTCTCTAGCTCTAGGAGGCATTACTAAAGGTGTTAGTCTATTGGAGCTGACAGCAGCTTATGGTACTATAGCCAATACTGGTAAATATGTTAAACCTATCTTCTATACAAAAGTACTAGACCATGACAATAACCTAATCCTTAACAATGAACAACCAAAGCCTGTTAGAGTCATGAAAGAGACAACATCATTTTTATTGACTAATGCTATGACAGATGTAGTAAAAAAAGGTACTGGAACAATTGTGAAGTTCAATAGCGTTAGTATGCCCATTGCTGGTAAAACAGGAACCTCTTCTGAGAAGAAAGACCTTGTTTTTACAGGATATACTCCTTATTATGCTGCCAGTATATGGCAAGGTTATGACACACCCAAAGAACAAGCTTATAAAAGGAGCTATCATAAGATACTCTGGCGAAAAATTATGGAAGAAATTCATAAAGGGCTGCCTAGAAAAGAGTTCTATAAACCTGATAATATTATAACAGCTAAGATATGTACTGAATCTGGTAAACTGGCTAAGTTAGGATTATGTAATAAAGACCCTCGTGGTTCTACAATCATGACTGAATTCTTTGAGAAGGGCACAGTTCCAACTGAGACTTGTGATGTTCATGTGAAGCAAACTATTTGTTCTATTTCTGGACTTCCTGCTAATAAATATTGTCCAAGTACTAGTAAGTATACAAAAGTATTCATAAAAAGACCTGAACCTCTTGTTCCTTCCAATTGGGACCCTAAACATCCTCCAAGGATACAAGATAGAAAATATGAAATACTCTACAGTACAATTGGTGAATATTGCAACGTACATGGGCCTCATGTTAAGAAACCAAAAATCAAATTACCAACAGATTATATTGATGGTGATCTTAATAATAACATTAACGAAGATGAAGAATTCATAGCACCAGAAGATAAACCTATTGAAAGCGAAGACAATAATAAAAAGCCATATCTTGATGACGATTACTATTCACCACCACCATTCATATATCAAGAATAATAAAAGGGTTGTCACTTGTAATGTGACAGCCCTATATTATTTCTTCTATTTTGTATCTTTTGGCTTAAATAATATTGCTGCAAGATAACCAAATAATAAAGCCGCTGTTATTCCTCCAGAAGTTGCTGTCATTCCTCCTGTAAAAACTCCCAAAAAACCCGATGTCTTCACAGCTTCTATTACTCCTTTACCTAACGAATAACCAAATCCTATCAGAGGTACAGTTGCTCCTGCTCCACCAAATTCTACAATATGTTCATATAGACCTAGTCCAGTTAGAAATGTTCCCAATGAAACATAAATAACCAAAACCCTTGCAGGCATTAGTTTTGTCTTATCCATTAAAATCTGTGCTATTACACATATTACTCCACCAGTAACGAAAACCTTAATATAATCAATCATAATGTCCCTTCCTTCACACTATTCTTGGCTATTTTGTATTACAACAGCATGAGCTATACCCGGTATGCTCTCACCTTGAAAACTGCTGCTAGGACTTAATAATGCCCCTGTAGGTATGAATAAAATTCTATTGAATGTACCTTTAGCCATCTCTTTTAAAATATAACCTGTCAGCGTAACTGCTGAACAACCACAGCCACTACCACCTGATTGTGTATCCTGTTTTTCATTATCAAATATCTCAATACCACAATCTGTATAATTATTACTCAAATCGTATCCTGCTTTTCCAACCAATTCAATGGTCAATTTCTTACCTACCATTCCTAGATCTCCTGTTGCGATTAAATCATAATCAGCTGCACATCTGCCAGTATCTTTAAAATGAGTAATTATAGTATCAGCTGCGGCAGGTGCCATAGCAGCTCCCATATTCATGGTATCTTTTACACCTAGGTCAATTATTTTTCCAGGTGTGACATGTGTAATTTTTGGACCATTTCCAGTATTACCCACTACAACAGCCCCGCTACCAGTAACTGTATAAGTAGCAGTTAGTGGCCTTTGATTACCAAATTCCAAAGGATATCTAAACTGTTTTTCTGCTCCACAAAAATGACTGGATGTAGCTGCTACACAATAATTAGCAAAACCACCTTCTACAGCCATAGAAGCCAATATTAATGATTCTCCCATAGTTGAACAAGCACCATATAACCCAAAAAAGGCTTTTTTAAAATCTCTAATAGCAAAAGTACTAGCTGTTAATTGGTTTAAAAGATCACCTGCGAAAATATACCTGATATCATTTTTTGCAATATTTGCATTATCAATTGCTAAATTTATAGCTGTATTAAGTATTTTGCTCTCAGCTTTTTCCCAAGATTCTTCTCCCCACATAGTATCTTCTAATATTTTATCAAAATATTCCTTTAATAATCCATTACCCTCTTTAGGTCCTACAATATTTCCTTGTCCTATAATAGTAGGGGGGTTATCAAAAGCTATAGTTTGCTCTCCTACCTGACTACCCATGCTATAATCATCCTTTCAAAAAAAAATACTATAATTTCTACTAACTCAATCTTATCCTACACCCACCATATAATAAATTAATCCTACTATAACTGAAGAAATCATACCATATAGAATAACTGGTCCTGCTATAGTAAAAATCTTAGCTCCTACTCCAAATACATAACCTTCATTTTTATATTCAATAGCAGGAGATACAATAGAATTAGCAAATCCTGTAATAGGTACTATTGAACCTGCTCCTGCTTTTTTTCCAATACTATCATATATATCGAGTCCAGTTAATAATGCCCCAATGAATACTAGAATAATACTAGTAAAAGTAGATGCTGTATCCTTGGGAAGTTCTGCTACATACATTAGCAAATCAGTAATTCCCTGACCAATACAACAGATGATTCCCCCTACTACAAAAGCCCATATACAGTTTTTTAACAAACTAGCTTTTGGCGAAGTTTTATCAACTAATTTTTGAAATTCTTTTTGCTTCTCATTAATATTTTCCATTATAAAAATCCTTTCTTACCTCTCTACTCTACTTTATCTTATAAAATCCCGGTATGATAAAGTAGAGTAATGAACCTATCAATTTTCCAATTGCTAATGTTACTATAAAATATGTCATTCCTACTTTTATATTAAATCGTCTGGTTAAAATAGGTATTACATCTAATACTTCTGCTAAAGAAACAGCTAAACATCCTACAAAAATACCAGAAAAGAATCCATATACAATCCCTCCAATATTCCCTAATTGTAGTTCAAAATCCATAATCATCACTAAGGTTCCAAACATTCCACCAAACATAATGGCATCTTCATATATCCATATATATTTTTGTGTTGCGGTTTTTTGTGCTAATCTAGGCACAATTCCGATAATAGCTATAAAAGCAAAGACACCCCCTGATATAACTACCCCACCACCAAATCCAATAATTATTAATAATAAATAGTGTAAAACCATTATTGTTTATTCCCTTCATCACTAAGATTTTCTATAATACAATCTTCTACATCTCTTTCATACAATCTCATCTCTACTTCTATTGGGGTAGGGTCATCTGTTAATTTTTTTGAAGAGAAATGATTAAAAAATACGATTATACCTACTGCCAAACCAATAGAATATGGTATCTCAATAATTAGAGGGTTAAGGTTTTCTTCACCTAAAAACAAACTATATAATCTTACAAATACATCTGGTACAGCTGCATCTGTATGAAAAGTCATTATTGCAATACCACCACCAGTAAACAGGGTAATACAAACAAATATAACCTTGAAGATGTTAATTAGGTTCTTATACTTACATTCTTTCTTTTTAGGGCTATAGGATATTATAATATCCTCTTCACCAACATTATGGATCGTTATATTTTCGAACACTTTTTGTATTTCTGTAATTACTGTAATTATTGATAATAAGTAATTCTTTTTTTCATTAGTATCTATAGTAAATACTATAATATTTTTTATCTTGTCTATGATATCTTTTCTACCTTCTATATCAGCGATATCGTCAATAATAACATTTTTTTTCCCTGTAATACATATTTTTTTACTAGCTTTAATATATACATTATTCATCTAATCACCCTTTTTTATTAAAGGTACGATTAACAAATGTTCCTTGATATGTTATATCTGTTTCTTTATTAAAATACATATAAGTCATAACAGATACTAATACTAATACAAGCATAATAGCGATTATCAATATTCTTTTATATTTCATTTAATCACCTCTTTAAAATTTTATATAAGTTACTAATATTTTTTGAAGTATTAACCATAACTATTCTGGTAATTACAAGAAAAGTTACTATTTCATTATAAAATTCAAAAAAAAACCTATGATTAGAAATCATAGGTTTGGATAAGATAAAATTAATTTTTATCTTCCTTAATGGGAATGAAAATACAAATAAACAAATATATGACAAGAGTAATTTTCAAATAATTACTCTATTTTATGATAGTTTTTCACGAATCTGACTTAAGATCTTTTTTTCTAACCTTGAAACTTGTACTTGAGATATACCAATCTTCTCTGCTATCTCTGTCTGAGTTTTATCTTTATAATATCTAAGTATAATTAGCTCCATTTCTTTTGGAGATAATTGACTAATTACCTGACGTAACGCTATTTTATCTATCATCACT
Organism: Vallitalea sp.; assembly: GCF_025211055.1. Classification (GTDB taxonomy): domain Bacteria; phylum Bacillota; class Clostridia; order Lachnospirales; family Vallitaleaceae; genus Vallitalea. The sequence goes on along the minus strand of NZ_JAOARO010000035.1, from coordinate 19,293 downwards.
GTGTTTTCATCTGTGTTTTTTTCAAGTTTATCTATTAGGAAAATAGGATGACCATCTCCTTGATGAATAGTTTTATAGAGAGACTCTACTTCTGCATTAGATTCTAGAGCCATTACGATCTCTTCAACTGATGTACCTATCTCATGAGATATTTCATCTATGGTGGGTTCTCTACCTAATCTTTTATTCAAAAGATCTTTATTGATACGTACTCTATTAGCTACTTCTTTTAATGATCTACTGACTTTAATCATTCCGTCATCTCTCATAAACCTTTTTATTTCTCCCATTATCATAGGAACAGCATAAGTTGAGAATTTTACATTATATGATAAATCAAATTTATCAATTGCCTTTAACAATCCAATGCTACCTATCTGAAATAAATCGTCCAAATCGTACCCTCTATTAGAAAATCTTTTTACAATACTCCAGATCAATCCAATATTCTCTTCGACAATCTGTTCTCTTGCGTTTTGATTCCCTTGTTGAGATTTTTTTATAAGTTCTAGTGTTTTATCCATATTCAACACCTTCTCAAAGCTTTTCTAAACTCTCTAGCTTTTTCCTCATAATTATTTTTGATCCAACACCCACTTTTGATTCTACTTCCACTTCATCCATAAAAGTCTCCATGACTGTAAAACCCATTCCCGAACGTTCTAATTCAGGTTTTGAAGTAAATAGGGGTTCACGTGCTTTATCAATATCACCAATACCTTTTCCAAAATCTTTTATTTCTATATATACTTTATTATCTGTAATTTTGCAATACATATAAACTTGTCCATCATATTCTTCATAACCATGTATAATTGCATTGGTTACAGCTTCTGAAACAGCTGTCTTAATATCTGATAATTCTTCAAGTGTTGGGTCTAGTTGAGCCGCAAAAGATGCTATTACCACTCTTGCAAAAGACTCATTTTGTGATTTACTACTAAACTCAATTTTCATTTCATTTTCGTACTTCATAATATCCCCCTTTATTATAATCAAATATATTATTCAGCTAATATTAGAAATATTTTTTAGTGCTTGATCTACACTATCATAACTACTAATTATTCTATATAAACCTGATAGTTTAAAGATTCTATCCATTCTAGTATTAACATTTGTAACTACAACATTACCTCCCATATTTTTTATGTTCTTATATCGTCCCATTATAACCCCTATTCCCGAACTATCCATAAAATTCGTATTGGAGAAATCAAATATGACACACTTAATATTATGTTTTATTATAAGCTTATCAATCTTATCTCTAATTATTTCTGCATTATGATGATCAAGTTCTTCAGAAACATTTACAATTAAGCTTCTCTTTACAATTTTACATTGGGTAGACACTAGATTACCTCCTCCTGTAAATATTTTACATATTTTAATAAATTCTCCATTTATTTCCAATTTCCTTTTTTATTTATAATTTTTTTTAAAATAAAAAACTGTTCCATAATATTTTTAATCAAATGATAGATTAGTATTTCCATCAAAATGTTTACCATAAAAATATTATGAAACAGCTCCTTATTTATATTTTTAATTTTTCAATTCATTAATATAGTTATTTGACCAAGTCCTAAAGCTTGATTTTGGATATTGATCTAGCAGTTTCTGGAATAAATCAATTGCCTCTTTGTTATTACCCAATAATTGATGACATCTTGCCTCGTAATAAAGCATGTCATCTGTAAAATAAGCATCACTACTTGCAAATTTTGTAGCAGTTTTGAAATACGTAATAGCCTGATTGAGTTTTTTTTCAACTACAGGGCTTTTACCTCTACTATATAATCTTGAACCCTCATTAAAAGCATCTTTTGCTATGACAGGATATATTTCCTGTCTTAATTTATTATATAATTCTTTTGAAGTTGACGTCAAATTCTCTGGTTTAACAATATATAATTTATTAGCTGCGGCTTCCTTGTTATTATCTAGATAAAATGAAACTGCATTTTGAAGATTTTCTAGCGCTTCATAGTTAGCGGTTTTTTCTTCATATTGCTTAACAAGTTCATTCTTCTCATTTAGCTCTAATTGTAATTTTTCCTTATCACTATTAAGAGAATCTAACAAAGTATCATATTCATTTTGCTTAGTTAATATCTCTTTTCTTAGATTATCAACTTCTTTTGTTTTGCTTTTTACTTTTCCTGGTACAATAAGAAATACTGCAACTAGAAGTCCGATGACAACACCAAATATTACGTAACCGAACTGTAAAACTGATGGATTAATCCTGCTTTCCTTTTTAGGTTTAGCCTTAATTGAAAAACTATCTTGTTTTTTGTCAATTGCATATATCTTATCTTTTTCTTTGGATTCTTCTGGATCTTGTGATGTTATTTGTTCATAATACTTTAATGCTACATAATTACTTTTATCGATAGATAAAACTTTTAATAATATTTTTTTTGCCTTTGCTAAATTATTGTCATGTATGTAACAAAGTGCTAACAAACAATAAGCTTTTACAAAATTAGGATTAAGACTTATTACTTTTTTTAGCTGTATAACTGCTAAATCTTCACTTTTCTGTTCAATGTATTTCAATGCCTGATTATATTTTTTAACAGCAGAATTTATTGTATCTAATTTATGTTGATTATGATGAATCTTTTCAATATAATAATCAGCAATATTATCTTCTTTTTGTATGTTTTTACTTATTACCCACTGTTGTAGTGCTGATACAACTTCGCCAATCTCAAAATATATAAGTCCTAATAAATTACGGGCATCTATATTGTTTTTATCTAATTTTAAACTTCTTTTTAACAAGCTAATAGCACCAGTAAGATCTCTAAGCTTAGCAACTTGCAAACCTTGATTATAAAGTATTTTTGAAGCATTCTGAATATTTTCATATATACCATTTTTTAGTCCGCAATTAGTGCATATATCCTCATCGTTTAATTCACTACCGCATTTTAGGCATAATTTACTCATTTATTATCTCACCACTCTACTTATCATCATTTTTTATTTCTTTAATCATCTCTTGTAAAATATCGGACACATCTTTTGAATCATAAGCATATATTGATTCTTCTGCTTGTTCAATTTCTAGGCATGGTTTAAATCTTTTAATCTCTTCTTCAAAATTAATCATATTGGTCCTCCTTTATAATTTTACTTTTAATATAACCAACCAGATATAGTGAACCGATACAGCATACCATTCTACCTTCACGACTTAACTGTATTGCATAATTAACTGCATCATCTATATTAGCTATTGGACAAAGATTATCGTAACCTAATTTTTCACAGGATTCCTTAAGTAGATTAACGTCTGTTGCTCTATCACTATCTATCTGAGTCAAAATCATCTTATTTATATTATTACATTTTTTTAGTTCACTAATCATTTCATTATAAGGTTTATCTTTTAAACTAGCGTATAGAATGTTGATTTCTGTATTATTATATAAAGTATTAATATTATTTACAAACATGATGATACCCTGGGTATTATGTGCTCCATCAACTAGCATATTATCCATTACATATTCCATTCTACCTGGCCACTTGAATTTTTTTAGACCTTTTAATATAGATTGTGGGTTTAGATTTATACCTTCATCAATTAATACTTCAACAGCGGTAAGTGCAATAGAAACATTAATCATTTGGTAATTAGCTATAGTGTTCAAAAAAACTTCTTCATAATTATAATACTTGTTATTTATAGAAAAATCAATGTTTTTCTTGGTTCTTTTTAAAATACTATAGTTGAAATCATTGTAACTATAAAGTTTCGATTCTTTATTTGTACATTCGACATTAATTGCATCAAATATCTCTTTTTTATTATAATATAAAACTGTAGGTCTACCTTGTTTTATTATTCCTGCTTTTTCTCTTGCAATTTCTTCTATAGTATTTCCAAGAATAGCAACATGGTCAAATCCAATTGATGTTATTATAGATACTATAGGATTTTGAATTACATTGGTTGAATCTAATCTACCTCCTAGTCCTGTTTCTAATATTACATAGTCTACATTTTTTTTCTTATAATATACAAATGCTACTGCTGTCAATACTTCAAAAAAAGTTGGATGATTAAAACCACTTTTAACCATATAGTCTATTTTTTCTTTAATTAGATTTAATATGTCTGTTAGGTCGTCGTTGCTTATGTTAGTGTTGTTTATTTTTATTCTTTCGTTTATTTCTACAAGGTGTGGTGATGTGAATAGTCCAGTTTTGTAGCCATGTTCGCATAGTATGTATGAGAGCATGGTACATACAGAACCTTTTCCATTAGTTCCTGCTACGTGTATGAATTTTAGGTTATTTTGGGGGTTATCTAATAGTTTTAGTAGCATTTTTATATTATCTAGTCCTAATTTACTTCCAAATTTTGATATATTAATTATATATTTAGTAGCTTCATTATAGTTCAAGGGTTAATACCTCCAGGGGTTTATATTAAAATACATAAGCTCGATGTATATAGTTGTATTTTTCGATTAATTTTTATGATTAAATTCTATATAAATGTATCATATAAGATTGGGAGTTTCAATAGTAAAATAGATGGTTGGGTTTAGTATGTGGGGGCAGGTGGTATAAGACTCGTTTTACTTGCCTTACTCCAAGGAACGGTCTGCGTAAAACGAGTCCTATACCACCTTTTTATTATGTACGTCAACTCAGATTTTCATTGTAGTTAGTTTTTAAGAGTTTAGTAACCTCCCTATTCTATTCGATGTGTATCTTAATGGGGATTGTGTATAATGTTGCTGAATTAAAATGCAATGTAAAGTTCACTTTACATTTGTTAAGAGGTAAGTAGTATTTTTTACTAAAGGAGATATTGAATGGAGATAATTTCTTTGGAGAATGGTAGGTATAACCCCTCTATTAATCTGGCATTTAAGGTTTCTAACTTTAGGATTACAAGTTTATTTTTCTTTTTTCTTTTATAATCTAAAGAAATATTAGAGCTTTTACTGGCTCAAGAGTGGCATATATAGTAAAAAGGGGGCTGTATCACAATACAAATTATCTAATGTAGCCCAGACCCTTTAAACAGGACGTTTAAGGGTCTGGGTAGCTAAATAGAGTCCATTTTACGGAAGCTGAGTCTCATAATTAATGTATTTTTAGACAGACCCTTTATATACACACCCGTTGTCTTTTTTTACTTACTTTTTTATTTATTTTGCAATCAAATTATTTAATCTTTCTTTTACTTGTTCCATCATACTTGAATATTTTTCAAGCTTTGCTTTTTCTTCGGCAACTACTTTTTCAGGTGCTTTGCTAACAAATCGTTCATTAGCTAATTTTTTATTTACACGATCTAATTCACTTTCAAGTTTCTTTTCTTCGGCTTTCAATCTTTCTATCTCTTTTTGGATATCTACAAGTTCAGCAAAAGGCATAAATATAGTTGCATCTTCTATAACTGTTGATACTGCGTCATTATCAATACCATCTTTGTTGTTTTGAATAACTACTTCGTTAGCATATCCAAGTGTTGCAAAGAATACTTTTCCTTTTTGGAATGTATTTCTTACTTCTTCTTTATCGGATACAACAAAAACTTTTGCTTTCTTTGATGGTGGTACGTTCATTTCGGCTCTTACATTTCTAATACTTCTTACAGCTTGTTTGATTAATTCGATTTCTGATTCTTCTGCTGTAAAATTCCATTCTTCTTTAAATTCTGGCCAGTTAGAAACCATGATAGATTCTTCTTTATCTTGAAGAAAAGTAAATATTTCTTCAGTTATAAATGGCATATATGGATGTAATAGCTTAAGTGATGTTATTAATACATTTCTTAGGGTCCATAATGCGGCTGCTTTGGTATCGTCATCATCATTGTATAATCTAGGTTTTACCATTTCAATATACCAGTCACAGAATTCTTCCCAGATAAAGTCGTATAATTTTGCTACAGCAATACCTAACTCATATTTTTCCATGTTTTCTGTAACATCTTTTACTAAAGTATTGGCTTTAGATAATATCCATCTATCTGCTGGTGTCAATTCATCTAATGCTACTTCTCTTTCTTCTATGTTTTCAAGATTCATTAATATAAATCTTGATGCATTCCATATCTTGTTGGCAAAGTTTCTACTTGCTTCAACTTTTTCATCGTAATAACGCATATCATTTCCAGGTGCATTACCAGTCATTAATGTTAATCTTAGAGCATCTGCTCCGTATTGCTTAATTACTTCTAATGGATCAATACCATTTCCAAGAGATTTACTCATTTTTCTACCTTGTGAATCTCTTACAAGACCATGTATAAGTACTGTATCAAAAGGTACTTCACCCATGAATTCCATTGAAGAGAATACCATTCTAACTACCCAGAAGAAAATGATATCATATCCTGTTACCAGTACATTAGTTGGGAAGAAATATCCTAATTCATCAGTATTTTCAGGCCAGCCAAGTGTTGAGAAAGGCCATAATGCTGAACTGAACCATGTATCAAGTGAATCTTCATCTTGATGGAACTTAGTACCAGAACATTTAGTACATTTTTCAGGGGCTTCTTTACTAACTATGATTTCTCCACAATCTTCACAATAGTAAGCTGGTATACGATGTCCCCACCATAACTGTCTTGATATACACCAGTCTCTAATATTTTCTAACCAATGAAGATATATCTTACCATATCTGGCTGGTACGAATTTTAAATCACCAGATTTTAGAGCTCTAATTGCAGGTTTTGCTAATTCTTCCATCTTAACAAACCATTGTTGTTTAATCATTGGTTCAATAACGCTTTTACATCTATCATGCATACCTACGTTGTGTGTATGTTCTTTGACCTTTACAAGTAATCCTTGTTCATCTAGGTCTTTTACCATTTGCTTTCTTGCTTGGTATCTATCTAATCCTTGATATTTACCACCATTTTTATTTATGGAACCGTCATCATTCATTACATTTATCTGTTCTAAGTTATGTCTAAGTCCAACTTCAAAATCATTAGGGTCATGAGCTGGTGTAATCTTAACTACTCCTGTTCCAAATTCCTTATCTACATACTTATCTGCTACTACAGGTATTTCTTTATTAACTAATGGTAGAATTACTTTTTTACCAATAAGATCGCTATAACGTTCATCATCAGGATGTACAGCTACTGCAGTATCCCCTAGCATAGTTTCTGGTCTTGTTGTTGCAATCTCAACAAAATCATCTGAACCTACTATAGGATATTTAATATGCCAGAAATGTCCATTTTTTTCTTCATGTTCAACTTCTGCCTCTGATATTGTGGTTTGACAAACTGGACACCAGTTAACTAACTTGGAACCTTTGTAGATGTAACCTTTGTTGTAATACTTGATGAATACTTCTTCAACAGCCTTAGATAATCCTTCATCAAGAGTAAATCTTTCTCTATCCCAATCACAAGATGAACCTAATTTCTTAAGCTGATCAACTATTACTCCACCGTATTCTTCTTTCCACTGCCAAGCTCTTTCTAGAAATTTTTCTCTTCCGATATCTTCTTTCGTAATTCCTTCTTCTGCCATTTTCTTAACAATTTTTACTTCTGTAGCAATACTTGCATGGTCTGTTCCTGGCTGCCATAAGGCACTATGACCCTGCATTCTTTTGAACCTTATAAGAATATCCTGCATAGTATTATCAAGAGCATGCCCCATATGTAACTGCCCTGTAATGTTTGGTGGTGGAATCACAATAGAAAATGGTTTCTTAGTTCTATCTACTTCCGCATGAAAATATTTATTGTCCATCCATTTCTGATATAATCTTCCTTCTACCTTAGAAGGATCGTAAGTTTTATCTAAATTTTTTCCCATAACTTGCCTCCTATATATTTTTTAAAATTATTTTTAGTCCTTTGATAAGATTGTATGAGTATCTATAGTGCTAAAATTATATATTAACTAAATAGTACAATTATTATTACACCAACTACTACTAATAATGCTCCAATTATTCTAGTAACAATAGTTCCGTTATTCAACAACGCTAAGAATTCCTCATTATCATTCCTATTAGGATTATAATCTAACTTTTTCTTATTCCTTCTATACATAAGCTTTGCACCATAAAAAATTATTACTCCAACTACTAGTAAAATAATGCCTATTATTTTCATTTAATCACCTCATCAAAAATAATTCCTAAAAATAAAAAAATCCCATCATCCCCTATAAGGACGATAAGACCGTGGTACCACCTTAATTCTTATATGTATCAGCATAACCAATACAAAATAAGCACTTAATAACCATTAACGGAGTCATCCGATTTATCCTACTATAATTTCAGATAAATTGCTAAAAAGCTACCTTCTGTTTGTCATATCATAGAAAATTTCTCAGCTACCTGAACTAAGTTCAAGGTAATTTTCCTCTCTGTAAGCCGTATCAAACATACTCCTCTTTCTCACTGCATTTATACTATCTTTAACTAATTATATTATATGGTATTATAATATTTTTTGTTTGTCAAGGCTATTTTTGCAAATGCCACGTCAGAACAAAACTCTTTTTCTGACTTGCTTGCACCAAGAAGAATAATTTTAATTATATAAGTACATCATTAATCATCTTAGTTATAACCTTTTCATTAGTAGTATCATTATTCTTAACATCAATTAGTATTTTGGTTATAAGCTGTATCTCATTATTATATTGTTCCAAAGTATTTTTTAGAGTTTTTTTATCTTGCTTTATTTTTTCCATACCCGTATATCTATTTTCTTTATTGGTATATATATCAATGTTATCTAAGATATAATTAATTGATTGGATACCATGTTTTTTAAGTACTCTTTCAATATCATCTTCCAAAATAACTATATTACCTGATATTCTATGTATATTGCTCTTATCTTTTTTATTCTGCTCATATTGTTTCCATCTATCCTCCAACATATCTCCGCTTTTAACCTTGTATTTATTATATTCATAAGCTAGAAACTGTTCATTATTAACATATTTCAGTTTTACTTTATTCAGAAGCTCAACAGCCCTTTGCATCAAAATATTGTTTTTCTTGATTTCGTGTATGACATATCTCCTGAAAATATATATCCACATACTGAAGAATCCTACAACTACAATCATAATTACTGAAGGAATAAAAATATCAATATCATTATTAGTATACATAATGCTTAATATTAATGCAGAAAAAGCAAAAATAGTTAATAAAGCAATCATCAATACTTTTACATATTTCTGTGCCTTAATTAACCTCTCTTTACCATAGAGAAGATCACCTTTTTCTCCCTCTATATATGTAATATCATTTTTAACATCTCGTTGTCGTTTTTCAACACTTTTTAGATTCTTAATTACATCATTAATATCTTCCTCATAATCCTGAAGATAATCAAATTGTTGTCCTACACCCTTTATTCTATCCACATATTCTACTTTATCACTTTTAACAGCAATATAATTATTGGCACAATCCTCAAATTCCACTAATTGCTTTTTATTCATTTTTTCAATCTGCTGAATACTAGTATGAATCTTATTCAATCTATCATATTCTACTATAACCTGTTCTTTATCCTTATAAGTATTTTTAAGTTTATTACACAATTTATATGTATTTTCTACATCATTATAAACACTATTAATATCAACTCCAAGGTAATTCTTTTCATCAATATCAGCAACAACTTTTTTGGTAAATATATTCTTTAAGTTTGCTATTAGTCCCATTAGCTACCTCTTTCATATTTCAACATTATGATTATTAGCAAGTAATATATTATTACAAGTATATATTTATTATATTGTTCACTTAATTAAGTGTCAAGAATAGTGTCAATTTATGTTTATTATTTCATATATTGGTAATACTAATTTCATTAATCTTTACTAAAATATAAATTTAATTAAAGGTGAAATTATGTACAAAAAGATAATATGTATTTTTCTTATTCCCATGATATTAATTACAGGTTGTTGGGATTCAAAAGATATTAATAAAAAATGTATTGCAGTTTCTATAGGTGTTGATATCGTCAATGATCTCATAGAATTTTCTGGAGAAATTGTAAAACTTAGTACAACTAAGGAAACAGAAGAAACCTCAGTAAATTCTGGAGTATATACGATATTATCTTATGGCAAAACTTTTGAAGAAGCCAGATCTAATTATGATTCTAACAACCCTTTTTCTACATTTCTTGGTGCAACTAGGGTAGTTGTGTTTGGAGAGAATTATGCAAAAAGTGGTATTGAACCTTATATAAATAGAATTGACAGTGAATATGATTATAGAAAAACTCTATTTCCTATTGTAAGTCGTGAATCACCTAGATATATTTTTGAATTAAAAACTGATAAAGATATATCTATAGGTTTTTTATTAGATGATATATTGGTTCATCTAAAAGATAAAGGTATGTCTATATGTCCTAATGTTGGTGACATTCTTTCTACTATTGCTTTTGGTACAGAAGGATATCTACTACCTTATGTTGGTGTTGAATCAAATGATATAAAATATTTAGGATTATGTGTTATGAAGGATTCAAAGTTTATTGATGTAATTAGTATAGAAGATACAAAACCAATATTATATCTATTAGCAAAAAATCCAAAATTAAGAGAAGTGATTACCAATCCTATAGATTCCAATAATAAATATAATTTTAGAATTAAAATTGGTAATAGAGATATCACTACACATTATAAAAATGATAATGTAATTATTGATATCAATCTTGAACTTGAAGCCGAATTGAGTTATCAATATTATATTAAAAAATTAGATGATAAAATGATTCATGCCTTAGAAAATGAAATATCAATAAAAATAAAAGACTCTATCCTTAATATTATAAAAAAAGCCCAAAAAGATTATACTTGTGATATTTTTAGTTTTGGTGAGATATTTAAATCTCAACATGTTGATCAATATAATAAAATTAATTGGGAAGATGCTTTTTTATCAGCTGTAATTAATGTTAATACTACAACCAAAATTATTAACCAAAACTTAAAAAGTGCTCCAAAAGAGGAGGAAAATAATGAATAATCCTTTGACAAGCAGACAAATATCTTATTTTCTTTTTAGTATAACTATGGGTTATGCTGTATTATCAATTCCTAAAAGTATTGCTGAAAATGCTGGCACTGGAGGTTGGATGGTAGTCATTGTGGGGGTTATCATTATAATTGTATTAGCTTATATGTTTGTATATATAGGCACTGCTTTTCCTAATAAAACTATAGATGAATATATGCCCCTTCTTACAGGAAAATTTATATCTTATTTAGTATTAATAATATTTGCAGTATATACACTTTTTATATGTGGATTGATTGCTAGAATGACTAGTGAAACTATAAAATTAACTATGTTAATTAATACTCCCATATGGGCTATATCTACCATATTAATTATAGTTCCTTTTTATACAATGACTAAAAATCTAGTATCTATGGCAAGAATCTGTGAAATATTTGGTATGATAATTATTATATTTGGAATAACTATTTTTATAACTCTTTTATTCACAGGAAAAATAACCAATATAAAACCTTTTTTTAATTTTAGTGATTTAAAATTTTTTGATTCTTTATTAGCAATTGGTTTTTCTCTAACTGGTCTTGAAATACTACCTGTCATTCCAATGAATAGCAATAGAAAAGAAATATCTAGAAATGTACTTTTTATTCAGTTAATTATTGGTTTTATGTATCTGTTAATAATTGAATCTTGTATATCTGTAATGGGTGTTGATAGCATTGTTCAGTATGATGAAACAGTATTTGCTACTATGAGAAGAATTGAAGTGGATGGTTTGCAATTTTTAAAAAGACTAGATGGCGTTTTTTTAATAATATGGTTATTATCATTATACTGCACTGTTTTACTAGAAGGATATATTACTGTTCATCTTTTTACTAAACTATTCAAATGTAAGAATCAAAATCTTATTGTATTAATTGTTTTTATATTATCTATGATTATATGCCTTACTCCTCAAAGTATGATAATTACAAAATCAATTTTAGATTCTATTGGATATATTGGTATAGTTATCAATATTGCATTACCCCTATTATTGTTCTCTATATTATTATTTAAAAAATACAAAAAAACTCCTAATATAGTTACACAAAAGGATGATAAATATGAAAATAAATAAATACAGTAAACAAATTAATCCAAAAAAATTAGAAGAACTAAGCATTACATCAAGATACTTAAAAGTAAGTGACACTACAGTTATTATTCTTTTTATAGAGCAACTTACCAATAGATCAAGGTTGACTACAAGTATTATTAAACCCCTAATACTTGAAACTAGAAAAAATATAACTATTGATAATATTATTAGTTCAGTAATATATATGGATGATATTACTGTTGATACAGATGAAGCAAACCTTATAGACTATATTTTAAAAGGTCAGTCTATTATTCTTATCCCTAATGAAGATAAATATATTATAGCAAATACACTAAAAATAGAAAAACGTCAAGTTCAAGATCCTACTATTGAAAGTACTATAAAAGGTGCAAGAGATGCCTTCACTGAAAACTATGATGACAATCTTTCTCTTATTAGATATAGGTTAAAAGATCCTCAACTACGAATTGATGAATATGTAGTGGGCAAAAGAACCCTTACAAACATAGCCATCATATATATAAAAGATATTGCTGACGATAATTTGGTAGATTCTATAAAAACTAAAATATCAAAAATAAATGTAGAGGGTATATTAGAATCTGGATACGTTCAAAAATTCATATTAAATAATCCATATAATTTTTTCCCTCAAGCTGGTATAGTAGAACGTTCTGATGTTGCAAGTGCAAATATATTAGATGGAAAGATTATTATATTAGTAGAAGGTGGAAATCTTGCTTTGGTTGTACCCAAGACTTTTATCGAATTTATTGATGCCAGTGATGATCATTACGATAATGTTTTTATAAGCTTATTTTCTAAATTCATTAGAGTATTATGTACTTTTATATCTCTTTTTCTAACTTCTCTTTATGTAGCTGTAGTAAGCTTTCACTCGGATATACTTCCTACTCATTACATTATCAGTTTAGCTACGTCAAGAGCTACTGTTCCTTTTAATGGATTTTTAGAAGCATTTTTAATGGAATTAGTTGCTGAAATTCTTAGAGAAGCTAGTACACGACTTCCAAAACAAATAGGTCCAGCTATTGGAATAGTAGGAACAATTGTTATAGGGCAGGCTTCTGTTGCTGCAGGATTAATAAGTCCTTTGTTAGTTATAATTGTATCCTTATCATTAATGGGTTCATTTGCTACTTCTGATTATACTATTACTAATACATTTCGAATATTAAAATTTTTGATGATTATTATAACTAGTATATTTGGATTGTTTGGGTTTACTATGGGAATAATCTTTATAATTATTAATCTTTGTTCAATAGATAGTTTTGGTGTTTCATACGTCTCTCCTTTATCTCCTTTTAATTTTAAAGATTTAAAAAATTTACTACTAAGTGATGTAAGAACATCAACCAAAAGACCTAGTTATCTAAAAACTAAAGATAATAAAAGGCAATAAAGATAGGTGATATAATTTGAATCAAACTCTTTCTAATAAACAAATAGCTTTTATAATATTTCCATTCATTATAGGATATGGAATAATATCTCTACCAAAAAACATATCAAAAAATCTAGGTACTGGCGGATGGATACTTATTATTATTGGTTCAACCATCATTCTTTTTTCTAGTTTTTTATTTGTTTACCTAGCAAAAAAGTTCAGCAATAAAACTATATATGAATATAGCATAATTCTTACCGGGAAAGTCATAACAAATATAATTATAACTATTATATGTATCTATTCCATATCATTAGGATGTGTCATAACAAGACTAGCTAGTGAAACAATAAAGTTATCCTTTTTACTAAATACTCCAGTTTGGGCTCTATCTTTACTTATGGTGACTATTACATTTTATGCATTAATAAATAATATTATAGTTATAAGTAAGTTATGCGAGATTCTAAGTATTGTTATTATAGTATTCTCTCTAATACTTATCTTAGCAACATTTAGTCAAGGAAGTTTAACTAATTTACAACCTTTTTTCCATTTTAAAGCAAAAGATATAGTAAAAACTCTACCTGATATAGTGTTTCCTTTTGTAGGAATAGAAATTTTGGCTGTAATTCCTATGGATATAGGTAAAAAAAATAAAGGAATAATTAAATACTTAGTAATAACTATTGCTATAATTACATTTATTTATATTTCAGCTGTAGAAACAAGTATCGCTGTAATGGGTGTTGATAGTGTAATACGTTATGAGGATGCAATATTTGCCACAATTAGAAGAATTGAAATAGATTTTTTGCAATCATTAAAAAGACTAGATTTTTTCTTTATCATAGCATGGATATTAACTAGTTATTCATCCATTGTTCTTTCTTTGTATATGGGAATTCATTTATTAAGCAAAGTATTTGTTAAGATTAATAGAAATATAATTGTTTTCATTGTTTGTCTTACAACCTATATTTTCTCATTAATTCCTTTTACTATGGATTTACTAAGAAAATCACATAATTATCTGGGTTTTTTAGGCTTATTTATTCTGTTAATTATTCCTTTGTTCTTAATTACTATTTCTCTAGTTAAGAAACATAAAATGTAGTTCTTGGTTTTTTTACCTTTGAACTATCAATATGTTTATATCTTGCATTATCTATATTAATAGGTATAATTAATATGTAAAGGAAGTGATTGTGTGTCAAATAAAAAAAGTCATTTTCATGGTAGCGACCTAGAGAAAATAGAATCAGTTTATAATATTAATAAATATGATATTATCAATTATAGCGGAAATGTCAACCCTCTAGGAGTTTCTAAGAATCTATTAGAATTACTATCAAAAAATGTTAATGTTATTGGTATGTACCCTGATAGGGTGTATACTAGATTAAGAAAACAACTAGCTAAATACATTGGTGTTAATTATGAAAATATAATTGTTGGTAATGGTTCAACTGAACTCATTTCCATATTCATTAATATCATCAAACCAACAAAAGCCCTTATTGTGGGTCCTACATATTCAGAATATGAAAGAGAAATCTCAATAGGTGGAGGTCATTCTGATTATTATGCTTTGGAAGAAGAACTTAATTTCAAGATAAATATTAAAGATCTATTATCTAAAATAACAGATGATATTAAGCTACTGGTTATATGTAATCCTAATAATCCTACATCAACATCTATTTATTCCAAAGACATTAAGTGCATCTTGGAATATTGTCATAAAAAAAATATTTATGTTATGATAGATGAAACATATATAGAGTTCACAAAGGAAGTGGATAAAATAACTTCTGTTGGACTTACGAAATCATATGATAATTTGTTTATAACTAGAGGAGTTTCAAAATTCTATGCTTCACCTGGCTTAAGATTAGGATACGGTATCTGTGGTAATAAAACAATTATGGAGAAGATCAATAATCTAAAAAATCCTTGGACAATCAATTCTTTAGCAAGTTTTGCTGGTGAAGTTATGTTTGAAGATGAAGAATATATCAAAATGACAAAAGATTTCATTGAACAAGAACGTAATAGAATATACAAGGAATTGAATAGCTGGAAAGATATTAAAGTATTCCCACCAACAGCTAATTTTATTTTAATCAAAATATTAAGAGACGATATTGATTCACATGAATTATTTGAAAAATTAATCAAGAAAAAAATTATGATTAGAGATGCCTCTACATTCCCTTTTCTCAACTCACAATTTTTCCGCTTTTGTTTTATGAATAAAGCACAAAATGATTTCATATTAGATGAATTATCTAAAATATTCAATTAGGCAAGCCATAAGGCTTGCCTATAACTTACTGATGGTAATATCTTATTTAGAACCTTCAACAATTGCAATTCCTGCGCTTGCACCTATTCTATCAGTTCCAGCATCTATAACAGCTTTAGCTGTTTCATAATCCCTTATGCCACCAGAAGCTTTTACTTTTGCATTTTCTTCAACTGTTTTCTTCATCAGTGATACATCTTCTACAGTTGCTCCACCTTTACTGAATCCAGTTGACGTTTTAACAAATTCTGCTCCTGCTTTAACAGACAATTCACAAACCTTAACTTTTTCTTCATCTGTCAATAAACAAGTTTCAATAATTACCTTAACCAACGCTTTATTTTTACAAGCATCAACAACACCTTTGATATCTTCATAGACATAATCATAATCCTTGTCCTTCAATGCACCAATATTAATAACCATATCTATTTCATTAGCTCCATGCTTAATAGCTAAATTAGTTTCAAAAACCTTTACTTCTGTTGGTACAGCACCAAGTGGAAATCCTACTACTGTACACACTTTTACATGAGAACCTTGTAACTGCTCTTTCACTAATTTGGTTCTAAATGCATTTACGCATACTGAAGCAAAATTATATTCTTTTGCCTCTTCACATATTTTATTGACTTGTTCTTTTGTCGCATCTGGTTTAAGTATTGTGTGGTCTATGTAACTAGCTATATTCATATTTAATTCCTCCTATAAAAAATAGTATTATTCCACAAAATAAAAGATCTAATATTCAATACTTAATTACTTTTTGTGGATAAATCATAATTGTTATTATGTCATAAAATTCAAGCTTAATTATAGTTTACCTTTACATATTACTATAGTCAATAAATATCAACTTTAACTAAAATTAATTTATTATTTTAGTTAAAAATTTTATCTTGTGATTGAATATAAAAAAATATATTTGGATATACTTATTACTACAGGGATACCAAATAACGATTCATTGTATGGAAGCTTTTTTATGGATAATAAATTAGCCTTTATATAAGGATCAAACAACCTTATTCTGGTCTTTATATAAAGGCTAGTGTATAGATTGGTTGTAATAGGTTACTTAGTATCCCTGTTTACAATATGTTCTCCCCCACATAAGAATACTACGGAAGTAGTATTCTCTTTTTTTGATTATTATTTTTTGTTGAGAACTATTCAACTTATTTTTTAGCAATAATACTTGTCTTCTCATATACTAAAAGTAAATAAAATCATGCCTAAATAGTAAGGAGAATTATGAGAAAAAGGATTTATCCAGCCGAAACATCTACTCAATCTTTTGGTCAATTATCAGTAAATACGGTCACTCAATTAGGTTTTAAGCCTATTAATTCTGCAAAAGTAACCATTAGAAAAACTACTCCTGGTAATGAAATCGTTGAAGAACTTACTACCACTAATCTTGGTAGAACAGTAACTATAGACTTAGATGCTCCGCCACTTGAATATAGTCTTGAACCTAATAATCCAAAACCTTATTCAGAATATAATCTTGAAATAACCGCACCAGAATTTGAGTCAGTTAATATTGAAGGTTGTCAGATATTACCCAATGAATTGGCTCTGCAAGATGTAAGAATGATTCCTACCGTAGAGGTTTCTTCAAAGATAAAGAAACAACAGCAAGAAACATTAGTCATTGACCCCCACACTCTATATGCAGAATATCCACCAAAAATTCCCGAAAGTGAAGTAAAAGATGATGTTGAAGATAGTTTTATTGTATTAAACCAGCCCGTTGTACCTAGCATTATTATTGTTCATGATGGATCACCTGATGATACAAGTGCCCCTAATTATTTTGTTCCATTCACTAGTTACATTAAAAATGTAGCTTCATCTGAAATCTATTCTACTTGGCCTGAAAGTACTATACAAGCTAATATACTAGCTATACTATCATTTACATTAAATAGAATTTATACAGAATGGTACAGAGCAAAAGGTAAAAACTTTAACATTACATCTTCTACAGCATTTGACCATAAATTCGTATATGGTCGGAATGTATATAGAAATATATCAGATATAGTTGATCAATTATTCGTAAATTACCTTTCAAGACCTGGAATTGTTCAACCTATATTAACTCAATATTGTGATGGTATAAGAGTTCAATGTGAAAATTGGATGACTCAATGGGGAAGCAAATATAGAGGTGATCTAGGAGAAGATGCTATAGAAATCCTTCGTTACTTCTATGGTATGGATATGTATATTAATACTGCTGAAAAAGTAAGTGGAATACCTTCATCGTTTCCAGGTTATAATTTGCAGCAAGGCTCAACTGGAGAACCTGTCAGAGTTATACAACGTCAACTTAATGCTATATCCAAAAACTATCCTGCTATTCCTATATTAAAAGTGGATGGAGTTTTTGGTCCCAAGACAAAAGAAGCTGTAGAAACTTTCCAAAAAGCGTTTTTACTTCCAGTTACTGGAATAGTTGATTACCCAACATGGTATAAGATTTCTGACATATTTGTAGCTGTTACTAGATTAGCTGAATTAGTATGATAAAGTTAACACAAAGGGCTGTATAAACCCAAAATCTCTAATACAGCCCTTGAATGGGTATTAATAGATGGTGGAAGTTCCTCGATAAATACTATAATAAGATTCTATCATACCTTTCATCTCATCATCAATCAATACTTTACCGCTAATCTCTTTATTATATAGATACTCTACAACCTCATCCATAGTTACTATAGCACAAGTTTTCATATCAAACTTCTTAGATAATTCAGTAAGAGCACTTGCATCTCCCTGTCCTTTTTCCATTCTATCAACAGATATAATCAATCCTTTTACATCCACATTACCATTAGCTTTTATTATTGGCATAGTCTCATAAATTGATGTCCCGGCAGTAGTAACATCCTCAATAATTATAACCTTATCACCATCACGCAACTTACTTCCAAGCAAAATCCCTTTATCACCATGATCTTTTATTTCTTTTCTATTAGAGCAATATGCTACTTCTTTATCATAATTATTGCTAAGTGCCACTGCTGTAGTTACACTAAGAGGTATTCCCTTATAAGCTGGTCCAAACAACACATCAAAATCAGTATCAAAATTATCCATAATAGCCTTAGCATAAAACTCACTAAGTCTGCTTAACTGACTCCCAGTCCTATAATTACCTGTATTCACAAAAAAAGGAGTCTTTCTCCCACTCTTAGTAACAAAATCACCAAAAGTCAATACTCCACACTCAACCATAAACTCAATAAACTCTTTCTTGTATTGTTCCATTTTTAATCCTCCTAAAAGTATAATATTCTCTCGGAATCTCTAAGCCAGTAAATTCAACGCTTCTAGATTCCTTTTTATTAAAACCCCCCACTTTTTTGTCAAAAACCATTGACATATTCATCGAAAAATGTGCGCTTCGCGCCTTGATTATGAAATATA
>NZ_JAOARO010000034.1 GCF_025211055.1 Vallitalea sp. | reverse complement strand
CCTTGGTAGATTTTTTATTTGGTCTATTTGTAATATCTTTTTGCCCGATTTTTCACCACAATAACCTGTTGGGTCTATGAAGTTTACTGGATTATTTGATACGTACGCATAAAGATTAAGCCCGTCGCCTCTATAACTATCCATAACTATAAACCTATTTATATAGAAGATACTAATTTATAACGATGTATATTTTAATATCAATATCTCTATACACGAAGTTAACATAATTAGTTAACGGTAGGTTTATAGTTTTATATACTTAGATGTAGTATTATAGCTATGCTATAAATGATAATATAGCATTGATTAGCTAAGATATTATTACATTATAGCGATGCTATAATATTGAATATTATAACATATATCGGATATATTCATAATACCATATCTAAATATATACTCTGGTGATGGGGATACTTGCACTCTTATTTTATCTATTTAATTTATATTTTTAAACAATGAATAATTTCATGTTAATTATATCTGTTATAATTATCATATCAATAGATATAATATCACTACCCACATTTAGTTGATTTCTCATTATTAATGGGTTGTATGCTATAATCTTTCTTGTATTTCAACATGTTATAAACGATATTTACCAATCGCCTAGAAACACAAACAATAGCCTGTGACTTGGTTTTACCTTCCGATACTTTTTTATGATAGTATTCATATAAAATAGGATTTCTTGGTGTTCCAGTATTTCTATGAGTAGTTAGTTGTCCAAGTGCTATATAAAAGAATATACTATTAAGCTTTCTATTTCCTCTTTGGTTACGAAAGTTCTTTTCTTTGCTTCCAGAACTATAAGTAACTGGGGCAATACCCGAGTAACGAGCAAGTTTTGCCGAGTTCTTAAACCTATTAATATCACCTATTTCAGACAATAACTGTGCTGATGTAATTAGGTCTATACCATTGAACGATTGTAGATTAACTCCTAAGTCATCAATGCATTGTTGCAATAGTTCATCAATAGTAGATATTTCTTTTTGTTTATAACGAATATCCTCAACATAGTTTTTAATAAGGAAGCATCTAGTTTCATCATGAGATAAAATATCCTTATCTTCATTAATTAAACTTATTAAGGTCTTTGCTTTGGCTACAGTAAAAAAGTTATGGCTTTCTTTTCTAAGAAACTCCCCTAATTGTTCTATAGATATATTTTCTAAATATTTGCTACTTGGATAGTTATACCAAAAGGCTAGAGCTGTCTTGCCTATAATATCACTGAAAAACTTACTATAACTATAATAATGATAGGATAGTTGCATATGTAGTTGATTAATGATAGATGTTCTTTGTTCTACTAATTTATTACGCCTTGTCATTAGTTGGCTAATCTTATAATAGATTTCATTATCCTTAGTTACATTTTTAAGCTTGTCAAATTCATCAAGTAAAACCTTTGCAACACAGAAAGCGTCATATTCATCTGTTTTATGAATAGTAGTATTCTTTTTTGCTTCTTGTGAACTAAGAGAAGAATTGACGAATTTCACTTGTTTATTATTATCAATAAGAAAATGGCATAAGGCTCTCCCAACTCCGTTAGTATCTTCAAGACCATAAATAGCAGTAACAGAATAAACAATCTCATAAGTTCTTACTAAATCTATTAATTCAGCAAATCCCGAAGGCTTATTTTGAATAGTAATAGATTTAATAATCTCATGCCAACAATTCATAATTACGGCAGTATGTGTCAAACGGTGAGTATCAACCCCAACATATAAATACATTTGTTTCTTGTGCATTGTATCACTCCATTCTGATGAATAAAAACGTAAACATCCACAACACCAGTATCAAACTATTAAGATATCCACATCTAAAGATGAAATATCCTGATAAATAGTCGTACAATGATAGTCCAGTAAGTTTTTACATCTTCTAATCAGAAAGAAAGATAGTTGAAAAATAATATATTAAGTTGTCAAAGTACGAATTAAATCCTTAAACAATAGTTGAAATAACTATAATAATTATTAAAACTATTAGTTAAAAACTTAATATAGATGTATATAAAAGGAATAAGACAGCTTCACATTGATAGTATCAGTTTTACACAGAGTGCAACATACTCTTGATAGTGATAAACTGTCTATTCCCTTCATAGCTTAATTAGTGGGGCATTATCTTAGATATATCCCAAACTTTAGACCAACCACCTAGTTTAAGAGATTTAGGGCAAACAGATTCCTTGTCGTATTTCTTGATGGTAGTTCTATCTTGTACAGTTTCAAGAACTAATCTATTAGAACGTAAAATAAGCTTCTGAAAATGCTTGTCGTTGTTGTCATCTTCTGTATTAATACTCTTTTCCCATACCGTAACACTAGCATTTCTAAAGTAAAATCTAAGAGCCTGTTCAATAATTTCATTAGCACCATGACATGATTTTTCTTTAGCTAATGCTAATAAATTTTCATCTAATGTAGTAGTAAATTTAATCCTTGCCATAAATAATCACTCTCCTACTCTTTAATAATCTTAATAATTAATTGTTCTTTATTTTCTACAACGTGTACCTTGTCCCCAATGTTAAAGCCTTGTTTTTCTAGCCATTTCCCTTGTAGGCGAATAACGGGATAACAAGAAAATCCATTCTTAACTCCAAGATAATTAGTAACGCTAGAAACTGTTAAAATACGTAAATTCATATGTAATATCTCCTTTCAAAGTCGTTGAAAGGAAAACAAAAAAGTGCAAACCTACACTTGTAAAGCTATGTAGAATCATCTATAATAAATTCAAGGTTGCTCATAACAGCGTTGCTGTATGTGTAGGTACGTCATTACCTGCATATGCCCGAAAGTGCTGGAACACTTTCGGGATATGGCTACCTTTTTAGTTTTCCAAATAAAATGAACAATCATGAGACAGGAAAAGGACCACTAGGGTCGGTAGCCTACGAAGTGGTTTTAAGGTCTTCCCCCGAAAATCTTTTCTAGGTCTTTCTAATGGGTCAATAAAAACCAAGAGCTATACCCTGACGAAATTGTAGTTGTCTCACTTATTTATTTCTTTTTAGTTCACGATATAAAGCAGTGCGGATACTATAATTACAAGAATATACTTCATTAAGAAGGTCT
>NZ_JAOARO010000033.1 GCF_025211055.1 Vallitalea sp. | reverse complement strand
TTTAAAGCATAACAGCAGTTATGTCTATTTCTTTTACCCATTTTTCTACTTTTATTTGTAATTCAGACAATATTTACTTGTCAAAGTGCTTTTGTCAGCTTTGCTGACATGATCTCTCAAGATTCCGAGAGATTATTTAAGTCTAGTCTCTATTAAGCCAGCTAATGCTTCTGCTTCATCAGCTAATAACTCTTTGTCTTTTCCTTCAATCATTACTCTAACTAATGGTTCAGTACCAGAAGGTCTTATTAATACTCTTCCTTCACCATCAAATTTAGCTTCTAGTCTCTCTATTTCATTTTTTATTACTTCATCTTCTAAGTAACTGTATTTGTTACCATTGCTGACTTTGGCATTTACTAATACTTGTGGTAATACTTCCATAACATTAGCTAATTCTGATAATTTTTTATCTGAGTGTTTGAGTGCTTCTAATAGATGAATAGCTGTTAAGAGTCCATCACCTGTTGTATTTTCTTCTAAAAAAATAATATGTCCTGATTGCTCCCCACCAAGATTGTAGCCTTGTTCTATCATCTTTTCTAATACGTATCTATCGCCAACTTTTGTTTGCTCCATATGTATGTTCTTTTCTTTTCCCATAATAAATAATCCTAGATTACTCATTACAGTTGCAACAACAGTATCTTTTTTTAATAATCCTTTGTCTTTCATGTATAGACCACAGATAGCCATAATCTTATCACCATCAACCATATTTCCATGTTCATCTACTGCAAGACATCTATCAGCATCACCATCAAATGCAAGACCTATATCAGCACCTACTTGTTTTACAAAATGTTGTAAGTCTTCCATATGAGTAGAACCACATTTCTTGTTTATGTTAGTTCCATCAGGCTCATTATGAATGATAAATACTTCTGCACCTAATTGTCTTAGTGTTTCTGGTGCGGATACATATGATGCCCCATTAGCACAATCAATAACTATCTTCATTCCTTCTAAGTCAATGTCTATTACACTCTTAACATACTCAATGTAATCTGTTATACTTTCTCTCTTACGCTTAACTCTTCCTATCTTAGTTCCTGTAGGGAATTCTAGTTTCTCACTGTTATTCAACATTATATCTTCTATTTCTTCTTCTAGTTCATCAGATAATTTATATCCTTTACTATTGAAGAATTTTATTCCATTGTATTCTACTGGATTATGAGAAGCGGATATTACTACTCCCGCATCTGCATTATATAATCTTGTTAAATAGGCTACCGCTGGTGTCGGTACTACTTCAATACTTACCACGTTGGCTCCAACTGAACATATACCTGAGATAAGCGCTGCTTCCAACATTTCTCCTGATATTCGTGTATCTCTTCCTATTAATATAGTTGGCTTATGTTTTTTCTCTTTAGTAAGTACGTAAGCACCTGCCTGCCCTAATTTGTATGCCATCTCTATAGTAAGTTCTTTGTTAGCAATTCCTCTTACACCGTCGGTTCCAAATAATTTACCCATAATTATATTCCTTTCATATTATATTTATATGTTATATCTATTCTTTAGTTTAATTGATTACAAAATTAAATTAGGAAAATATTAGTAGTATTTTACCTCTTTACACTTTCACAATTATATCACTCCCTATATTTACCTTCAATAAATTATGAAATAAATAGCTTTTTGTTTTAGGTCTGGTATATACCACTTTCTAAAGTGGTATATACTATAGTAATATGTAATAATCATTATTTTTGTTACTTGGCTTTATATAAAACTTTTTATCCATAAAAAGAGGCTGTCTAACAATACCTTTTAGCTTATAGCCAAAAAATATTATTAGACAGCCCCGTATAAAAATATTAATTGTTAACTGTTGTATCATCTACAGGTTCATCACTTATAGTATCTTCTCCCATGTCACCAGTATTATCCTGTATGTCGTCAGCTACACCTTGATCTTGATTAGTTAATTCTATTATAACTTTTGGAATTTCAGTAACAAGTTCAACACTTCTTGGGTATGTAATACCCAAAGTAACTTCATGTATCCCTTCCTCCAAGTTATTAAGATTTATCGTAGGATTAAGACTGTATACTGTAATTCTGTTCAAGTCTTCTTGAATTCCTCGAAACTTAACCTTAATATCTTCTGTATTAACTATAGATATATTTAGATTCTCTGGTAATCTATCAATACTAATATCATGAGTTAATATTACTACGTCTTTTTCTTGAACTTTGTCTACATTCAATTTAACCGTAACCATATTAGTGTTTTGATACCTTGATACTCCTACTGGTAGTACTGTGGCTAAATCAATTTCTTTATTAACATCAGCAGTAACATTATTAAGTGGTACTTGTAATACTAGATTATTTATTTTATCAATAGCCGTTTCTTCTCCAATAAGAGTTACCTTATTAGGATTAACTTCACTTCCAGTCAATTTGTATCCCGAAGGCAAACTACCTGTGGTCTTAATAAGCACATTAACTTTTTTCAATTTCCTGATAGGAACTTGGTAATTTACTTCTTCTATACTCTTATCTATGTCACTAATTTCATTACCATTTTTATCTAATAATCTTATTTTACCAACAGATGTAACGTCATTAGTGGCACCATCAATACCAAAGGTTACTTTAACTTCTTTTACTTGAGCCATCTTAGATTCTGCTCCTTCTATTTCAACAGTATTTGGAGTAATAATAGGATCTAGATGAATATATGATTCCTTAGGATTACCCTCAAATTCATAGGTTATTTGTCTAATTTCTGATTTAATATTTTCTCTTGTTATACGCATATCATTAGGACTTTTCTTAACTACAGTAATAGCTTCATTATTTGTTTTTATATCAATAACCAATGTATCCGTAAAAGATAAATACTGCATATCAACTGTAGCTATTATATCTTCTTTATTGAACCTTTCAATTATTTTACGTTTTCCACCTAGTGTTACATCCACATATTGACCTTCTATAAAATTGATATATTGGTTTTTGGACGTTATTACCCGTTCATTAAGAACTTTAACAGGAATATTCTTAAAATCCTTAGTTATATATGGATCTTCAACCTGTACAATAGCAAACCAAACAAAGAAGGCTATTACAATTGATGCAATTTTCCATCCTACGTTTCTTGAGAATATATTACCCATTTCTTTGTCTACCTTTCCAAATCTTAAATTTCTTTATGTCAGCTGTTTTCTTTTGATAGATTAATTTATTTTTCAAGTAATCACTATCTATATTTCTAATTATATTGCCACCTAATGCCATTGATACATTTCCTGTTTCTTCTGAAACTATGATAACTATACAGTCAGAAACTTCCGTTATACCAACTGCTGCTCTATGCCTTGTACCTAACTCTTTACTAAGACTCATATTATCTGAGAGTGGTAAATAGCAAGTTGCTGCAACTATCTTATTATTACGAATTATAATTGCTCCATCATGGAGTGGAGTATTGTGTTCAAATATATTTATAAGTAATTGACTTGTTATAGTTGCATTCAACGGTATTCCAGTTCGTTCATATTCACCCAGTTTTACTTCTCTTTCAACAACTATTAATGCTCCTGTTTTGAATTTTGCCATTTCTTCTGTTGCTGTTACAATTTCTTCTATTGCCTTTAATGAAATCTTCTCTTTTTTGTCTTTCTGCTCTTCAAATATTAAAAATGTAGAGAAAAAATTTCTTCGGCCAAGCTGTTCCAATGCACTTCTAAGTTCTGGCTGAAATACAATCAGTAAGGCTATGATTCCAGTATTTATGGTTTTGACAAATATAAAAGTTATAGTGTTTAGTTCGAGTATCATTGATATAAATGCAATAATAGATATTATTAATAAACCTTTAAAAAGTGTCCAGGCTCTAGTACCTCTAACCCATTTTAAAAGTTGATATATGACAAATGCAATCAAAGCTATTTCAATTACATCTTTTACGCCTATTATAGGCAAATCCAAACGTATCAATTTTAAATTTTCCCAAAAGTTATTCAAATCTTCCAATATTACACCCTCTTTAACCATGTTTCTATCAATCTTAGACTATTCATTCTACCAATATTAACCTATACCTTATTATAATACTTATATTAATAAACAAATTCATTGAATTATTTTAATATTATAAGGTTAATGGGCGTATATAATTGATACCCCTTCTAGTTACAAAAGATTAACTTATATGTAATTTATTATATCATTATTTATACTTTATAAAAATAGATTTTTATAAAATTTTTTTAAAAATATATTCCATAACTTGATTTACGAAAAATGTAATTTTTTAAAAAAACGAAGAGAGTCATAAGACTTCTTCGTTATGTTAATTGATTATTAATCAATAGATATTATTTTGTTATATTATTTATACGCTTTATTTTTTTAATCTGTTTTCCAATCTTAATCTTAGGTATTGCTTTCACGTAATAGATATAATCATCGTCTTCAAACTGTACTTTCTCAGCTCTTGTATAGTGTAAACATACTTTCAAGAATTGACAAGCAAAAACAAATATTATTGATAGTATAGAACCTAATATAACTCCAAGTATACTAATATCTGTTTTTAATATTATATTTCCAATAATAAATCCTAACAAGTTAGTAATACTACCAGCTACAATGGCAATGTACCATACATAGTCTATTTCTAAACGGCTTACAAAATATGTAATCAAGATAACTGCAATAAATATTATAATTGTTAACATCATAGCTTTGTCGTTAAATAGTAAATCTGTAATTGATTTGTACATACTCATAAGTGAATCTGGTAAATCTGTCAAATCTGCTGCTTTTATTGACAGAATAGTTGACATGTGACCTGAAAAAAAGTAGACCCCAACTCCAATGCAAACTGGCACTATTGCTATTGGACCAACAAATAATCCTGCAAAAATAGGCACTATATATGGTATTCCTAGCGAAAAGAGCAACGGAACCGCCACTATGAAATAACCCATTTTAGGAAATATCCTAATATACATCAAGTATATTATTATCATTATCACGAAAATTATTGCTAAAGCTTCAATTGAAACATAGAATAAATGAGTACTAATTACAAATATTAATAAGAGTACTAACCAATTACCAGGAATAAAACTAGCTACTGCTGCTAGTAATATATTTACCACTGGTTTATTAAGTACCTTTGCAAAATTCAAAAACCCATTTAATCTAACAAATACCATTAATGCCAACATAAATCTAGTTATAGGCACTATAAATCTTTCATATCGTTTATACAGTGTTATGAGCACTTCCCTTATCTCATAAAGCTTAGTCATAACTAAAATTTCCTCCTTGAATAAAATCTACACTACTTATAATCATCCAATTTATTAAGTAGTTTTTTATATTTTGCGATCCTTATTTCAGCGCTTCTATATCTTTTTCTATAAATGATTGTCGAAATGACTGTGTAAAATGCTAGTACAACAACTAATATTACAAGATACTTAATACCTAAACTAATATAATTTATATCTCCTAAACTATTAAGGTCTCTAGTAACTCTTCTCATTAAGTCCCCGCCCAATATAATACACATTGCTACCAAAATACCTAATCGTGTTTTAAAGTTATTGTAGGATATATAATTTGACTTAAAATGACCATTTACAGTGAAATCTTCTTTTCCTACATTTTTTTCGTATATAGCAAGATTAGTCATAATCTTTACTTTCTCTTTATTCACAAGTACTCACCCCGTTTCAATAAAGTAGCTATCATGAAGCACTATTGCTCTTTTAATAATGCATCTTTATTATATTTTGAACCAGCATGCCATAAAATCCATTCTTCAAGACCTGCGTCATATGTTGCTTGTATCTGAGCACGTACTTCTTCTGGACCATAAGACTTATAATTTGGTTTTCTTAGATAAGATGCAGTAAAGGCTTGAAGCCAAGGTCTTACTATAGCTGCTTTTTTGCCATTTAATTCTTTGTATTTTTCATTTGATGCTTTCATAGAACCTAGTATTGTCTCGTATGGATATAAGTCTGAATGTTTATCTCTTGGTATTCCAAAGAAACCTTTTCCATAATGTGAAGGATATACCATTGGGCAGATGACATCTAATTTCTCTGCCATAGCTAAGTAATCCTGTCCTATAGTTTTTGCATCTACTTTACTTGTAATAATAGTACCAAATACATCAGCAGATACTTTAACATTATATGGTTTTAATTCTTTCATGGCGTATGCTACAAATTCAGAAATTACTTCCATTCTTGTTTTATTTTCAGCGTCCTTGCCAAAATCTGCGTTATCCAAGCTTCTCGTAGCTTCAAATCTTATATAGTCGAATTGAATTTCTTTGAATCCAACTTCTGCGGCTTTTTTAGCAACATTAAGTACATAATCCCAAGTATCTTTATTATAAGGATTAAGCCATGATATTTTATCATACATCCAAAGACTGCCGTCTTTATTCTTAATGGCAAAGTCAGTTATTTTTTTTGATGACCAAGGGTCTTTAAATGCTACAATACGTGCTATTGGATAGATATCATTCTCATATAATCTATCCATGACGACATTAATGTCATTCATATATTTTACTTCTGCTTTAATTTCATCAGATTGTGGATTATCCATATCAAATGTAATTCTACCTGAATCATTTTTAACATCAATAACAAACGCATTTATCTCTGTAGTGTTAGCAATATCAATTAAGGTATTAAATCTTTCTTTGCTATGAACTGCGGATGCATTTACATAAAGCCCCTTTACTTTTGGCGCTTCACTATATAAAATGTAGCTAGCACCAGGGCTTTCTAGATAATCGTTAAACCCAACTTCCAATGTTTCTACTGTAGCTTCTTCTGGTTTAATTATACTACTGATAAAGTTATTTCCATCATCTGCTTTATTAGTTAAGTATTTATATACAAATGGAGCACAAATTATCAACACTATTAATAAAATCAAGAACCATAATTTTCTCTTATTACGTTGTCTCTTACGATAAGCCATTCATTCATTCCCTCTTTTCAATTGATTTATTTTATTTATCTCAGTTAAATATATCAGTCATGAATATAGTATTATTTAAATTATAGCACATAAAAAAGTTATTTTCGACACTTTTTTAGTAGATAAATTACTTTATTTATATTATAACACTCATTATATTTCTTAATCATATTTATTACTTATTCCCAAAATAATAATCTATATATAATTATTTACTCTAAGTAATCTAAATTCAATATATTTTTTTCAAAAGATTGAAGGTTAACATTATAATAACATGAAGCCTCTGTATTATCGACTTTTAGATCTTCTGAAATATGAGCTATCTGTTCTGAATTTATTGGGAATGGGACTTTTAGCTTTTCTATTATGCTAACACAAAATGATATCAATCTTATAGGTAAATGGATTATTCTAATTTTTTTATTAATCTGAGCAGCTATAATATTAATCATCTTATCGTATTCAATAGGATACTTACCTGCTATAGGCATAATTATATTTTCTTGAAAATCAAGAATGGCTTTTTTAAGATATTCTGCTACTTCCTCTACATAAATGGGTTGCTCTAACGCTTTACCATTTCCAATAACAGGTATAATGCAACTTCTTTTTATCATTTTACATAATTTTGATAAACCTATATCGCCATTACCATATATCAGAGTTGGTCTCATTATAATATAATTAATTGATGAATTTATTATCTCTTTTTCCGCCATTAATTTTGTTCTTGCATAATTGCCTTTATTAATTAGTTTAACATTAATACTACTGACGTATATAATAGATTTTATATGATTTTTTTTACAAAAAGCAATAAAATTTTTTGTTCCTTCCACATTAATTTTATAAAGTAATTTCATATTTTCTTTTTTCCAGTATCCTATTAAATGTATTGCTTTATGAATAGGCTCTTTAATAGAAATATTGGATAAGGTATCTACATCACCTATTATAGGTACTATTTTATCCGAAATAATATATTCTGGCAATTTTCTATACAAGCAGAATATCTTATTTATATTATCGCAATTATCAAGTTTTTTAATCAGATTTTTACCAACTAACCCACTGGCCCCTGTAATAAATACATTCATAAAATCACTTGTACACAATATATATTATAATAATTATATATATCTATACTTTCCTTTCTCTAAAAGTTTATATGATAATATAAATATACCTTAAAAGAAATTACCATATAAGATCATTTGTTTTATGAGTTTAGGTATATTTAATATAATTCTCCATTTTTTTCTAAGAAGTATACCGATTTCTCTAGCATCATTATAAAAACATGGTGTTGTATTATTACATTCACAGAGTATTTTTTTGTACTTTTTCTTATTTTTGTTAAAGTCATCAATGTCTACTTGCTTATTTGTAAATTCAATACACGGAGCAAATATCCCGTCTTCTTTCATAACTAAAGAATATTTCATTGCATCACATTCTGGCATAACTTCTTTTTTCATATATTTAATATGTTCTTCGTAAATTAGACTAGCAAAATAATTGTTTTTTCTTGCCCTATTTAGCATATATTCAAATATTTCTTTGACATCATCATAACTATATATTAGGTCATCTTCTTTCTTACCTGCATTACCATTAACATATATATATGGTCTTATTGCATACATAAAACCATAAGTATTTGCAAAATTTTCTAATTTTTTAATCTCATTTATTGTAGTTA
Organism: Vallitalea sp.; assembly: GCF_025211055.1. Taxonomy (GTDB): domain Bacteria; phylum Bacillota; class Clostridia; order Lachnospirales; family Vallitaleaceae; genus Vallitalea. The sequence continues at coordinate 44,128 of NZ_JAOARO010000033.1, read as the reverse complement.
GTTTAGATATTGTAGTTGTTATTGCCCAATTACCTTTTCTCTTAATATTTGATATATTTAATATATTTTCTTTTACTTTACTAAGTATATCAACACCCCTGTATTTTTTAAATTTTTCTTCATCTAATGAATCTATACTTATTGCTAAGTTACACTTTCTTATTGCTATCTGTTCTGCTAGCTCCCTATTAAGTAATATTCCATTAGTTATTACTGTAGGCTTAATTTTATTTTTAATAAATATATCAATAATATCTATAAGATCTTTTCTTAATGTAGGTTCACCACCCTGTATAAATACATACCCTATACCAAATTTCTTTAAACGTTTCGCTATAATTTTTATTTGATCAAGATTCATGTCATTGCTCTTTGTCTTCCATATATTACACATTGGACATCTTTCATTACACAATTTTGTAACATCATATATAATTAATATAGGTTTTTTAGTAATTATATTTTTTAATACTCTAATCATTATACTACCTCATTTCCAATTATTGGCTGTTATATATCACAATTTTTTATATGTATAGTAAAATTAGTATACATGAAATACCGAAGCTAAGAATATTAATTAATAAAGGCTTATCTTCTATAATTATTTCTGCAGGCATTTTACAACTATCCTCACTAAATATAAGATATACATATCTGAATATACCATAAAAAACAAACATATTAGTTATCATAAATATCTTATTATCATATTCCAAAATCGAATATAAAGTGTAAGTTATTAAGGTACAACCAACACATATATTCAACATATAGTCAATCAACTTAATTGAGTAAAGTTTAAGATTATGTCTATGACTGGCAGCGGAATCTTCTAAATATACTATTTCGCTTCTTCTCTTTCCAAGTCCCATTAGCATAGATAGGAAAAACGTACATATAATTATCCATGACGATATATAAACTTCAAGTACTAGAGCTCCAGCTATTACTCTAAGTAAAAAGCCTATAGAAATCATCATTACATCAATAATTATATAATTTTTAAATCCAGTGGTATAAATGATGTTATTAATTATGTACAAGATTATTACTATATTAACTCCAATATCAAAATGGATACTGATTATTAGTGATACTATTATTAATATACACATAAAAAATACTGCATTTCTCTTAGATATTGCTCCGCTTGCTATGGGTCTTTTTTTCTTCTTAGGGTGTATCTTATCATTATCAGCGTCATTAATATCATTAAAGATGTATATTATTGATGAAATAATAGTAAAGTATATAAACAATAATATAGAATATTCAATAGCATCTATTTCAATAAATTTTTTTGAAAATATTAGTGCTGCAAATACAAATGAATTTTTTATCCATTGTTTAGGTCTTATTAATTTAATATAATTCATGATAGTATTCATCCTTTGTAAATTCAATGTAATTTTTATTTTATAATTTTATATATATAACCGTCTGTTAACTTTTTAATTAATTTAAGCTGATATATCTTGCTTATATCATTAATTGTATATAAAAAAGTACTGTTTTTATCACCAAACCATACTATATATACCTCTTTAATTTGTTTTATAGAGTTATTAAAACTATCTATATCATACAGTTTAATTCCTTCTTTTTTTGGCATCCATCTACTGTCTATATCTGTATGATAAGTTAATATAGTGGGGTTATTGCTAAATAATATTGTATCTTTGGTATAAGTACCATGTTCTATATATTTTAATGTTTCATTATCAATTATATAGTTACTATATGCTATACCCTCCTCTACATTATGGAATTTCTTCATGTTATTGATGTGATATCTCACTGGATAGTTTACTATTAATAATAGTGCTAATATAATTCCAGGATTAATTATATATAATATCTTTTTATTTTTCTCAAATTGATTAATTAGAGCATCTATTATCAATAAGACTACAAACAGTATCGGTATAAACACAGGAGATAACAGTCTATTATTAATTGGATCTATTGCATATCTTGATTCTGAAATGATAATAACTGTATAATATAATATTGCAAATAAAAAATATTCCGTACACCCTTTTTGAAGATAAGCAATAAACTTCTTCTGTTTTTTTCTTATACATATCAGAATAATAGAAGTCATTATAATAACTACAAGTATGATTATTCCTATTAACATCTTTTTATAATTCTTATCTATGAACCAAGAGTAAAATATATGTAATGATTTATTAATATTATTAACTATTGGTGTTATCTTAGATGTTCTTCCCCCTGTAATTGTTCTAGATATTATAAAATTTCTTAGTACCCATAATAACATGGGAAGAGCTGCTATAATACCATATGTAAACAAATGTTTAATTTTCTTCTTTATGGGTTTTATTCTAACAAGTATAATTATGCAACAAGTTATTAAAACAACAATACCTGTATATCTAGTAAGCCAGCATGATGCTGATAGTAATCCAGATATTATTAACCATTTCATTGATAAGGTATTTTTATATTTCTGAAAACTTATAATTGATACCATAACAAGTAATATAAATAATGGTTCTGTCCATATATGTTTTGATATATGTATTATTGGTATAGAAAAAAATATAAATAATATCCCAATATAAGCCAACCACTTGTTTATTAAGTTACTTAACATCCATTTGCCAGATATAAAAATTAGTACCATAAATATTAGACTATTTAAAACTAATGCAAATTGAGATATTTTAATAGAAAATATAATAGGTATTATTAATATTAATATATATACTGGGGGCCATTGAATAACAGGAGTTTTATAACCAAAATATTTTATTCCATCCCCATTTATTAATGACTTCGCTGCATATGAGTATGCAACTGAATCATGACTGTATACTGCACCTTTTGCTGGTAAAATATTAAGCATAAAAACAAACCCAATCAAAGAAATTATCAAAAGAATAATATTATTAATAATGATTTTTTTATTCATATATGCCTCCATTATAACTATTCATTGGAATAAGCTTCAGTTTCTTTAGCTAATTATATTGATTATACCATAATATTCCATAATAGTAATCTATTTAACAAAAATATACATTAAAATATATTTTTCAATTTTATTATTAATATAGGTCTGTATTTTTCATTATCCTCAAAGCATATAAATAATAAAAACAAATTATTTTTTGGCGCAACAAAAATCCTCTATATTATAGAGGATTTTTTAATTTTTATGTTCTATTCCTTATTTTTCATTGTTGGGAATAACAGTACGTCTCTAATTGAATATGAATCAGTTAATAACATAACTAATCTATCAATACCTATTCCAAGTCCTCCTGTTGGAGGCATTCCATATTCTAATGCAGTAAGGAAATCTTCGTCAATCATGCTAGCTTCTTCATCTCCAGCTGCACGAAGTTCTTCTTGTCTTTCAAATCTTTGTCTTTGATCAATTGGATCATTTAACTCTGAGAAGGCATTAGCAAATTCTCGTTTTGTAATAAATAATTCGAATCTCTCAGTATAATCTGGTTTCTCAGGCTTTCTCTTAGCAAGAGGTGAGATTTCTACCGGGTGATCAATTATGAATGTTGGTTGAACAAGATGTTCTTCAACATATTCTTCAAAGAAAAGATTGAGAATATCACCTTTTTTATGGTGTTTTTCAAATTCTATATTATGCTTTTTAGCTAATTCTTTTGCTTGTTCATCTGTATCGATTTCATCAAAATCAACATTAGCATACTTCTTAACTGCTTCTAACATTGAAAGTCTTGCAAATGGTTTACCAAGATCGATTTCTACCTCATCATATGTAACAGTAGTAGTTCCTAATACTTTATCAGCTACTGTACGTATTAGTTCTTCAGTTAAATCCATCATACCATGATAATCTGTATATGCTTCATATAATTCAAGTAATGTGAATTCAGGGTTATGTCTTACTGATAATCCTTCATTTCTAAATACTCTACCTATTTCATATACTCTTTCAAAACCACCTACAATTAATCTCTTCAATGGTAATTCAAGAGCAATTCTCATGTATAATTCCATATCAAGAGCATTATGATGTGTAATAAAAGGTCTTGCAGATGCTCCACCAGATATTGTATTAAGTACTGGTGTTTCTACTTCTAAGTATCCTCTATTATCAAGTACATTTCTAATTTCTTTTATAATCTTGGATCTAGTTATAAAAGTATCCTTAACTTCTGGATTAACGATTAAATCCAGATATCTTTGGCGATATCTTGTATCAGTATCTTTTAATCCATGATATTTTTCAGGTAAAATCTGTAAACTCTTAGATAGTAAAGTTACCTCGTGAGCTTTTATTGATATTTCACCTTTTTGAGTTCTGAATACTTCACCTTTTATACCAACAATATCACCTAAGTCATAATGTTTGAATTCGGCATAATCTTCTTCACCAATTGCATCTTTTCTGACATATGATTGGATTTGTCCATTTCTATCAGCTATGTGACAGAAAGAAGCTTTTCCCATAACACGTTTAGTCATAATTCTACCTGCAACTATAACTTCTTTACCTTCTAACTCCTCAAAACCATCGATAATTTCATTACTATGACAATCCACACTAAATTTAGTGAGTTCAAAAGGATTTTTTCCTTTTTCTTGTAACCCAGCTAGCTTATCTCTTCTAATTTTCAGGAGTTCATTAAGGTCCTGTTCTTTACCTTGGTTGTTATTATTGTTATCTGACACCTACAAGTCCTCCTTGTATATTATTGTTTACTCTTTTGTTTATATAATTTTTTATTATATTCATGTTTATATTTTATCTATGAATGTCTAACACTTTTAGTTTTACAACTCCATTAGGAGTTTCAGCTTCTACTAAATCACCTATCTTTGAACCAATTAAGGCACTTCCTACTGGTGATTCATTAGATATTTTATAATTTAATGGATCTGCTTCTGTTGAACCTACAATTGCATAATCAATTTCTTCTTCAAATTCTAGATCATATATCTTCACTTTACAACCTACACTAATAGTATCTAATGATATTTCTTCTTCGTCAATTACTTCAGCATTTTTAAGTATTTTTTCAAGTTCTACTATTCTAGATTCAATTTCGCCTTGTTCTTCTTTTGCCGCATCGTATTCTGCGTTTTCAGATAAATCTCCTTGAGCTCTAGCTTCTTTTATCTTTTCTGCAACATCTTTTCTTCTAACTACTTTTAAATTCTGTAATTCATCTTCTAATTCCCTTAATCCACTATATGTTAGTATTACTTTTTTGTCAGGCATCTTGCTACACCCTTCCTCTTAATATATTTTATATAATAATAAAAACTAGTAATATATGAACTTTCTATATATGTCTAGTTCAATATGCCTAATGACTCCCCAATACCGTATTTAGAATTTATGTTATATTATTCATATTCAAGGTATTATAACTTAATAATAACAAGTTGTCAATATAAAAATAGTTCAGATAAGCTTAAGACTGCAATTCTTCCCCTCTCTGATATATATTGCCAATTCTAACATGATATTTGCTCTTGATCTTATCCAGTCTTTCAAACATATTTGTTTTATAGCCATATAAGAACATGCTTCTTAACAATCTGTTCTGGTTAAGTAAAATACCATGCAGCAATTCCTTGCTCATCAAATGATCATCAACATATATATCAACACCTGTTATTATATTGATATCATTTCTTTTTATTAATATATCTTTGACCTTGTCATCATCTGATACAAAATCAATGATATATGAGCCTTCATCAAAGGAGTAGAATATTTTATCCTTGTCGCCATTACAATTAATAATTATATCACTTGATATTTCTTGATTTACATTATAATTAGTTATCCCAATAGCTAGACCTGTTTCATCATATATTTCATCAACTCTTTCTTCAAACATCTCTGGCTTTGAAGTTACTATAGTCAATGAATTGATTCCTTGATATATATTATCAATTATAAATCTTGTTTTACTATTATCTCCATCTATTATAACAAAATTCATATTTTTTAATTCTTTATTAATCAAATTTATTATTTTTTTTATTACTTTATCAATGTACAAAAACTGAACAGCTTTTTCACTACCTATAATTGATTCAAAGTAATCTCTATAGTCCTTAAGCTCTTTTGATATGACTAAGGTATTGATATTATAGATTAAATACCTTCTATTGAATTCGTCAATGACTGCTTTTGTGTACTCTTCTTCAATCAATTCCTCTTCTGTAATAGGTAATTTTATGTCTAGTCCCAAATTACCCAAATAATCAATTTCTGTTATATTTAGGGGAAGCTTTTTTATTATATAATTCCTTACCATTTTCTTGGGAAAGAATCTAATGAATGGGTTATGAAAATTAATGTCTCCAGTTTCTTTGTTACAACTTATTATTGCATATTTTTTATACATATAACTCACTTCAAATTATGTTTTAGTATAACTTATTAACATAATCAAGTTTTTATACATGTTTTTTTCAATCAGATAAATTTAATCTCTGCTATTTTTTCTTTTAGTTCCTCCATAGATTGGGTACTATTGATTTCTCTTCTTATATGGGCAGAACCAGGTAGTCCTTTTGTATACCATGAAATATGCTTTCTCATTTCTCTAACAGCTGTATAGCTGCCTTTATATTCTGATAGCATTTCTAAGTGTCTGTTGATGGTATCTATAATTTCATCTATCATTGGATTAGGTAGTACCTCTCCAGTTTCTAGATAATGGATTATCCTACTGAATATCCACGGGTTACCTTGTGCTCCTCTTCCAATAAGTATACCGTCACAACCAGTTTCTTCTAATAATCTCTTAGCATCTTCTGGTGCAAAAACATCTCCATTGCCTAATACTGGTATTGACACTGCATCTTTAACTTGTCTTATTATATCCCAATCAGCTTTTCCACTATAATATTGTTCTCTGGTTCTTCCATGTACTCCAATAGCAGCAGCTCCGTTGTCTTCAGCTATCTTAGCTACTTCAACAGCATTGATATTACTTTCATCAAAACCTTTTCTAATCTTGATTGTCAATGGTTTATCAATGGCTGTAGAAACCTTCTTCACTATTTCTCCAATTAATCTAGGATTTTTCATAAGCGCTGAACCTTCATTATTATTAACTACTTTTGGCACTGGACATCCCATATTGATATCAATTATGTCTATAAGAGGATTTTCTTCAGTAATTCTTTTTGCCATTTCAGCCATAAGGTCTGGTTCTGATCCAAAAAGCTGTACTGCTACTGGTCGCTCTCTTTCATCTATCTGCATCAATAGTTTTGTATTCTTATTATTATAGTATATAGCTTTTGCGCTTACCATTTCTGTGTATACCAATCCGCATCCTTGTTCTTTACATAATAATCTATATGGTAAGTCAGTTACACCTGCCATAGGTGCTAATATTACATTGTTCTCAATCTCTATATTTCCAATTTTCATTTTCATAGCATCACTCAGTTTTTATTTTTATCGTGTATTATTTTAAGTCCCTTCAATGTTAACATTGGGTCATATACGTCTATAGCATCTGTTTCTTTGTAGATAATCTTAGCAAGTCCGCCTGTTGCAACTACTTTCATGTCAGGTAAGTTCATTTCTTGTTTTACCTTCTTAACAATATATTCAACTTGTCCTATATAACCATAAACCAATCCTGCCTGCATACTAGTAATGGTATTCTTTGCAAGAATAGTCTTAGGTTTCTTGATTTCTATTTCTGGAAGTTTAGCTGCCTTTTGCCATAGAGCATTAGCGCTTATCTTAAGCCCTGGTGATGTTATGGCTGCATTGAATATTCCATCTTCTGTAACTATATCGTAAGTAGTTGCAGTTCCAAAATCAATAACTATAGCAGGTCCTTGATAAGTATAATAAGCACTTACTATATTAACAATTCTATCTGCCCCAACTTCTTTTGGATTATCTGTTCGTATATTGATACCTGTTTTTACGCCAGGCCCAACTATAACAGGATTAGTTTTAAAATATTTTATTATACCATTAACCAATGAATACATGATATTAGGAACTACAGAAGCAATGATTACATCTTTTACTTCATTCACATCTATTCCCTTATGTAAAAATAAATTATACATGAATAGCCCATATTCATCTGATGTTCTAGGTGTTTTTGTTGTCATTCTCCAATTTGCCACTAGTTTATCTTCTTCGTAAGCTCCTAACACTATGTTAGTATTGCCAATATCAATAACTAATAACATTCAATCACTTCCTTTAATAATCTATTACTATTTTTTTTGATTAAATAATAGTGGTAATCACCTTAGATAGGCTATCACCACTATTTTTATATTTATTTTCTATAAAAAGCTTTTTTGAGGGAATAAACTACTCCTATGGATACTGCGACCGCGAGAACAGCTTCTCCTACACCGCTTGTAGTAGCAACAGAGTATACTAACGTTTTTGCCTCTACGCCCAATTTTTCTTTTATAAAGTCAGAGTATACTATGAATATCATACCAAGTACACCTATAGTGTTAGTAAAACTACCAATAACAGCACCAAAACCAATAGCTATTGATTCTGATTTTTTAGTTTTACCTAGCAGGTATTTAATCAATGCATATGAATAATAAGTTGTAATCCCTATCAATATTCTTGGCAATACTGAAATAAGTGGATTCATGAATAATGGGTCTAATGGTGATGCTGGCATAGTAAATGCTTTAATCAAAGTCGCTACACCGAATCCCAAACCGACTACAACACCCATGATAGGTCCTTCAACAATAGCTATTATTATTGTAGGTATATGTAATATCGTTGGGTTAATTGGTGGTAACGGAATCAATCCTAGTGGTGTATATGCTAGAATAATAGTTATAGCCACCATTACCGAAGCTAATACAAGCTTCCTAGTACTTACTCTTTTTTTCATTGTTCCAACCTCCTGTTCTCATTCCCTAAGGATACAAGACATTCTTTATTTTGTATTTAATAAAACTTTAGTTAGAAGGCTTAATCTAACCAAAGCACACTAAATCATATATAGCTATAAAATACTATCATATTATATCATAATATTATCAAATAACAACTAGTTCCTAGATTATTAAAATCAATTAATCATTTGTTATCTCAAATTATATCCTCCAATTATATTATTACATTTTATAGTCAACACAAGCTCTATCCATTATAACTTTTTTGATGAACTTACCTACTAAAGCATGGTCTGGATTGATCTGATATGCATTAAGATCTGATATTGATTCCACATCTACAGTAAGAACCAAATCATAATTACTGTTATCAGCTTCATTATCGTTCAATCCTACATGAAGATATTTTATTTCTTCTACTTTACCTTGTAATTCTTCTAATAACTCTTTTGTCTTGCTTAGATTATATTTCTTATCATTGCCTTCTGCTTCTTCTTGATATTTGAACATTACCACGTGACGGATCATAATTATTTTCTCCTCTTCTATATTATTTAATTTATTCTTCTCCTAGATAAAATACTCTGAAAAACATTTCTAAGGATTCCCATAATTCCTGTTTATCTGTCTGCATCTGTTTAATCTTAAGACCACTGCCGATTTCATCAAATAATAAATCATTCTCATTGGCTTCTACTTCTAAGAATAAGTCACCACTTTCTTCAAATCCTATAGTTAGGATTCCACCTACATCTTCTGTATATAAAACAGATAAGATTTTAAGTTCATCCTTTATCTGTTGTGGAAGCTGTTCAAAGTCTTCGTTCAAATAATACTTTTTATTATAAGCATTGGAAACACATAATATTACTCTTTCATCAAACATATTTATCAAATCCTTTCATTATCATATTCTATACGTATCCATATATTCCTCTTACAGAAACTTCTCCTGAAGTTACTACTATATCTTCTCCTTGCTGGTCAGTTACTATGAGTTCACCTTTATTGGTGACACATTTCACATTACCAGTTATATCCTGTTTTCTTCCTGTAACTCTTACTTTTCTGCCAATATTTATACAGTGTTCATTATATTCCTCAATGATTTTAGTTAAGTCTTCTGTTTCAAGATATTTTTTATAGTAGCCTTCAAAAATCTCTAGAGTTCTTTTTACAAGTTTTTTCCTTTGATAGGATTGATTTCCTTCTATCATCAATGAAGTTGCAATATTATCTAATTCTGGTGGAAATTTTTCTATATTGACATTTATTCCTATTCCTACTACCACAAAATTGATAAAGTCTATTTCCGAGTTCATTTCTGTTAGTAATCCGCATATTTTTTTACCGTTCACAACAATGTCATTAGGCCATTTGATTGACGCTTCTAAGTTGGTTATCTCTCTTACAGCCTTACATACTGCTAGTCCTGCTACCAAAGTCAACATTGAAGCATTTTCCGGCATTACACTAGGTCTTAATACAACAGACATCCATATGCCTGTACCAGGTGGAGAAACCCACATCTTACCTCTTCTACCCTTACCTGCTGTTTGTTCTTCAGCAATAATGACTGTTCCGTTGCTTGCGCCTTCTAAGGCTAATTTTTTTGCCTGTTGATTGGTAGAGTCCAGTTTATCAAAATTAATTATTTTATTACCGATAATTTCTGTATTAAGATTATAATGTAATTCTTCGCTGTTCAATATATCAGGAGATGATAGAAGTCTATAGCCTTTTCTCGTAACGGATTCGATTTCATAACCTTCTTCTTTTAGACGATTAATAACTTTCCATATAGCCGTTCTGGAGACTCCTAGTTGTTTGCTTATTTCTTCACCTGAAATGTAGTCATCAGCTTCATTCAGTAATTGTATTGTTTTCTCTTTCATAGTGTATTCCCTACTTACATTCTTTTTTATGTATTATATCAGAATGAAATAAATAGTGTCAATTGTAATGAATTTTTAAGTTTCGTTTAATGTTAGAATTAACTTGCAGGTAAGTCAGAAAAAATGTTTTGTTCGGACTTGGCTTTTGCAAAATAGTATATGTATATGTTACGCCAGCAACTTGCTCGTCCTGAGCAAAAAGCTGGGTTCGGCGTCCTGCCTCACTACTCCACATATACATATACTATTTTGCTTTGAAATTTCCGTATGTATAATCACAAAACATTTTTTCTTCTAATTGATATAACTATTGGCTATTTTAAATCTTGAATATAATGGAAAAGGATTAAGAAAAAGACAGTGAATATACCACTGTCCTATTAATACCTATATTGTTCCGACCATAACAGCTTTTATGGTGTGCATCCTATTTTCAGCTTCGTCGAATATTACTTGTGAATATTGTTCAAAAATTTCTTCTGTTATCTCGTTGCCTTTTACTGCTGGTAGGCAATGCATACATATTGTGTCGTTTTTATTGGTTTTAGTTAGAAGTTCTTTATTTACTTGATATGGTTTTAATAATTTGATTCTTTCGGCGGCTTTGGTCTCTTCGCCCATTGAGCACCATACATCTGTATAAATGATATCCGCTTGCGCTACTTCCTCGGTATCGTCTGATATGTTTATTATACTTCCTGATTTTTTTGCAAAGGCTTTGCATTCATCTATTAACTGGTCTACAGGCCATAACTGTTTAGGAGCAATTAATGTGAAATTCATTCCCATCTTGCTGCATCCAATCATTAGACTGTTAGCCATATTGTTACGTCCATCACCTACATAGACAAAATTAAGCCCTTCCAGCTTTCCAAATTTCTCTTTTATAGTTAATAAATCGGCTAATATCTGAGTTGGATGGTAATCATCAGTCAATCCATTCCATACTGGAACACCGCTGTACTTGGCTAATTTTTCTACATGTTCTTGTGAAAAACCTCTGAATTCAATTCCATCAAATAATCTTCCTAATACTCTTGCAGTATCTTCAACGGATTCTTTATAACCTAATTGTATATCGTTCTTACCTAGATACTCAGGATGCCCTCCTTCATCTGTACAAGCTACAGTAAAAGCACATCTTGTTCTTGTAGAAGGCTTCTCGAATATTAAAGCTATATTTTTCCCTTTTAAACCTTCTCCGATAATACCCATTCTCTTCTTTTGCTTCAAATCTCCTGCTAGATTTAATAAATATTCAATTTCAGCTTTGTTAAAATTCTTCAAAGTCAATAAGCTTTTTCCTTTTAAATTAACTGCCATAGTATCTCTCCTTTATGCATAATTATTCATCTTGGTTAATTATTATTCTATTTGTATTAATCCAATTTGTCAAGTATAAATACTTCCTTTCAACCAGATAAAGCAACCTGTAACGAGAGTTATTATCAATATATATGTTTTTTTACTACCGTTGTCCACGAATACCTAAACTTATATCTTTTTAATTTACTTATGATTCTTCTTTATAGGAATAAATATATCATGCTCCTTCTCCACCGTATACTCTTTCATAATATTCTGAGCAAGCTTTGAAAAATATTCCTGTGAATTAATTACCTTCTTCCCTTTCTTATTAATCTTAAGATATTCCCCCTCTCTATTCTTGGTCTTAGCCTTCACATTATCTTTTAACATAATCTTTAGAATATCAATAATCCTCTGCTTAATCCTCTGATCCTCTATAGGAAATATCAATTCTACTCTTCTATTAAGATTCCTAGGCATCCAATCCGCACTAGATAAATAAATCTCCTCATCCTTATCATTATAAAAATAAAATATCCTACTATGCTCCAAATATCTACCAACTATACTTCTAACAGTAATATTATTACTAACACCCTCTATACAAGGAATAATTCCACAAATCCCCCTAACTATCAGTTCAATCTCTACTCCAGCAGAAGAAGCTTTGTATAGAGCTTTCATGATACCCGGGTCACATATAGAATTCATCTTAACTATAATCTTAGCCTTTTTACCTAATATAGCATTATTCTCTTCCCTCTCAATAAGCATCATAAATTTTTTCCTAAGCCCAGTGGGTGCCATAGTCAATTTATTAAGCTTTGGAGGTTCAGAATATCCAGAAAGTGTGTTAAAAACAGCAGAAGTATCTGCACCTATCTTTTCATTACATGTGAGTATCCCCATATCTGTATATAACTTAGCAGTGATATCATTGTAATTACCTGTACCAAGATGTACATATCTTCTTATTCCATCCTCTTCCATCCTTACAATAAGAGTAATCTTACAATGAGTCTTTAGACCAACTAATCCATATATAACATGACATCCAGATTTTTCTAATCTTCTTGCCCATTGTATATTATTCTCTTCATCAAACCTAGCTTTCAACTCAACCAATACAGTTACCTGCTTACCAGATTCAGCCGCTTCAGCTAATGCTTTAATTATTGGAGATTCTCCACTTACTCTATATAGCGTTTGTTTTATAGCTAATACTTTATCATCTCTAGCCGCCCTTTTAACTAACGAAACTACTGGTGTAAAAGATTCATAAGGATGATGTAAAAATACATCTCTTTTCCTTATAACATGAAATATATCTTCTTCTCCCAATAAATCCAAAGGAGTACTTGGATTATACCTATCATATTTTAGATGATCGAATCCTTTTAAATCATATAATTTCATTAAGAATGTCAGGTCTAAAGGACCATTAATATAATATATATCCTTATTATTGATTGATAGAGATTCCTTCAAGATATTAATCAGTCTTTCATCCATGTCATAAGCTACTTCTAATCTTATGGCTTCTCCCCATTTTCTTTTTTTAACAGATTTTTCAATTTCTATCAATAAATCTTGTGTATCCTCTTCATCTATCGTCAAGTCAGCATTCCTTGTTATTCTATAAGGATAAGTGCATATTACCTTAAACCCTACAAACAATCTCTGCATAAATAATTTCATTACATCTTCTAAGAGTATAAAATCAGTATGCTTATTACTATTATTAGGTATCTCTATAAATCTTGACAACACAGCTGGAACCTGAACAGTAGCAAATACCTCTTCTCCATTTCTTTTTATTAAAATAGCCAAATTCAAACTCTTATTAAGAATCAAAGGAAACGGCCTACTAGAATCAACTGCCAGAGGCGTAAGTACAGGATATATAACCTCTGTAAAATACTCTTCAAGATAGTTCTTCTGATTTTCGTTTAAATCTTTTGTATGTATAAGATTAACACCTTTTGTTTTCAACAGAGGAACAATTGATCTTTTATAATGGCTGTATTGTTCATCAACCAATTTATGAGTTTTTACAGAAATCTTTTTAATCTGTTGTTTTTGTGTAAGCCCAGCTATATCAGGTTTATTGATTCCCATATTCAATTGCTCCTTCAAAGAAGCTAATCTAACCATTATGAACTCATCTAGATTAGAGCTGACTATAGACATGAATTTTAACCTCTCAAATAGTGGATTATCTGAGTTCTTAGCCTCATCAAGTACTCTCTGGTTAAATTCCAACCAACTTAGTTCTCTATTTTCAAAATATAAAGGATTATCAAATGTATTTTCTATCATACTACTTACATCCCCTTCAAATATATATTTATTAATTATACCTTCTTATACAAAAAATGTTTATACATCAATTCATTGATATTATCTCCAATTAATTAATTAAATATCTATACATATGGAACTTAATAATTGCTAGCTCTATAACATTTATTTAGCATTTATTTAGTTCTATATATCTATTATATTTTATTGTTATATGTTATTATATGTTATTAATTATACCATATTATTTTCCTTTGCAAGTTCTGTAATTTATATTTATTTTTCTCTATTATATGATATAATGAATTTATAATATTTTTTATGGGTTAAAAAATATTTTATCTATAATATATATCTTAAGGGGACTTTATTATGAATACTGCAAATATAAATGAATTTATATCTTTTATATTATCTCATACCCAAAAATTGAATAGTGAAAAAACCTATGACAAATCTGAGGATAGTTTTTTTGATAATCCTTTGTTAGTAGAAATGATTCAGCAAATAGATTACGGAATACTAATTGTAAATAATTCAAATTATCTGCTGTTTATGAATAAAGCAGCTATGGCGGCACTCAACTTACATAAAGAAGATTTACATACAAAAGATATGTCATTGCTGTTTCAACATAAGAACATAACTTCTATCAAGAAAATTGATGATTGTAATTATCACTTTACATATTCTAATAACAAAACCTCTACATATGATGTAACACTCAATACTCTTTCTAATAATAATTACTTAATGATAACTCTCAAAAATATAACACATGTCAATAATCTCCAACAAGAATTAGAAGTTTCAAAACTAAAATACAATATACTTGTCAATAATACTCCAGATATATTAATAAGAATTAATAAAAAAGGTGATATTACTTACTTTAATTGTGGTTTGACCAAAGAAATCGATATTGATCCTCATAAATTAATTAATCATAATATATTTGAAGTGTTCCCTATTGATACTGCTAAACAATTAAAAACCACCTTAGTTAAAGTTTTACATACTAAGAATCCTAGCTCTTTTAAAACAAACATCCTGATTAATAAGAAAAATTATTATTTTATAATTAGAATCTATCCAGATATTAATAACCATGTGATGTGCCTTGCTAGAGATATATCCGAAAAAATATCTATAAAAAATAAACTTGAGTATCTTAACGTCTACGACCCTTTGACAGGCCTATTCAATAGAGCTTATTTTGAGAATAAATTAGAGTATTATAATGATCCTGCGTTTTTACCAATGGGGTTGGTTATATGCGACCTCAACAGTCTGAAGCTAGTTAACGATACCCTGGGGCATTCATTTGGTGATACTATAATAAAAGAATCTGCCAATATTATTCAATCTCCTCTTAGTAGTTATGAAGAAGCCTGTAGAATTGGTGGAGATGAATTTGCTATATTCTTTCCTAATTGTAGTAAATCCTTGCTTGAAAAATACAAAACAACATTACTAGAAGGATTAGAGCGCTATAACTTGTCCAATCCAAAATTACCTCTTAGTTTTTCAATTGGTTATAGCTTAAGAGAAACCATAGATACAGATATGGAAACTATATTCATTGCAGCTGACAATAATATGTATCACGAAAAATTGTTACAAGGGATAAAAAACAGAAATAATATTGTTCAAGGACTAATAAAATCCTTATCCAGCAAAGAATATAAAAATGAAGATACCAAGCAGTTTCTACTAGATAACGTTGTTAAACTTGCAAAAGCCGTAAATTATCCTGAACATAACCTTGACCATCTCAAATTATTTGTAAACTTCCATGACCTAGGTCAAGTAAGTATACCTAATAAAATTTTATATAAAACAGAACCTTTAACAACAGAGGAATTGAATATTATCAAAAGACATAGCGAAGTAGGGTATAAAATATCATTATCAATACCTAACCTTTTTCATATTGCTGATTTAATATTAAAGCATCATGAGTGGTGGAATGGTGAGGGATATCCCCTTAATATCAAGGGTAATAACATACCTTTGGAATGCCGTATATTTTCCATTGTAGAAAGTTATACAGCAATGATCACCAATAACCCATATAAAGATACTATCTCCAGAGAAGCTGCCGTAGATGAACTAAAACGATGTGCTGGAAAACAATTTGATCCTTTTATAGTTGATAAATTCATTGAAATTATTAAAGAGGAGTTAGACTCATGATATTAGATCTAACTCCTCCATATTCCTTACTCATGTATATTCTTAGGTCCATAAAATTCACCCTCTAAGCATATTTCTTTTTCTTCTTGAAGTATCCAAATATTCTAACCAACAGTAATATCAACCCACTAAAAATCATATTTCCGTAATAGGTAATAATCCTCCAAAGTGCCATAGCGTATAATAATACGTCTCTTGAGAAAAATACTTTGAACAACAAATAAAAGCTTCCTTCTGATGCACCAGCACCACCTGGAGTAGGTATAAAACTGACTACAACATATACAATAGTCTGTATACCTAATATATCAATGTAATTAGCACCTGTTGATCCTAATGATAGATATATGAAATAAGTTATGGAAAAATAAATAGTCAATTGTATGAAAGTCATAACAACTAAACTTAGCATGGTTTTCTTATTATGCTTTATCTCTTCTATATTCTTCACATAATCATCAATATGTTCAATTATTGAATCTCTCTTAATACGTTTCCCTAGATGAAGTTTATTTGCAATCAATATAACAAAATCAAGTATCTTAACAACTACAGTCTTAGAATATGATAATAAAATAATTAGAACTCCACCAATAAGGTTGACACTAAGACCGATAACAATAAAGACTATTATGCCGCTGTACTTATTCATTACGAAATGTATCTTAGTAAAAAACATACTAATTGCATATAGAGACACTACAACTTGAAATATTAAAAATTTCTTAACTGTAATTGTTGTACCTACTGAAATAGGAATTTTATATCTAGTCTTCATAGCTATTATTTGGGCAGGTTGTCCACCAGCTGCAAATGGAGTAATCAGACTATAGTATTGTCCTACAAATGATAGATATACTGATTTCATAAATGTTATTTCTTTACTTATTTCTTTGCCTATTATATAGATTATTGTTGAATTAATTACTAAATATAGTAGCATCAATGATATTGCTATATATAAAAATTTTATTTCTAACCTTTTTACTAGTTCAGGAAATTCAGCAATTTCTTTACTATTTGCTAGTAAATATACTGTCATTACAGTAAAAACAACTACTATAATAATCCCTATTATCTTTTTCTTCATAATTATTTTTCTCCCAAATTCATAATAATAGCCTCTCTAGACATCCATACTTCTCTTGGTTCTCTGAATTTTACATTTTCCTTTTCCTTTGAAGAAAATAAAACTCTTATTAGATTATCCCATACTTTGATAAACTTTTTCATATAGCCTCTTTTCATTTCAAATACATCAAAACCTAATCTTTTAGTAAGAGGATATAAAACCGTTCTTCCAAATACTGCCTTTACGTTTTTATAATCTGCATTATCTTTTAGCACATTCGCCATAGCTATTACTTCTGAATGAAATACTCTTATAACTTTTGTAACTGGGACCTCTTTGATAGTATCATTATTAATATGTATCTCAGCTACTGTATCACCTTTCTTAATTACTGTACCATCAGATAAACTTACATCTTTTCCTTTATATTCTAGTATATCAATGTAGACATAATTATATTTTGAACCAGGTATAAAAATCATATTATGAGTTTTTATATATCTTTTATTCATGAAAGCAAAAAACTTTTTTAATAATTTTTTCATAGCGTTCTCCTATAGTTTATTATAACCAACTTAACCTTTAATCATTTCATCAATTGTTATGAAATCAAATCCTGAATCTAATAATTTTGGTATGGTAGATTCTAATGCACCAAGTGTGTTATTTGGAGCACCTTTGGCACCTCCACTATCATGTAGAACAATGATATCCTTATCTCTAATCCTTTTTAGCAGTATTCTTTCTATATTAGATGAAGAATTATTATTTCTCCAATCAAAAGCTTCCACAGTCCATAGTATTATTTTCAAATTATTCTTTAATGCATTCTTTAAAGTCAATGCATTAAATGTTCCCCACGGAGGTCTATAGTATGTAATATCTAGTCCTAGTCTATCAAATATTGCTAAGCCTTTTTTAAATTCATTAATTGTTTCATGTGGCAGACTCAACCATGCTGATTTGTGATATAACGTATGCATCCCTATTCCATGACCTTCTTCAACCATACGTTTAACTATATCTTTATTTTGGTTCGCTTTATCTGCCACTAAAAAAAATGTTACCTTTATATTATTCTCCTTAAGTATATCTAGTAATCTATTTGTGTATAGTGGGTCTGGTCCATCATCAAATGTCAATGCTATAGTTTTTCCATTACTTTTATTAATTGTTTTTATTACTTCTTTTGATTTATTTCTTGCAATGTAATTAGGTATAACCATGTAAAACATGAATACAAGCAATAATACCAATAAAATGTATAATGCTATCATAGTATATCACCTTACCTTACTAAATGATGGTTAATCTTTACTTGTTCAGATTATAAACAGATATAATATTATCTGCCAAAGACTTCATGTCAATGTTCTTTTGTTCTTGTTTTATACTTTTTTTCATTTTATTTCTAATACTATCATCATTCATCAATAAACTAATCTTATTTATTAATTCTTTTTCACTTTGAACAACATATCCTAATTTTTTTTTCTCTATATAACGGCAGTTTTCTAATTCTTGCCCCAAAACAGGTTTGTAAATAATAAATGGCAGATTACTTGCTATTGCTTCAAATAAAGTAATGCCTCCAGGTTTGGTTATCAACAAGTCAGTTACAGCCATCATATCAGCTACTTTATTAGTGTATTTCAATATACTAATATTGCTGTATTCATTATACTTACTTATTTTATTATATAGGTCTTTGTTATTTCCAGTCATAATATATAGTTTTATTCGCTTATGAGTAGCTATCCATTCATAGAATGATACCTCATTTGGTATACGCCCTAATCCTCCACCCATCATGAGCACTACATAATCCTTCTGGGATATACTGTATTCTTGTCTAAGTTCTGGTAGGTTTTTATCCTCCAAAAACTCTCTTCTAATAGGAATACCTGTTGTAATCACAGAATCATCACTTATACCTCTTTTAACTATACTCTTCTTCACAGTATCTGTAGCAACCAAATACAAATCATTTCCTTTATGAAGCCATTCTGAGCCTTTTACAATGTCAGTTATGCATGTTATCAATGGTATTCTAACGTTATTATCTCTCTTATGTTTTGTCACATAAGCAGAACATGTAGGAAAAGTTGCTATAATAATGGAAGGTTGCACATCTTCCAGATATCTAGCTAATCTTTTGGAACTAGATTTATAGCAAGAGTGCAACTTACCAAATTTATCGTTATTATTCTTTTTGTAATAATCAAAGTTATAGATAGGTGTACCGTACTTGATTAATATTCCAAAAAATTTGTAAATATATTTATACAGTTTTGGCCTAATAATCTTATACATATCAACGATTTCAATATTCAAATTACTATCTACATCATTTATATAACTTTTGATTGCATTAGAAACAGATTTGTGTCCGCTTCCAAAATTAGCAGTAAGGATTAGAATATCACACTTAGTTTGCATCTTTTATTATCTCCATAAAGGGTTTATATTCTTCCATTAGTTCAAAACATAGATTAATTGTTTTTTCTATAGAATGATCCTTTGACATCTCTTTCATATTTTGTTTCAGCCATTTAATTTTACTAGGGTCATTCATTAAAACTCCTACGACTTCATCTAATTCCTTTACACTATCTACCTTAATAGCTGCTCCAGCATTAACAAGAACCTCTGCGTTTTCTTCTTCCTGTCCTGGAATGAAATAAGGTATTATCATTGGTATATTCTTAGTAAGAGCCTCTGTTACTGTAAGACCTCCTGGTTTGGTTATAATTACATCTGATAACTCCATAAGCTCAGGTATTTTATCAGTAAATCCAAGTATCTCTATATATTTATTAGGTATATACTCATTATATTTTTCATCTAAAGAATTTTTTAGAGTATCGTTATTACCACAGACAACAATAATCTTAAGTTTATCCTCAATATTAAGCAGATTTTTTAGTGCCTTCTTAATAGAGTTTACTCCCATACTTCCACCCATTAATAAGATAGTAAATATGTCCTCTTTTTTCTCTGTTACAATATCTTCTCTAAAGATTCTCTTGATAGGTATACCGTAACAATAAACTTTATCTGGAGATATTCCTCTAGCTACTATACCGTTTTTAGTATAACTGCTACCTACTAAATAAGCATCTACATTATCACTTATATAGCTTTGATGTGGAAGAAAATCAGTTATTATGGATAAAAATGGTATATTAATAATACCATCACCTTTTAGTGAAGAAATTACATCTACCAATAAAGGATGTGTACTTATTATCATGCTCGCATTATCAAGATTAACTATTTCTTCAATTTTATCTCTTAATGCTTTTATAAATATCTTAGCAACAGGTTTGTTCATAGTCTCATTATTGCTAATCTTGTATATGGTTCCATACATTTTAGGCATTAGAGTAGCAAGTATTTTGTAACCATCTGATACTAACATATCTAATGATTTACTTACTTCCTTTAACGGCTCTACAATAACAGCCTTATATCCTTTTTCTTCAAATTCTAATTTTAATGCACCAGCTACCTGATTATGTCCATAACCTGTTGATGCTGATACTATTACTATTGTTTTTTTCATAGTTATCCCCCTAAATTAATTAAAGCTAAAAGTCAGTCTAATAATTAGAAAGCTTTTTTCTTATAATTTAGATGCTTATAATCTTGTACTATCAATACTATTTTACATATCTTGCAAATCATTATTATCTTGTTATTAGATTATTTTCAAGTATATACTTGGATGTATCTAATAATTGTAATGCTCTATTATAGTAATCTTCTAAATAAGTGTTATCCTCAATTTCCTCATTTGTCTCTAAATCTTTTGCTTTACTAGTACTGAATAGTGATTCTCTTGACATTTCAAATATAACATCATCTTTTATAAAAGATCCTCTTAACATATATGTCACAGATGCAACATATCCTTTTTTAGCATTAACCAAATCTTGTCCTAATATATATTTATTATTTATAGGTACTCCCAATAGGTTAGTTATGGTAGGTAAGAAATCAACCTGCCCTCCTACAGTAGATATGGTCTCATTAATACCAGAACCTGGTATATTAATTATTAAAGGTATGTTGAGCATCTCATTATAGTCATATTCTTTACCTAAATATCTAGTCATACATTCGTAATTACTTGCATCCTTGCAGTTAAGTCCATGATGGTCACCATATATAGCTATGATTGTATCGTCATATAGTCCTTTTTCTTTTAATGTATTTATAAATTCTCCAATAGCTATATCTGAATAATGTACTCCTTGTAGATAGTTACCAAATACTGTACCTTCATCTTCTAAGTTCAACTGTATAGTATTGTATTTATCAGGTAGTATATAAGGATGGTGACATGATAATGTTATTAAGAAAGAATAGAATGGTTTTTCCATCTTCTCTATATGTTCTACTGCCTGTTTGAACATACTAACATCTGATAATCCAAATCCTATCTTTTCATCAAGTTCCATGTCTTCAAGACTTACATAATCCTCAAATCCTTGGTTAGGATATGCATATTCTCTATTCCAGAAACTTCCTTCATAACCATGAAACACTTTAGTACTATAGCCATTTTCTCTCATGATCCAGGGTAAACCATAAAATGTATTATCCTGGTATAATCTATAGCATTCTCCATCAATTACTGGATAGATAGAATTCTGTGTTGCAAACTCTGCATCTGATGTATTCCCTCTTCCAATATTCTGGTAGTAATTTTCAAAGTATAATGAATCCCTTTTAATTAATTTGTTTAGGTTAGGTGTAAGCTCCTGTCCTTCATAATAAGCATTAATAGGGAAATTCTGTAATGATTCTACTTGAATAACAATTAAATTCTTATCTTTTGCTACCCCAAGATATTTTTTATCTATAGGTCTGTTTTTCTGTAGTTCATCAATCACTTTATCAACATTCTCATTTGACTTGATTTGATTATCTTTGTAGCCAAATACTTTTGTGTAGATATCATTTATATGATATGTCAAAAATTCAGTATTACTAACTGCTTTTATGGCATCTGCATTCATTGGATTCCATGACATCAATAATAGCAAACCTAATAATAGTGATGTAAGTACTTTTTTATAAGGTTTGAATTTCATAGCATCATTACTTGCTATCTGTGCTCTCTTCTTCTTGAAATAGATATAGTATATAGGTATATCTATGAACAATAGAATACTTATAGGTGGTGTAGTAAATTTGATACTTTCGTCAACAACAATCAAATTATTCATCTGTGCCACTTGATTAACTGATGGTAATTGATTGAAATAACTGTAATACAAACAATCTGCAAACATTAGTAATGTAAGCAAAGAATATACAATTAAAAATGATCTATTACAGTGCTTACTATTGCTAAATAAATATGACACAAAAATAACTATAAAAAACAAAAATGTTATGCTTCCTATAATAATACTTGATTTTGTAAATCCTATTAGTATATAAAAACATATTATTTTAGCTAAGAGTATAGCTAACATAATAAAATCTTTATACGATACTTTCTTTAATTCTTTCATTTCAATATTTCTCCCTTATTTGATACACTACAACTATACATTTAATGGGCTAACTATATAACATCTAAATAAGCCAGCCCATTATATTATTTAACTTATATTAAATTTGGCATAATTCAATGCATCCACTAAGTTAAATAGTATATATCTTAGTTAACTTTATCATCCTTTGCGATTTCCACAACTGATTTAGCTAACCCTGCTAAACCTTGTATCTCTGATGGTATAATTATCTTAGTTGCTTTTCCATCAGCTGCTTTGGCAAAAGCTTCTAGGCTCTTAATAGATATTACTTGGCTTGAAGGTTTGGATTCATTAATCTTCTTAATACCTTCTGCTGTGGCTGTTTGAACTTTTAAGATAGCTTCTGCTTCACCTTCTGCTTCTCTTATAGCTGCTTCTTTCTTAGCTTCAGCTCTAAGGATAGCTGCTGCTTTTTGTGCTTCTGCTTCTAGTATTGAAGATTCTTTTTTACCTTCTGCCACTAGGATAGCTGATTTTTTCTCACCTTCAGCTCTAAGAATAGCTTCTCTTCTACCTCTTTCTGCTTTCATTTGACGCTCCATAGCATCTTGTATTTCAGCAGGTGGTATAATATTTTTAAGTTCAACACGATTGACTTTTATTCCCCATGGGTCTGTTGCTTCGTCAAGAATACTTCTCATTTTTGTATTGATAAGCTCTCTTGATGTTAATGTTTCATCAAGTTCCAAATCACCAATTATATTTCTAAGGGTAGTTGCTGTCAAGTTTTCAATTGCTGATAATGGATTAACTATTCCATATGCATAAGCCTTTGGATCAGTTATTTGGTAGTATACAACTGTATCAATTCTCATAGTAACGTTATCTTTTGTGATAACTGGTTGTGGTGGAAAGTCTAAAACTTGTTCTTTTAATGATACTCTTCTTGCTACTTTGTCAATTAGTGGTATTTTAATATGTAATCCAACTGACCAAGACGTCTGGAATGCACCCAGTCTTTCAATTACATAAGCATGTGCTTGTGGTACCACTTTGATACTAGTTATTATTAAAATAACTACGATAGCTATAATTCCTATTCCTACATATTCCATAATATATTCCTCCTCATAATTTTTTAAAATGTTATTTTACTTTTTCAACAATCAATTTTACACCTTTTACTTCAGCCACTTTTACTTTCATACCTTTTTCTATTGAACTACCATGTAAAGAACGGCAGCTCCATATTTGTCCATCAACTTTTACTTGACCTTTTGCAGAAAGATTATTAATATCTTCTATAACTATTCCCTCTTTGCCTATTATTGATTCATAATTTGTTTTTGCATGACCAATCTTGAGTACTTTTAATGCAATTGGTCTTGTAAAATACAATAAGCACAAAGAAACAATTATAAAAACTAATACTTGAGTAATAATTTCTGCTCCAAATAAAGATACGAGTAGCGAAGCTAAAGCTCCAAATGCAAACCAAATTGTTGTTAATCCAAGAGTAGCAGCTTCAAGTATTATACATATAATTAACACTCCAAGCCAAATTAAATATGGTTCTGGCATATCTTACTTCCTCCTTTAATAAAGAGTTGATATGTTATATCATAATCTTATGTTAATATATTTATTATGATTCTACCTTATTATATTTTACAAAAAAAACTTACATAATGCAACTTTATTATTTTTTATGCTACTACATGATTAAATTATTATCATTGATATAGTTTTTATAAGTTAAAACTTAACTTTTTGATAAATTATGAAGTTAATTTATATGATAATGATAATATATGTATATTAATATTTAATTAGAAATTGTTTAATTTATAATTATGTTTTCATTTATAATTTTATAGAAATTACTATTATTTATATTGAAAACCTTATATTAATGTAGTATTATTTATAAATAGCTATGTATAGGAGATGAAAAAGCATGGAATTATTAGGGAAGAAATGGAAATTAGTTGCACTAGTTTATTTTATAGTTTGTTACATCTTTGTTATGGTTATAAAACATATGCCACTTAGTACATTATTACTCTTTTATGCAGGTTTTATACTTTTAACAATAATTCTGTTCTTAGGAACTTCAATAGGTTTTATAGGAATATTGGTTCAATCAGCCTTTAGTAATGAAGATAAAGCATATAAATTTTATAGGTTAGCATATAAACTACATACCAATAATATTAGTATCATATCTTCTTATGGATTAATTCTTCTAAAAAAAGATAATATCAATGAGGCTATCCTAATATTTAAAAAGGCGCTAAGTCTTAAACCTCAGTTTCTTGCAGATAAAATTATAAAATGTAATATTGCCATATGTCATTGGAAACTTGGTAATATTGATGAAGCTATAAATATATATGAAAAAGTATTCAAAGACTTTGAAAAGACAACTGACACAGACGATGAACCAAAAGAAATAGAAGAAGTAAGTGATGAAAATGAGCCAACTGACGAATATGTAATAAATACTAATTCATATGTATATGCTCAAGATTATACTACTCTAGGATACTTGTATTTACTGAAGAAAGATTATGATAAAGCTATTGAAAACAGCAAAAAATCTTTGATGTTAAATGCGACTCATGCTCCTGCACTTGATAATCTTGGACAGATATATTATGAATTGAAAGATTATGATGAAGCGATAAAATATCTAACGTCTGCATTAGAGATTAATCCAAATATGGCTGATAGCAACTACTATATGGGATTGATATTTGAACAGAAAAATGATATAGAAGAAGCAAGAAAATATTTCAAGAAAACTGCTTCATGTAATATTAATGCTCTTAATACTGTCACACATGAAGATGTTGAGAGAAAATTGAAGAAATATAAGTTTATTCTCTAGAGAATAAACTTATATTAAAATACAAAGGAGATAAATAATTCCTAATAACGTTTTAGAATATAGCTTTAATCATATTTTTGTTTCATCTCAATTATCAATTCTGGTAATATACGCGTTAATGTCATCATATGTTTTAATTTGTTACCTGCTGATTTATCCATTGCCTTATCATAATCTACACTATTTGTTAATTCAGCAATATAAGGTGTTACTTTAGCTTGTGCTACTGAAAATGCATTTACAGATTTTAATAACCAATCTCTATCAATTCCCCATTTGTCTGCTAAATTATCAATGTCAGCTTTTAATTTATCTTTTTTCCAGATATCAAAAGCATCATCAAAATTCACGTTATAAGACAAGTTTCCAGGTACTAATTCAGTATCTACAAATTCCTTTAGCAGATGTGCTTTATTATCCTCACCCATATCACTAAGTTCTTGAATCTGCTCATTAATTATACGTAAGGTTTCCCCATCTACTGTTTGTATACCACCCTCATTTCTCACTTTTGAGCCGATTAATCCAAGTATATGCGCTGCATCAATTACTTGAGTTCCTGCTAACTTTGTTTTTCCAACAAGAGGTTTAATAATATTTGATATAGGATCATCTTCATCTTTTCTTGTTAAATTTTTATATGCACCTACATATTTTAACCAAGTATGCTCCTTGATACCAAATGTATTATCATCCCATTTATAATCATAATATTGCCCCACCAAGTTCAACTGTTCTGCTGAATCTCTAAAAGCAGCTATAAACTTCTCTTTTCCTTCTATGTCATCTTTTAATTCTTGCCATTTTGAAGGGTCTGGCAGTGATCCAACCATTTCTTGAACACTTATTCTAAATTTTTTGACCGCTACAATGTATGTATCAACGATTGCTTTACTACTTCTACCACCACTACCATATAATTTTAACGCAGTTTCTACTGTTTGTTTTGTCAGCCCTGGATACTGAAAATTAACAATCGTTCCAAACTCTTTATCCTTACCAAATATACGGTTTGTTCTAGAATATGCTTGGATTAATTTCTGTAGTTCCAGTGACCTATCAACATACAATGTATTCAATCGTTTTGAATCATATCCTGTGAGTAATTGTTCTGCAACAATCACTAAGTCTATATTCTTATTATTACGTCCACTTCCACCATGAGTTGCACGTTCTACTACGTCTTCAAAATATGCGTCCTCTCCATGTTTTTTATCACTAGCAATAAATTCAATTCCTGTATATTCAGAGTAGTCCTTAAACATTCCTTCAATAATTGCTGAAGAAATATTATCAGTATCATTCTCGTTACCAAAACTATATGTCATGGCGATATTTAGTTTTTCTCCACGCTCATTTAATTGCTTCTTAAATTCATTGTAATATGCAATCACTCGCTTTTTATACGCAACTGTTAATATAGCATTAAATTCTCTTTCTTGAGATTGAGTCTCCCAGTTATCTAATATTTCCTCAACAACTCTTGGAATATGCGTTTCGTCTTGATATGTTAAAATGTCTCTTTTACTAGCCTCCATTTCCACTTCTGTTTCAGTCCATTCTTGTACCTTACGTTCAATCTTTCTATTCCCAAGTTCAGGATGCTCTTCTTTGATTATTTCTACCAACTGTTCTCTCAACTCATCATAACTATTAAATTCACCAGTATTAATATAATCCACATAGAACCCTAAAACATTTCCATCTGAAATTGCCGCATCAATGGTATATTCATGAAGTTTTGGTCCAAATAGCTTTTCAGTAGTATTAATAACTTCACTTTTATCATTTATTTTCCCTTTTATATTGTTTTCATCAAATAGAGGTGTTCCTGTAAATCCATAGAACAGACCATTTTTTTTAAAATATTTTATAATTACTCCCATCATCTGTCCCATTGTTGTTCGATGTGCTTCATCTACAATAAATACAATTCTTTTATCTGCCAAAGTGTTGTCATTTGCTTCTTCTAATTCCTTTACAAGTACATTGAGTTTAAATGTCGTTGTGACTATAATTCCTGATTTCTGTGATTTTAATTGTTTTTTTAATTGATAGGTATATTTTGTGTCATCAACAGTTACTGGCTCATATGCTGCATACGCCTTAAAAATATCGCTAGTAGTCCTATCCAATGCTTTTCTATCAACCAAAAATACTACCTTATCAAATCCTGCACGAGTGGATAAAAATAATGCTGTCTTAAAACTAGTAATTGTTTTTCCAGAACCAGTTGTATGCCAAACAAATCCTCCATGAGATATTCCTTCATTATCCCACCCAAAGGCAGCACCTTCTACTGCTTGCAATGCGTAAACTTGATAAGGACGCATCAACATATGCTTCCTATTCTCTTCTTCTTTTGCCTCATCAATTACTAGATAATCTCCAACCATTTGATGTGCCATAGGTATCATTAAAAAATGCTCAATAACTTTGTGCCAATTATTTACCGATTTATTCTCTTTATCTGCCCAATGAAAAACAAATACAGGATTAAAATCATTAATAGATTTTGGTGTTGCAAAATAACGGGTTTCTATCTCTGTAGTTATTACCATCATCTGTGAAAATGCCATGAAGTTATTACAGTATTCACCATCTCTATAATATCTGATAAACTGACAGTAGGCTTCATCTAATGACTTATCCGTACGTTTTTGTTCTATATTAATTAAGGGTAATCCATTGACTAGTAATACGATATCAAATCGATTATTATTAGGAGTTACTACCTCCCTAGCAACACGATAACTTGAATCTCCTCCACTTACCGCAGCTTTTTTAAATATAGTCAAAGTAATCTGTTTCCTAGTTATAGTAGGATTATCATCACGGTAAATTCCATCAATCTTTCCTGTTGATTCTTCAATTGATAATATTTTAGCAGCTTCATAACTATTGTTTATCTGACCTACCTTAGCCATTACCTGCGCAAATTCATTATCCGTTAACTCTACCCCTTCGAGTTGATCCCCATTTATACGATTCAACTCACTTCGCCAATAATTAATTAGGTCGGATACCGTTAATTTCTTCTTGTTTCCATTTAGAAAATCAGGATTCTTCCATCTGTATTTTTCTAGTTCTTTTACAAAATTCTCTTGAAAAGCCTTTTCAGAAGCACTTTTTGGTGCATTACTCATTACATACTCTCCTCTCTAAATAAACATTTCATTTAAGTATGCTTTTTTTATGTTTTGTAGTTTATCAAGCTTATGCTGATTAATGATGATAAGATTGTCTAGGTTTTGAAAAAATATACCTATTTTGCGTTGTTCTTCTTTACTGGGAATTAATACTTGTATGTCTTGTAATTTTACCATTGTTAATGCTTTTTGATTAGAACCAGTTGCACTTTCTAAAACTCGTTTCTTTCCTATCCCATCACCTATATATATATTCAAATACTGTGGATTAATCTTAATATCGCTAAACCAAATTAGATTACCATCTTTAAAATAAAATGGTGTATTATCACAGATTAAATAAGAATTCCCAAGCGTTCCAACAGCAGTAATCAAAATGTCGCCAATTTTAGGGACACCATATTTATCTTTTAAATTATTATAATATTCTTTTGATATATACAGCAAATCTTCTAGCTTTGAATAACTTCCTAGTTTTGAAATTTCTAAACCTCTAAAAAAAGGTATTCCTTTTTCTGCATAATCTTCTCTATGTACCCGCTTGCTAGAACTTAATTTTGAAACTTCCCCTAGCTTAGACTGTCCCCAATCATTAGTAAATCCTACAAATCTTAGTTTGGGGTTAAGTTCTCCTTCAACAGGAAACATCTCCATAAGATATGCTTTTTTTAATGCTTTCATCTTTTCTAACTTACGCTGATGAATGGTAATAAGGTTGGAAATATATTTCAAAAATGTAGCTATTTTTTCTTGTTCATCAATACTTGGAAATGAAACAGGAATATCTTCCAGATATGCATAATATAAATTTGAGACATTTCCACCCTCAACACGTTTAGCAAATTCATATTTATATAAAGCATTAAACATATATGAGGTGAATAATGGATTATGCTCTGTATTATATACCGAAATCATTTCACCAATAGCAACGTCAGAAATACTAAGCCAACTACAATTTGCGAAGTCTAAAGGGTCTTCTCCCACTCGTGGAACTAGAACTTCTTTGCCAGTACTAAATTTTAAATTATCTCTAGGAATATTTGTATATGAATAGATTTTATCAATTATTTCCGAATGTTTTGTATATAATTCTCCATATCGAACACAAGGTGTCTTTGCATCTATTGTCACTGACCACTTAGGTGCACTCTTTCCATAATAAAAATATCCAGTTTTTCCAATTTTACTCCGTATCCAAGCTTTAGTATCCTCAAACTCTTTAAACCGTCTTTTCGGTACATTTTTCTCATCTCCACTCATTTCACCACCACCAATTCGTCCTTAAGTGCTTCAAATTCACTCATCAATCTATCTATTTCCATATCTATATCTGACAGTGTATTTGCATAACGCTCCTGTATTATTTGGAGAGAGTTTAGTTCTTCTTTCAATGGAATTTGTACTAAATCGACCATTTTAGTGGCTGTACTTCCAAACCATTTTTTATACATCAGATTATCTATTTCCTCATCTGTTAATACTAAAATACGTTCTTGTACAGCATCTTTTAGCTCTTTTTCTTCTGATTTGACAGCTTTTGTAAGCGAAGATTTTTTATTTATTAATGTATCAACTTTTTTTAGTAACTTAAATTCTTCTGAACCCTTATCAGCTTTTTTTAACTCTTCCTTTACTAACTTATTGTGGAAAGCATCACAAGGTTCATCGTCCTTGTTCTTTTTCAAAACATCATATAGAGCATTATTTTCTTTACTATCTTCAACCTTTGCAGCTTCTACTAATTCAGCTAACTCTGTCTCTATCTCTTGAATGGCATCTCTTTTATTTGCAATTGCTTCTAATTCTACATAATAAAGT
Source organism: Vallitalea sp. (assembly GCF_025211055.1). Taxonomy (GTDB): domain Bacteria; phylum Bacillota; class Clostridia; order Lachnospirales; family Vallitaleaceae; genus Vallitalea. Next base: position 13,121 of record NZ_JAOARO010000033.1, on the reverse strand, counting down.
TCTTGTGCTATCAAATCATTAGGAATAATACTTCCAACCCATCCATCTTGTTCCTCTCGTTTATTGCTTCCTGAACCTTTTGTTATCATATTAGGTTCACGGGTACGGCCTATCTTATAGAATCCCTCATTGGCAATAAGCTCTGTATCATGTGTTAATGCATCTTTCCAAATTTCCGCAATAATTTGATACCCACCATATACATCAATATACTTATAGTCCGATAAGATGCTTTTAATTCTATTAAGCATTTTTTCCATAAGCTCTACAAGATTAGTAGAACTATCAACTTTTCGTAATGTATTCCAATACCTTTCTATATAATTCTTTGTTATTATTCTAATTTCATCAGACATAGTAGTAATACGAACGTCATTTTGAATCTCACTTGTTAATTCACTTACTGACTTTGTAAGATTGACATATCCAGGACGTATTATTTGCAAGCAGCGATTCAAGACATCTGGAACAAGTGCTTGTAATACTAGCAAATCTTCAATATTTTTTTGTGGAATTCCACCCAACAAATGCGCATCCACGTCGTGACTGATTTCTGTATCAATAGCTTCAACGTAACGAGGAATATTCATATTATATTCATTTTTCTTGATATGTTCACGTGTAGCAAGGTGACTATACCCAGATATCTCCGCCTTTTCCATATACACATCTACTATTTTTGCAATGTCTTTTTCCTGAAGCACGTTTTGCTTTCCTACTTTTATATAGCTATTTGATGCATTTATGATAAGTACTGGAGCATCAATTTTACGATTCTTTTTTAATATTATTATTACAACTGGAATTCCTGTATTTGTAAAAAGATTATTTGGCAATCCAATAATTGCATCAATATGACTCTTTTCTAGTAATCTTTTTCTTATTTCCCCCTCAGTAGAACCACGAAATAAAACTCCATGTGGTAACACAATTGCCATAGTACCATTAGTCCCTAAATGATATAATCCATGTAGTAAGAATGCAAAATCACCTTTTGAATCAGGTGGTAATGCACGTCCTACTTCAAAACGGGGATCGCTTACCTTTAATCCTGCTTTATTCCAATTCTTAGCTGAGTAGGGTGGATTCATAACAACCGCATCAAACTGCACTCCTTCATTAGAATTCTTTGGTTCTTCTGGCCAATCATATGAAAGAGTATCTCCATTTTTGATTGTCATTTTTTCTGGACGCACTCCATGAAGAAGAAGATTCATACGAGTCAAGTTATAAGTTGCTGTATTCTTTTCCTGACCATAGTAAGCCAAATCTCTCTGGACGTTCTTGTTCAAGTGTTTTTTCACTGTCAAGAGTAATGAACCAGACCCAACTGTTGGATCATATATTGATTTTATCTCTGATGATTTGGCAACTATCTGAGCCATAACTTCACTTACTTGATGTGGGGTATAGAATTCCCCTGCCTTCTTTCCAGATTCGATTGCAAACTGACCAATCAAATATTCATATGCATCTCCTAGAACATCCCCTTTTTGCAATGCCACCATATTAAGGTCTGCAAATAGTAATATCAGTGCTTTTATATTTTTACTTCGTTCATTTAGGTTACTACCCAAAGCTGTATCTGTCAAATCAAGGGTTGAACTAGAGAATAGTCCCTTGAAGTCACTTGAATCACCAGATACAGCTATTGTTCTTTCAAAACTATTAAGGCTATCTGTAACCTTTTGCACTTCAAAATTCCCTGAATTAATATCTTTTATCCACGTTTGATAAAGATATTCTGGTGATACATAATACCTCAACACTCTTTGAATCGTTTTTTCTAGTTCATCTCCATACTCAATCTTTGCATTAGCATACTCATCAACTAACTCGTTTTCTGATAATTGGCCTACTCCTGCAATTTTTTTAAATTCCTCTAATGTTTTATCACTCAAAAACTTGTAGAACATTAAGCCAAGCATATAATCCTTGTAACGGCTTGCGTCCATAGATCCTCTTAATTCGTTTGCTCCATCCCATAATCTTCTTCTAATCTCTTCTGATGTAATCATAAGTATACCTCCAAATATTTCATTTTAATAATCCGATTATTTGACCTATATTAACATTTAGTACCAGCCTCTTCCATGATACTGCTACTAAGATTAGAGACATTTTTTATAACCCTAATCTTCATTATAGCATGTTCTCTTGAAATATTGTACAAATTCAAATAAATACTATGATTTAGTGCATAGGTCAAAGCCTTTCCTAATACTCTTCTATAAAATTATTAAATACTACCATACTACTTTCTATTAATTATAAAATTTGGTATAATACTATTAATAATAATGCTTAACTTCATAGAATAAATGACATATTAATTACTATTGTACTGAAAACAAAATAACTATATAAGGTGTGTATTTATGAATAAAATACATTATATAAAATTCAAGCTAATACTTTTTATGCTATTTATAACTATATTACCAGTTTTATTGATTAGCCTTTTTTTACTATCAAAATCTATAAAAATTATATCAACCAATTTGAAAAACTCATCCCTTAATACTGTTTTATATGTTCAACAAAACATGGATCAGGTAATTGATAGTATAGATACTTCTTCTGCTGTACTACTATCAGATACCAATTTTAGATATGCTATATCAAAAAATATTACGAATTCGTCTAAATACGATAATTATAAGAATTCTCAATTGATTCAACAGACTATATCATCCTTAAAATATTCTAATAAAATGATAAGTTCTATATATGTTTATGATTATATTAATAGACGAGGTTTCTCAAGTGAAATGAGTGGATATATTAGCGAACAACATCTATATAAACATGGTTGGTTAGAGTGGTTAAGAAACTCAAGAGGTACACCTGATTGGATTGTCTTAAAAGACACAATTAGTTCAGATTATAACATTACTAATTCATCTATGCTGTCTAGTAAAAAAAATATTACTTCACCAAATAGAATTGATGCAACATTTTATATTAATATAAATCAAAATATATTAAATAAAAGACTTAAAAAAATGCACATTCCAAAATATGCAAATCTATGGATTCTAAATCAGAATAATAATATTATTGCTAGTACACAAACAAATGATTTATTTAATTTTTCACCTCTATTTAATAATGATACAACTATGAATAATAGTTTGATTTATACATTTAATAATACTAAATATTTTATTTCATATAGTATTTCTTCACAAACTGGTTGGAAATATATATTCACTTTACCTAAAAATAAAGCTTATGAAAATATCAATAACCTCTCAACAACTATATTAATTGTGAGTATACTATCAATATTCGTTGTATTGGCTTTTGCTATATATTTATATACAATAATCTATACTCCAATCAAAAACCTTATCACTGCAATGAATAAAAATAAAAAAGGTAGATTATCACTGTGTCCTACAGATAATAAGAAAAATGAATTCTCAATCCTAATTAATAGCTTTAATTCAATGGTAACTAAAGTAGATACTCTGAATCGTAAATTATTACAACAAGAGATATCTGAAAAAAATGCCCAAATAAAATTATTACAATCCCAGATCAATCCTCATTTTCTCTATAACATATTAGACACTATTAATTGGATTGCAAAGATTAATAACGTAACAGAAATATCCGATATAACTCTTTCTATGTCAAAATATTATCGTCTAAGCTTAAAAGAAGGCAAAGAAATAGTGTCAGTATCAGAAGCTATCCAACTAACAAAAGCATACCTTGATATACAGCAAATACGTTTTAGAGATAATTTGGATGTATATATTGATATTGATGATAACATAATGAATTGCCTAATTCTAAAAAGATTATTCCAGCCTATACTAGAAAATGCAGTAACACATGGTATCGGCAAAAAAGGAAGTAATGGATTAATCATATTATCAGGAATTGACATGGGAGAAACTATAAAATTCATTATAGAAGATAATGGAATAGGCATGGATAAAGAACAATTAGATGCTTTGAAAACAAGTGTCACAAGTATGGATTTTGATAAATCTGGGAATTATGCACTTAAGAATTTGAACACTCAGATAAAGCTATTCTATGGTGATGAATATGGTATAGAAATAGCTAGTGAGTATAAAAAAGGAACAACTATTACTATAGAAATTCCAAAAATTATTAATTCATAGGAAGAGGTAATTTTATATGTATAAAGTATTTATAGTTGATGATGAGATATGGATTCGTACTGGTTTAGAAAAAACAATTGAATGGGAGAGTATGAATTTATCTATTCTAGGAAGTGTCAATAATGCGGAAGAAGCAATTAATGCAATGAACAATAATTATCCCGATATATTAATAACAGATATCGTCATGAATAATAAGAATGGGATAGATTTAACTAAATGGATTAAAGAACACAATCCAAATACACAGGTGATTATTATAAGTGGTTTTGACAAATTTGAATATGCAAAGGCTGCTATTAAATTAGGTGTTACAGAATATATTTTAAAACCAATTGATGAAAACATATTAATAAAAGCTCTATACAAGTGTATTGATAATCTTAATAAAAATCATACTTACACTATTCTGAAAGAAAGTTCTAACATAAATAACATGAAGGAAAATTTTTATCTTAGAATGTTCTGTAATACTAACAATGATTTTGATAACAAAACATTACAAGATCAGATAACCCATATTGACCTAAATGTTGATTATCATTATATATCAACTATGTTTGCTGCTTCATATAATAAGAACACTATTAGCCCAGATATTCTTAAACATAAAATGAACGCATTTATATCAAAATATAAAAAAAATAATCATAACCTTGATATTATAGTTCGTAATCAAGAAGAGATAATTGTTGTATTTGCAACGAAAAATACAGATATACCCTATTTCAAGAAATATGCTCTACGACTTTCAAGCCTATTAATGGAACAAATCAATGAGTTACATATTGGTGATACAATATGTTATGTAGGTAATTGTTATAAAGGAATCAAAGGGATATATAGTAGTTTTCATGAGATACAAACATTGAAATCTGAAACAATTATTTGTAATAATAAGCATAATATAATTGATATAGATAACTTAAAAACAGCATCCAAACCTACTATACTTATTGACTCTGATATAAAGTCTCAGATAGTTGATGCATTAAAGAATAATAGTTGGGATAATATTTTTATGAATATAGATATACTATTTGACGAAATGAATAGATTATATATCATAAATAGAAACGACTTAATAAGTTATATATACAATATTGTATATGAATGTAATGAAATTATTATTTCATCAAATACAGAACTAAATATTCCTTTTAACAAAGATAGTGAACTACTGGGTTGGATTTTTCAAACAACTAATCTTACTACCACTAAAGAAAATATGAAAGACTATTTTAATTACCTAAAAAATAATATGGATATTAGTGATAATAATGTTCATAGAAAAATAATTAGAGAAATAATTAGCTATTGTAATAATAACTTTGATAAAACTATAAATCTAGTTGATTTAGCCGAACATTTTCATATCAGTTCTTCATATTTATCTCAGCTTTTTAGTAAAGAGGTGGGTACCCCTTTATCTAAATATCTTACTAACCTTCGTATAGAAAAAGCAAAGGAGATATTAAAAACATCAAATCTACGAGTTTATGAAATTGCAGAAATGGTTGGATATTGTGATGTTAAATATTTTTTAAAAGTATTCAAAAAGAATGTAGGTGTTTCACCACAAGTTTTTAGAGAAAAATATTGATTTTTATATATATAGCATAAAAAGGGGGCTGTAGGATACCTTTTATATTAACGTAATATCTTATCCTACAACCCATAGTTATATCAAATAATATGTTTATTAATTATAGGGTGGGAAACATATTATTAGCTCCAACTCTTCATTACCATAATTAACCCATTTTAATTCTTCTGTTTCATAAGGAATAAAGACTTCATCAGCTTTAGTAAGTGGTATTGTATAATCATTACAAGCTAATTCACCACTTCCCTTTAACACAATTGCAACTGCAAACCTATCTCCTTTATCCCAATGTAGCACTGATTTTACAACTACTCTCTGCATTTCAAATAGTGATGTCTGGTCTCTACCAATTAACCTTTCGACCTTAGAATCCATAGTTTCCAATAGAACTTTTGGTTGTATCTTCCACTTATTTTCAATAAATTCTCTTGTATACCCGTTATAATTAAAGCACTCAAACATTTTTTCAAATCCTAATCCTTGGTGACATGAAAAATCATCAATTTTTCTTCCATCTGGTGCCATTTTTTCTACTCTAATTGTATAATCCGTAGGCTCTTGTATCTCAACTAGAAAACATCCGCTTCCTATAGCATGGGGCATTCCCCCTTCTATAAGAAATGTATCACCTGACTTAACATAGAATCTGTGCATCATATCTTCTATGGCTTTAATATCTTGTTTATAAAAGGCTTCTTCCAACGATTCTCTTGTAATACCTTTTTTGAATCCAAACAGTATATATGGTTTTTCACCATTTACTTCTCTTGTATCCAATATATACCAAGCTTCTGTTTTTCCGAATTGTGAATCAAACAATTTATTGGCTAATCTTTTATCTGGATGTACTTGAATCAATAATCTTGAATATGAATCTAAGACTTTTACTAATACTCCAAGATTATTTCCATATTTCTCGTAATGCTTTCCTAGAAATCTAGCTGGTGATTCTTCAATTATTGCTTTTAATGTTCTATTTTCTGATATAACCTTACTAAGTCCTTCTTCTTCGTCAGTATTTGTTGCTCTTGCTTTTGTAAGAGAGGAAATCCAACGTTCACCATAATGAGAATCGGTTGGGTTTTCATCCTCCTGCCATTCTTCTATTAATTTACCACCTATAAATGGTCTATATACTCTATTTTTTTGTAGCTTTAATGGAATTTTGTATAAAGGTTTCATAACTTCTCCTTGTTTGTATTGTCACTCACCTAACATATTTGTTTCAATAATTGTCCTACTATTAACATCAAGTAATAAAGTCTTAACTTCATATGAACCCATTTCAACGATAGTACCTACCCCTAATATAGGTATATTAATATTTACTTTTGATGAATTACCTACGGTATTATATAACCTTAAAATATAATTATTAGTTTCTAATTGCTTCTTTAATGCTGATATTATTACAGCTTTATTATCTAACTCAATAAGAGGTTTTACTATTTCTCCATCTCCAGATGGAAAGAAAGAAAGTATATATGGTTTTTCATGTTTGATTAGAGCTTCATTATCAATATCTTCCATTCTGTTACTGATATTACCTCCATTAATCCAAAAATTAAACACATTAACACCTTGGTCAGTATGATATACATATCCATCATTATACAAATATCGTCTATCCTCTTCTTTTACCAAACATCCATATCTAGGTGAACGTAATAGTGATAATCTGATTTCGCCATTTTTATAGTCAGAACCATATATCCTATCATTGATTATTGTTAATGCTGTATTATTATATTTATCAAGTACTCCACTCCATTTTTGAGATACTGTTTCATCTCCGTTATTGTATAGAACATCTTTTCCATATGCAACTTGACCCCAGTATTCATTAGTCTTAGAACTTGTTGGTATAGATAATTTCAGCATTTTATTTTTTTCATTCCAATGTACTATTAATTGTACTTGTATTTCTGTTCCTTTTTTAGGTAATATATATCTTAAGCATATTGCAGAGTTATTATATTCTAAGTCAGATTCAATTATGGTTCTTACTTCACTATCTTCTACGACTCTAACAGTATCCAGTACTTTCCCATATACACCAGCAAACTCTGTACTTCTTTGTTTGTTCATCAATTCAAAATGACCTATTACATTTCTGAAGTCTTTTACAAATGTACCTATGGAATGATCATCATCATTAATAACTAAAGGTCTAAAGGCTTCTTTATTCAAGTAACTATTACCGTTTATAGTCAGTTCATCCACTAATCCTGTATAACAATTAATTAAAACTTTTATTTCACCATTATCAAATTCAAAAAATCCTTTTGAGCTTTTTAATTGTATATCATTTCTTTTTTCCATATCTTCAATAATACAATCAAATCTATTCATAGAGCATGGTTCTAACTCTCCATGAAATATTACTTTTCTTCTCCATTGTTCAGGCATATTGGATTCTTCTTGTTCGTATTGAGAAAGTAATCTCTCACCATTCTTATAGACTACTGGATTTTTGAAAGGATATTCACTAAAACATTCATCCTCTAGATTGAATTCACATTCAAAATCACCTTCTATCTTGAAAGGATGAGGATTATATATTAGTATTGGAATCTCTCCAGTATTTGCTTTCTTTTGTCCCCCTGCGAGTTTGAAGAAGGCTTTCGTTTTCATTCTTGATAGTATATCTAAACCATGTGCCATTGAATTAAGAGAATCTTGTTCAGTAGATGGTACAACTGTACCTGGTAATACATCATGAAACTGAGCAAATAATAAATCTTTTTGAGCTTCTAATAATTGTTCTTCTGGATATTCCATCAACTCTTCCAAAGCAGCGTGAGAAACCATTTTTTCTGTTAAGAACATTTCACTCTCTAGAATCCTATACCTTTTCTTTATCTCAGCTAATGTTGTTAGACATCCAACAGCCCACGGATTCATATCTGTTTTTACTTTTGGTAGATCATAGCCCTTATTTTTTAATTCTGTAAAATAATTCTCTGGAGTAGAATGTATAATCTCTATATCTTTATTGTTCTCAATAAATTCTCCAATTCTTTCTAAATCAATTTTTGATGGACCACCACCATGATTACCGATTCCCCAAGATAATAATCCTATTTCTTTATCTTCACGTACATCAATATATTTCTGAATTTTTTCTACTGCTTTTCCTCTTCTGCTTAAATATATGTCAAAATGGCGATGTCCAATTATTTCTGAACCATCATATCCAACCCAAATAAAATCATCATAACCCCATTCATTGATTAATTTTCCTTTGAATTCTCTTAATGGTCTACAGAAAAAATATGAATCATGACCAGTTTTTTTCAATATCTGAACTAATCCTCTTGTATGTCCAAAAGGATCAAAATTAATAGCTGTAGTAGGAGTTTTACCAAATTTCTCACTAAAATATTTTCTACCTACTTCTATTTGTCTAATAAATCCTTCTCCTGATGGCATATTACAATCAGGTTGTAAATACCATCCACCCATTATATGCCATTTCCCTTCAGAAACTAATCTCTGAATTCTTTTAAATAATTGTGGTTCATATTCTTCTATCCACTCATATAATATAACTTCATTATGATTGAATATAAAAGTATCAAATTCTTCACAAAAATCAGCTGCTACTCTAAAAGTTGATATTGCTTCTGCTACCCCATCATCCCATCTCCATAGCCAAACAGGATCTAGATGTGCATTACAAACTAAATGCATTTTATCCATATGTATATCCTCCTTATCAATCCATTGTTACGCTTATTTTATAAATCCTTAATGTAGTTTAACCTTTTACAGAACCAGCTAAACTATCGACAAATTGTTTTTGAACAGCTACAAATATAATTATTGCTGGAATAGAAATAACTACAGCTGTTGCCATTAATCCACCCCAATCTGTATCATGCATTCCTATATAAGTTTTTAATCCTACTGGTAATGTATACATCTTACTATCGCTTGTAAATGAAAGTGCTATAATAAATTCCTGCCAGACTCTAATAAAAGAAAAGATAGCTGCTGATACTATTCCAGGTAATGCTATAGGCATAACAATTCTCCAAAAAGCATTAAAAGTATTACATCCATCAATTTTTGCAGCTTCACCTAATTCATCTGGTATATCTACCATAAATCCTGTTAACAAAATAACTGCAACTGGTACTGCACCAGCCAAATATGCTAGTACAAGGGAAGGATATTTATTAAGTATATGTAGTCTGCTGCACAATATATACATTGGAATAATGGTTACTGCTATTGGAAGCATCTGCAAACTATATAATATTTTCATCACAATTTTACCTTTTGGTAATTTAAGATATCCTATTGCAAAAGCAGCTAGAGTTGCTATTACAATAGTAATTGCTACTGTAGATAATGTTATAATCAAACTATTTTTAGTATATCCTAATAAATTATTATTTTTAATCGCTGTTATATAGTTATCAAAATTCATGTTTGAAGTTATAAATTTAGGAGGTGTCGAGTATATATCATTTGCAGGTTTTAATGATGTTGATACCATCCACAAGAATGGGAATACAGAAAATATGGTTATTATTATTGCATATAGATATCTAAGGATTTTAAATGTTATTTTGCTAAATTTCATATTACTTTTTTTCATTTTACTACACCTCCCCTGAATTTTTACGTTTCTTAAACAGCATTTTTATTATCATGTATAGAATTAACATTGATAGCATCATTAAAATTGACATTGCAGATGTGAATCCAAAATCAAATTGTCCAAAAGCTTTTTTCTGTATAAACACAGGGAATGTCTCAGTTGCCCCTAATGGTCCTCCTTCTGTTATAGCATAGATAATACCGAATGCATTATAGCACCATAGGAATATTAGTATTGATGTACTGATTAAAACAGGTTTTACATATTCTAGAACTATGTAACGAAATACTTGAAAAGCATTTGCTCCATCAATTACTGCTGCTTCTGTCCATTCTTTTGGCATTGTTCTTTTTTTCGCATATATCATTACCGCCATTAATGGGAATGATCTCCATACATTGGCTAATATAACCGCCAGCATAGCCATTTTGCCATCTCTAAACCACGAAAAATTGCCATCAATTATTCCTAGCTTCAATAAAATCGAGTTCAAAATTCCGTAATCAGAAGCCATCATCCACTTCCATGTGTATCCAGTAACTATTTGAGGTATTACCCAAGGTATCAATATTACTGATTGTAATATTATCTTTCCTTTTATATCAGAGTCTAATAATAATCCTACAGTTAACCCAATAATTATGATTAAAACCATATTACCTACAGTCCAAATAATAGTGTTTTTAAATATAGATAAAAATTCATTATCTCCTAATATCTTAATATAATTATCAAGAAAAATGAATTGTTTCTCTGGCTTTATCAAACTATAATCAGTAAAACTATAAAGAATATTAGAGAAAAAAGGATATGCTACCATTACCAACAAAACTACTATTAATGGAAGTAAAAATAAATATAATTTTGTATTGTTTTTCTTCTTAGTATACTTCATTATTGTCATTCCTTTTTCATAATATTTTTTATACCCTTATATAGCTATAGTGTCAAAAGCTATTATTGAATCTTATGCCCTGATTAAGTCTTTTGACACTACAACTATTTTTAATATGAGAATGAGTTATATCATCTATTATATAATCTATTGATGCCCTTGTTCTTTTAACATCTCATTAATTTTTTTAGCAGCATCTTTAGCTGCTTTTTCAGGTTCTTTTTCTCCTAATACACACGCTGTGAAGTTCTCTCCATATATATCAACCATAGCACTGAATTCTGGTGTGAATTGTGGTACTCCATATTGTGATGTCTTAAGCTGCTCTTTGAATACTTGATATTTTTCTTCATTGAATGGTGCATAGTTATAAGAATCCAACATTGGTGATAAAGCAGAAGTAAATACTGCATTAACCTCTGGTTCTGTAACGAATTTTATTAATTCCCATGCTTCTTTTTTATGTTTTGACTGGCTACCTATTCCAAATAACCATCCACCACTACTAGCTGCATTACCTGCTAAACCACTAGGGTTAAGTATTAAGTCATATTTAATGTTATTATCTTTTAATTTTTGTATAAATGCTTCGTCACTTAGCATCCAAGCTCCAAATGTATACATAGCAACTTTCCCTGCTGCAAAAGCATCTTTTATCATACTATTATCAAAACTTATTAAATCATTAGGTGAATATTTTCCTAATTCTTTTCCCCATTTAAAGAAGTCTATTCCTGCTTCTGAATCAAGATTAGAAACTAAAGTTCCATCTTCGTTCTTATCATACATTCTAAGCCCATTAGCCATTAACCATTGACCTTGAATATAGATACTTGGTAGTGTACGAGAGATATTCATGTAATAACCAAATTGGTCATTAATACCATCACCATTTAGATCTTCAGTAACAGCTTTTGATATCTCAATCATATCTTCTTTTGTTTTAGGTAATTCTAATTTATATTTTGCTAACATTTCAGTATTAACAGCTAATACTCTTGTATCCATATTAAATGGTATTGCAAATATGTGTCCATCATAATATGAAACATCTGCTGCTGCTTTTACAAATTTCTGATACATATCTATGTTATCTTGCTTAACGAAATCATCTAGTTTATCAATTATACCCGCTTGTGCAAAAGAAGGTACTGTTGAATTATTAACTAAGATTATATCGTAAAAATTACCACCTGCATTTGCTAAAGTTATTTTTTGATCTAATTCTGCAAAAGGAACATAATCAAATTCTACCCTAACATTAGGTGCAATATCTGCAAACTTTTCTAAACACTCTTGTAGGTTCTTGTTTTCTTTTAATTCAAATTCCGTTGTAGCTATACCTTTAATAACTATAGGTTCATTCTTTGTATCTTCCCCATTACTTACATTTTTTTCTTGATTAGGTTTATCTACTTTTTCTTTTGATCCGTTACTTTTACCACAACCAACAATAGATATCATTAAAACAGTTATAAGTAACATTACTAAAGTAGAACGCAAACTTTTTTTCATCTGAACTCCTCCTTTTATTTAGTATTACTTTACCTCTTTAGTATATTATCATATAGTTGAAGTGTAAATTCTACTATTTTTTAAAATGGTGTACTATTTTATTTACTTTAATTATGAGCTAAAAATATGTCTTAGCTATACATCACTGTATAGGTTATCCTTTCAGCCATGGGACTTTCACCGACTAGTTTGCGTCCATGCTGGGCACACATGCAAATGGGGCTGTCGTTAAATAGACTAGCCCACACATAAAAAAAGTCAGTGTAACTCATTAGGAGTTAGGCTGACTTTTTTACAAGAAAAAAAGATGCCTAACGATAAACATCTTTTCTCCGCTACATATACATTGTATAATGT
>NZ_JAOARO010000032.1 GCF_025211055.1 Vallitalea sp. | reverse complement strand
TTTAGTAAAATCTATTATATTCTAGAATATTAAAGGACGTTGTAAAAACTTCTATTTTTAAAATTGCCCAAAGGGCGATAAATCAAAAGAAGAGGGGGAGGTTCTGGGTTTGGTCTTCGAAGCCTTCCTGTGGGTTAGTCTTAGATAAGCTACAAGCAAGATATAGGCACATTGTATACATTGATGTTTTGTGACCCATTAGGAAGACCTTGAAAAGATTTTCTCCGCCAAAGACCTTAGAACCGCTTCGTAGACTTCAACCCTAATGGATTTTACTTAATGGCTATTGGATTTTCATTGAATGGATAGCAAATATATAAAATATGCCTTATCGAATATTGTTATGCTGTTAAGGTATGCTTATTATAGGATATTTTTTTTAGCCTTATAATTGTTTAACAAAAATAATACTATTAATTAACTTACTATACTCTCTAGTTAGCTTAAGGAAAAGTTGGAAGAGATAGAGGTCAATACGTATAGCAAATGAACAATCGTATCATTGATAACTATCTTTGTTATTAATCGTATAAAGAATATAAGATTAGTCGCCCCCTTGTATATCACTCTATGATGATATCAGAAATATCCTATAGATTAAAATTACTTTTTACATAAGTTACCTACCTATTTAATTAAAGTAATAAATGAGCCTATACAACATAGTTATAAAAGGCTCATTTATAAGATTTATTGAATTAGTAATCATTTAATAAAAAAGATACTCTAACCTCTAATTGCTCTATATAACTCAATTCGTCCCATCTTTCTAATTTATAAAAATCAGTTTTTAATTTATTATAGGATTCTTTTAAGTCAAAGAATACGATATAATAATCAGCGTAGTTCACTAATTTATCATCATATTCATCTAAAATAATACCCATATCCGTTATAAGTTGTTTATTGTCATCGTTATAAAGAGTAGCCACTTTCTCTTGAACATTTTTTTGATTAATTCCTTTTGTTAATTTTGTATATGTTTCTTGATATTTTTCATAGCATTCTGCATATAATAGTTTTCCCTTATCATCAGATATATTAGTAAAATGATTATATACTAAATATACAACAACTATTAATATACAAAATATCATAGAAATTAATATCTTCCATTTAGATTTTAAGTTCTTCAACGTAATTTCTCCTTTATATCCTGTTCTATTCTTCGTAGTTTATTATTAAGATACTTTAATGAGCTTGAATAATTATTATTCATTTCTATTATCCTATCAATATGATTCTTAGCAAGGTATTTAATGTTTTCTTGAGTTGTTTCATCAAATCCATTCAAATCAAAATCATCTACAGAATCTTTAATATTATTTAGACGCTTTATAAATATATCTCTAGCTCCTTTTGATTTAATAAGATACTTGAATTCTGTATTCTCAATAAATAAAGCTTTACTCATATTAATAATTAGTGATTTTTTATTTTTATTACTCCAAACATCATATAAATAATCTTGTAAATAACCTGGTTCTATATTATCAGGGTTATGTTTATATATAAAGCTAGCAAAAGTAGTAATACTAACACCTAGGGGGTTAGGACCTGCTACGCTAACACCTTCTTGAAATGATGTATATAAATCTTCAAATTCTTTTACTATTCTAAGACCAACCTTAATTACAGGTTCATTTTTCTTATTATTCATAGCATGACCCAGTTCTTCGTACATTTGTTGGACAATAAATGGTTTGAATTGCATTGGTGGATATAAGTTTCCAGTTGTTGGTTTCCTAAAGGCATTATCTATTAAAGGTTTTGTTAAAGTATTTGTTATATTTTTTACAACGCTAATATATTGTGCAATCAATGAATTAGGGTCATACATTTGCATACCATTTGTTAAATCAACAGGTATTTTATTGTTTTTAGCTTTATCATGTCCTGTTGGGTCAACATACATGATAGGGTTATTTGATACGTATGCGTAAAGATTAAGCCCGTCGCCCCTATAACTATCCATAACTATAAATCTATATATATAAGATATTAATACCTTTTAATATCAATATCTCTATAGATGAAGTTAACATAACTAGTTAACTATTAGGTTATAGTTAATATATACTTAAATATAATATTATCATAATAATATATCACTATAGATATATCGTCAATCAATGTAGTTCTGATAATGTAATATCATATCTAAATATATACTCTGGTGATGGGGATACTTGCACTTATATTTTAATTGTATTTTAAATAGTAGCTATTTTTATATTAGTTGTATTAGTTATGATATTCATATCAATATCAATAATACAACTAGCTACACTTGGAATTATTAATAGGTTCAATACTATAGTCTTTTTTATACTTTAGCATGTTATAAACAATATTCACTAATCGCCTAGATACACAAACTATAGCCTGTGACTTGGTTTTACCCTCTGATACTTTTTTATGATAGTATTCATATAAAATAGGATTTCTAGGTGTGCCAGTATTTCTGTGAGTAGTTAGTTGTCCAAGTGCTATATAGAAAAATATGCTGTTTAGTTTCCTGTTACCTCTTTGATTACGAAAGTTCTTTTCTTTACTTCCAGAACTATAGGTAACTGGAGCAATGCCACTATAACGAGCAAGTTTTGCCGAGTTCTTAAACCTATTGATATCACCTATTTCAGAAAGCAACTGTGCTGATGTAATAAGGTCAATACCATTAAATGATTGTAGATTTACCCCTAAGTCATCAATAGATTGTTGTAAATGTTCATCAATAGTAGATATTTCTTTTTGTTTATAACGAATATCCTCAATATAGTTTTTAATAAGGAAGCATCTAGTTTCGTCATGCGATAAAATGTCCTTATCTTCATTAATTAAACTTATTAAGGTATTTGCTTTGGCTACAGTAAAAAAGTTATGACTTTCTTTTTTAAGAAATACCCCTAATTCTTCTATAGATATATTTTCTAAAGACTTAGCACTAGGATAGTTATACCAAAAGGCTAATGCTGTCTTGCCTATAATATCACTGAAAAACTTACTATAACTATAATAATGATAAGACAATTGCATATGTAACTGATTAATGACTGACGTTCTTTGCTCTACCAATTTATTACGTCTTGTCATTAGTTGGCTAATCTTATAATAGATTTCATTATCCTTAGATACACTTTTAAGCTTGTCAAATTCATCAAGTAAAACCTTTGCAACACAAAAGGAGTCATATTCATCTGTTTTATGAATAGTAGTATTTTTCTTGGCTTCTTGTGAACTAAGGCTTGAATTAACAAACTTAACTTGTGTGTTGTTATCTATAAGAAAATGACAAAAGGCACACCCAACACCGAAAGAA
>NZ_JAOARO010000031.1 GCF_025211055.1 Vallitalea sp. | reverse complement strand
TTTAAAGCATAACAGCAGTTATGTCTATTTCTTTTACCCATTTTTCTACTTTTATTTGTAATTCAGACAATATTTACTTGTCAAAGTGCTTTTGTCAGCTTTGCTGACATGATCTCTCAAGATTCCGAGAGATTATTTATTAATACAATAATTTATTTTTTATTTTTTTTTATTTAATACATATATAATGTAACACCTATCTGTTAAAGCAATATAATGCTTATGTTAAATCTATGTAAAGTCATATCTATATAAAAAAAAGCCCTGAATAATTTATTAAAATTATTCAAGGCAGTTATTATTCTATATCTACATTCTATTAGCTAACACTATAATTTGGAGCTTCTTTAGTTATTTGAATATCATGAGGATGACTTTCTTTTAAGGAAGCGCTTGTTATTTTTGTAAATCTACCATCTTCTCTAAGATCATTAATAGTTTTGGTACCACAGTATCCCATTCCAGCCCTTAATCCACCAAGCATTTGATAGATTGTATCTTCTACAGGACCTTTATAAGCTACTCTTCCTTCTACTCCTTCAGGAACTAATTTCTTAGCATCTTCTTGGAAATATCTATCCTTACTTCCTTTTTCCATTGCACCAAGTGAACCCATTCCTCTATATACCTTATATTTTCTTCCTTGATATAGTTCAGTATCTCCAGGGCTTTCTTCACAACCAGCAAATAGACTACCCATCATACATACATTACCACCTGCTGCAATAGCTTTAACTACGTCACCAGAATATTTTATACCACCATCAGCAATAATAGGTACTCCAGATTCTTTTGCAGCTTCTGCACAATCATAGATAGCTGTAATCTGTGGTACCCCTACTCCTGATACTACCCGTGTTGTACATATTGAACCAGGACCAATACCTACTTTTACTGCATCTACGCCAACTGCAATCAAATCTTTTGTTGCTTCTGCTGTAGCAACATTACCAGCTATAAGTTGAAGTTCCGGATATCTTTCTTTTATTCCTTTAACTGTATTGATTACTCCTTCTGAATGACCATGAGCTGTATCAACAACTATTACGTCTACACTAGCTTTAACTAATGCATCTATTCTATCCATATAATCTTTTGTAACACCCACTGCTGCACCTACTAATAATCTTCCTTGCCTATCTTTTGCTGATTGTGGGTATTTAATAGCTTTTTCTATATCTTTTATAGTAATAAGTCCTGAGAGATTTCCTTCAGCATCAGTTAATGGAAGTTTTTCAATTCTATGAAGTCCCATTATTTCTTTTGCTTCATTAAGAGTTGTACCAACAGGAGCTGTAATCAAGTTTTCACTAGTCATTACTTCTTTGATCTTTTTATTAAAATCAGTTTCGAATCTTAAATCTCTATTTGTAAGTATTCCTACAAGTTTTCTTCCCTCAGTAATAGGAACTCCTGATATTCTATATTTAGCCATTAATGCGTTTGCTTCATATACATAATGTTCTGGGGATAAAAAGAAAGGGTCTGTTATTACACCATTTTCAGATCTTTTTACTTTATCTACTTCTTCTGCTTGCCCACTAATAGACATATTTTTGTGAATTATTCCTATTCCACCTTGTCTAGCCATAGCTATGGCCATTCTTGATTCAGTTACAGTATCCATACCCGCACTCATAAATGGAATATTCAATTTAATTTTTTTAGTCAAATTAGTAGAAACATCTACTTGATTAGGAAGCACCTTAGAATGTGCTGGTATTAATAATACGTCATCAAAAGTTATTCCTTCGCTCACAATCTTATGCATTGTAATCCTCTCTTTCTTTTCTCTACTCATATTTTTTGATAGTATTAGTTATAGATAATCTTTATATTTATAATAATAGAAATATAATTATTTATTATTAAAGATTAGGAATACATTATCCCTAACCTCTTTATTTTATAGCAGGAAATAATATGATAACTATAGGTAACTCCTACTACTTAATAATATATATTTTGTGAGTTTAACAAAAATCCTCTTATTTGTCAACATTAATTATTAATTTTGTTAAATATTTTTTAGTACTGCATTATTTTTCTTGGAATATATTTTTTTATGGCTTTTAACATTTTTTCATTAGGTTCAAGAATAAGTTTTTCTCTTTTACCATTTCTAACTATCATTGCTGCGTAAGTATTGTTGCTATTAGTACCACTACTACAATCAATAACCTTTTCGTAATTTGACAATTGACTAGCATAATCCTTACTATTAACTGGTGCCATAATCTCTATTTTCCTTACATCAATAGATATGAATTTTTTTCTTTTATTCTTGTTGAAGATTTTATCAATATCCAAATCCCCGCTTGTAAAAATATACTCAAACTCTACGTTAAGCCTTCTCATCAAGAAAATTGCTCCAAATATTAGAACCATCGCTATAGGTATAAGAAAACCTACTAAAATAGGTATTATCGAACAGACCATAATTAACACTATAGCACCAATAATTATCGCTACTCTCATAAGATTATCTTTTAGAGAATTGCTTTTTTTAACTAATTGTTCATTAAATATATCACCCATATTTTTCCTCCTATGATTAAATTGCTATCTACGCTGTAAAATAATAATTAATGAATATATTGTACAATTACATCCATTATATAACAATACTCTTCACTATACAACCATAAAAACTGAATACCTTTAATTCCTAATATAGAATCTTTCATTAAATATAAAACATATATTGTATAAAATCACAAAAACCATCAGCGTTAACTGATGGCTTTTTAAAAATTATTATTTATTTAATTACATCATGCCCATTCCTGGAGCTCCACCGCCCATTGGCATTACTGGTTCATCTTCTTTTATATCTGCAACAACTGATTCTGTTGTAAGTAAAGTTGAAGCTACAGAAGTAGCATTTTGAAGAGCACTTCTAGTTACTTTTGTTGGATCAATGATGCCTGTTGCAACCATATCAACATATTCTTCAGTTAGAGCATTGAATCCAATGTCATCATTTGCTTCTTTTACTTTATTTACAACTACAGACCCTTCAAGTCCTGCATTAGTAACAATCTGACGAAGTGGAGATTCTAATGCTTTAAGGATAATATTAATACCAGTCTTTTCATCACCTTCAGCATTATCTAATAATTTAGCAACTTCTTTTGAAGCGTGGATATAAGAAGTTCCACCACCTGCAACAATACCTTCTTCTACTGCTGCTCTTGTTGCTGCTAAAGCATCTTCCATACGTAATTTCTTTTCTTGCATTTCTGTTTCTGTTGCTGCTCCAACTTTGATTACAGCAACTCCACCAGCCATCTTAGCTAATCTTTCTTGTAATTTCTCTTTATCAAATTCAGAAGTTGTTTCTTCTATTTGAGCTCTGATTTGGCTAACTCTAGCATCAATATCTTCTTTAGCGCCAGCACCATCTACGATTATAGTGTTTTCTTTTTGTACTTTAACAGATTTTGCTTTACCAAGCATCTCTATAGTAGTCTCTTTAAGATCAAGACCTACTTCTTCTGAGATAACAGTACCACCTGTTAAGATTGCTATATCTTGAAGCATTGCTTTTCTTCTATCACCAAAACCAGGAGCTTTAACAGCTACAACACTGAATGTTCCTCTTAAACGGTTAAGAACTAATGTAGCTAAAGCTTCGCCTTCTACATCTTCAGCAATGATTAATAACTTAGATCCTGATTGGATTATTTGCTCAAGAATAGGTAATATCTCTTGAATATTACTGATTTTCTTATCTGTAATTAAGATGTATGGATTATCTAAGTCAGCAACCATCTTATCCATGTCTGTTGCCATATAAGGTGATAAATAACCTCTATCAAATTGCATACCTTCAACTAATTCAAGTTCAGTTTCCATTGTTTTTGATTCTTCAATAGTGATAACTCCATCATTAGAAACTTTTTCCATTGCATCAGCGATTAATTGTCCTACTTCTTCATCACCAGCTGAAATTGCAGCAACTTTTGCAATTTGGTCTTTTCCAGTTAATGTACTGCTCATTTCTTGGATAGCTTCTACTGTTTTCTTAGTAGCTTCTTTCATACCTCTTCTAAGAATAATAGGATTAGCTCCTGCTGCTATGTTCTTGATTCCTTCTTGAATCATTGATTGTGCTAATACTGTAGCAGTAGTAGTTCCGTCACCTGCAACATCATTAGTCTTAGTTGCAACTTCTTTCACAAGTTGTGCACCCATGTTTTCAAAAGCATCTTCTAATTCAATTTCTTTTGCTATTGTAACACCATCATTAGTAATAAGTGGTGTACCGAATTTTTTATCTAAAACAACATTTCTTCCTTTTGGTCCTAGTGTTACTTTTACTGTATCTGCTAATTGGTTAACTCCTGCTTCTAATGCAGCTCTTGCACTTGCACCAAATTTAATTTCTTTAGCCATTATGTAGCCCTCCTTATTTTCTTTGTTTTCTTTATTTCAATTCAATGTTTATTCAACTATTGCTAATATATCACTTTGCTTAACAATGATATACTCATTATCTTCTAGTTTAACTTCTGTACCAGCATATTTTGAATAGATAATCTTATCTCCTACTTTAACTTCCATCTTCACTTCTTTTCCTTCAACCATTCCACCTGGTCCTACGGCAACTACTTCTGCTTCTTGTGGCTTTTCCTTTGCTCCAGTAGGTAATACGATACCTGATTTAGTTACTTGTTCTGCCTCTAATTGTTTAATTACTACTCTGTCTCCTAAAGGTACTAATTTCATATTTATTTACCTCCTTATAATTATCTTTCATATTTTCTTTTGTTAGCACTCTCTTTAATCGAGTGCTAATCTCAAGGTATATATTATTAAAATAGGCAATTAATTGCAAATGTTTATTTTAACCATTTTCATCCGTTATATAGTATCAGCTCGTTTTTTCTTTTTTATACTCTTGTTTTCTTCAATTTACTCTTATTTTCATTATTTTTTAGTTTAGATACATATATCCCTTGATTATAATCACGGAAGATATTTGTTTTATCTCTGTATTATAGTCTATAATTTGTGTCATAGCTAATATATATTTTCACCATTAGTACTAAGGTTTATACACCTTAATTATCATTTTTTGCCAATCTTGAAATCCCTAGCATAATAAAATAGGAATTGCTGTGCAAATCCTGCTATGGTTCCATAATGTTCTACCGCAAATTCATGTATCATTTTTATTTTTGTATCCTTATTAAAATAATAATGCTCCATTATTCTTTTAACCCAAACATCAGTAGGAAATACTTCATATCTCTTAGCTCCAAAGAGTAATACACAATCTGCTACTTTTGGACCAACCCCTTTGATTTTCATCAATTCATTCTTAGCTTCTATAATCTCTAAGGAAGCCAAACCAACCAAATCTACTTCATTGTTAATAACTTTTTTACACGCATCAACAATATATGGTGCTCTAAAACCAACTTTCAGATCTCTTAGGTCTTGTTCACTTGCGGCTGATAATTGTTCTATAGTAGGAAAAGAATAGTATTTAACACTATCTTCTTCCCCAATATAAGTACCGTATTTATTTGATAGCTCTTCTATTAATATTTTAATATGTGCAATGTTTTTATTTTGAGATATGATAAATGATATAAGAGTTTCCCATGTATCCTGTTGTAAAATTCTTATACCACCTTTTTCTGAAACTGCCTTATGTAAATGTTCATCTATGTCACTTAGTACTTTCTTAATATCCCCATAATCTCTATCCAAATCAAAATAATTCGTCCATATTGTATCAAAATCATTTGTATTTGTATTATGAAAAATGATTTTATTATCCCCTTGAGTAATTCTTAATATCTTATCATAAGCAATTAACAAATAATCTTTGTGAGATTTTTTATAAAATCTAAAACATTGACCACATTCTAAGATATGTTCAATATCAAAATCAAGATAATCATTAACTAGTATATTATTATTTTCTACAATATATTCCATTATTTTTCCTCCTAAGATAATCTATATATTCTAACTTAACATCAATACATCCATTTCAATAAGTTAATATATTTCCTTAATTAAACTTATCTATCTAATAAACTCTATCACTTATCCCATATCTATGCTATACTCAATATATTCCATATACTTATAAAGAAGCTCCCTGCTTCTATATCATAAAATATATTATAAAACAAGTGGGTGTAAAAATGAAAGAAAAAATATATACAATTCCTGTAATCGATTCATTTAAAGAAGAAGGAGAATGTCCTTTTTGCAATATGTACAAGACCCTAGAGGAAAATACAATTCAATTTGTACTAGGTCCATCTTATATGGAAACAGATGTAAGGGAAAAAACTAATAATCTTGGATTTTGCAAAGAACATTTAACTAAGATGTACACCAACAAAAACAGATTAGGTCTTGCCCTTATGCTTAACAGTCATCTTGATAATTTACAAAAAGAAATTAAAAATCTTATTTCATCTGGCAATCCAAAATCAAAGAAAAAGCTTTTTTCAAAAAATGATAAATTAGACACAAAACTTTTTACCTATCTAAAAGAAAAGGAATCAAGTTGTTATATATGCCATAGAATAGAATCTACCTTTCAGAAATATACTGATACGTTTTTCTATCTAATAAAAAAAGATAATTCTTTACTTGATTTAATCAAATCAAGTAAAGGATTTTGCTTGAACCATTTTGCATTACTTTATAATGAAGCACCAAAATATCTGAATGATTCTCAGCTCGAATCATTCCTTGATATCATAATATCAGTTGAAATAGATAATCTTAACCGTTTAAAAGAAGACTTAGATTGGTTTATTCAGAAAAATGATTACAGATTTGTAGATGAACCTTGGAAAAATTCTAAAGACGCTCTAATAAGAACTATATTAAAAATAAACAGCCTCAATGTTAATTGATTTAACTTATTTAAGGTGTTAATATAGTAGTTTTTAGTATGGTACAAATTTGGAAGATAAGGTTATATATATACCATTAAACCTTATCTATCTTCCTTGATATTAACGTAAAATATATAATCCTATTTCATGTTTATTATTAAAATTTAATCATCAACTTCAATATTATTTTTAGCATTTATCATTTTCTGTTGTTTAACAAGAGCTTTAATATTTCTAGCTTTATCTTTCAATCTCTCATTAGCTGTTCTTGATACTATCACTTTTGATACCCATTTAGTTGATTCATCCAATTTGCCTAACTTTCTAGCTAAATCACCAATTAAATACATTACTGTCATTTCATTCATACCACATACTGGAAAATCTTCGTTTTCATATGTATTAATAAATCCTTCATAGGCTTTTTCTATAAAAATCATTTCATTTTTACGGTTATTTTCTATTAATTCATTAGAATGATTCTCATTTTGTAATAATTCTTCAGAATAACATCTGTATAACCAAGCAATCTTAAGACATATATAAGCTTTTTCACTTGCTTTCACTTTTTTCACTACGGCACTAAGTAATGCTAATTTGTACCTTTCAATAGCTACTTCATACGTATATTCATCTGGGTATTGTCGTCCTCTATAGGTATTAGCTATCTGTTTTCTAATCCAATCTGACTGTGTAACAGTTATCTTTTTAAAAAACTTACTTAGAGCCGCATACCCACAGCAATTACAAAGGATAACATCATACACATAAGGAGTGATAATATCATATTTAGGTCTTAGATCTGTATCAATAGACAATAATTTAGCTTTACCTGCTCTTACCGTTCTAGTAATAAATTTTTCACCACAAACCGGGCATAATACTTTTCTATCATAAAGTAAATCTATTGCTGAAATTTTAGACGTTTTTTTTATTTTCATTTTAGCTCTCTTCTTTTTTTCATCTTCAAATATATCCATAGTTTTTATATTGTTAAATCCTAGTTTTTCTAGTCCAGAAAATATATCACTCATAAAATTACACCTTTTCTATTGTGGTATATTAGAATCAATTGAGTATTTCTTATGTTATCATCTTTTTTAAGATATGTTTTAATTATAAGCACAAGAAAAAATACATTAGGAAATGTAATATTATATTTTTGTTCTACCTATTTTTTTCTTTATTAGTATATAATATCATAATATGTAAAAATTTCATAGACCTATACATAATAATTTAATAGTATTTTTAAAAAAAAATATAAATAAATAAAATATTGTCTATTTATAGGGACTATTATTCAATCTGATACTAGCTTATTTTTATTAGATATTGTATTATAAATATGGAACTTTTTACAATTTAGTTCGTCTAATAGACATACAAACATTGAAAAGAAAGGAAAATTATAATATGAAATACAAAAAAAAATATGTTGCATTAGCTTTGGCAGGAGTATTAACACTAGGAGCAGGAATGACTTCACAAGCGATGACAGACCAAAAAATAATTTGCTATAATAATGAGGTGACATTGGAAAAACCTGTTTTAATTAATACCAATATAGGAGTAGAAGGTTTATCTTATCAAAAAGACGGGTATTTAATGTTGCCACTTAGACTTACATGTGAAAGATTAGGCTATGATGTTAAATGGATTGGCAAGACACGTTCTGTAGAGGTTTCAAAAGATAATATATGGACATCTATATCAATAGGTAAAGACGCTTATTTCAAAGGCAAAGCAACTCCATTTCCACTAGGTATAGCTCCTGAAATAGTAAATGATTCAACTTATGTACCTGTAGAATTCTTTGAGGAAATACTTAACCAAGATGCTTTTGATATTTTTGAAAGAAATAAAGTAGATGGTAATGTAAGTAACATTCTAGAAACAAAAAATGGGCATATGATTACTGTTAAATATGGAGAGGATAGCATAATATTTCTTGTTAATAAAGATACTAAAATCGTAGACCCATCAACTGAAAAAGAATTAAGTGTTGAAGATATAAAAGAGGGAGACAAATTATTAGTTCTACATGACTCAATTATGACTAGGTCTTTACCTCCTCAAACATATGCTTATAGAATTAATATAGTAAATGAAAATATCGTAGAAGGCACGGTATCTGAAATCAAAAAAACTAAAGATGGACATATGCTTACTGTAGAATATGGAGATAAAGAGGTAATTATTTTCTATGTTAACGAAGAAACTAAAATTACTGATCAATCCACGGGAGAAAAATCAAGTATTAAAGATATAAAAAAAGGAGATATTTTGCTCGTAAAACATAGCAATTTTATGACTTTTTCAATACCGCCTCAAACACATGCATTAGAAATTGATTTACACTTATTACAAGTATGTGATTAAATAATTAATTGCCTAATAACTTATACATGATATGATATTATAAATAAATAGTGTCAAACATATCAAAATAGACTTAGTATAATATAACTAAGTCTATTTTTTTAACCTACAACACATATGAAAGCTGAAGAGCAGACTTGAACTGCCGACTTCTTGCTTACCATGCAAGTACTCTACCGAACTGAGTTACTCCAGCATACTGGCTAATTTTATAATATTTAATAGTATTTGTCAAGTATTATTATACTCCCTTTTCAATTAAAATAAGTTCAACCTTTTTCTTAATTCTCTGCAAAGCATTATCTATTGATTTTACTGGTCTTTTTAGATTCCTAGCAATCTCAACATAGCTTTTTCCATATATATAACTTTGTAAAACTTCTTTTTCCAGTTTACTAAGTCTCTCATTAAGTTCATGCTCAATAATACTTAGATTCTCTTGTCCTATCAATAAATCTTCTGGATTAATTATTTTTCTTGAAGGCATCTTATCTATTAAAGTTGTTTTATCATTCTCTTCTTCATAAGAAGGTTTATTCAATGATATATATGAATTTAATGGGAGATGTTTCTGCCTTGTTGATGCTTTTACAGCTGATATAATCTGTCTGGTTACGCATAAATCTGCAAAAGAATAAAAGGACGCAGTTTTTTCTTCTTTAAAATCCCGAATTGCTTTAAAGAGTCCAATCATGCCTTCTTGAATAATATCATCTCTACTAGCGCCAATTAAAAAATATGACTTTGCTTTTTTTTCAACTAAAATCTTGTACTTGTTCATTAAATAATCAAGTGCTTCATTATCCCCATCTCTCACTAATCCCACAAGTTGTTCATCTGAATACGTAACATATGAATCGTCGTACCAAGTAGCATAATCCAACTACATCAACCCCTCTATCATTCTCTACGCATCTTTTCCATCCACTCTAAAACTTTAGGGTCTAGGTGACCTTCTAAACGATTATTATCAATTTGAACTTTTTCAATGAAATTCTTACGAATATCACTTTCTATCATATTAACTTCATTATGTAATTCTCTAGCTGATATACGACTTGCACCTTTTCCTAGTATTATAGTTTGTTCTAGACCATCAGATGTAGCAACTCTTACTCGATAATCTCTACCTATTGAATGAGCAACTTTTTCAATATAATGATCCGCTGTCTCAACTTCCTTTGTAAATACTACATCTATATTATTGTATTTCTCTATTTTCCTAGTTCCTTTTACTCTATGTGCATCAAATACAACTATAACTTCGATTTTTTTATATCCCTGATAATTGGACATTATATCCAATAATTTTTTTCTGGCAATCTCTAAGCTTTCTTCTTCTACTGCCCTTTTCAGCTTGTCCCAAGCATAAATAATATTGTAACCATCTACTAATAAAAATTCTCGTGTCAAAACATATCCGCCTTCCTTTAATTTGAAAGCATATTTTAGTATACTATATAATTTTTAGTTTGTAAATGTAATTACAATAGATAATTTTATAGAGTCTAGTCATAATCTCTTTGCCTTAGAGCTTCATATGTTAATATTCCTGCTGCAACTGAAGCATTAAGAGAAGTTATCTCACCTTTCATTGGTACTTTAACTATAAAGTCACATTTTTCTTTCACATTCCTTGATACTCCTTCGCCTTCGTTACCAATAACTATAGCAAGAGAACCCTTCAAATCAACATTATACATAAGTTCTCCATCCATATCAGCACAAGCTATCCAAAAACCCTCTTTTTTTAGTTCATCAATAGTTCTAGCAACATTGGTTACTCTAGCTACTCTAGTATGCTCTATAGCACCAGCTGATGTTTTAGCAACAGTAGCTGTCAATCCTACAGCTCTTCTCTTAGGTATTATTACCCCATGAACTCCAGCAATATTAGCGGTTCTTAGTATAGCTCCTAGATTATGTGGATCTTCAATGCTATCAAGAATTAATATAAAAGGTGCTTCACCTTTATCGTTAGCATATTGTATCATATCTTTTACTTCAACATAATCATATGCTGCTGCATAAGCTATGACTCCTTGATTCTTTTTAGTTACTGAAATATCATTTAATTTATCTTTACTTACAAAATTCACGATTATGTTCTTTTTTCTAGCCTCAGAGACTATCTTTTTTATTGGTCCATCATGTTTACCATCTATAATAAAAATCTTATCTATACTTCTATCAGCTTTTAATGCTTCTGTTACAGCATTTCTTCCTTCTAGAATCAAATCATTATTTTCCATTGCTATTCCTCTCTTGTCATTTAATAAGTTTCATGCTTTTAAGTTTTCGTGTTATTTTTTTATTATTAGGGATAAATACAAAATCTTCTTCTTGCAAAGTTCTAGTCAATATCAGCATAAATATATATATAATCATACCAGATACAATTGCTAGAAGAGTTGATATTGCATTGCTATTAATAAGCTTATACATACCTTGATAAATTACATAAACACCTAATCCCATAATTCCTGCTGATAATAAGGGTTTAATAATTATCTTGATAACATTAAGTTTCAGTTTAGTTTGTCTCTTTATCATCAAGTAATTTAATAGGACATATACCACATAATAGCATATTGAGCCTATAATTGCTCCTTTTAATTGTAGATCACTTGCTACTAGAGAATAGTTTATTATAATTTTTATAACTACACTTATTGCAAGGGATGCTAATGGAAAAAAATATTTACCCATTCCTTGTAGTATACCTGCTAACGCCTGTCCTAATATTATAAATATTAAGCAGATAGCATATAACATAAGATATTCATATCCTGTAGAAGTTGGATATAATAATTCCATTATTGGTTCAGCTAGTAAAAAGAGTCCCACTGCAGCGGGTAAAGCAAGTAAAAGAGCAAATCTTATTGCTAATTTTATCTTAGCTACTAAATCAGAATTATTACTCTTAGCTACAGCAACTGATACAGCAGGAACAATACTAATCATAAGAGCTAAACTTATTGTCAAAGGTACATTGACTATGGTGAAAGCATTACCCATCTGTCCATACATATCAACAGCTTGTTGCTTGTCAATAAATATGGCACCTAACCTTTTATATATTGTGCTAGAATCTATCAAATTCATTATAGAATACGCAGCCGAAACAATTGTAATAGGTATAGCAATTACTATTAGTTTTTTTGCGACTTCACCAAATCTGATGTGGTTCTTGCTTGCTGTCGCCATTACTTGTTTATTTATATCTTTTCTTTTCTTAATATAATACAAGATAATAAATAATGTGGATACTAAAAATCCAAGAGATGTTCCAAGTGCAGCTCCACCTACTGAATATGGTACACTATGATTCATTTGTATCAGCATATAAGTAATACCTATACCTAATACCACTTTTGTTATATTTTCTATTATCTGAGTCATAGCAGTAGGTACCATTATCTGCATACCTTGAAAATATCCTTTGAAAGCTCCTGTAATAGATATAAATATTGGAGATACAGCTAGTCCAAATATTACATATCTAGATTCACTTGGCCAATCCCCCATATTAATAATCTGATCTACACCAAGTACCATTAACAATGATATAAAAGCACCGAATATGGTAATTATTATCATTGAGTATTTATAAATATAATGTGCATTATAATAATCTTCCTTAGCTATTTTCTCTGATGTAAGTTTTGACAGGGCATTGGGTATTCCTACTAGAGATGCAGAGACCAATAATGAATATAATGGATACACGGTAGTGTAATATCCAATCCCTTCTGTTCCAACTAAGTAAGCTAAAGGAATTCTATATAGAGCACTAAATATCTTTGCGATCAAACCTGCAAGTGAAAGAATCATTGCCCCTTTTACAAATGTTTTCGTTTGTGTAGTCATTATTTTACTCCTCTAACAATCAATTCAATAATTCTTTTGAATCTATTCTCTAAATATAGAAAACCAATTAATGCTTCAAGGCCAGTTGCAACTCTGTAATCAATTAAATCAGCATTCTTAGGAACTGTACCCGACTTAGCATTTCTTCCTCTTTTATATATGTTCAATTCTTCCTCGGTCAACATGTCCTCAATTTCTCTGAACATTTTTGCTTGAGCTGATGCTTTTACATAATTACTTGTCTTTTTATGTAGTCTATTAACAGGTGAATTACCTTCTGCTATAACTTTTGATTTGATTATTAAATCATATACACTATCTCCAATATATGCAAGAACTAAAGGTGAATATTGCTTAGGATTTACGTCTTTTATATCAAGACTATCTTTGAAGTAGTCAATAAAATCTTGCATTAATTCCATTCCTTTCTCATAAGTAACCTATTACCCTCTATGCCAACGTACACCTTCACGTGTGTCTTCAAGAATAATGCCTTTGTCTTTTAAATCATCTCTTATTTTATCTGCTAATGGGAAATCTCTATCTTTACGAGCTTGTTGTCTTTTTTCAATTAGATCATTTATATCCTCATCTAGTAGAATTTCCTTTTTCTTACTTACTATTCCTAGTATACCACATAGTTCATCAATTAGTATAATAATATCTTGAATGAATTTTTCAGAAGAATCTGAATCAGTTTTTTTATTAGCGAATTTTACTAATTCGAATATAGCTGATATAGCATCTGCAGTATTGAAGTCATCCTCCATAGCAGTTTCAAATTTTGTTTTATATTTTTGTAATTCTTTATCTTCATTGAATATGGATTCTTTTTCATTATAATCATCTATTTGTGCATTCCTTTGTAAATGCTCTAGATTATCTCTACAAGTCCTAATTCTTTCAAGTCCGTTAGCTGCAGCCTGTATTAGCTCCCTACTGAAATTGATAGGACTTCTATAATGAACATTCAGCATAAAGAATCTTATAACATCATAAGAAAATTCATCAACTATTTCTCTTACTGTGAAGAAATTGCCTAGAGATTTTGACATCTTCTTATTATCTACATTGACAAATCTATTGTGCATCCAGTATTTAGAGAATTGCTTATCATTAACAGCTTCACTTTGTGCTATTTCATTCTCATGGTGTGGAAAAACAAGATCTTCTCCACCGGCATGTATATCAATACTATCTCCAAGATATTTCTTAGCCATTACTGAACACTCTATGTGCCATCCAGGTCTACCTTCACCCCAAGGTGATTTCCATGCAGGCTCTCCTTCTTTCTTTGGCTTCCATAAAACAAAGTCCATTGGATTTCTCTTTTCAGTATCAACAGCAATTCTAGCACCTGCTTCTAAGTCCTCTTGATTCTTATTAGATAGCTTACCATAAGATTTGAATTTTTTGGTTTCAAAGTAAACACTGCCATTAACTTCGTAAGCATAACCTTTTTCAATTAACTGCTCAATCATCTTGATCATATCATCTATTTCTTCAGTTGCTTTTGGATAAATAGTAGCTGGTTTAACATTCAATCCCTGAGAATCAATTAAAAATTCTTTCATATATTTATTTGATATCTCGCTATACTCTACCCCTTCTTCATTAGCTTTCTTAATTATTTTATCATCTATATCAGTAAAGTTAGAAACATAAATAACTTCATAATTTTTATACTCAAAATATTTTCTGACTGTATCAAATACTATTAATGGTCTAGCATTTCCTATATGAATATAGTTATATACTGTTGGACCACAAACATACATTCTTACCTTGCCTTTCTCGATTGATTCAAATGTCTCTTTTTTGTTAGTTAAAGTATTATATATTTTCATTTTATCCTTTCCTTTCTCTATTAGAATATGTTTTATCTGCTAAATTTTTCACAGTTAAATAACTTGAAGTAATCTTCAGGTGGTA
This sequence comes from Vallitalea sp., assembly GCF_025211055.1. Lineage (GTDB taxonomy): Bacteria > Bacillota > Clostridia > Lachnospirales > Vallitaleaceae > Vallitalea. Next base: position 27,246 of record NZ_JAOARO010000031.1, on the reverse strand, counting down.
TTGATGCTACCTTTTGTTCTAATCGTTCTATTCTCGTTAACAATTTGCACATTTCCATTCTAACAGGGTCTGGTAGATGTGTTTGGTCGAGAGTATCACAGGGAGATACTTTTTCATTGTTTCTACGAACAACTCTAGCCGGTATACCAACAACAGTACAGTTAGGCGGTACTTCATTAAGCACAACTGACCCTGCTCCTATTCTACAGTTGTCACCAATTTTGAATGAACCTAATACCTTAGCCCCTGCACTTATCATAACATTATTACCAATAGTTGGATGTCTCTTTCCATGCTCTTTTCCTGTTCCACCTAGTGTAACTCCTTGATATATTGTCACATTATCGCCAATCTCACAAGTTTCACCTATGACCACTCCATGTCCGTGGTCTATAAATAGATTTTTTCCAATTGTGGCTCCCGGGTGAATTTCTATTCCCGTTTTTCTTGCCGCTCTTTGAGAAACCCATCTAGCTAAAAAATAGTGTTTTTTTCTAAATAGTGAATGAGCTAATCTGTAACTCATTATAGCTTTGAAACTACCATAAAGGAATATTTCTGATGTAGATTTTATAGCTGGGTCTCTATCTTTAATTACATTTATCTCTTCTCTAATATACTTTATCAATCCCATACTATCACACTCCTTATTGTACATATTAAGTCAAATGACTCAGTAACATAACAAACTCAAAGAATTTTTTTACAAAAAGCTATCCAATAATTCTGAAATAAAAAAACTCCATCTCTTAATTAATAAGAGACGAAGTTATTCCGCGGTTCCACTCTTCTTGAATAAATATAATTATTCCAACTTCAGGCTGTATAACGGTCAGCACCGTACCCAACTACTATTATTTCACTGGACAAGCTCAAGGATGCACTTCATTTAACTTCACTTAAGGAATGCTCTCAGCCGATGACACTCCATCTCTTTTAAGATTCATTTAACTACTCTTCCTATCAAAGCTATTAATATTATATGTTCTATATTCTTTTTTATTATTAACTAAACCTAGGTTGTATATTAATACTATTATTATATGTTGTGTTTTAATTTTTGTTAACTTAATAATATATTACCTTTAATAATTAGTCAAGAATAAATTTATTACAGCCTCAGTAGAAATAAATCTAAAATTTTCTTTACTTGAACTAGAGCATAGTATTCCTATTCAACTTATAATTATTTTTGATTATAAGATACAAAAGTATCCAAAGCTTTTACTGACGATCTTATATCATCGTATACAGCTACTTTACCTTCTTCCATTATTGATATGAATTCACGATAAAACTTACCAGCATTAACAGAAACTGTAATAGGTTTATTATATTTTTTTACCAACCTTACAAGTGAATTAGCCAAACTATCATCATCATAACATGCGTTAGGTAAAGCTCTCAGATCATTTGCATGGGGTACAATACTTACAAACATAGCATCTACAGCATCATCTTGAATTATAGCCTCTATATATTTAGCATATAGAACATCTTCAGTCATTGGAGTTACATCAATTATTGAAGAAGATGTATCTATAAGTCCATGATAGTTGAGCTGCTTTAGTTTTTCTTTAGTTTCTTCACTAAAAGTTGCTAACTCCAAGTTCCCTAATTCATCAGCTGCTATAGTTGCTTCAAAACCTGCATTAACCACACCTGCTACTTTTCTTCCTTTTACCTTTTTGTCAGCAAGTAAAGAAAAGGCTTTTATACAATCATAATATGTTTTTATATCATCAATGAGAATGACTCCTGCTTGCTCACATACAGCCTTAAACACATTATAATCACCTGTCATAGCAGCCGTGTGGGAAGCTGCTGCCTTTGCTCCTGCATCTGTCTTACCAGATTTATATATAATGATTGGTTTATCTATATCTTTTGCCAATTCATAGAATTTTCTTCCTTCCCCTTGATCAAAACCTTCAACATAAAGGGCTATATTACTAATCTCTTCTTGTGGAGCAAAATACTTAATTAGATCAACAATCTTAACATCATATTTATTACCGAAGCTGACTACGGATTTAAATATTTTTAAATGACTAAATTTATCAATAAGAGTAAGAGCCATACCACCGCTTTGAGTCAAGAACACAGTATTACTATCTTCACATGTATTCAATTCCAATCTTTCTTCATCAATGAATAATGTATTCACTCCTAGATTATTTTCATCATCTCCATAGAAAACACCCATGCAGTTTGGTCCAATGACCCTGACGTCTTCTGGCATTACTTTTGACAGATTTTCCTTAAATTCATCATACTTCATATCAGAAGGAATACCTGGAATGAGTACTACTGATTTTGGGATATTAGTTTTCATTTCTTCAAAGAATGAGAAAACATATTTAGCTTTAGCTACATATACTGCTAATTCAGTTTCAACTGGTATTTCATCTATACTTTTATATAGCTGATATTCTTTATCACCAATAACGGTTTTTCCACCTTTTATATTAACGAAATATATATCTTCTCTACCAAGATCATGTAAGAGTTTAGCTATTTCTCTTCCCATACTGTGCTTATCTGGATTTGCTGAAACGCCAATAACAGCTATCCCTTTTGGATTAAAGAATGGTTCAATATTTCTAATATCAGCTTCTTTCATCACCTCTTTATTGTCTTCCACTTTTTCAAATTGTGCAAATCCATCTACAGCAATAAATCTGTTATCTCTTGTAATAACAAATGGATTAATGTCAATAGCCTTTACAATATACTTAGTCTTCTCTTTGCAAGCATTTGAATAGTGAAAAGCAAATGAGCTTATCAAACTTGCTGCTTTTGCCATTAGCTCAAGATATTCTTCATGACCAATATCTTTGAATTTATGACAAATGTTCAAATCATTAACAAGCTCTAAGGCTTTATTATACCTGAAAGGAGGAAGGAATAAATTAGCAGGATCATAATATTTAGCGAAAAATTCTGCATCATCTCCACCTTTTGTAAATGTTATTACTGGACCGAATGATGAATCATCTTTTGAACCAATAAGTACTTCATATCCTATACTTTGTGTATGAGGAATGAATTCTACAATTAAGAATCCTTCAATATTTGGTTCATGTTCAAAATGTGAAAGAACCTCTTTTCGCATTTTATCTAATACATACCCCACATATAACGTTTCATGATTCTTTACTACTTTTACCCCACCTAATTTTTGTTTATGGGAAATATCTGATGAAACAATTTTAACTACAATATCACGACCAAATTTTTCTAACATCTTTTCAGTCAATTCATTGGAATTCTTTATAAATACAAATTTTGGAACATCAAGGCCTATATTCTTCAAAATCATATATACTTCATGTTCATATAGAGTTTTTCTTCCATTTTCATAAGCATTATCAAATATATTATTGATTGTGCTCATCGATTCTACTGAAATATTCATTTAACCACCCCGCATAGTATTCTTAAAATATTACATTGCTATTATAGCAAAAAGCAATTTATAATAAAAGTCAAATGGAAATTAATTTTATTTTATAAAGATTATTTTACTATTATTTAATTTTTTTAAGTGGTTAAAGCAGAATTTAGAGTTATTCTAGTATCACTGGTACAAAAAAAGGGCTGTATTATAACAGCTCCTTAATATTTGGGGTGGTTGAAATATTGCTAGCATACTATTTATTTATTCTGTTACACATTTGTTGCTTCTTCTTACAATATATATTCGTTGATTTACATTTAGGACAATGAGCTGATTTTGAAAAATCAAATTCATATTCATGATTACAATCTTTACATATCACTTGACATTTTTTAGTACAATAAATGCCTCCAGTAATATTTATTGCCATACCCCTAGTCAAAGCTTTAGTAACTTTTTGCCTAGCACTATCAATAATATTTTGAAAAGTTTGTCTTGAGACATGCATTTTTTCTGCACATTTTTCTTGATTTAATTTCTCAATATCCTTCAGTCTCATAGCCTCTAATTCTTCTATATTCAGAATAATTTCTTCCAACTGTTTGTCAGATTTGCCTCTAGGTCTAAAATAGGTATACTCGGGAAAAAAGTCCACTTTTCTACACTTTTTTGGTCTTGGCATAATTATTCTTCAATTATTCCATCAGTTATTTTTTCGAACATGTTAGCTATTTCATCTGACTTATTAATTCCATCTCTTGCAATTTCTTTAGTCATTGGTAGTTCACCTAATAATCTAATACCCATTTTATCTAAGAATTCCTCTGTATTACCTTCAAACATTTTAATAGTTTTACCACAATCTGGACATTTGATATAACTCATATTTTCAATAACACCGATAACATCTACATCCATTTTCTTAGTCATATTGATTGCTTTTTCTACAATCATAGATACCATATCATGAGGTACAGAAACCATTACTACACCTGTAATAGGCATTACCTGCATAACCGTAAGTGCTACATCACCAGTTCCTGGTGGTAAGTCAACTACTAGATAATCCAAGTCTTCCCATAGTACGTCTGTCCAAAATTGTTTTACTGTTCCAGAGATAATTGGACCTCTCCAGATAACAGGTGTATTTTCTTCATCAATTAAGAAGTTAAGTGACATAACTTTTAATTCATTTTCAGCAATAACTGGTAAAATACCTGTCTCAAGAACTGTTGCCCTTTTATCTTGTAGTCCTAATAATCTAGGTATACTTGGTCCAGTTATATCTGCATCTAACAATCCTACTTTATATCCTTTTCTAACTAAGTCGTTAGCAAGCATAACAGATACTGTAGATTTACCTACTCCACCTTTTCCACTCATAACTCCTATAATATTTTTAACATTATTAATAGGATTATTTTCCACCATACAATTTTCTTTCTTGCTATCACTGCAATTACCTTTTGATGCACATGTATCACATGATGCCACTTTAAATCACTCCTATCATTTTTATTTACTTTTATATTAAAAATTGAAACGTTCTATTTATGAACTCTTTTTGGCATTATACACTATAAATATCTTTCTATTTATTAGCATATGCCAATCAAAATATACACCTTTTTTTGTATATTGTCAATTAAATAATTTCTAAGTCAATCTAGTCTAACTGGAGTAATAATAAAACCATAATAATATTTTTTATTTGCTAATAGTTTATAAGGCTCTTTTAGATATGCCATAGCAGGTAAATCTCCTCCAACTCCTCTTTGACCATAATCAATATTTATTGTATTAAAATCTCTTCTAGGCATTTTATAGCTATGTGTTGTATCCTCTAGATCCTTCATGGTATAAGGCCACATACTCATATTAATGAACTCTCCTGTTATATCAATAATCTTAATCCCCTCTTGATGTTTGTTAGTTATCTTAGCCCATCTTATGTCAGTGCGATTCCCATTTTCTTGTGGTACCAAATAGTCATGAACCAAAGCCTCACAATCTGCCCTATAAACACCAACCATTGCACTTTCCTTCCTATCTACATATGATTCGTGAACGCCTCTACCATACCAAGTCATAGTATTATAATCCTTTTTAACAGCCATCTGCATTCCGAATCTTACCATGTCCTTAAGAGGAATAATATTATTTTCTACTTTAACTGCTCCATCAGAATAAAATGTATATGTAGTTGTTAACCCATCTTCAGTATTGAATACTTTTGACCTAACAATAACTTCTACAATATCATCTTTCTGATTAATAACAATATTTTCTACCTTCCTATTTTCTGTAGCCTTTTTCCACCTCTGACCTATATTCATTCTCTTTAGTATTGGAAACATATCTTTTAATGTATAGAACCTATCATTATCTATCGGCGCTCTCCAAAAATTAGGTTTTAATTCTTCACATAATAATTCTTCATGATTATATTTAAGTGAATTGATTCCACCACTTTTCTTATTTATAATTGCATGGAAATTTTCATTGTATATAATTACATCATTACTATTATCTTTGGTAATAATACTCTCAGTATTATTATTCACTTTATATTTTTTAATAAGTGTTACATTGTTAAATCTTATTTGAGACCATGAAATTACCTCTTTAGCGTCCATCCAAGTGGCTTTATCTTTTAATAGGAATCTTGCATTCAAGTAATACTCCTTGTTCTTTTTGAATTCATAATTATTGTAATTAAGTTTTATTTGTCTAATTTCATCAGGAAGAATATTATCTAGGTTAACCTTACCTTTTAATATTACGAAACCATCCTCTATTACTTCCCACACTAATTTTACAAATGATAAATCAATGAAATTATATTTATTTCTTATATTAACTACGCCCTTTTGTACATCTACATCTTCTACATTAATATTTTGATAAACTTTCTTTACTTCATAGAGAGCAGGATGAGGAGTTCTATCTGCTGCTACAATACCATTACCACAGAAATTGTAATCATTAGGATAGTCTCCAAAATCTCCTCCATATGTCCATATATCTTTACCATCTATAGATTTTTTACGTATACTTTGGTCAGAAAAATCCCAAATAAAACCTCCTATACATCTTTTATATTTCTCAAAAGCTTCCATATAATCTTTGAAATTCCCAAGACTATTACCCATACAATGGGCATATTCACAAAGTAAGAATGGTTTATTCTCATACATTTCTGGTGTTAATTTATGACCTAGTAGACCTGTATTTTCACCTATTCCAACTCGTACAGCCTTATTCTGTCCAATTTTATTGACCTGCTGTGTGGTAGCATACATCATACTAAATATATCAGTGTATTCTAATTTATGATCCCCTTCATAGTGAATTGGTCTTGTAGTATCAATTTTCAAGGTAGCCTCTCTCATCTTTTTGAAAATTTTTCCTGTTCCAGCTTCATTTCCAAGAGACCAGAAAATTATACAAGGATGATTCTTATCCCGTTCAACCATCCTTTTCATTCTATCAACACAGGGCTTAATCCATTCTCTTCTGCTACTTGGAATTTTATTTCGAATGCCATGAGTTTCTAAGTTACATTCGTCCATAACATACATACCATAGATATCGCATAAATCATAGAACCATTGACTATTAGGGTAGTGAGAAGTACGAATGGCATTGACATTATTGGCTTTCAATAGTCGTATATCTTCTTCTGTCTTGGCATATGGTACTGCGTGACCATAATCTGGATGAAATTCATGTCGATTTACTCCTTTAATAAGTACAGATTTACCATTAATATATAATTGATTATTTTTTATTTCAATTTTACGAAATCCAAATTGACAATATCGAATATCCATCCTCTTATGCTTATTATCCAATAAGCTTATAATAACCCTATATAAATAAGGTGTTTCTGCCGTCCATTTATGAGGACTACTCAACTTCCCTGTTAATCTAAGCAGATCCCCATCAATACATTTTATATCACAATAAAGTTCACGTTGTTCATTATCAAAAACTTTGACTTCAACCAATCGTTGCTGACTATAATACTCACATGCTATCTTAGCATCAATAATTAAGGTAGCCTCTTGATAATCATTATCTAGATCACAATGAACGTAAAAATCCTTTATTTCTTCTTTAGGTCTGCTTATCAGATCTACATCTCTATATATACCTGATAACCGCCACATGTCTTGATCTTCTAAATAGCTTCCATCACACCATCGATAGACCTCTACAGCTAAATCATTTTCGCCAAGTTCTACATATGAGGTTATATTGAATTCAGCAGGAGTAAAAGACCCCTGGGAATAACCTACTTTCTGTCCATTGACCCAAAGATAAAAAGCTGAATTTACACCTGAAAAGTTGATGAAAACATTTCTTTCTAACCATTCTTCATCAATGTTAAACTTTCTTTTATAAGACCCTACTGGGTTATATTCAGTACTTATATTTGGAATATTTTTTAATTTTATACTGGTAGGATATCTAATATTGAGATACATGGGCTTTCCATACCCTTTTAATTGCCAATTGGAAGGTACTTCAATCTGTTCCCAATTATTAATATCGTAGTCCCTTTTATAAAAATCCACTTCACGATTAGACGGTCTGGTAACCCATTTAAAATACCACCTTCCATTTAAACTCTGCTTCCATCTGGATTCCTTATCATCCAGAATTTGCTCAATATTGTCGTAAGGTAAGGCGACTATATGAGGTGGCTCTTTGCTAATCCCAATTACTTCTACATTGTTCCATTCAACCTCCATTTTCCCTTTCATAAATACCTCCTAATTTTGAAATAATCTATGTTATTATAGCCCCCAAAAGAAGAGTTTATCTATATAATGTACTTAACAAAAAAACATCTTTTAGTAGCAATATTACTACAGAAAGATGTTTTTTATTAATTCAATAACCTTGATACTCTTAAGGTACGAAAGTCATACTCTTATCTAGTTCTTCTTTTGGCATTTCACTAAGATTACCTGCTATATAATAAACTTTTATTATTAAATTTATTCCAACAAACAAATAGCTTGGGATGCTATCCCTAGCCCTTCCCCAGTAAATCCTAATCCTTCTTCTGTAGTTGCTTTTATATTTATATTTTCTATTTCAATATTTAGAATATTTGCTATATTCACCCTCATTTCTTGTATATAATCAGCCATCTTAGGACGTTGAGCAATAATCGTTGAATCTATGTTTATTATACTATATCCCTCACTAGTAAGTAATTCTTTTACTTGTGCCATTAATTTTAGACTGGATATTGATTTTAATTTGTTATCTGTATCTGGAAAATGCTTACCAATATCTCCCTTACCCATGGCTCCCAGCAAAGCGTCCATAATTGCATGGACTAGAACATCTGCATCAGAATGTCCAAGCAAACCTTTCTCGTATGGAATTTCAACACCTCCGAGAATTAATCTTCTATCTTCAACTAATCTATGTACATCATAACCCATGCCAATCCTCATTAGTAACACTCCTCTTGTCTATTTTTCCTTTATTATACCTTTGTGATATGCTTGAAGTAGCATCTTCAATCCGATAATCTCCTTCTTCAATTCTTTACCTATATCAGTGTTTTTTACTCTTAACCTTTTATTGTTCTTTTCTAATATCTGATATGAAGATACAATGTCTTTTTCGTTTTCAATAGCTTTTTTCTTAGATTCAAATTTCTCATGAGCAACCATAAGTAGACCATATGAATTATAAATGAGTGTGTATCCTGCTATTCCTGTTATATGCTGATAGGCTTCTGATAAACCTCCATCTATAACTAATAATTTACCCTTTGCTTTTATTGGACTTTCACCTTTTTTTACCTCCACAGGAACATGACCATTAATAATATGAGAATTATCTTCACTTATACCAAATTCGTGTAATATCTCTCTACATTTTTCTTCGCTGTCTCTATATCTATAATAACTATTTTTATACTCTTTTTTGATATCCTTGTCATTAAGGAAATATCTTTCAAAAGTAGCCATTTTATTTTTACCGAACAACGGTGAATTAGGTCCAGTCCATAGATACCAAAAATAATCAATATTATTAAGTTCATTATTGTTATTAAAATAATACTCCCTGATTAACATTTCTATCTTATCAATAAGTTTTTTACCACTATAGCTTTTACCATCTATAGTAACTTTATTAAATACTCCTTTTATATCCATAGGAATACAACCATGAAATAGTAAATTAGAGTTATATGTTAGATACATACTGCCCTTTGAGAACAAGAATCTTGTATGTTTTTGTAACTTTTCATTATTCCTATAGGACAATCTTAATTTTTCCATTACATCTTTTTCTTCAATTGTTAATTCATATGGGTTTTTTGGATTAATAGTAGGAAAATAATTATCTGAGAGTTTATAAGTCTTTTCAGCTATTTTAATTGTGCCTTTTTCATAATCTATCATATTAAGTAATAGCCTGTCATTCATTATATAATTAGGATTTCTTTGTATTATCTTTCCCTCTAATTTGAATTGAATTATAGATATTGCTTTATGGATTTTTTTAATAATATTGATTTCTTTACAGGTGTATGCACTTTTATCAGACACCACCAAATCAAAATTGTCACAATTATCATCTTTATAATACTCCATAGCAAAAGTAGCCAGAGGTAATAGATTAATACCATATCCCTCTTCAATAGTGTTCAAGTTGCCATATCTAGCCGATATTCTTATTGTACTAGCAATACAAGCTAATGAACCAGCTGCTGCTCCCATCCATAGAATATCATGATTGCCCCATTGAATATCTATAGAATGATGCTGCATCAATTTATCAAGTATAATATGTGCTCCAGGTCCTCTATCATATATATCACCAATTATATGAAGTCTATCAATAGCTAACCTTTGAATTACTCTACAAATAGCTATCATAAAATTATCTGCTCGGTTAATTTTAATGATCGTATTAATTATTCCATCATAATACTCTTGTTTATTAACTTCTCTTTGTTGTTCATGAAGCAATTCCTCAATTATATACTCAAAATCTTTTGGAAGCGCTTTTCTTACCTTTGACCTGGTATATTTTGAAGATATTTCTCTACATACCAATACCAACCTATGAAGTGTTATCTCATACCATTCCAACAAGTTCTCTTCTTCATTTTTTACTCTTTCTAGTATTTGTTCTGGATAATATATCAACATTGCCAACCGTCTTTTTTCATGCTCTCTGATGGTATTGTCGAATATATAATCGATTTTTCTTCTTATAACACCTGATGCATTATTAAGTACGTGTATAAAAGCTTCGTATTCTCCATGTATATCAGAAAGATAATGTTCAGTTCCTTTTGGTAAGTTAAGTATAGCCTCAAGATTAATAACTTCTGTACATGCTGAATTAATAGTGGGGTACTGTTTAGACAATTGTTTAATGTATTGTATGTTGTTATTGATTTCTTGGTCCCAATAATTATTCATAATCCACCCTTCTTTATAATTTAATATATTTTTATGTATATAATCCATTTAAATATTTACTGTCCATTTAATTTACATACTTGATTATACAATAAAATTATTATTCAATCTATAATTATAGTAAAAGTATTAAAAAAAGAACAAAAAATTGGAATCAATTTATTAAAATAAAAAGATAAAACATATTCTATACGTTAGTTAAATATAAAATATGTTTTACCACTTTTATTAGCTCAAACTATTAATCAACTGTATCTGCATCTCTAGTCAGTACTATATTAACTCCTTCTACTATATCTCTAATAGCAATATTACCTATTTTCATAGGAGCCTCTAAAACAACTTTATTTATTGCTTTCATGCACTCAAATAGTGATTCTTTTGGTAATGGCTTATCAGACTTAACTGACACAAGAGGATTCTTGCCATTACGCACTCTCATAGTAGTTGTCAATGTTCTAGTAGGATGAGTACATTCTGCTATAGCATATGTTTCTCCTCTTTTACAAGTATTTCCTTCAACATTTATTACTTTACCTTCTTCCAATGTAACTGCTATATTACACCCGATTGGACAGGCAATACATACCAACTTTCTTTCTTCAATCATGCTAATACCTCCATTTCAATAATAAAGAATTATTGTTTCTCCAACATAACTACTAAATTTTCGCCTTCTGTCATGGCATCTAATATTTTATTAGTTAATTCTATACTTTCCATTTCTCCTGGAGCTACCTTAGGTCTTTTCTTAGAATAGATAACTTTATCTTTTGATTTTAATACTATATTAACTTTCTTCTTAACATCTACTACTCTAAAATAGAGTTTATTCTCATCTTGAACTAATTCTTTATTAATTAAATGAGGAACTACATATCTAATACCCTCACCAGCAAATGTCTTAATTGTATCTTTTTGTTTTACTTTTTTATTATCGCTTATGTATCTAGCGGCACATCTTCCTGCTAATCTACTTTCAGCTGTAACAAAATCCACTAAATCATGAACATGAACTACATTACCACAAGCAAATACACCTTCTACAGAAGTTTCCATAGATTCTGTCACAACAGGACCTGATGTGACTCTATCAATTTTTATACCTAATTCATGTGAAAGCTCATTTTCAGGAATTAGTCCAACTGATAATAATAGCGTATCACAAGATACGTACTCATATGTTTCTTTTATAGGCTTTCTATTTTCATCAACCTGGGCTATCGTTATACCCTCCAAACGTTCTTTTCCATGAATGTTAACAACTGTATAACTTAGTTTGAGAGGAATATTATAATCATCAAGACATTGTACAATATTTCTTGTCAAACCTCCTGAATAAGGAAGTAACTCACATACCATCTTGACTTTGGCACCCTCTAGAGTCATTCTTCTAGCCATAATAAGTCCAATATCTCCTGAACCTAATATTACTACTTCTTTTCCAGGAATGTATCCCTCCATGTTAACAAAACGTTGGGCAGCTCCTGCTGTATAGATACCAGCTGGTCGTAAACCAGGTATATTAAGAGCTCCTCTTGTTCTTTCTCTGCAACCCATAGCAAGTACAATAGCTTTGGCTTTTATATTAAGAAGTCCATCTGAAGAATTTACTACTGTAACAACTTTATCTTTACTAATGTTTAATACCATGGTTTTTAGCTTAAAATGGATTCCTAACTTTCCTACTTCTTTTTCAAATCTATCTGCATATTCTGGTCCAGTCAACTCTTCTCCAAATATGTGAAGACCAAACCCATTATGAATACATTGTTGTAAAATTCCTCCTAACTCATTATCTCTTTCAATAATTAGAATGTCATTTATACCATTCTTATATGCCTCAATTGCAGCAGCCATACCTGCTGGTCCTCCACCAATAATGGCTAAATCAACTATGTTCATATGTAATTCACCTCATTTTAGTATTTATTATTCATTATTAACTTATCTATAAATCTATTTTGTCTTTCCTACAAGCACTTTGGATTTTCCACCCATTTTCGTTACTTGTTCTTTTGAAATATTAAGCTCTCTTGCAATAATATCTACAACTCTTGGAGTACAGAAACCGCCTTGACATCTACCCATACCTGCTCTTGTTCTTCTTTTTACAGCATCCAAATTTGAAGCTCCAATAGAACGGTGAATACAATCAACTATTTCCCCTTCAGTAATAGTCTCACAACGACATATTATATTACCATATAAAGGGTTTTTCTTAATTAATTGATCCCTTTCGCTTTCATCCATTTCACGAAATCTATAAACAGGTTTTCTAGTACTAATGTAATTCTCTTTTTCTTCTAACTCAATATCCATAGACTTAAGAATTTCAATAACATATTCACTTATGGCTGGAGCAGCTGATAGCCCTGGTGACTCAATACCAGCCACATTTATAAGTCCATCAACTTTTTTTGATTTTTCAATAACAAAATCTCCTACGGATGATGATGCTCTAAGACCTGCAAAAGATGTTATTACATCCCTAGTATTAACTGATGGAATAGACTTAACTGCTCCTTTAATAACTCTATCTAGACCTATACTAGTTGTAGAAATATCGGCTTTGTCTAGGATATTTTCAGCTGTTGGTCCAAGTAGTAAATTTCCATCAACAGTTGGTGTAACCAGTATACCTTTTCCCATTACAGTAGGTGGTTGGAAAATAACTTTGTTCACTACATTTCCTTGTCTCTTATCAAGTAATAGATATTCTCCTTTTCTAGGATTAATCTTAAAACTATCATCTCCTGCCATAGCTGAAATATCATCACTGAAAAGACCTGCTGCATTTATTATGTACTTGCTTACTATTTTACCTCTTGTGGTATTAAGCTCAAAATTATTATCTACTTTATTAATATCTTTTATAGCACAATCTAAAATCAATTCAACCCCATTGTCAACAGCGTTTTCAGCTGCTGCAAGAGTCAATTCATAAGGACATATAATACCCGCAGTAGGAGCATATAATGCACCAATTACCTTATCTGACATATTAGGTTCCATTTCCCTAACTTCTTCTTTAGTTAATATCTTCATGTCAGATACTTTGTTTTTGATACCATAAGCATATAAGGTATTAATCTGCTCCATATCATCTTCATCAAAAGCTATTACAAAAGAACCAATTCTTTTAAAAGGAACATATAATTCTTTTGTAATGTCACCCATAATTTCATTACCTCTCACATTAAACTTAGCCTTTAAACTACCTGGTTTTGCGTCATAACCCGCATGAACAATTGCACTATTTGCTTTACTAGTACCCATAGCAACGTCTGATTCCTTGTCTAGCAGACATACCTTTAAATTATACTTAGATAATTGTCTTGCTATTAGTGAACCAGTAACTCCTGCACCTATAATACTAATATCATAAATCATATCAAGACCTCCATTATATTATTAATGTAATTAAATAATAAGAAACACACAAAAAAGCCACACATAAATAGAGCTAACTCTATTTAAATGTGACTCCCATTCTCCTACATTTAAATTTAACTAATTGTATGGAACTTATTCAATTTGTATGGAACTTATTTAATTAATTTAATATTTAACTTCATTATACTACAAATGCTGATAAAATGGAAGAGTAAAATAAAAAATACTACTACAAATCTACAATACTAGGAACAAAGAGTTTTGACTAAAATATATAATTTATATATTTTAATAGACTACAAAATAACAATGAATAATTATTATAATTCTTTAAATCATATTGAAAATGCTTATGCTTTTTGTTATTATAATAGTATATTAAATAGAGGAGGAATAGTTTGAAATATATTATTAACCACAAAATTTTTATTTTATTTCTTACTGTGATTTGGTGCATTCTATATGGCAGTTTTTCAATACTTACAATAGCAGAAGGCTTTCTTCTTTCATCTTTTTCTGTTTTTATAAGTTGTCATATACCAGGAGGTTCACAATTTTTGCACAGCATAAATATATCTTTTTTTATGTTTATAAAATTTATCTTTATACTATTCATTGATATTTATTCATCAACGTTTAGTATATTCAAGTTAATATTTACTTCAAATATTAGTCCTAGATTAGTACCTATAAAAACAACGTTAAACAACGAGTGGTCAATATTTTTATTAGCTAATGCAATAACTCTAACTCCTGGGACTGTTACTGTAAACAGAAAAGGTAATAAGCTATTAATATTAACTACATATCCTGAAAAATCTGAGAAAATTATAAATAAGAAACTTGTGAAAGCACTGAGAAAAGGAGTGAAACATTGATTTATTATTTATTTTCATTTTTGCTAGTATTATCTATATTAAGTATATTAATAATAATTAAAGGTCCAACTATTTGGGATAGACTTTTGGGACTTAACCTGTTCTCAGCAAAAATAATACTGTTGATACTTCTCTTTTCAATCTTATTTGATTTACCTTATTTACTTGATATCGCTATAGTATATACATTACTAGGTTTAATCGGCATAATATTCATTTCAAGATTTGTAAAAGGAAAGGGGAAAATTTAATGGTTATTACTATTGGATATATTATTATATCTATTGGTCTTATATTCATGTTAATAGGATTCATTGGACTTTTTAAATTCAAGAATTTTTACTCCAGAGTATTAGTATCTTCTGTTATTGATACCGCTTCATTTATAACCATAACTATTGGTATTGTTTTTATAAAAGGCTTTAGCTTCTTTAGCCTAAAAATATTACTTATACTTTTACTTATGCTTTTTTTGAACCCTTTGGCGACACATACTATTGCTAGAGGAGCATACACTAGCGGTCTAAGGATAGGAGATGATGACTAATGTTAGAAGTTGTATTAATACTATTAGTTGTATTAGCTGTTCTCTCTGTTCAAACTAATACACTTAGAAGAGCAATTGTATATTTATGTGTTTTTTCATTACTCTGTTCTTTTTGTTATTTATTATACCAAGCACCAGATGTTGCTATTGCCGAAGCTGTTATAGGTTGTACACTATCAACTATAATATATCTGGTTGCATTAAACAAATATAAAGTTTTTAGAGTATATTATATTATCGAAAAACCAAAAGATACTAATTCCATCATACAAAAAAATGCTTTGTGTAAAACATTAAGTAACTACTCATATGAAAAAGAACTAGAACTTGATATTGTCATATCAGATAAAAATATTGAAGAAATAGTTACTGATTACCCCTACGATGTAATTGTACAACATAATGTTACTAACACAACTATTTATGGTGATAAATCAAATTATCATTTTGATGATTTAATAAGCTATATTGATATAAACAGTAGCATTAATGTTAATCATGATTACATTCTTGAAGATGAAGGAGATTCGTTGTTATGAGAAGAAAATTAATAGCTATATATTTGATATTACTTTTTTTCCTATGTATATCTTTTGATATCATACCCATAGATAACGCTACTGATGTACTACACTATTATATTAAAAATAGCTATAGAGAAACTGGCAGCATTAATGTAGTTACATCAATCTATTTGAACTATAGAGTGTTTGATACAATATTTGAAACTTTACTATTATTAGTAAGTATTATAGGTATAATCTACTTTTCTAGACATGAAGGAGATTATTAATGAGGAGGTAGGTTATGAGAAGCAGATCCGAACTTCTAATGAATTCACTGGGAATATTGTACCCCATCATATTTTTATTTGGTATCTATATTACAATAAATGGCCATAGTACACCTGGTGGCGGTTTTCAAGGTGGCGCAATTATCAGCTCAACATTTATAATTCAATATATCATAAATCCTGAATTAGAGGTTTCATTATCTAGATTACAAAAAATCGAGAAAATCCTTTTTCTGTGTATTATATTGATCGTAACTATATTCGTAATCCATCTAAATGGAACCTCTATACCACTACTTAACCAAATATATCTTATAATCATGAACATCTTGATTGCGACTAAAGTTTATTGTGGTCTAAGTATAATTTTCTTTAGATTTGTACTTTTTGAAAGCAGATAATATAGAAAAGGGGGTTTGTAATATGAATAATATAATAAATGGCCAAACTATAGGTATAGCATTGTTTTTTATAGGAATGTATGGTCTTTTGGCTAGACGTAATATAATTAAGACAATTATCTCTATGGGAATTATTCAATCTGGAATAATCTTATTTTTTTTAACAATAAACTATACTACTAATTCTATACCTCCTATTGGTGAAAATATAGAAAAAGTTACTTCTGACCCATTACCTCAAGCTCTGATGATTACAGCAGTTGTAATAGGTATTTCAATAACAGCAGTTAGTCTTACTATGTTCATCACATTATATCATCGTTATGGTACAACTAACTGGTATAAAGCTACTAAAAAAAGAGGAGAGAATATATGATACAGCTATATTATTTTATTTTACTACCAATTATAATTGCATCAATATCCTACCTATTCAAAACTAAATACAATAAGCATTTAATACTAATATCTCAACTAATTCTATTTGTATGTAGTGTTATTAATTTTACTCATATAAAAATTAATAGTCAGATAACTAGCATTATAGGTAATTATAAAGCTGGTGTAGGTATTGCACTAAAAGCTGATATTATATCTTCTGTTTTTGTTATGCTTACAATATTCCTCTTTACATGCATGATAATATATAATTTCAGAAAGCATTATATGAATAATTTGTTTTTATTCTTATTCTTGATACTTCAAGGTTTGATAAATGGTATTTTCCTATCAATGGATTTTTTCAATCTATATGTTCTTATTGAAGTATCCACTATTGTTGTTAGTATACTTATTATGTTTAAAAAAGATAGTAGGTCAATTTATGACGGCATGCTGTATCTACTTATAAATATAGTAGCTATGACTTTTTTTCTCATAGGTATTGGATACATATACAAGATTTTTGGTTCTCTGGATATTACAATCATCCAGGATAAGATGTTTAGAGTTAAAGATATAAAATCATTGATACTGCCTTATAGCTTAATCATAACTGCTATTAGTCTAAAATCAGCAGTTATGCCATTATTTAGCTGGCTGCCTAGAGCTCATGGAACCCACTCCTCTCCTTCAATTGTTTCAGCTATATTGTCAGGATTATATGTTAAGTGTGGTGTTTATTTATTTTTTAGAATTCAGAATATGTTCTCACCTGCATTTGATACAAGTAACATATTCCTTATTATGGGTTTTTTGACTGCTGTAGTGGGATTTATTTTTGCATTATCTCAAATAGATATAAAATTAATTCTTTCTTATCATACTATAAGTCAAATCGGTCTAATTATTTTTGGTTTGAGTTTTAACAACACGTATAGTTATTGGGGTAGTATTTATCATATCATCAACCATGCCATTTTTAAATCCGTATTATTTTTAACAGCTGGTATTATTATAGAAGAATACGAAACCAGAGATATACGTCAGATAAGAGGAGTCTTCAAGCGGATGCCCTTCGTTAGTATATTTACTTTTATAGCTATTTTAGGTATAACAGGTGCTCCCTTTTTCAATGGTAGTATTTCCAAATATCTAATACAAAAAGGTAGTTACAGCGGCTTACTAGATTATGGATTAATACTTATTAATATTGGTACTATTTTATCTTTTGTAAAATATCTAAGTATGTTCAAGGGTTCTTATTATGGTAAAAAATATTCTCCACCCATTAATCAAAAAATAGCAATAGCCATATTAGGAACATTGTGTTTCCTAGGCGGTATAATGGGAATCGAGTTGATAAAATTCCTATTTAATGTAAATCTACATATAACATTAGATGGCTATATAATTAAAGGCTTACTCTATATAGTTAGTATCATACTTGGTCTATTATTTTATAGATTCTTGTACAAAAAAATAAAGCTATTTAATAATATTAGAGAAATCAACTTAAGTTTCAATCAGATTTGTTTAACCATAACAATTTACTTTTCAATAATTTTAACTACTATGTTAATACTTGAAAAATATAATTATATATAATAATACTTATATCTGCTGTTTTTCTAATTCATCAACCAGATTTATTGGCTTATCTATTAAATGCTGTTTTAGTAATATGGCATTTAATAGATATTCCATATCTTGAACCCTAATTGGCTCAGCTCCCCTTTTCAATGTAAAACCAAATTGTCCATTAGGTTCTAATGTTCCTTTTTCAATGTAATTAAGATTAGGTATTCCTTCTTGTCTAACCCTAGTCATAATCTCTGCTTTGGTAAGCTTAAGTTTTTTTAGGTTTGCAGGTACAAAATTCCCATCTTCTATGATAATGACTTCTTTTCCAACTGCTATTTTTTCAAATAAGTGAAAATGAAATTCCAGGTATTCAAATAAAAGTAATAAAACTATATATATTGAAGCTGCAATTATGGTTTTTATAATATCCTTATCAGCAAAAGGCTCTACAATAATTGCTCCAATAGATATAACCATTACTGTCTGTGCAATGGTCATCTGCGCTAATGACCTTCTACCAGTAATTCTAAGTAATAGAATAGCTACTACATACAAAACTATGGGCTTTAATAGAAAAGGCATATATACCACTCCTTTTATATTGTTTTATGTTAATATATACTATTCTATTTATTATTTCCAAATAATTGATTAAAATTCAATTGTATAAAGTATATTATATGATTAAAAGGCGGATAGCTATATCCACCTTTTAATCATAACCATATAAAATATATAAATAAAAATATAAGGAGAATTCCTGCAGCATATATCATAATAATAGGTAATATAGCTTCAAAAACGCCTATCATAGCAGCCCATCTTTCTCTTCTATTAAGTGAAACTCTTACTTTACTTGATACTTTACTCTTTTTTCTATACCATGGCATACCAGGAACATTCATATCAGCTATAGTAACATCATTGTCATTAAACTGCTCTTTCATATGTATCACCTACCTAATTATAAAGATGACAGGCAACATAATGGTTATTACCAATATCTTTATACTCAGGAGTTTCTTCTCTACAGATTTTTTCTACATAAGAACATCTTGTACAGAATTTACATCCTTTGGGAGGATTTGCTGGAGAAGGTATTTCACCTTGTAGTATAATCCTTTTTTTCTTAAGAGTAGGATCAGGTACAGGTACAGCACTGAATAAGGCTTTGGTATATGGATGTAATGGATTCTTGAATATTTCATCCCTACCTGATTTCTCTACCAAGTTACCTAGATACATAACTCCTACTTCATCAGCAATATGTTCAACCACTGATAAATCATGAGAAATGAATACATATGCCAATCCTCTCTCTTCTTGAATATCTTTTAACAAATTGATAATCTGAGCCTGAATAGATACGTCTAGTGCTGATACAGGCTCATCAGCTATAATCACTTTTGGATTAAGTGCTAATGCTCTAGCAATACATATTCTCTGACGCTGTCCTCCTGAAAATTCATGTGGATATCTGTCTATGTGATAATTTTGCAAACCACATTCTTCAATTATTTTTATAATATAGTCTTTATATTCTTCTTTTAAAACGATATTATGTTCTTTTACTCCTTCACCAACAATTTCACCTATCGGTAATCTAGGGCTAAGAGAACTATATGGATCTTGGAATATTATTTGCAGTTCTGGTCTTAACTTTCGCATTTGTCTTTGCTTCAACTTAAAAATATTTTCCCTATTGTATATGACTTCTCCATCTGTAGGTTCAGTTAATCTTAATATAGTTCTACCAGCGGTAGTTTTACCACAACCTGATTCACCAACTAAACCAAAAGTTTTACCCTCTTTTAATTCAAATGATACTCCATCAACAGCTTTTACATGACCTACTACTTTTTGTAATAATCCAGCTTTAATAGGAAAATATTTCACTAGATTATTTACTTCAAGTATTGTATCTGTCATTTTTTCCTCCCCCTCTCATATAGCCAACATGCCACTTTATGTGTATCATTTATATTATTATAACAAGGATACTCCCCTTCACATTTGTTAATACATGAATTACATCTATCCTTGAAGAAGCAATGATTTGGCATAGCTATTGGGTTAGGTACGGAACCTGGTATAGTATACAAACGGTCCACATATTTATTTACTACTGGCTTACTTTTTAGCAACCCAATTGTATAAGGATGTTTTGGATTTAGGTATATATCTTCAGCAGTACCTTGTTCTACAATACGACCAGCATACATAACTATTACATAATCCGCCATCTCAGCAACAACACCTAAATCATGAGTAATCAATAGGATACTGGCATCAATTTTATCTTTTAGATCTCTTAATAAGTCAAGTATTTGTGCTTGAATAGTTACATCCAAAGCAGTCGTTGGTTCATCAGCAATTATCATTTTTGGATCACATGCCAACGCCATTGCTATCATGACTCTTTGACGCATTCCTCCAGACAATTCATGTGGATATGAATCGTATATTCCTTCTGCTCTAGGTATTCCAACTAATTTTAACATATTAATTGATTTCTCTTTTACCTTTTTCTTATCCATATCACTGTTATGTAGTTCAATTACTTCATTGATCTGATTACCAATTCTAAATACAGGATTCAAACTAGTCATTGGCTCTTGGAAAATCATTGCTATATCATTGCCACGAATGCTTTGCATTTTCTTGATAGGAGTTTTGGTTAAATCAATAGCATAATCTCCTACATTGAATCTTATTTCACCTTCTACAATTTGACCAACCGGTCCTTGAATTAGGCGCATAAGTGATAGACTACTTACTGATTTTCCACAGCCTGACTCACCTACAATAGCAACTGTCTTGCCTCTTGGAATATTATAACTTATTCCATTAACAGCTTTAACTGTTCCCATATCTGTATAGAAAAAAGTCTTTAGATTATCAATTTCAATTAAATTATTCTTGTCTCTCATACTAGTTTTATAATGACTAAGGGGTATATTATTTTTTCTTTTATTTTTATTATATTTTTTAAAAACTCTTTTATTAGTTTTTGATACTTGTTTGAAATATTTTTTACTCTCAGTTTTACTATCCACTTTGTCACCACCTATCTTCTCATTTTAGGATCAAATGCATCTCTAAGTCCATCACCAACAAAGTTAAACCCCATAACTGTAGCTAATATACAGATTCCAGGTGGAATCCAAATATATAAATATTTTTTCAAAATGATAGGGTCTGTTACTGCACTAACCATATTCCCCCAAGATGCAAAAGGAAATGGAACACCAAATCCTAAAAAGCTTAAAGCAGATTCGGTAAGAATGATTCCACCAACTCCTAATGTTGCTAAAACGATAAGTTGAGGCATTACATTAGGAATAAGATGTTTAAAAATTCTTTTTCTAGGTTTTAATCCAATTGCTTCCGTAGCGATCATGAATTCTTGTTCCCTAAGACTTAGTATTTGACCACGAACTAATCTAGCAACTGATGCCCATCCCAAAATTCCTAATACTAACATTAGGTAGTATATTTTTTGTGAACCAGGCACTTCTAAAGTAATTAAAGCAGAACTTAAAATCAATACAATAGGTAAAAAAGGTATACAGAAAAATATATCAACTATACGCATTATTATATTATCTGTTTTTCCACCAAAATAGCCTGCTATACCCCCTAGAATAACTCCTAGAAACAGTTCAATTGCTACTACCACAAATCCAATAACTAATGAAATTCTTCCTCCATACATCAATCTGGTAAAAGTATCACGACCATCTCTATCAGTACCTAGCCAATGTTTACTTGAAGGTGGCGCTTTAATCAATACTTTTATATTTTCATCATCATAATTTTCGATGTCTTCTGTGAATTCAACACCGTCTTTTTGAAAAAATATTTCATATTCACCATATGGTGAAAAAAAAGGACCTATAAAACTAATTAAAAACATAGAAACCAGTATTACAATCCCTATAATGGCTAATTTATTTCTTACGAAACGTTTCATTACTAACTGCCCTGGTGTAATTATTTTATCAACAACAATTTCTCTATCATTACTAGTTACTTGTTCATCATTAATATCAATCTTTGATTTTTCTAACATGATTATCTCTCCTCTCTAATTATTTTAATCTTACTCTAGGATCTGCAACTCCATATAAAATATCTGATAACAGAGTTCCCAGAAGTGTTAAAACTGCAGAGAATGTAAGAAATCCCATCATGTAATTAATATCTCCTGATTTCAAAGCTTTAAATGCTGTAAAACCTAACCCATCAATAGCAAAAATCTGTTCTGTAATAATAGCACCTGAGAATAATGATGGTAATAAACCACCTAGCATAGTTACAATAGGTATTAAAGTATTTCTAAAAGCATGTTTATATATAACTTTCTTTTCACTTAAACCTTTTGCCCTAGCTGTTCTTATATAATCAGCATTTAATACTTCAAGCATGTTTGTTCTTGCATATCTCATAAGACTTCCAATGCTTAAAAACGCCAATACCACAATAGGTAGTATAAAATGCCATGCCTTATCCCTAATTAGTGCCCAGCCTGTATAATCCATTCTAGCTGTTATCATACCTTGTAATGGTACCCATCCCAATCCAAAAGCAAATATTCTTTGAAGTATAGCTGCAAAGAAGAAACTTGGTAATGAGATACCTATAAATGCAAAAATAGTTACACCATAATCTAATTTTGAATACTGTTTTGTTGCAGATATTATACCAAGTGGTATGGCTATTATCATTTGTAATATATAAGCAATGAATGCAATAGTAAAGGATGTCCACATTTTACTTTTTATTACTTCACTGACCGGTTGTTTATATAAGAAAGACTCTCCAAAGTCTCCTTGAATAGCTTTACCTAACCAATTTATGTAACCTTTAAATATGTTTGTTTCTGTCCCGTATAATTTCCTAAGTGATATTTTCATTTCTTCTGTAACGTTTGGATTTCCTGCAGTTAGAGTTTGAACATAATCACCTGGCATTACTCTTATTAGTGTATAGATTATTATAGAAACTCCTAGTAAAATAAATATACAAACGAATAATCTTCGTATAATATATTGTCTCAAAATTATTCCACCATCCTTTCAACTTATATTAAAATTAGATATGATTTGCAACCCGAAGGCTGCAAATCAAGTTACCTATTATTTTAATTCTAATGTCTGTATTTCTTTGAAATATCCATAGAATGGTGTCATATCTTTAGGTAGTGTTTCTACATCAATTACTTCTGGGTTGAATATAAACATATTCTTACGTTGATAAACTGGCATTTCTACTGCTTCATCCATAATGATATCAAGAGCTTTTGAATAGTACCCTTTTCTTTTTTCAATATCATTTGTTGATCTAGCATCAAGAATTATTTGATCTAACTCTTCATTTTTTATACAATAATGGTTACTAGGTCCATTACTATGATAAGTTTGATACATATCAGGATCAATAGTCGCTTGCCATGCAGCAACCCACATATCCCAATCTTTAGCATCTAATCTATCAAATAGAATAGTTACATCAACATCAGAGATATCTAATACACCACCTAATTTTTCCATTTCATCTTTCATTTGAGTCAATATTGGAGCAGATGGGTGATTCATAATACCATCTCCACCTATACCAATTTCAATCTTTAATTGCTTACCATTTTTTTCTAATACTTTTGTACCATTCTTATCTACTTGTTTATACCCTGCTTTTTCAAAACATTCTAGAGCTTTGGCAGAATTAAATTCATAATAAGATTTTGCATTCTCTGGATAAGCCCATGATACTCTAGACATAGGTCTTTCTATAACGCTAGCTAATTCACCATAATAAGTATTAATAGCTGGTTCCCTATTCATAATATGCATTAAGCCTTTTCTTACATTTTTATCTTTAATCCTATCAGCATTAATACCGATATATCCATAACCTAAGTTTTCAATTAATTCATAATGGAGTCCTGCATCTTTAACATTTTGTACCATTTCAGGACTAGCTGTTGGATCAGAGATATCAACTTCTCCTAGTGTTACAGTTTCAAGCTTATTAGAAGATGAAACAACTTGATATTTTAAATTTTTGATTTTTGGTTCACCTTTATAATAATTTTCATTAGCCCTAAAAGTTACAACATTGTTCTCAAACTTTTCAAATTTGTATGCACCAGCTCCAATTGGCATATTGTTTTTTTCTTTTACTTTAGTTAGATCACCTTTTTTGAATCCTTCACCATAATAGTGTTCTGGAGCAACTTCAATAGCGCCCAAATTCCAAATTGCTTTTGGATCTACTCCCTTAATGGTAACTTCAACAGTTAAATCATCAACTTTTTTAATACCTTCAATATCAGGAACCTTAATAGTTCCACTAGATAAATTCTCTTCAATATATTTTTTTTCTAACTCTTTGAATTTATTATCTATAGCTTCCACTTCATAAGTACCATAACAGCAATCTGTTTCTACTTCAATAAATTTAGCTATAGATGCTTTTTTCAATTCTTCTCCCTCTAAACCGTCAGGATTATTAAAACCTGTATATCCATCAATAGCTTCTGCTCCATATGACTCATATGCAGATATCATACAAGCTTCAACCTCTTCTTTGATTACATCTTGTGAGCTAACTTTTAAACCTTCTATTATTTCCGCATAATTAGGATCATCATAGCGATATTCATTTATTCCTAGAATTGGAGTTGTGTATATAGTAGAAGCTCCATCATATTTTGGATCACATAAAACTTTATATGTAAATATAATATCATCAGCAGTTATTGGTTCTCCATCGCTAAACTTTAAGTTATCTTGAAGTTTAAATCTATAGACTGTCATTATGTTACCGTCATCATCTTTGATTTCTTTTGGTGTTTCATAAACAGCTAAATTAGAAGCAGGCTCTCCAAGACGATTATTGGTTATTAATGATTCTTGTGTTCGGTCTGTTATCTCGACATCATATCCAGTTGTAGCAAAAAATGGACTGAATACAGCATTAAAATCAGTTGAACCTAAAACTAATGTATCATATTTAGTTTTCTTTTCTTTTGGTTCTTTTTCTTTTTCATTAGAAACTATTGTATCTCCCCCATCGTTTTCTTTGCTTGTTGTTTTTTCTTCCCCCTTACAAGCAGTTAAACTTAGAGTCAAACATAAAACAAGAAAACAAGTTGAAACTATCTTTGTAATATTCTTCATATTACTCCTCCTTTTTATATATTCCAGCTAAGATTTTATGTATAACTTTTTATTATCTTTTTATGATTATAATGGCTCTTAAGATAATAATATAGGTTCTTAGCCAACCTATCTTATATATCTGTTATATATTTATGTAATTATAATGTTTATTGAAGTGTATTTATAATAATACATTAATATAAGTATTATCTTATATTAATTATATTGTTTTTTATTACAAATGTAAAGTTGATTAAAGAATATTTTGTATTTACAATATTATTATTATTGTTTTTGCTAATATATTGTATTTAATTTTATTTATTAAATAATTAGTTTATTTTATTATTATTCTTTTAATTTTGTGCGTATTTTTAGTCGTATAATGGAATTTTTAGCAATTATAGAAATGACATAATAGATAATATATTGTTTGTACTATAATAATATTATATTAAAAATATAATAGACTATGAAACTAAATCATTTATAGTTTTCTTAGATGTACTCTTATTATTATAAGAAATATTTTCTAAATAAAAAAACTTATAACATATAGTTATAAGTTTTTTAGTAGCGGAGAACGGAGTCGAACCGTTGACACTACGGGTATGAACCGTATGCTCTAGCCATCTGAGCTACTCCGCCATATTATTAAATTGTAAAAATATAATGGGCGCAACAGGGCTCGAACCTGTGACCCCCTGCTTGTAAGGCAGGTGCTCTCCCAGCTGAGCTATGCGCCCTGGGAATATTATTATAATAAATTAGTTTTACTACTAACGACCTAGAAGGGACTCGAACCCTCGACCTCCGGCGTGACAGGCCGGCGTTCTAACCAACTGAACCACTAGGCCAGATAAAATTAATTGTATACATTGAATAACTCATCTGTATATAACAGGGGCAGCAGGACTTGAACCCACGACATTCGGTTTTGGAGACCGACGTTCTACCAACTGAACTATGCCCCTAAATAATAAACGTTCAAAACAACACATTGTGAACAACAAATCATCTTATCAACCTCTGCAAAGCTACATAACTTATATATCTTAACTCTTAGCTTAACTATCATACATTCAAATCTCTTTGAATCTATTTAGGTCAAGCCCTCGACCTATTAGTATCGGTCAGCTGAACATGTTACCATGCTTACACCTCCGACCTATCAACCTTGTAGTCTTCAAGGGGTCTTACTACCTTTCGGTATGGGATATCTTATCTTGAGGGGGGCTTCACG
>NZ_JAOARO010000030.1 GCF_025211055.1 Vallitalea sp. | reverse complement strand
ACTATACAAAGGAATGAGTAATCTTAATTATTATGAACATATACTTGAAATAGATACGTTAAAATTGATGGAAAAGAGGGTTAAGTAAAAGCAATTTTTAAAAATAATGCTGTACGTTGTACACACACCTCTTTTTACTTCTATCTTATGATGCTATGACTACACATATGCTATTATATTTATGCAATATATGATGTTATATCGAACATCATATGTAAGTAGATAATCGTTTTTTCGACTTTAATCAATTAATTATATCGAATATTGACTATAATTTATTCAATTGAATAAATTGACATACTATTTAGCCTGTGCTACAATGTGTTTAGATAATTATATCGTTTTTAAGTACTTAAAAAAGCAAATCTACCTACAAATATTAAAATTGGTATTTAAGCTAATCATAAACAGTTTTTAACACTTGAAAAATATTATTTTAATAACAAAAAATATAAGAAGGAATATGTTTGGACACTAATCCATATGTGTATGAACATATTGTACAAGGAGAATATTTATGAGTGTAAAAAGAATAATTAATCTTATACTTATTGTGTGTATTTTGACATTAAATGTATTTAATTCAAACGCTACTGGAGTACAAAATTCAACAAATGAAATTGAAGTAGTACTAAAAGGTGAGAATGGCGAACGAAATATTATCACCTACTCTTACAACGAAGATGGAACTATGACAGGTAAGCAACTTACTAATGGAATTCTTATTGCAGAAGATATCATTGATTTTAAAAATGAAGTGATTAAACACTATGTTTATGAAGATAATATCAATATACTTAACCAGCAGAGTGAAAAAAAGGGGAATTATAAATCTAAGTCCAATGTCATAAATAATAAGAAATTGAAGAAGATGATTTCAATACTAAAAGCAAATAATAAGCTAAGTATTGATAGTAAATTATCAAATTCAGATATGCAAATGCCTATGACCACAAGTGCTACATGGTATTACAATGGAAAGGTAACCTATAATGATTATCCTGATCCATGGGTTGGCTCCATTGAAAGTGAATTATCAACTTGGTATCAGATCACTAATACTGATGATGTAGCATATGTAATTAATGGTGAACAGTATGATATAGTATCCACAATTGTATCAATAACTATTGCTTTTCTTGTTGGGCAGGGATTAGCCGTTTTTGCAAAATTGAGTTCAACTATTTCAAACTTGATTAGTGCTATATTAGGGCATTTCAGTGTTGCAGTTGCAAATGGTAAAATCAAAGATGCTTTTACTGAAACAGTTTCAGTTAATGCAACTTCTTATAAGCTAAAGGCTTACTCACCACATACCTCTGTAACCAAAGATAATTTTGAAGGTGGTAAATACTATGTAAAAACACAATCCAGTTCATATTACCAAGAATATATCTATGATGGATACTACCCTCAATTTATTTCTAAGAAAGATAATGCTGTTGCGTTATGGTTATTTCAAGAATTTTATGCTCATCAATATCCCGGTGTAGACTGGTAAAAAAATATATCCGTTATATTAAACGATGTAGCGGATATTGTCTTTCATTGTATCTAATGATAAGTAGTTGAAGTATAGTAACTAATAAATAATATTGTTATGCGATTTACATAGTTAGATTGGAGAATATTATGAAATTTATGTATCTACTTAAAATAGTACCAGTCATTATTATTTTTGCTTTATTGATATGGGAAGTAACTTTATATAACTATTCATTAGAGCCAATAGATAATATGGTTGGTAGTCGACTGTATATTAAGAATATTGGAGATGTATCAGTAGATTATATTTGGAAAAGAAATGATAAGGTAATTATTGTATACACTAATGAACTTTATAATGATCAGATAGGATATGCATTCTTCAAAGAAGGGATTATTCCTGGCAAGTATAAGGAATATCATAATTTTACTACTGATGGTGATGTCATAAACGAGGCTATTCAAGTAGATAATGTACTAATTTCAATTGTCATAACAAGAGATGAGGTAGTCGAAAAAAACTTTACAATAACAAGAGATTGGACTAGGAGTAATATATTTAGAATTTTGGTGCTTTTTTTACTATATAGTTTTATTACTAGGTCAAAAAATTTTAGAAGATTTAAAAATATCCTTAGTAAATAATTTATCACCTCTGTAGATATAATGTACTTTAGGTGTTCTTACACCTATAACATCAAGTCCCTTGCTCTTAATTGCAACTGATGAACATTAACTACAAAAGCAAATATCAAAAAGTTTATAGAAAAGCAGTTTTTTAGCATTTATAGTTTGATTAATATCTGTAAAATGGGGTTAAATCCCTCCCTTCAGGTGAAACCTTTAGGTCAACTCATGGGGTATAAGTAAACAAGTAATAAAAAATTCTGGTAACAACATTAGATGTGTCATTACAGCTAATCCTGTTAAAGACACATCTGTTTTAATATTGAAGTAAAAAGAGGTGTGTGTACAACGTACAGCATTATTTTTAAAAATTGCTTTTA
The DNA here is from genome assembly GCF_025211055.1 of Vallitalea sp. Taxonomy (GTDB): domain Bacteria; phylum Bacillota; class Clostridia; order Lachnospirales; family Vallitaleaceae; genus Vallitalea. The sequence continues at coordinate 85 of NZ_JAOARO010000030.1, read as the reverse complement.
CTTAACCCTCTTTTCCATCAATTTTAACGTATCTATTTCAAGTATATGTTCATAATAATTAAGATTACTCATTCCTTTGTATAGT
>NZ_JAOARO010000003.1 GCF_025211055.1 Vallitalea sp. | reverse complement strand
CAGAATCAGAATTGCGAAATAATCGCCGAACACATATAAAAAAAGAAGTAATGTGAGGCAAACCTCGCTCAAACGCTACAAATACGTAGGCAAAGAGCGCGACGAAGAGACCGGCCTCTACTATTACGGTGCCCGCTACTACGCAGCTTGGATATGCAGGTTTGTGAGTGTTGATCCAAAAGCAAATGAGTTTTCAGATTGGGCTCCATATGTATATTGTGCTAATAATCCTATTAATTTTATTGATCCAGACGGCCAGAAATGGTGGAGGTATAATACCGAAACGAAAGAAAAGACTGAAATGGGAGATAATGGAGGTAATGATATTCAATTTGTAGATGTTGTTACACCAGGTGAAGATGGAGGTCTTGTTTTAGAAGATTCGGCTGTAGTGAATGGTTCAGAATTTTATGTTGGTCGAGCAGGCGGGAAATTGTATGTTTCTAATGTAGATTACTGGGAGGATATACCAGAAGGATTAAGTGGCTATAATGGATATACATATCGTCTTGGAGATATTAAAATGAGATATAGAGTTAGAAATGAATTTTCTCATTGCTTAAAGACTGGCTTGCGTCAACTTGAGGAATCTGGTATTGCAGAACCGTTGACTAAGAATAATTTTGAGTCTCTGTATGGTCACAAATTTGGAGTCTCACATGTGTTCGGAGTTTATTTCTTAATGGGGCTTAGTTTGGCGAGTGGGGCACAAGCGACTGGTGGTGTATTAAAAACACCGAAAGGATTTAATCCTACAGAAAGGTATCCAAGAACAGTATATTTTTATAGAGCAATGAGTAAGCAAGAATACAAATCTTTAATTGAAAATAATGGTTTAACAAGAATGAAGGGTAAGGAGTTATTTGTCTCAACAAGGTCAACCTATTCTAGAACTTATTTGTTAAAAAAGGAATATGATGTATTGGTTAAGTTTAAGATGAAACCAGGAACAATGAATAAATTTAACAAAATTGGAGTTTGGCATAGAACACCAGCAGCAAGTAAAGGATGGTCAAAAAGGGGGCTTTTGATGTGGAAACTAGAAAAAGGAACCTTGAATTTAGGAATACAGGATAATACTAATGCTTTTAATAAACAAATAGATAATTTTATAAAAATATATTAAATGTTTGATTTTGAGAAATTTTACGAGGGGTTATTTAAACGGAAGTGTTATTTTGATAATTATCTTGATAAATATCCCACAGGGAGAAAAATGGCAAATAAAGATGAAATTTTGAAACTTTTAAATGATAATTTAAGATCGAAGGATGATATTGGATTATCTCATACTATTACTGTACTTTATTTAGATGGTGCGGATTCTGATTTTACGCATATATTGTTGCAACTGTTGGAATGTGATTGGCATATACTTCATGAGGATATTGTGGATGTTTTAGAGTTGATAAAAGACCCTATAAGTGTTGATAAACTATATAATTTGGCTCTGAATGTTCCTGAAGATGACGAATGTTGCTCATTAGGTAAAAAATGTATTTGGGCATTATCTGCTATAAATACAGAAGATTCTAGAAGGAAAATAAAGTTATTATGTAATTCACAAGAACCTATTATTAGGGAAACAGCAATATTGTATTTTAATGAATAAATAGATTTGTCTAATAAGATCAAAATAAAGCAATAAGACTCCATTTACAGAGTTTTATTGCTTTTTATAGACTATTGTAATAACCATTTGTTGGGAAGAAATGAAATTTATGAAACCTTAAACTTGGAGCGAAGTACCGTGCATATAATGGACGATAGAGACAGAATAGCTATGATAGACAAAGAGACAGGAGGTGATACTGTAATAAGATATCAACTTTCTGATCATCTTGGTTCATCATCAATAGAACTTGATGACAAATCTAACATCATAAGCTATGAGGAGTATCACCCATTTGGTACCACAAGCTACCAAAAACATAACACCACCATATCCCAAAAAAGCTACAAATACAACGGCAAAGAACGCGATAACGAAACCGGAATGTACTACTACGGCGCAAGGTATTACGCTGCTTGGACTTGTAGGTTTGTGAGTGTTGATCCTTTACAATTTGAGTATCCTTATTATGCACCATACCAATATGCTGGAAATAAACCAATAAGTTATATTGATTTGGATGGGTTGAAAGAATATAATTATAATGGTCGATTTAATACAAGTATATATTTAGGAATAGGAGGGCTAATAAATTATACTTTGGGTGCTGGGTTTTCGTTTAGTTTATTTGGTGGAATTTCAACTAAAGTGCAACAAGGGAATGGGTTTGGATATATGTCAGGTCTTAACATATCAACAAATTTTAGTTATAAAGGGTTAGGAACTTCTCCTTATAATAAATTTTCTGTTAATATGGTTGCAACACCTTCTTTAACTTTTGGGTATGGAAAAGGAGAAAAAACAAATTTAAATCTTTTTACAGAACGAAATGGTTCTGCAATTAGTAATTCCTTTGGCTTAGCAGTTACATATGGACATAATTATATACTAAGTTCAGGAAGGAATAGTGATGGTTCTGGTAGGAATCAAATCAATGGAGCAATAGGTGTTAAAATTGGTGGTTTACAGATTACAACATATAATGATACTAGGAAGATACCATTTTTTAGTCCGATTGAGTCTGATCAGTTTTATTCTGCTGGGCTGCAAGCATCTTTTAGATATGGTGATTTTTCTTTAAGTTATTCATTTGATCTTTATTATGGAATGTCTAACCAAAAAGCTACATACGATGACGATAGGATTATAAATGGTCAAAACTATGATGATCAAGAATTATTAGACATGTTATATAACAAAGGTATTGAGCGAATAGTAGTTACTAATTCATTAGGAATAGTAAAAGTGGGAAATAGAACTGGATACGAGTCATTCTGGCCTTCAAATAAAATGCATGATAGCCAGATACAGGAAAAAGAATCCTTATTTGCTCCATCTAAACCTACATTTCATCATTTATTTGTACCATATGAAAATGGAAGCTATAAACCTTCACCATTAAGGACTAATTCATATTTGAAAGGTAAAACATTTAATTTAGAATAATGAAGAGTAAAATAGTAATTATTAGTTTGGTATTTGTTATATCAACTTCTTGTGGCATATACTTTAAAGAAAGTAGAGACTTGCATAGAGACTCTATGGTATTAAACAACAATGATTTTGCTAAAAAATATTACACTATATATAGAGAGAATGAGGGAGGTGCGCTTGAAGGTAATTCGTTGTATATAAGTTTAAGAAATGAGTTTTATATATTTTCAAAAAACAACTATGTATATAAGGGGTACTCAAATCCTAGTATTTCTAAGTTAGAAGTTATATTTAAACGAAGAGCATATTATGTTATTACTGATTCTATAATTAAAATAGAAACGATTGCACAAAGCTCAGGAAGTGTATATTCTATTATTGAGGAAGGATATATAAATGGTGATACTATTGAGTTTATGCAACAATATACAGGGAGAGAAAGGGGGAGAAAGAACATTCATGATATTTGGATT
>NZ_JAOARO010000029.1 GCF_025211055.1 Vallitalea sp. | reverse complement strand
GAAGAATAGAAGAATGTACCCATGCAGATAAAGCCTTTGTAGTAGCACATGAAAAGTTATATATACTTTCAGATATAGTGAAGGACGAAGCAAGAGAAGATTTCTATATGGATGAATATAACTATATGAGTTCCAAGTTTGGAATATCAAAAACGTGTCTTGGGGAAATATCAACATCAATGATAATTAGACCTTTTAGTCACCATATAGACCTTGAAAAGATAAGATTTTCAAAATATCAGTACCAAAAACTAATTGAAGCAATATTCTTATTTGAAAACACTAAGGAAATAGCTAATTCGCTAATACTATATTCTATTCTTATAAAGCAATCTAAAGAAAATGGTAAATATGTTGAAGACTTTGAATCAAAACTGAAAAGACTTCTAACAGAAGAAAATGATATGAAAAATAATGCTCCTATAGTAGGAGATATAATAATTGGAAAAAGAAAAAAAGAGAATAGATTATATCACAAATATTTTGCTAACCAGAGATACTATGACCAGATGGATTTAGCGTGTTCAGTTATGTTTGGGATAAGTAACATAGCTACAAACTACATGCTTTTTAGGGTAATTGATTATAGGTTAATTAAAAAATATATTTATGCAAGAGGAAATGATAAGAATAAGATAAAAGATTTGATAGATCAAGGATCAAATGAAGACAGACTTCTTTCTAGTATTGAAACAAACTATGCTTTTAGTGGAGATACAAAAAGCTCATATTTTGAATATCTGGATTTAGATATCAAAAAATACAAGGAAAGACTTCAAAACCAACTGGAAGATTCCGTATATGAGACGGTATTTATGAAATACTACTATGAAAAAGAATCAAAAGACTTGGAAGTTGCTCTTAACGGACTAAAAAACAAATATAAAAGCATCCAGAAAGTATCAAGAGAATTCTTCATGGGAAGAACTCAGTATAACCAACAACTTGAAATGCTTTTAAAGTCTAAGCTGCCTAAGGCAAATAAGGAGTTAGTGGAGTACATAGTAGATTACAATAAGTTACAGATGATGGATATAGAAAATACCAGCCTTGATAAGATTGTTGAAAAGTTCTACAATCCCAAAAAAATGGACAAAGTAATTGCAAAACTTGAGATTGAAAGTCTTCCAGAGGTTAGGTATGAAGGCGAGAAAAAAGTTGTTTCTCAAGAGTTATTAAAATACTACCTAGCTACATTTCTTATCAGTCCTAACGTAGAACTTCCTCTTACGGCGAATATAATAAAATCAAGGCTTAATAAAGAGGATTTAAACGAGCTTGGAAGATACGTGTATAACAAGTGGTTTGGTCTTGGAGCGGTTGCCAAAATGAAGATGGCTATGGTATTCGCGGTATATAATTGTGATGAGGCATTCATTGTAGATTTCAAGAAACAAATAGACGAATGGACACAGAACCAAAGAGGTGCTATAGCATCAGAAGGAATTAAAGCGATGGCTTTTCATGAAAGCGATTATGCACTTATGCAACTAGATTCTATAAGTAGAAAATACAAAAACAAGTTGGTCAAAAGAATAGCTGCTGAGTATTTCCTAATAGCTGCTAAGAATATGGGACTTACAAAAGAAGAACTTGCAGACCTAGTTATTCCTAATCTTGACTTTGATAAGAACAAACAATTGAAGCTTGACTATGGAAACAGGGTATTTACGGCTACTCTTAAAAAAGACCTTACTTTACAGTTATCAAATCCAGATGGGAAGATTATAAAGACTCTTCCTAAGCCTGCAAAATCAGATGATGAAGAGATTGCAAAAGCTTCCAAAAAGCATCTTTCAGCAGTTAAAAAGCAACTAAAGACAATAGTCTCATCTCAAAAGACGAGACTCGAACGAGGAATATTTATTGAGAGAAGATGGGACATGGAGACATTTAACAAAGTTTTTGTAAATAATCCTATAATGAATACGTTCGCTGTGAATCTGATATGGGGGAAATATAATTCCAATAATGAGCTTGTAAAATCATTTAGATATATGGATGACGGAACATTTGCTGATGCAGACTACGAAGAAATAGAACTTCAAAAAGGAGAAGAGTTTGGACTTATACATCCTATTGATCTAAGTAAAGAAGAGCTTGAATTGTGGAAGGAAAACCTAGAAGATAATGAAATAATTCAGCCTATAAACCAACTTGAAATAGAGATCGTTGAAATAAAAGAAGAAAAAATGAACAATACCATATACGAAGAATTTAATGGGATTAAGATGCCAGCAATAAGCCTTGTTTCGAAGCTAGAAAAACAAGAATGGTATAAAACTTCTATAGTAGACGGAGGAGGATACGATGGACTGTATTTGGAATTTGAGGAACTTGAATATGGAGCTCAGATAGACGCAGAATTTTTGTATATAGGAATGGGAGACGAAAGTATTACTGTTAAGAATCTCAGATTCTACAAAAGGGGAGTTATAAATAGAGGAAGCTATATATATGATGATATAAATTCTTCAAACGTTGCAAAACTTTGCCAGGTGGAACCTAAGTTTCTAAATGCTGTTATATCACAGCTTAGAGCAATATGCATAAAATAAATCACGAAAAGGTGAATAAAATGGAAATTCAAAAACTTCCTGTAGAAAAAATCTATGAAGACGAGATAAAAAAACTTATAGAAAATGAAACCAATACATGTCCTTTAGGCTGGCAGATGTCTCCGAAATCAGTAAGAAAATTTATACTTGGAGATAATGAGTTAAAAATAAGCAAGAAGATATATGGAAACGATAAGGTCGTAGAACGTTCTATAGTTACACTGGCTACCAACAGGGGACTTCTTTTAATTGGAGTTCCAGGAACTGCAAAAACTATGCTTAGCGAACTATTAAGTGTAGCAATATGCAATAACTCTCTTAACACTATACAGGGAAATGCAGGTACAAGTGAAGCCGATCTTAAATATTCGTGGAACTATGCACTTTTGATTGCAAATGGTCCAAGTAGGAAATCACTTATCAAATCTCCTGTAATGAAGTCCATGATGGATGGAACTCTTGTGAGATTCGAGGAAATAACGAGAACTCCTCAAGAAGTGCAGGATATGTTGATTTCCATAATGAGTGATAAAGTTATGATGATACCCGAACTTTCCGAAAACAACTATATTTTCGCAAAAGAGGGATTTAATATAATTGCTACTGCAAATACCCTTGATAAAGGAGTAAACGAAATGAGCAGTGCATTAAAGAGAAGATTTAATATTGAAGTTGTAAATCCTGTAAACAATATAAAGATAGAAAAAGAAATTGTTAAAAACCAAGTAAAGAAGGTTGAAGATGATATAGTTATAGATGAAGATGTAATAGATATGCTAACGACTGTTTTTGTTGAGATGAGAAATGGACAGTCCGTTGATGGTGATAAGCTTGAAAAGCCTACTAAGAATCTTTCAACGGCAGAACTCGTAAATGTTTATCACGAATGTGCAGTGTATGCCAAATTCTTCAATGACAGCCATATGAATATTAAAAGTGTGTCACAAAATTTAATAAATAGCTTTGATTTTGAAGACGAGGGGGATGTTAGTGCACTTAAATATTACTTTGAAAAGGTGGTAAAGGAAAGAGCTAAAAAAAGTCATATCTACAGTGAACTATACGAATCAAGAGTTGAGATAAAATGAAAATAGACCTTAATGAATTTAAAAATGAAGAGATATTTTTTTTCCCAGTAAGGCATCATAGCCTTATTAGTTCCAAGTTTGTAAAAATAGCAATAAAAGAGTTTAAACCCGACACAATATTGATAGAAGGACCTAGTGATGGAGATCATCTGATAGAAAACATTGCTAGATCCAAGATGCCTGTTTCCATATACGGAAATATAGACAACAAGGAAATAAAGGTAGGAGTAAACTTTCCGTTTTTTAACACATCCCCTGAGTACGTAGCCATAGAGCTTGGATTTAGAAAGAAGATAGAAACTAAGTTTATAGACCTTCCAGTATATGATATTGACGTAGTAAGAAATCATAAAATAAATTTTGAGTATTCTAACTATATTTCTGAGTTGGTAAGAATAAGTGGACTTGAAAGTTTTGATGAGTACTACGAAAAATATTTTGAGATAGAACTCACTGGAAAAAGTATTGAAGACTACATGACACAGATGCTCACATACTGTAGTGTGACAAGGAAACTGAGTCCTTCAAATCCTTATAACAATCTTAGGGAATCGTACATGGCGAAGAAAATAAAAGAATATAAAAAGAAAAGAACACTTGTTATAACAGGAGGTTTTCATAGCGTCATCCTTCCCAACTTAATTAACAAAGAGATAGAGATAGATGATAGAAGGAGAAAAGTGCTTACTAAGGATAATAAGAATTATTTAATACCATATAACGTTCAGAATATATCTAGTCTTAATGGATACGGTGCAGGAATATACTATCCATACTATTACAAAATACTTCTGAAAAATGGGTTAAATCCTAGGGACACTTTTGTTGAACTTCTTACAAAATACTCAAAGAAGGCAAAAAAACAAGTGCCTATTTCCAAGATAATAAGTGCATTAGATTTGGCATATGGACTTGCTTCACTTAGGGAAAAGAAGCTTCCAGGAGTATATGAGCTTTTTGATGGAGCTTTAAGTGCGTTTACAGAATTTAATCAGTACATTGATACTAATAGAATACTTAAAGATTTTAAGATGTATTTAATAGGAGATGAATACGGGCGGGTTTATGATATATCAAATCTTCCACCTATCGTAGAAGATTTCAGGAATCAACTACTCAAAAACAAATTCACCAAGCCTAATAGTATTTATACACTGAATGTATTTAATAACAGAAGTGCATATAAAAGAAGTGTGTTTTTAAACAAGCTATCATATCTTGAGATAGAATTTGCCCAAAAGGTCAAAGGAATAGACCTATTTAATATAGATATAGACGAATATTTGACTCAGACATACAAGATGGCGAGTAAGGAAAAAGTGATGCCTTCTGTTATAGAAGTAGCATTTTTAGGTGAGAGCATTGATATGGCGGTAGAATCAAAGCTACAATTAAAGATAAAGGAGTCACATGCCCTTTCAGAGGCTGTATCGTGTCTTAAAGATTGTGTAGTACTTCAAGTGGAAAGTATGACAGATGAAATTATTAATACAATAAAGTCTATTATGATGCTAGAAAATAACATATTCGAGATTACAGCAGCATTTAATGAAATAACGAAGACAGCATATTATTACGAGACATTTGGAAATAAACATGATGATAAACTGGACGATTTGGTTAATGAAATCTATACAAAGCTTATGGTTTCCTTTCAAACTCTCGAAGAACTAAGGATTGAAGACGAGGCTAAGCTTTCAGACTCCATTAATGACATCTACTCATTCATAAATAGATCTAAAAACGAAAATATTGATAGACTATTATTTGTAGAGACCCTTAAAATACTTCTATACGAAAGATGGACTACATCCCTAAAGGGAATAAGTCTTTCCATACTATATATAATGGGAATTTTAAAGGAAGAAGAGATGATAGCAACAATAAAAAACAACTTTGTATTGAGTGAAACTCAGCTAAATGGAACAACACTTTTTCTTTCATATTTGCTATTGAACAACTATCAGATATTACTTAGTAACAACAGGTTCCTTACCATTTTGAACAAATTTGTAGAAGATCTTCACACGGAAGATTTCTTCAAAATGCTTCCTAACTTTAGAAAGATATTTACAAAGCTAAGACCTGTAGAAACTATAAGACTAAGTAAAGATATAGCCAAGTTAAATGATACATCTGAAAATCCTCTTGTTAAGTTTGATATAAGTGAGGAAGAGTTTTTAAGGAATAGGGATATAGAGATTCTTTCTCTAAAGAGATTGAAACAGCGAGGTATTTATTATGAATAATCTAGAAAAATGGAGATTAATACTTGGAAAATTCTCTAAGCAAAATTTGAATATGGATTTGTCTCAAGATAACCTTGTAGTTGAAATGCTTTTAGATAGTGTATATGATAGCGAATATTCCAATGGAAAAGGGATGTATGGAAGGGAATCTAGTGGTGTAATTGTCATTAAAAATCTGAAAAATGTGCAAAGAATTCTTGACCAAGACATAGTTAATAAGATTGCGACGGATGCATTTGAGACATACGGGATGTACGAGATAATTGCAGATGATAACTACCTGAAAAATGCAAAGGCTGACATTGATCTTCTTCAAAACTTGATAATGTATAAGGAGTATACAAAAGAAGAAGATAGAAGTAAGATAAAATATAAAATAAGGCAGATTGCTAACGAGATCAAAAAAGAACTAATGATGGAGATTGATTTGTCTAAGGTTGGAACTATAAACAAATCTAGCTCATCAAAATATAACAGATCGAAAGTTATTGATGTAAAAAAGACTATAGAAAAGAATATTAGAAATTATATCAAAGAGGAAGAAAAATTATATGTAGAAGATATATACTTCTATCCAAACAAGGCGAAGAATAAACCAGCGGACATAGTTCTTGTAGTTGATTGTAGTGGAAGTATGGTTAAATCATTAATATATGTAGCAATTGTATCATCAATATTCTATAACATAAGTGATATAGACATAAATATAGTATTGTTCGATACTAGGATAGTTAATTTATCTGAGATTAAGGATGATCCAATAAATATACTACTTGATGTACAGCTTGGTGGAGGAACTGACATAGCTAGTGCATTAGCATATTCAAGAAATCTTATAAAAAGACCTGATAAAACCATTTTTATGATAATAACTGATTTGTTTTCAGAGGAGACTTCAATGTTAAAAGAGTTTCAAGAAGTTAAAAATACAGGTGTGAAGACTTTGGTATTTACAGGAATAGAGGAGGATTCTAACTCTTATTATAATTCAAACTTTGCAAAGAGGCTTGTGAAGATAGGAATACCCGTTGAAGGAGTTACAGTTAAGGAGTTGGCAAACTACATAAAAGGGGCTTTAAAATGATAAGAGAACAGATAAGGTTGATAGACGAGGATTATATAGTAAATCTTACTAACAAGGGTATGTTCAAACGTGCGTTGAAGTCAATGGATAGAGAAGAAGTATTAATGATAAAAGAGTGGGAATTTAAAATAAGCAATGAGACTGTAATATTTAACGGGAAGTTGGAAGACTTTCACTGTACTTGTCCTTCTACAGATTATTGCAAGCACGTTATAATGGCGTATCTTTATATGATGGAAAACAAAAAAGATGGCAAAGAGGAGTTAACCCTTACTATTGAAGATTATTCTCCAATAAACGAAATAACGTCTAGAGACATTAGAAGGTATAGCACCCAAAAGACTATAAACGATGTAGTCATAGATTATAAATTCATGACTATAAACCATGAGGTTGGTTCGCTTTTGAAGGTTGATCTAGGAAAGAAAAAGCATGTTAATTTCACATATCCTTTTAACATTGATGAAGTGTTTAAGCAAAATGAAGAAAAAAATGTAATATATGCTATAAAATATATTCAGAATCTTAGTGAAGTAGACAATATTAAGGTTGAATTTAACATACCTAATGTAAATGTATTAAAAGAGGTTATTAAATACTTTGAAAACCTCATAGGGATAGGATTATATTCTTTAAAGAAAAGTGAGATAGAAAAGATAGAGTTTCTTAGTATAAAAGTGAAGCTTGAAAAGTATAATTTTCTATTTAAGAAGATGCAAAACTTAAAACATACAATAAAGAGATATGTTAATGATGACATAGATAGTAATACCCAGAGTATAAATAGTCAAATAATAGATATTCTTCAAAGTGCATATATCCTTATAGGAAATGCCGATGACTATGAGAAATATAAATTATTTAAGAAAATGGAATACAAATTAGAAATTAGTGAGATTTCTGGATATGGACTAGGATATGATATAGTCAATCTAAAGGATGGGTCAAAGCTGATGAATATGTTGGTCTTAAATACGGAAGATAAAGAGATATACGACATAACAAATCTAAGAAAAAACACGAATCAAAAAATTAGAAATATATCATCTATGTCATTGTTTATCCAAAATACTAAAAGTGCCTGTTCTTTGAGTGACAAGAGCTTTACCCTTAAAAATATTATGATGAAAAATAAAAATAGGATATCAAACTCCTCTAATCTGAAGCTTTCTTTTGGAGATGAAAAAGAGTTTAATCTTAGAAACTATGAGGTATCAATGTCTCAAGCAATAGAGTACTTTATAGAAGATGATCAAAAATACTTCATACTTTCTGATGAGATTGATCCCTTTTATGATTTCAGATTTAGAGAAGAGGTACAGCGTTATGAGATAAGAGTTATGGGAGTGTGTGTATACTTTAAATATGAAGGAAAAGAGGATGATAATACAATATCTTATCTCCAATCTCTAGAACAGGTGGATCATATGCTTGTGAAACTGAGCAGAAAAGATTTCCATATAGAGGGGAAGATAATTGCTATATGGACCAGCGGGGGAAAAAATATTTTAAGGGAGAATTAAGATGCCTTTAGACAGAGAAATTGATATAATCAAAAGAACAAAACAATATATGGACGAGATAGCAAGCTTTGGTGTAAATAACATAGATAGAATGGACAAAACTCTTCAAAGCAAATTAGAAAAAAATATTGAAGAGCTAAGACACATTGGATTTGTACAAATATCTCATATGCTAGTAAGGCTGGTCGAAACAAAAGATATAAAGATATATGTTCGTATAGAATTTATTTTAATTGAGATGCAAAAAAGCATCTGGAAGAAAAAGATTTGCGTCTAGCCTTTATATATAGTGGCAATAGCGATAATGCAAAAGCTTTTGAAAAAGTAATGGAGGGGAAATAGGTTGAAGAAGATATTAATATTGATGATATTCTTAGAATTATTAATAACTGGTTGTGGCGAGATGGATAAACATGAAACACAAGTAAATTACACTGATATACCTGATATATCAGATGTAAATAAAGAAAAGACATTACAAAACACTACGGAATATAATAGTGAAGGTATGTATAGCAATGAAGAAATAAAACAAAGATTAGGAATTAATGACATAGAATTCAAAAAAATAGAGGAAGGCATCAAGCAAATTAGCAAGATATTGACTCTAGAAAGTACTAGAAAACAGTGGATTGATCACGATGATATTATAAGAAAGTTGATTGGTTCAACTGGAGATTTAATTGATAATTATTCCTTAGTGAAGAATAAATCTGAAGGTGAAAATATGAATATGTTGGATAAAATTATAGAATATTATCATTATGAAGATACAAACCATTTTTTCCCATATGCAAATCAAGATGTCACTTTTCCTAATGAAGATGATGTTTTAATATATAAGAGTAAAAGAAGCTTTGAAGAATTAACCTTAGATGAATTCCTTGATTTAGCATCCAAACTATATATAGATGATGAAGGGAATGACCCTTACATCCTCCTAGACCAACAAGAATGGAAATCAGAGAAAGATTATATCCTTTTAAGTGGACGACAGCACTGGACAAAGTTTTTAATAATTTATGACAAAAAGGGACAATATGTTACTGGTCATACTTGGTCAGATAAGGTCTATAACCGTCCAATCCCAAGCTATTATGAAAAGCAGAAAGCATATGGGGTAGGTACTATGTGCTTTAATCATGGTACAGGCGTAGCTTGTTATGGGAATAGGCTGTTTCAAGTCTATAAGGACAAATTAGTTAATATCTTTGATTATCCTACACATGGGGATATGCTCCTTAGTGGAAATAACTTGTGGCTTCAATATGATGTTGAAGAGAATGATTATGAACCAGAGACAGGTAATATAAGCATAATATACACAGTCTCAATACTTGATGGACAACAAAAGGTGTTTGATACACAGACTAAAGTAACATATACGTGGTTAGAAGAAAAAGAATGTTTTAATATGCCTAACGAAGGGTTTTATGAGATACTATATAATGAATTAATCTATCCATCGGTTATTGAAGGTCTGCATAAAGATGATATGAAAAGCTTAAACTATATCCTAAAATGTAATAAGGAAGCTAAAGAGGAACTACTATATTTTCTTGACAAAGCACCAGATAGTAATCAGAAAGATGCCCTAATAGAAGTATTAGAGAGACAATCAATATAACTATAAATGATATTATAAGGAAGATAACTTATAGTAGTATAAATTATTCTATGATTCAAGAGAGTTAAGCGTAGATGTATAGCGATTCAGATATTATTGACTCTAATACAAGAAATAGACAACTTAATACCGAGGAGAAGGGGCAATATAATGATAGATTAGAATTAGAAAAATAAAAAGGTATAATCTAACTATTAAACAAGTTTAGAGAAAGAAGAAAGGAGAGTATTGATGAATTATTTTAGTATCAATACATTGTACAAGAGGATTATGAAAAATATAAGAGTAGAATATCTAGTTTTGGTTTTAATGTTATTATGTTTTTGTTTTACAGAGGTTAATGCAACTAGTGGTGGAAATATTAATGAAGATTTTCAATGGGCAGAGTATTCTGGGAAAACTTATTTGTGTGATTCTTCAGATGAAACACCTGAGCCTGTATCTAAAGATTTTGTTATGCAAGGTGTTACTTTTAGGATTACTGCAAATTCTGATGGAGATGGAAGTGCAGTAGCATGGCATAAACAGTATGGCAAAGATAATTCAGCTTGTATTGGATTCATGTCAGGTGGCGAGCATGATGTATACAATTCAAATACTACTGAAAGAATTACTATTGTTAGAAAAGATGGTGAACCATGGGTATTAGATTCATTATGGGCAGACGAGAAAGACTGTGAAAATATTATATTTACTGGTATTTTAAATGGTAATACAGTTGTTACAAAAGCCTGTGATGGTAGAAATCAAACATTAAATTTTGGAAATGTAGTTATTGATACATTAGTTATTTCAGCAAAACATTTCCAAATAGATTACTTCAATATAGATAATTTAAAAGGTAATACTGAAGCAGCAATAAACAATAAACCAACAGCATCAAGTTTTATCGCAATCCTATATGAGAATACAGCATATGCTTTTAGCACATCACAGTTTGGCTATGCAGATGATGATGGTAATTCTATGGATTACCTAAAAATAATAAGCGTACCAGCTAATGGGTCGTTATGGCTAGATAGCGACAATAATAATAGTATAAATGGTTCTGAAACAATATTAACTAATGGGGCAACTATTACAAAGACACAATTAGATGCAGGCAATCTTAAATATATAAATACCAATGGATATTCCTCATCCTTTATATATAAAGTAAACGATGGAGAAGATGACAGTGAGTTATCCTATACAACTACACTAGATGTGACACCAAAGCCAACGGTAACATTAAGATTAGGATCAAATTCAACTATTTATGAAAACGGGGGGACTGCTACTATTAAAGCAACTCTATCCAATACATATGATAAAAAAACAACTGTTAATCTATCTTTTAGTGGAACAGCAAATTCAACCGATTATTCAGCACCTTCAACCATCGAGATAGAAGCTGGACAAACTTTTGGTACAGTAAATATTACAGGGGTAAATGATACTATCTACGAGGGACAAGAAAACATTATTGTCGATATTGATTCTGTAACAAATGGTAAGGAATCTGGCACTCAGCGAATAACATATAGTATAACAGATGATGATCCTAAGCCCCTTATAACACTACAAGTAGATAAAACAGAACTAAATGAAAACTCAGAAAACTGTATAGTCACAGTAACGAAACAGGGAGATACAACAAAAGACATAATAGTAGGCCTAGGTGTAACCGGAACAGTATCTACACTAGACTATGCATTAGGGAGTACACAAATAACCATACCTGCAAATGAAACAGAAAAGACAACAACCCTTTCAATCTTGCAAGATGCTATTGACGAATATAATGAGAGTATCATAATAGATATAATATCCGTAACCAATGCAACAGAAGATGGAACCCAACAAAAAACAGTAACCATCATAGATGATGATGATGAGCCTACAGTTTCATTATCCTTAGAAAACAGTCCATTGGCTGAGGATGGTGGTCAAGCAACAATAAAAGCAATACTATCTGAAAAATCAGGAAAAGAAATAACCGTCAATCTTGGTTATGGGGGTACAGCATCAGCCAATGAATATACTGCAAATACAGCCATAACAATCAATGCTGGTCAAGCAGAAGGTAGTCTAATAATCACTGGTATAGATGATAAAATAGACGAAGATACAGAAACCATTGACATAGAAATAACATCGGCAATAAATGGCACAGAAAATGGAGTACAGATATTATCAGCAGAAATAAGTGATGATGATACTGCTAATTTAGTTATTACTGAATCTGACGGTAGTTCGTTTGTCAATGAATCTGGTAGTACAACAGATAAATTTACAGTTGAACTATCAACAAAACCTGTATCAAATGTAGTATTGAATGTGGCAAGTTCAGATATAGGTGAAGTAGTTGTAGACAAATCTATACTAACCTATACAGAAGACAATTGGAATGTAGCCCAAACGGTAACATTAACAGCTATAGATGATTACATAATAGATGGCGATAAAACAATCCTAATTAATATAACCGTTGATGACGGACAAAGCGATAATAAATACGATGGTTTGAGTAGTAGTATAGATACTGACATAATAGATAATGACATTGCTGGTTTTACTATTACAGAAACAGATGGTAATACATTAGTATCAGAAGATGCAACAACTGACATCTTTACCGTTCAGTTAGACGCTAAGCCTCAAACAAATGTAGTCATTAACCTAACGAATAGTGATACCACAGAAAAAACAATAAGTCATGCTAACTTGACCTTTACAAAAGATAATTGGAATATAGCCCAAACCGTGACAATAACAGGTGTTAATGATGATGTAAAAGATGGAGATGAGGCAACTAGTATTACTCTAAGTATAGATCAACTAAATACAGATGATATATTTGATTTAGTAGCTTCTCAAACAATTTCTGTTACTACTATTGATAACGACATACCAAACTTGGTCATAACACAAGATAATGGAATAAGTGTAACTGAGGGATTAGTAGATACAGATCAAATAAAAATTAGACTATCCACCCAACCAGTAGGCGGCAATGATGTAAATATAGCCTTAACCCCAAGAGATACAAGTGAAATATCTTTGTCAAAAACAACCATAACAATACTGAACGCTGATTGGAATAAGGATCATAAGGTGACGATAGCAAGTGTAGATGATATGGAGTTAGATGGTGATATAACAAGCAGTATAGACATAGCCACAACTAGTTCTGATTCAGATTATAACGGATTATCAAAAACCGTGCAGGTAATAACATTAGATGACGAGGAAGTAAACATGTCTATCCTTGCAAACAATAACATAATTACCAATGGAGACGCTATACCAACAACAAGTAACAATACGGACTTTGGTAGCGCCGATATCCATGCTCAAACAGTCATGAAAACATATAGGATTGAAAATACAGGTAACTATAATTTGAGATTGACAAATAATCCTATAGTAATGATAACAGGAGATACAGACTTTACTATAGTAAATCAACCTGCAAATATTATAGCCGGTGGAGCAAACACAACTTTTACAATAAAATTTGACCCAAACACCATTGGTGAGAAGACAGCTACAGTATGCATTGCTAATAACGATATGGATAATAATCCATATACCTTTGTAATAAAAGGAAACGGAACCAAGGATATTGATGCCCCAACAATAACAAAACTTAATCCTAGTAATGGAGAAGGAAACATAGCCATCGGTTCAAACCTTGAAATAACCTTTAATGAAAACATAATAAAAGGTATAGGGAATATTAGGATATATAAAGATAGCGATGATAGTTTAGTAGAGAACATTTCATCTAATAATATTGCTATTAACGAAAAAGTGATTACCATTAATCCTACTCATAACCTTGTACATGGAGTTAAATATTATGTCAAAATAGATAATAATACATTTACTGATGAGGTAGGAAATGCTTATGCAGGGATGTCAAATAAAACAACTTGGAGCTTTACAACTAAAAGTCAAAGTAGTAGTTCTTCAAATGGAGGTTATTCTAGTAGTAGTAACAATAATAATAATAATAATACATCAAAAGAAGTTGGTAAAAAAGAAGGTTCTTTAGGAAAAATAGAAACCAAATATAAAAACGGTAGAAAAATTATAACAGTCATTGTTGATAAGGAAAAATTAGAAGAAGAGCTTAGAAAAGAAGCACTGGGAGCAAAGGTAACAATTACAGTAAACACTCAAGAAGGAAGCCTGGCAGGACAACTCAATGGTCAGATGGTTAAGAACATGGAAGAAAAAGAAGCCATTGTAGAGATTAAAACAGAAAAAGCAACATATACCTTACCAGCCAATCAAATCAATATTGATAAGATATCCAATGAACTAGGAGGAGATATTGCTCTAGAAGACATTGATGTAGAAGTAAAGATTGGTGAGATTTCAAAGGAAATGGTAAAGATAGTAGAAAAAACAGCTAAGAAAGAAAAATTTGATTTAGTTGTTGCACCAGTAGACTTTGAAGTAACCTGTAGCTATAAAGGTAAAAAAGTAAATGTAAGTAAGTTTAATGCCTATGTAGAAAGAACCATAGCACTACCAAAAGACGTAGATCCTTTTAAAATCACAACAGGTATAATAATATATCCAGATGGAACGACTTGTCATGTACCAACACAGATCATTAAGGTGGATGGAGAATACTATGTCAAGATTAACAGTTTGACCAATTCAACTTATACAGTGGTTTGGAACCCTAGAGCTTATTCTGATCTAGAAAACCATTGTTGTAAAGATAACTGTAATGAGATGAGTGCAAGAATGATAGTAGAAGGGGAAAGTGAAACAACATTTAACCCAGATCAAGAATTAACAAGACTGTTTTTTACAGAAACCGTTGTTAAAGCATTAGGACTAGGGGATAAAGGTAGAGAGTGTTCTTTCACAGATATTTATAAAGAAGATGAATTCTTTGGTTATATAGCAACTAGTGCAGAATATGAACTGATAAAAGGGTACCCAGATAATACCTTTAGACCAGATTACAGCATCACAAGAGAAGAAGCAGCCACTTTAGTATTAAGAGCGATGAAATTGGCGGGAATGAAAGTAGAATATACTGATGAAGAATTGCAAAATGAGATTGATAAGTTTGTGGATAAGGCAGATATTCATGATTGGGCAAAAAAACCAATAGCAATCTGTGCTATAAATGGTTTAATAGTACGAAATGATCAAAATCAGTTCTTACCAAAGGCCAATATAACCAGAGCAGAGCTAGCTGTTATTATGAAGAAAATGCTAGAAAAGGCAGATTTGATATAATAATTATTTATTTATATTAACAATTAAAAAATAAATTCAGAATCTAAACCTATTATTTACTATAAATATTATAGCAGTAAGCATCCGCCCCTATATATTTCATTTAATATCTAAAGATATATAGAATATAATTAAGGTTAACAATTATTGATAGATTAATAAAAGGAGATAAATAATTAGTTCACAGTATATTATAAAAAATGATAGTATTTTATGTAATAATGTGGTTTAAGGAGGGGAATGTTTGAGGTTGATTAGATACATTTTTAAAAATAAGATTTCATCTATTTTAATAGTAATTCTAAGTATATTGTTAATAGTATTAAGCTGGAAATATAATCATTTAAAAAGTTATGTTGATTCTAATATTACAACTGAATCATGGGGTTTTGCAATGAATAATTTTGCAATCATTGAGTGGTTAGAAGAAGACAACATACAAGAAGATAGGGACAAAAAAATTTATAAGCTTAGTTTTGAAATGTATGATGAGTATAATGAGATATGTAGAGCATATGGAATGTCAGGTGTTATAGGTAAGAAAAATACATTTGATAATAGATTGGTAGGAACACTACATGATGATTTAAAACACTTTGATCACTCCAAAATCTTAAGGATACAAAAAATGATAGAAGAAATATTGATAGAACATAAAGTATCCTATAAATATTTAGAAAATTATATGAATACATATGAAGTAGACTACAATAGGTTACTTGTTAAAGAATGGAAAAAAATAATAATTAAGTTGAATTCGTTAAGATTTTAAAGATGTTATCCTCATTTCCATTGCTGACGTAGGTCTGATGGTTGGTTATACCAATCTTAGTAAGTTCTCCAGTGCATTTAAAGAGGTCATGGGAAAATTACCAAAAAATGCAGAATAGATGATTCAGATAAGGAAAGGAAGAATAAAAAATGAAGTTAGGACATATTATATATAAAGTTAATAACTTGGATGAGGCTGTAAAAGAATATACTAATAAAGGTTTTACAGTTGAATATGGTAAAAATAAAAATTCTTATAATGCCTTAATATATTTTGCAGAAGGACCACATCTTGAATTATTACATAATACAGTTATGCCTTCCTTTGTAAAGAAAATATTTTCATTTATAGATAAAAAAGCTTTTGTAGATAGACTTAATACATGAAATAATTCCAAAGAAGGATTGATCGGGGTTGCCATAGAAAATGAATAGGAATACTATGAAGGACAAGATGACTCATATCGTGTCCTTTTTTTATAAAAATCAGAGGTAGCGGCTGGCTGTATCAGGGCGTAGTAGAACAAGGTATAAAGGACATATTTTTTGCTTTAATGGATTTTATATAAAAAAATATGGTTGACTGATTGTTTATACTGTATAATAAAAAGTAAGGGGAAAGAATACACTATTCTTACAAAAAACATAAAAACTAACTAATAGTAACACAAGTTTAAAATGGAATAAATAATTTTATAATAGACAAAAACAACAAGCATAAAATAGGATAAAACACTTAGTAATACATAGGAGGAATTATGGAATTAAAGCTATTTGGATTTATACATAATGTGACAAATTATTTAGAGACTAAAGCAGATGATTTGGCTATAGCATCCAATGAAATAAAAGTTTTTCTAAAAGATTTATTAGAGGTAAGTACTGATGGTTACTTGAACATTAATAGAAGAGTAAAATCAGTTCCAAGTTTAAAAGAAAAGATTATCAGAAATAATTCCTATAAGGAATATGATTCATCACAAGAATTTATTTCTAATCTATCAGACTTAATTGGTATAAGAATAGAGTGTAGATTTATTGAAGATGAATATAAAACATATGAAGTATTGAAGAGATGTTTTAGTATGTGCCACTCAGATGGATATTACTATAATTCACTTAATAAAAATATTAGACTGGAATTAGATGAACCACAGCCCCAAAAACAAAAAAATGGTTTTGAAATATATAGAATAGATGGGGTCTATGAATATGATGATGAATTATTTAATTTTGAACTTCAAATAAAATCCCTTGTTAATGTGTTTTGGGGAGAAATAGAACATAAGATAATATATAAAAACAATAATTACACTATATGGGACAGTTTTTTTAAAGATATCATGGGATCTATAAACGAAAACCTTTCCATGATAGATAAACAGTTACATATTATTGATGATCAATTTAAACAACTAAATACAATCAGTCCATCAGTTAGAAAAAATCAAATTGAAAGAACCTTAGCAAAAATGATTTATGATATCTTTTCAATAAGAATAAAGAATAGTATTGGTTTCATTGTTGATTTTAGAAAATCATGTGATACAATTATGAAATATATCTTTAGGTCTAATCATGCAGAAAACTTGGACGATTATAATAAGACACTGGTAAAAACATTTTCAAGACTAAATGATATAAGTGAGAATGAGATTGATTTTACTCATGAGATAGTATTTGAAAGGGAAATAAAATTAGAAGATAAATTCTCTAGAGTTATGGGAGAAACTATCATTGCTTCAATTAACAGTGATTTTCAATGGAACATCTTTTTTAGAGTATTATTTGAAATAGAGCTTGGTAATAATGTTGAGGATTTTGAAACATTCATTCAATTTATAAAGGAGAGATTCAGTAAAAATCGAAGTCTATCAAAATTATATGTGTTATTTGAAGAAAAACAAGCTGAAGAGATGATAGAAAATTTATTAGAAACAATTGTATATACTTTTAAGAAGATTGATTCTATAAAGTTCATTTACGATACAAGCATAGAAGATATAAATCATACACTACGATATATAGTTGGACTAATATGTAAAAATATTCAAAACTATGAAGATTGGTTAGAATATAAAGAAATATATCTGGAATATTTTCAGGTGAAGATTTTATCTATATTTGATTATAAAATTGAAATATCAAAAGTAAAGAGATTCTTGAAAAAAGCTAAGAAAGAATCAAGTATAATAGAAATCAGCGAAGATATACTTGGATATACTCATGAATTAGAATCTCTATCTTTGATAGAGGCGGATAAAGCCTTGAAACTTTTCAAACTATAAATAATAAATATAGATAAACAAAAATTAGTGGTTATCTGGATGAATAAGTTCAATACTTCACAATAGGAGTTATTCCATAATTAAATGCTAAATTATAAGAGGTTAAAAATGATAAATAATAATCAACAAGTCATTAATGATCCCATGTTATTTAAATTATATGATATCAAAAGTGTAACAGGAGATATAATAGAATGTATAGTAAACAAACAATATGGTAAAGGTAAAATAGTTTTCATTACAATTGAAGAAGGAGTTTTTGTCGAATACTCAGATTGCTATTTCAATTATATTGATAATTCTGATGTGAAGTTTAATAAAGACATAATCACTATGTATCAAATGATTGAAGGAAATGCCATAATGAATATTAATGACAAAAAATCTATAATAGTTAAAAAAGGTGATATATATAATTTTGCAGGTAATAATCAGTTTTCTAGTTTTGATGGAGACTATAAAAACTTGGTTTCAATAAGTATATTTGGATATTATGAGTGTATTCAAAAGTTCTTCCTAAACTTTTTCAAGGACGATAAGATTGTTAACGATTATTATTTATATATGAAAAAAATAGATGGAGGATTGGTTTATAAGAATGATTTGAGACTTGAAAAGTTATTTTTAGAATTATTAGAGAGTGTAAAGGACAATAATAACTACTTAATTAAGTTAAAAGCTTTAGAAATAATGTATCATGGTATGATACATCATTTCAAATATGTTGATGTAAAAAAAAGAGAATACGATCAATACTATATTAAACGAGTATATGAAGTAAAGAATTTTTTAGACGATAATTGGAATAAAAAAATTAATCTACAGGAAGTTGCTCTACTTCATAATATTAATAAAACATATTTGAAAGAGATATTTAAAGACTCATTTGACATCTCACCTCATAAATATGTAATAAAAACACTAACATTGGTTTAAGTTACTATAAGACAGAAACAATTTAAATAGATTAGATAACGGTATGATTGGAACAAAATATCATCTTGATATTAAAACTGGTATGATTTCTTATAATGGACAATCAACTAATAATTCTATAAGCGAAGAAAGTCAATGGGAAATAAAATATAAATATGATTTAGAAAAAATGAAACAATTACGTATTGATGCAAAAAATAGAGTAAATAATATATTGATTCAACAAGGAGTAGATTTAAATCATAAATATGTACAAAAGTTAAATCAGAAAATAAATTTTATGGAAAATCCAATAACTATAGATATTTCAAAAAGGTTATGATTTTGGTTCGACAATTGGATTGGGTGTGTACGAAAGTCTTAGGGACTATTCTCAATTAATAAAAGCAAATAAATTATATGCTTTAGGAGTGGTAGGAATGAGTGCATTAGAAGGTGGTATAAAATATTTTACAGAACCTAGTGCATTAGAGTTTATAAATGATTTTACATATCACTTACATAATAAGAAATCATCATATTGGAATAAGTATAACTCTAAAATAGAAAATATTATAACCACCTATTCTAATGAAGAAACAAATAACTTAAGAAAAGAATATTATTATCAAGCTATAATAGATTATTCTAACATTAGGCTTAAGGATAAATGGAGGATAAATTAATATGTTTAATGATACAATGTTTAATGATCCAATATCTGGATGGAAGTTTAAAGTTGGTTATTTGGTTTTAATAATTGCTGGGGTATTATTAGCAATAAGTTTTATAGGAAATAAATACCTAGATTATAAGGCAAAACGATACTGCGAAAAACATGATATTGATATTAAAGATAATGAAAATTAACGCACCTATCCTAAAGTAATAAGATAAAGTGAACAGTATCTCTTTTCTCCTTGTAGTTAGACGGGGTATCGAAAAAGAAGGTATTTTATTTATCGGAAAAATACATAAAACATAAGGCAATGGAAATCAAAAAGACTAGGGGCTGTCGTTAAATAGGACTAGCCCACACATAACAAAAAAGTCAGTGTAACTCATTAGGAGTTAGGCTGACTTTTCTACAAGAAAAAAAGATGCCTAACGATAAACATCTTTTCTCCGCTACATATACATACATAATGAGAAAGTATTTACTCCTTTATTCGGATAGAAGAATACCAAAGGGTTTGGTCGTTCACTATCTGCTTATCTTGTTGGTCATAAGTATGTAGTGAAATCTGTTAATCCTGCACTCGCTAATGAGTTTAGAAAAAGTGCACCTACATATAAAAAGAACGATAGTTATGATGCTTTAGCTGTTGCTAAGGTTCTTCGTGATATGGTGGATACTTTGCCTGATGCAAAGCATGAGGATATCTATTTTACAATTCGTCAGTTAACCAAGCGAAGAGATAGTATCAATAAACGATTAATGATTATACAACACCAGTTACATGACCAGTTACTTCATGTATACCCTAGTTATAAGAAGTTCTTTTCACAAATTTGTGGTAAAACTGCTTTGTACTTTTGGGAGAATTACCCATCACCACAACATTTAGTAGGTGTTGATGTTGATACATTAGCTGATGATCTAAGAGGTGCTAGTCGGAATGCTTGTTCTACGAAAAAGGCAACACAGATTTTAGAATTAATTGCCCATGATGGTATCAATATCTTCAGTATCAGATTGAACGAGATTATATTATTAAGAATATCATTACAGAGTTTCGACATAATCAAGAGAATATAGCAACTATAGAAAGTAGGTTGCAACAGCTTATTGATGAAACAGGCTATCAATTAGATACCATGACAGGCATTAACCTAATCACAGCATCACATTTAATATCCGAGATAGGCGACATTAATCGCTTTCCTACTGCTGATAAGTTAGCCAGTTTTGCAGGGATATCACCTGTTAAATTTTCATCTGCTGGTAAGGGTGAGGATAAAAGGAGTCGTCAAGGTAACAGGATATTGAATAGTATTTTCTACTTTTTAGCTATTCAAATGATACAAGTATCTAAAAATGGTACACCACGAAATAAGGTTTTTCATGAGTATTTTGTTAGGAAGATATCAGAAGGAAAGAGCAAGCCACAAGCATTGGTTTGTATTCAAAGAAGACTTGTAAGGATTATTTATGGCATGATGAAAAATAAGACAGCTTATGTACCTTATAAGAAAATATGATATAATTATTGTCAATTAGAAATATCATTTTTGAAAACAGCAAAATAAGAATTGGTTAAGTCTGACCAAGGGGACGAAATTCTGTTTTTGCTTAGTAATCACCCTGTATGTGGAGGGGATGACATATCTTGAATCTTTGACAGTGTTACGTATTGTCATAATAACCCAATCATTTTCAGATTCAAGTGGACATACTGCAAGAGTAATATATGATTCTGAAAATATAATTATAAAATGAGCCAATGTGAATAACATATGCAAAATAACCTTGAAATCATAAAATAATTCGTTTGTGTGTGCAATAATTCATTACCCACTGTAGTTTATTTTTGCTTAGCTACACACTTTATAAAAGAATTATCATATACCGAAACTCTTTTTTAGTACTGGCAAACAAACCTTTAATATTTAAAGGATAAATGTTATAATAATTTTTAACAAATAGTAATATTTTGCAATTTAACATTATTTATCAAGGTATATAGCTAAATATAATAAAAAAATATTTTCATAAATAATGTCATACCTACTATATAAGTATAAGGGAGAGTATAAAAAATGAGAACACTAAAAGTTACTTTTACTATTATAACGATTGTTTTAGTTTTATGTTCATGTGAATCTTTAAAAAATGAAACCAATAATCAAATTAATTCGCCACAAGAATCATATCCTACAGATTACCAACAATCAGAAAATATTTCAGAAAAGGCAAATATAGACACAATACCTATGACAAAAAATAACGATTTAGTTAACTTACTTACTACTGATAAACTAGAATTGTCCGATAATCTAATTAGGTATTTTTTTGAATATGATACTTTACATTCTTTTGAATTAACAGAGTTACCTACATTTAATTCATCAAACCAACCTGACTGGGATCAACTAACATTTTATATATATCATAATTTTGCCCAATATCATAATTATGTTGCAGAGCTTACTAAAGAAAATTTTAGAAATACAGTAAATCAATTTTATGGTGAACTTAAATATCAAGATAAAGAATCATTGTATCTTGAATATTCTAACGGTAATTATACCTATAAACCTGGAGACACAATAAGAACTGGATATCATCGGTTGACAAGTATTTCTAAGGATAAAAATGGACTTTATACGGCAACATTTGATAGATTAATTTTGGGAGAAGTAGAAGCAGCAGACCCATATGAGATTGCTTCTGCAAATATAAAAGCTATTAGAGACGCCGCTGGAACTAAAGACTGTTTACAGACAAAAGAATTTAATCAGACATTGCTAAACATTTTTCTAAACAAAAACTATCATGAGACATTAGATATGACAGAAATTATCACTATACAATTTATCTTAACGGATAATACTGATTTCCCTTTTCAATATAAATCATGTGATATAATAAGATATTAATTAATTTTTGATAGAAGGCTATTCACTAAATTAGTAAATAGCCTATCATTTTTAATATTAGTATAAAATATTTTACACAATGTTTAGGGTGCTATATAAATTACTTAAGTAAAATATGTAGGTGCTGACCATTGGCTCCTAATGTATTTCCAGAATTACCAGAATATCCAATAAGTTCTCCGCATTTTACATGTTTAGTGCCTAAAGTTACAATATTTTTTTCAACACACTTACCATATGATGAATATGCACATCTCTCGACATAATCTGGTGTTGAATATCCATTAAGTTCTGATAAATGACCATATTCAATATATGAAGCTGTTCTTCCATCTGAAGTTTTCCAACCAGAATCAGGAGTTAATCTGAATCAGCGACCTAAACTGATGTATGAAACTGGACTATCTTTTTTTAATTTTCCATAATAATACCCAAATGTAAATGTTCCATCACACATTGCATATACAGGTGTTCCTTTTGCTACTGCATAATCTTTATGATTAGGATATGTGTAATTTTTTGATGGAGAAATAGGATCTTTCATAATTTTAACTGGTGGTTTAGTAGCTGTAAGATTATTAGCATAAACCCAAGCTCTCTTTTTACCGTGGGAAGTATTATACTCAATATACGCATATCCATTTACTTTTTGATTAAGATATTCAACTTCTTCGTGTTTGAAAATTTTACCTATTTTATTAGTGGCTTGAAACGTAGAATAGGTATCGGCGTCTCTTAAAGCCCATCGTTTGTTTGACATACTTTTTCTTCTTTCTTTTTAATTTTTATATAATAAATCGCGATTTTATATAATATAGCTAATTTGTTTGGCTTGAATATTTAATAACATTATCCAATATGACATTAACACGACATAAAATAAAAATTTTAGGAATTTTAGATGATTGATCATTTTTAGTGTATTGTCGAAACCAATGTACACAAAAAGTACCAACTCTTTATACTGACGACAATAAGAAGATTATAGAAGAAATGGGGACTATTGTAAGTGAGTATGATGAAAAATTAACTCATCATGAAGATTACTATCCTATGTACCATGACTTAAGAAAGCATATGATAGGTTAAGAAAGATTTTGCTCAATTAGAGCATTGGAATAAGCTACACAGAGCAAATAGAAATTAGATTTTCATTTTTATTAATGTACTAATATATAAGGTGACTTCATAATTGTGTCATATGAAGCAACCTTATTTATAATTGTTATAGTTCAGGGGGTGACACAAGCTACTAAAGATGGTCTTAAGAAATAGACCTATAGCGATGTAATAACGAACACCATGTGTATACAATATACATATGGCACTATGTATTAATCTATTTATATTGGATCTCAGTATATCAAATTCCAGATCAGCAGTATCAAATTATTTGTATAAACGATTGTTAAGTAAGAATAAACATAGATTTAGTACATTATCCTATGCATATAGAAATGATAGAAATGCACATTATGCTGTGCAGGATATTTCATTAGAGTTACAAAGATATCCGAGAGTTTTTATTGCAGAGTTTGATTTTGCTGATTTCTTTGGATCAATAAGCCATAGCTATTTAATAGAACAGTTAGATAAAAATGGATTTTTAGTAAGCCAATTTGTCTTATGGAGAGGTGTTTCTGAAAGAACTTCGACACCTTTAATAGTCCACGGTTTGTTGATATAAATTTGAATATTATTCTGTCCACCTAAATAACTTCCACCTTGATATCCGACTGGACCTTTATAAATTGTTGTCCCTGCTGGTATCTTTACTGCATAATTTGAATTGATAGGTGAGGTTCCAGTGAGGACACCAGTTTTAGGATCTATCCATTGTGGCTTTACAGCATTATCAATCCTAATCTGAATTGCTGATTTACCTGGTGATTCTGTAAACCATTGTCCCAATCCATTTTTACCACCACCAGATTTACCGTCTCTATAAAAGATAGTATCTTTTTAAAGCTTTATTGTATTATACTTACCTTCTGCAAAGTTTGATGCAGGATTACCAGGCATTTCTGCAAGAGGACCAGGGTTCTCTGCCATATTATACTCATACTTCATATTAGTTACACTAGTTTTTATACTATTAATTTTATTTTTTACAAATCCTTTTGCACCATTATACATTTTATCTAAGCTAAAACAAGCAGCTCCTACATTATAAGTAATGGCACTATCTAATGCAGTTTTAGTAACTTCTGGTGATGTTCCATTAGTTTCATATTCTGCTTTCGCAATATGTGATGTTATATAATCTTTTCGTTGTCCTAATTGCGTTAACTTCCACATCACATAATCCATTGCAACGGATGTATATGCCCCTTTTTCAAGGTCTTCTCTCATATACCATTCCCATCGGTTCATTTCATTTTCATAGACTTCTGGGTCATATAATGTGATTTCTACTTGGCTATTAGCAACACCATCTTTACCATGTCCACTTGGGTCTACATACATGATAGGATTATTGCTAACATAAGCGTAAAGATTTAAACCGTCCCCTCTGTAACTATCTCTGTTATTAACCTTTTGTAATGTGGCTTATAATACCAATTCCAGTGAGTCGCTCAAAATGTCCCAAGAGTTTTATACAGTTTTATACTTGTAAAATGAAAAAGATGTGAATAAGAATTATCCATCATCTTTTTCATATCTACATTTAGAGCCTTTAATCTACTATCTCTGCAATATACAATGGTACTTCCTTATTAACTTTATCTTTAAGACAATTCATATGGCAAAACAATTGTTGTTCCTGTTGATTATCAATTGTTTTATCCCAGTTTGAAATTACGACCAAACTTGTTATATCAATATGATTTGATTTGATTTCTTTACCACAAAAACAGCACTGATATTTTTTTTTCATTTTATCACTTCCATCCATAATTTTTTGATAGTCTATTAAGCGATTTTTCACCAATATTCTTTAATGCAGTTACTACACCATTTTCGCCTTCAACTATAACATTAAATTTACCTGCACCAATATTCTTAATAAAAACCTGTGCTCCATCTGTTTGACTCATTATTTTATCAGGTGATAATTTTAATGCTGATATATCATCAGGTGTAAAACCTCTTTGTTGTAATCTTTCAGCACCATGCTTTGTTGTATTTACGACACTTTGAATTTCTTCAATTGCTAATGAATCTTTTAATTTCTGGTATTGTGCAACATTATGTGCAAAATTACTTCTCTCCTGAGTTGCAACATCATCTACAATATCATCAGCCTGATTAATAATAAGGTCATCACCAATATTAACTATACTTGATTGAGTAGGTAAAGTATATAAATAGCTTGCGAAGCTTGCCCCCATGCCCATTAAGGCAGCTCTGAGTTGTCCTTCTTTTTGTCGTTGTTCTTGTTCAACTCGTAATATAGATAATTGTAACTGTATATTAATCTCTGCATTCTCTACAGCACTTTCAACCAACGTTTCACTTAAAGCATTAGCATTTGATGCTAAACTTCCGAAATATTCTTTAGCGTTGTCTCCTTCATTTAACCAAGAAATAAATGCTTTATATTGTTCGCCTTCATCATTTTGCACACCATCTTTACCATGCCCTGTAGGGTCGACGTACATGATAGGATTATTGGATACGTAGGCATAAAGGTTCAAGCCATCCCCCCGAAAACTATCCTCTTGTATAACCCCATTTTCCATTAAATCATTAATCCCAATCATATGCAAAGCTTGGAAAGTAGCTCTATCTAATTGACCTGTTACATCAACATTTAATCCTTTTTCTTGAATATACTGTTGCAATTTCCTTATTCTATTCTCATTATAATAATGTCTTTCCTTCCCCAAAATACTCTCTGACTCTGATTTGATATATGCACTTATTACTGAATCATCCAATACATCTTTATCCAACTTATTCTCATCTTCAACTACTGACTTTGAGTAAT
>NZ_JAOARO010000028.1 GCF_025211055.1 Vallitalea sp. | reverse complement strand
TAATGAGCCTTAAACAGCTAATGCTGTAAAGGCTCATTCATTTTGTATAGCTAATACTATTAAATCATACTAGATAGTCGGGAATATTTCGTACTTTTTGGTTTCATAGTCAGAAACTAAGAAGCTAGGGTCGAAAGCCTATGAAGCGGTTTTTGGGTCTTTCGGCGGAAAAGCTTTTTGGGTCTTCCTTATGGGTCAAAAAACAAGAACCATATCAGTCATGGCCTGACATAAAAAATAAGAGAATAATCTTATTTCATAAAGCTAGAGAAAATCTTATGTACGCATTAAATATTTTCTAATAGTCCCTTAACAATTGTAAAACACAATAGAGAATCATATTTAATTCTATAAGTATATATATCTTGGCTTACATATATCAATCGGTGATGAATCTCTATCTTGTAATATTTTAAGATAATCAGTATAAGTATAATTAATAGAATTTAGTATTTCTGTTATATTAATGTTAATATCTTTATTCTTATAGTATATTATCACTCCTAAGAGACCATTATTATATTGATAAAGCCTTAAGGCTTTATGATTTAAATTTATTTTTACTTTTTGTCCAGAATGAATCAAAATATTCCTAGTTCTATAAATACGAATTAGGTCATTCTCTATTTCTTCATTCTTTTGGATAATAAATTTATGCCTTTTTTCTTTATCGTTAAGCAGTAATCCAATTTCAGCTATTTCTTTCTTTAGTAGGTCATTAAATTCAAATAAATCAATTATCTTTTCGCCCTGTTTTTGCAAGTAATCAATGAACGATTCAAGGTCATATTCATAATTTTCTCCATTTTTAGTACACTCTTTAATCATATTCATGATTTCTTGATTAAGACTGTTATATCGATATAGATTAGCCCAAAAAGTATTAATTTTATCTTTTATTACATAGAGGCTTATTAGTTTTGGAATAATATCACATACTTTACTAATAATACTTGCTCCCTCATGAAATGTAAGTATGTATTCTAATACCGACCATAAGTTTATTAGTTTATTTTCAGCAGATTGATTACTTTGTCCTTTTACTATATTAAGAGCTCTTTGAAGTACAATTATCTCGTTTGATTCTATGTTTTGGCGAATTATTTCGTTTCGATACTTTAAGAAATCTTGAAGGTCTGCTTTTTCTCTTTGCTCTATCCCCTTAAACAGTTTATCTTTTGACTCTATTCTCATTTTTATGTAATTGATGGAATCAGTTTCAGCCACTACTTTTTCCAACACAACTAACTTTTGATTATTTTCTAGAAAACAATTTATTTGGTAATATGATTCTATGGATTCTACCAAAATCTCAAGCCCTTTAAACACGTCCATAGAATATACTTGAAGTTTATATAGATAATGACTATTGCTATTATCTATATATTTTACTAGAGTCTTATCGTCATTAAATGTTAAAGAGGTATAATCAATTTTTTTAGCATCAAATTTATTTGCCAGAAAACATTCTTCATCTTGATTTATCTTTAGTACATTGACATAATAATAAAATACTTTTTTGTTTCTTTTCAATTCCTTAAATTTTTCTAGTTGTTCTATAATATTTTCTGTTGTAATATCACTAATATTAATATTATGCCTATACCATTCTTTGAGATATTCTAATGAATATCCTTCATATATTAATTCCATAATAAATAATTGCAATGCGTTTTCGATATGATTATAGGTCTTTTTATGTTTAACGGCTTCAATAATTTCTGAATATATATTATGATTGTTAATTTTTTTAATCAATGCTGTACAAGCGTTGTATATTTTACAAAGATTATTTTTCTTATTAGCATAATCATCAATCTCTGTAATTAAATACCTTATTTCTTTACGATACATATCTGATGACTGTAGAATAGTAAATGATAGGAAATACTTAATAGCTGTTAATGAATTTTTAAGCGCTTTTAACCATTTATCATTGTCCAAACTATTATGGACATCATTATATATATCAATATAATCATACATAAGCTCTCGCATACTAGGAATATAGGTTTTTGCTAATATCTTATTCCGATTTTCTATGTAATTTCTAAAACCAACAATAAAATACCTTCTTGCAGAATATTCTTTGTCCATTTTTAAACATCTCCTCAATTATTTCTTGACAAAAAACATGTATATGGTATAATATTTATACATAAACTATATTGAAAAGATGAGTGCAGCCTTTGGAATGGGTTACCTAGGTAATTCCCCCAAAGATACTTGCACTCTTTTATATATCTTTTAATAATAATTGTCAAATTTATACTAGTATATCCTATTTTGTTACATATTACAATAATATTTATGGTAGAATTTTTATGAAATAAGATTATTCTCTTATTTTTTATGTCAGGCCATGACTGATATGGTTCTTGTTTTTTGACCCATAAGGAAGACCCAAAAAGCTTTTCCGCCGAAAGACCCAAAAACCGCTTCGTAGGCTTTCGACCCTAGCTTCTTAGTTTCTGACTATGAAACCAAAAAGTACGAAATATTCCCGACTATCTAGTATGATTTAATAGTATTAGCTATACAAAATGAATGAGCCTTTACAGCATTAGCTGTTTAAGGCTCATTA
>NZ_JAOARO010000027.1 GCF_025211055.1 Vallitalea sp. | reverse complement strand
CAAACCCTTTTCACTAAGCATTTCTTTTGCATCTAAGCGCATTTCACGTTGTAGCAATTGTTGCTCCCTTTTACTGAATTCCTGTTCACCTTTGGCTTTTTCCTTTGCTAGGCGTTCACCAATTATACGGTTAACATCTTCTTGAGTAAAAGTCTTTTCCTCTGTTTCAGAGTTATTGTTTTCAGTGTTTTTGTCTTCTGTGTTCATGTTCTCACTCATAATAATCCTCCAGTTTAACGTCCGAAGTGGACTATATTCAAATAAAAAAGACATGAGAATGATATAAAAATCATTTCCCATGCCTTAATATCTAAGACTAACACTATTTAGTGCGGTACTCATGCCTTATTAATTTGTACTAATATTTTATCATGCATATAAGAAGTATGTCAATCACTTTATTTTTCTTCACTATCTTGTTTTTTGATAGTTATGTATGCATGTTTATAAGGATTAGGATTATCATTTATTCTTATCTTTGCCCCTTTTAGTTTTGGTCTTAATAACTTAACTATTTCATTTAGTTGGTCATCTTCCATATATGAAATAGTTACTTTTATTCTGTTACTCATCTATTCACCACCAATATAATAACTTCGTTGGATATCTAATACTAATTCACATGTATCCTATGTGAAATATATGTAATCATAAATCTTTAGTCCAGTTTCTCAATTTTGCGAAACGAGGTTTTTCCTTTTTCTTTCAGCACGTTTCCCTTGTATATAGCCATAATGATAAAGAGATATCATTGCCTCTATTGCGGTCCCTGGTTTATGAGTACGGTTATATATGTCACGTAAAGTTGGTATTTCGTCTAAAGGTACTGTTTGACGCTCTAACATTTTATACAACTTTTGTTTTTTTAACCTTTCTTCTTCAGCAGTTTCAATTATTGATTTAAGGATATTATTAACCTCAATATTTTCAGTTTTTTCAATATTTTTGGAAATACTATTTTTAGCTCCATTAAATTCTTCATCATCCAAATCGTCTACTAATATACTAAAGCAATGTGTTAGATTTTTTATATATTTTTGGTTTTCCATATTCTTTTATCCTCCTAGTAATTTTCATTTGTATTTATGTCCCAGGTAGGTTATAATTATCTTGTTGAGAGATTAAGAATAACCTATACTGGTTAGATTAAAGGGACGTATTTTAAATGCGACCCTTTTATTTTGTCATTCATCACCCAAGTAATGGTTATAATAATAATTCTCTGCTTCTTTTTCTGTCATCATATCAAATTCAAAATACATTGCATTCTTAACTTTATTAGCTACTTCTTCTTTAATTTCATTAGCTTTAATTAATTTGTTTAACGCTCTTAATAAATAGCCTTGGCATACTATATTATCCATCTTTCACCCTCACTTTCTTTAATAATTCGTAAGTACCTATAGGTATTTTTTTTATATAAATGAGCTATATAATAATTACTTGTTAGTATGGATACCTCAAATATTTAATAGTATCTACTAAATACCCCAATCCTCTTTTAACTTTGAATTAATAAATTTCATAATATCGGTATCACCATTTTTGTTATCTGGGTGAAATGTAATTGCCATGCGTTTATATATGGTTTTTAACATTTGCTGTTCTTTATCGGTGTATGTTGGCGTTGATACAGAAGAGCTACTATAACTACCATATCCATAATTATTGTAATTGCTATAGGTGTTTCTACTTCTTTCTTGGTACTCTTGATTTTTCTTGTATTGTTCCTTTAGTTCATTTAACTTAGTTTCATTCCACAGCTCACCAAATATGTTATAACATTTAGCATAGGTATCTGACCCATACTTGTTATCAAACTTTCTTTTTTCATCCCAGTACTTGCTAATTATTTCATCATTCTTTTTATTAGTCTTATATTCTTTTGTCTTATGATATTCCTTAACCAATGGTTGTCTAATTTTTTCAATTTTATCGTAAGTATAATGAAATAAATCTTCTATGGACATGCCAACGTTATTACTAAACTCTTGTAACTTTTTTTCTCTATTACTCCCTGCTCTAACATCAAAGTAATCCCATAAACAAAACATTTCATCAACTAGCCAATAATAACCTGTGCTTAATATTACATATTGATATTTTTTGTTCTTACCTTTATCCCTGTAGCTATGGCATAGTATAAATTTATAGATATCTTTTAATGGCCGTTCAAATCTATCATCACTAGATCTGAAATGTGCTTCATCACTCCAGTCATAGAAGTATACTTCTAACCTTTTTGCAAAACCTTGAGATTTTCTTTTCATTGGTCTTTTTTCAAATCGTAAATACAATTATAATCACCACCTTTGTAGATACCTTAAAATATTTCTAGTATCTTATTGTAATAAATTATCTATTACATCAATATCTTTTATTACTTGTAAAATAACATGATTCGCTTTAACTGTTGCATATGGCTTCATTTTTTCTATTTCGGTTTTATATGCTTTTATTTTTTCAGCAAAGTTTATGTACATATAATCTTTTGTTAATTGTTCAACTAAATCAACCACTTTACCATATGCATATTCAATTATTTCATTTTCTTCGTTACGATTTTTTTCAAATACTTCTTTAGCTCTAAAGTACTTATAAACATATGTCACTCCTAGACCTACTACTTTTTCATATCTATCTTCTTTATAATTCTCAAAGATACTTATATCCATCTATCCCACCTTACTTTCAAATTTCAAGAACCTTTCATCATAAGTAAGATAAATCTTTCCTTTTCCTCCATCTCTATTCTTTTTAACAATTAATTCTGTTGCACTTCTTTCAACTGCCGATTCGGAATCATGCTCTCTTTTAATTTCCCATCTTTGGTCTAAGTCAAATTCTATTTGACCACTTCCTCTAATAGACCCATCTTTTGCCTTACTCACTATTACAATAATTGGTATCTGATAATACCTTGCTAATTTTTTTAATAATTTAATATTGTTACCGGACTGCTCCCATTCTTCTCCCTCACCAGTTAATAATTGTAAATAATCAATAATTATCAAATTACTATTCTTATTCAACTTCAATGTTGTTTGATTTACTTTTGTTTTAATTTCTGTCACAGTATTCATTACTAATTCATCAGCATAAATATTAAGGTTATCAAATATTTTATGATTATTAAATTTACTTATTTTTTGAATATGACTATCTGTTAAATATATCTTTGGTTTTGATAATGCTCTAACTTCAATTTGTGATAGGCTAGGAAGCACTCTATACCCTATTTGCTTATTTGACATTTCATAAGCAAAGAAATCTACCCTGTTCCCCCTTTCTGCTATATTACAGGCTATATTTAAAGCCAATAATGATTTCCCTACGTTTGGGTCTGCAAGTACCCCTATTATTTCGCCTTGTTTTAATCCCCCTACCATTTCATCAAGATCGTAATATCCTGTTCTAAGTCCTCTGATATCATCTTTTAACTTATATCTTATTCCTACATCATTAATTACACATTGTAACAAATCTACAGTATTTTGATGCATTATTTTCTGTTCTACAGTTTGAGGGATATTGGATAAATATTTATGTATCTCTTCTATATCTCCAACATTAATTTTTTCTTGTAATCCTTTAGTATAAATAGTTAAATCGTTTAAGTGCTTTCTTTCCTGTAATTCTTTAATATGTGTATCAATATAAGCACTTGTACTTACGCTACTAGCAAGTCCACTTAATACGCTAATATGTATATTCTTAGATAATGCTGTAACATCAACATCTTTATCTTCTTTTGTAAGTTTCAGCATTTCAATAAATACATCTTTATATTTTGTAAAATGGTCCGGAGTCAATTGTGTTATAACTTTTTCAGCTGCTCCTTTGTCTAATAGAGTTGCTCCTAATATTTGTTTTTCTAACATTTACTCCCTCCCTTCAAGATGCTTTCTAGCATATTCTATAGCTTTTTCCCCAACTTTATTAGAGCTATCCTTAATTTTAATAATATCAGCCATATATGGTGGATGGTTACACTCTTTAAGACATTTATCAATGCTTGCTTTAAAGTCACTATCTGAATAATTTCTAAAGTATGAATACCATTGTGTTGATTTTTCCTTTGACATTTTGAAACCTCTATCACCATATTCGGTTAATAGCTTATTAATCCCATCATTAAACACTATTTTGCTTAGCATTTATAACATCCAATCCTCCTTCGGCTTATTAAGCTTTTGCTCATTCTCAATGTCCTCATCTGTTAATCTCCA
This sequence comes from Vallitalea sp., assembly GCF_025211055.1. GTDB lineage: Bacteria > Bacillota > Clostridia > Lachnospirales > Vallitaleaceae > Vallitalea. Next base: position 102 of record NZ_JAOARO010000027.1, on the reverse strand, counting down.
ATCTTCCTCTTCTTCAATTATGTAATTCTCATCTAAATAGTCAATATATCCATTGTTGAAGAATGTACTACCATGTTTAATATATTGCTTGTCAACTTTTTT
>NZ_JAOARO010000026.1 GCF_025211055.1 Vallitalea sp. | reverse complement strand
TAGTTATAGTATCTATTGCATTTTTAAGTAATGTATTTCCTCTTGTAGTACAATCTGTAATATAAGTTACCGAAAGTGCATGTTCGGCAAGTGTTTTGATAAGAGAGGTCTGAGATGCCTCTAGTATTATATTTATATATGAATAGTAATTGAGTCTTGTTTTGAGTTCTGCAATAACATTCTCTATTTTAACTGAAGTTGAGAGTAAGTCACCTTCAACACATAAAAATTGTTCTTGAATTCTGTTGTTGAGTAAATTTTCAAGACTTATAGGTTCAATACCATATGACCTGAATTTGTCACTTCCACTTATATCAACGAGCAGTGAATTATGTCTTCTGGACAATATACCTGCCCATGTTATTGCTGTAGCTCTTGTACCTACTTCATATGGTCCTATATAAAGTCTTAGAGCATTTTTTAGGATTGTATCAACGATTACCACATCTTCTACATTATTTGCCTCAAGAAGTTTAATGAGCTTGTTTTGATGAAGTATGATGGTTTCATCTAATTCACATAGTTGAAACACCTTGGCTATGACTTCTTGAATGTTTTTTTCTAGAGCAGAAAGGGAGATTCTGTTTTTCTGAAGGTCACTCATTAATTTAGTTGCAAGCTGTGGTGCATTGATAGGGGTAAATATATTCTTTGAAGTTTTATATATCTCATTAATATATTTATTCTCAGAAGGTAATTCATTATCAAATGACTTCATAATATCATTAACAGTTTCATCCATAGATTGATATACAGTAATTAAGCTTTTAGATAATTCGTGTAGTTGAAATTGTAAGTCTAAGCGCTCTTTTATTAGTTCATTAAGTTTCTCTTTATCTTCTTTATAGTATAACTTAGTATTAGAAGAGAATTTGTCAAGTGCAGAAGTTATTTCTCTCAAACGAGAGTGTATAATTGACTCGGCGGATGTAGTCATGGTTGCTAATATGGACATTACTTTTTCAGCAATCATATTGTTCCATGAAGTTTTATAACCAGAGCGTTTTATTCCCAGTTCTCTAATCTCTTCAAATTTTTGTTCAGAATTTTTGTTTTCATTTTTAAATATAGTCACAATTTCTTGTTCAACGTTACGGAGCATACTGATAGTTTCAGCAAATTGATTATTCTCTGTCATCAAGTCCCTTACAATGGTATCTTTATCTAGTAATTTTTTGAATAGATTCCAATCTGAGAAACTAGTACATTCTTTAATACGTTCTTCGAGGGTTTTAACTTTATGTAATTTTATAACTTCTACAGGTTCTTTTATAACGTCATCTTCAGGCTCTTGTATAGATTCATCAGATGGGGTTGGTTCTTCTTTAGGTGTTTCTAGTTCAATTTTGGGTTCTTTTATTTCTTTTTTACTAAGCTTTTTCTTTTTAGGGTTTTCTTCTGGTTCTTCAGTTTTCTTTTTCTTAACTTTAGTAATATCTTCTTTCTTTATTAATGTTTTATTTTCCAAAAGCTCTGTAACAGCCTCTTTAAAATTTCTAAGGTTAATTTTTCTATCTAATTTTTTGCCTATTATACTCTCATTTCCAAGATATTTAGCTTGTTTATCGTTGGTGTATAAATAGATTATGAGAATATCTTCATGTTTTTCTTTTAATGCAGATATAAAAGCGTTCCTAGTTTGAGTAACAGAAAGGTCTTTTGGACCTAGAACAATCGTATCCATACCTGTTATTTTGGGACTCAAGTGGAGTTGCTCAATAATCTTATCCATCTTTGTTTGAAGTGTTTTATCTTCGAATGTTTTTTTGCCAAAACCTGATAATGATGCTACATATATCATATCTTTTACCTCCTAAGTTACATTTTGTTTTATTAAGGATATTTACACAGTAATTTATTCAATTAAAAGTAAAGTGATTATCTTTTCAAAATATGTTGTTCATTAATAGAATTTCTCCCATCTGTATTGTTATGACCGTATACTTGTTCTGTATGACAAATTGTACCTTCTAAGGTACTATCTATATAATTAGCAGTGGTTTTTAGGAATTCAAGTAAATCTTCAAGGGATTGCTTACTTGTCATAATAGATTCTATCAATTTTTCGTTTTCATCACTTTTTATATTGTGCATAAACATGGGGTCAGTTACTTTATTGATAAGAACACGTATTTTATTTGATGTTTCTTCTGATTTACCTTTAAATTGTATGCTTTCAATATAGAGATTTTCTAATAATACAGGGTCTAATAATTTGGCTTTACCACCCATGGGGATATCTTCCTTTCTATTTGATTTTTGCATTAGGTTGATGGGGTTCAATAGGGATATTTTTTCTTATATCTGTAAATTCTTGTTTTAGTATTAGAGCGTCATGTTCTACTAGTATTATTGAATCTAATAGACGTTTTAGAAATGCTAATTCAACTTTATCATATGTAGTTTCTATCTTACTTCTAAAGCCTTTTGAAGAATCTATAATATCTCCTATAAGTTTACTGATATCTTCAAGAGTGTTGTAGGCTTCTGTGTTAGTTGATAATAATTTTTCTGGCATATGATCCTCTCCTTATATATTCATATCATCAATTTGAAGAATGTTTCTTAGTTTCTCTTTTTCCATTTCTTTGGAAAATTCATCATCTACTTCTATGAGTTCATTAGTATTACTCTCTAAATCAGGAAGGGTAGTGTTTTCAATTTTTTCTTCAGAAGGGTTAATTGAAGGTTCTTCTTGTATGAGCCCAGGTTGATTATTAATTAGCGTATTTCTTTCTTCATATGGAATACTAGTCATAAAAAATCTTTCCCAAGCCATTTCATATTCTTCTTGGATATATAATGAGAATTCCAAGGTCTTACGTAGTTCTGTATGTATTCTGGTAAAAGCCTTTACGTCTGTTGCGGCAGTTATTACATGTATTGCGCCAGTAAGTATTTCAATATCTTCTGGTAAACCTTCTACAACCAAACCTAGAAAAGGTGCTAGAATATTAATTGGAGTAGGAGAATTATCGTAAAAATATTGAATTGCTGATAAGTTTTTTTGAGGTTCTATGTTTTTGATGAGTTCTTCTAGTGTAAAGCTATCATTTAATATGATAGCTTTATCATAGACATCTCTGTGGATATAGAAAAAATCATCATTTTTAGATAAAACTAGAGTGTTAATAGTAGTAGGTAAATATCGTTTTTTTGAAGTTACTAGCATTTAATTGCCTCCTTATAAATATCTTAAAATAATCTAAAAAAATAGTTATTTGAATACTTTGCTAGGATCAACAGGGATACCATTAATATAAAGCCCTAAGTGTAAATGAGGACCAGTACTTCTACTACCAGAATTACCAGAACTTGCTATGACTTCATATTGGTTTACTTGTTGTCCTTGGCTTACGATATAATGATTTAGATGTCCATATATAGTTCTAATTCCCTTGCCATGATTGAGGATAACATAATAGCCTAGAGCATTACTATGACCTGCTTTTTCAACAGTACCATTAAATAGAGCAGTTACTTCAGTTTTTAAAGCAGCTGATAGATCTATCCCATTATGGAAATGTATCTTATCTTTTTCTATGGGATCGGTTCTTGTACCAAATCCAGATGTAACATGGCTGGATTTATTCAAAGGATAATTAAGATTATTTACATCTCCTAATTCTGGATAGGTTATTGCTTTTTCATATGCCTTCTTTTGAGATTTTAATTTGTTTTTAAGTTTTTTGGATTTTTTTTCCATTTTATGGGCATTTGTATTATCAAAAGATAATAAATCTAGTTGTTTAACCTGTATTTTTCTCTCTTTTAATAAGTCTTGTATATGAAGTTGAATTGATTTATATTCTGAATCTAACTCTAGAAGATATTCCACAGAGTTATTTCTGTTTTCATAAACAGTAGTTTTTAATTCTAGTAGCTGTTGTTGCAGGGTGTTAATCTCAGCGTCATATTTACTAAGGATATTTTCATAATTGGTTGAATAAATATCTATAGCTTTTTCTACCATTTCATCTTTATTGATTTCTGTCTGTACACTATAATACTCTTTAGTTATATCTTGTAACAATTTTTCTTCCATTTCTACAGAAACTACTTTTTCAATTCCATATATGTCCAGCAAGGCAGAAGCATTTTCTGCATAGATTGATATAGGGCAGCTGATTATAAATATAATAACTGTAATAATTACTTTTTTCATATTTATGCCTCCTAAGCTATTTGGATTAGAATTAGAAAAAGAGTAAATAGTAATTTATTACTCTTTTTCTAAAATAGGATTAATAGTTAAGATAATATTGGATTAAATAGCTATTAATACTTAATGGGTTCCAGAAGTACTTAAATCGTCTGATGAAGATTTCTCTGATGAATAAACAGCATATACACTATAAGGAATAGAATCTAAAGAATGTGTTTTACCAGCTAGTGTTACGCTTCCATTTCCTCCATGATGTTTATATTGTAAGCAATAAGTATCTCCAATTGCTTTTATATTAGCAGCAGCAATAACAACTGTTGAATCATTCATCATTTGATTTAAGTTGCTGTTGGTTATGTTAGAACCATGAGGTACGAATATAGTTGATGATGGAAGTTTCAAGGTAAAATGCCACCTCTGAGCCTGTTGATTGTAGGCATAATCAGAGAGTAGATTACCTGGATTCCTATTCATACCGTAAGTGTATGGAGTACCTATGAACGTTCTGTTTCGTTCATTAAGTTGCATGAATTGTGCATTTCCATATGTATGGTATTTTCCTATAGGCATACCTATAGGTATTTCATTACCTTGTGAGTCAACATTATAGGTATTATCTCTAACAAATTCGGTAATATCTTGCTCTTCTTTAAGATAATTACGTCTGGCAGATTCTTCTTCCCAGTTAAGAGTAATTGGGTAGTCTAATATGGATTGCCCGCCACCAAATATATTAATAGGCTGATATTTTTTATCAACTTCCATATATACATCCAAAGGAGTTAATTCTCCTGTATTTAGGTTGAGCCCATAATAATAAGGAATGATTTGCATATAGGAATAATAATTACCGATAGTTTGTATATCCATAAATATTGGATAACCTACTCTTAACGGCTGCCTTTTTAAAGCCTCTATATTATTTATTGAAGGAGATAGAGGAAAACTTAAAGGTGTTTTTTGGAGAAAATCAAGGCAGCCGTAAGTATTAAGATAATTGGTAATTGGTGAAGCAGATTCGCCTCTTATATCTACTGAGTTACCTATATAATTGTTCTGTTGATCTATTTGTACTTTTGGTACTACATTAGGTATATACCAATCAGTAGGAGTTACAGGTTTCTTGAATATATTAGAAAATCTAAAATCACCTGTATCTTCCATAACAAGATTACCTATACGACCAACAATATCTATGTTATATTGCTTAAGTGCGGAATGTCTGGCATTTTTATTATTATACCTTTTCTTATTAGTTGGTTTAGTATTATCTATACCAGAACCGTTATTGGCAACGGCATAGAATTTTACGCCAGCACTTATGGCTTCTTTATTAGCTAGTGGTAAATAAAAGTGATACCATTCCTGATTAATTGGATATAAAGAAATCTCTGAACCAGCAGGGTATAGGACGTTATTATAAATTACATTATAATCAAACTTAGCAATCTTTTCAGAAGTCCATTCAGTTGTATTCATGTTATCTGTGAATCCTTTACCTCTATACTCACTAGTTTCAGCAAGGCCTAATGCCCCATTTCCATAAAAATCACCTTCGTTAGGAAAATATATTTTGAATGGATAATCAAGCATTAGCATATCTCCTGATGAAGCATAATTACCATCTGGGAGTTTGATATTTGGATTAGCTGGAATTACTTCTAGTATTGTTTCATACCAGTCATCAGGAGGTTGAGATAAAGTCTTTTCAGTTTTAACAATGGATGTTAGTGTAGGGGATAAATCAGGTATATATGGCGTTCCTTTTGCAGGAGTGATGATTCCATTAGATTCAACTGCAGGTTGATAGTTAGCATTATTTATTAGAATAGTAGGTTCTCCAACTGCAGGGATAGTAATATATTCTGGTTCTCCGTTTCCAGGTTGATTATAAGCAGGAACTGTAAAATAATTACTGCCAGAACCTGAGTAAGAGAAATTTGATAGGGCATAGTTATAAACACTACCACCATTATTTTTTGCTAATCTTTCTGCATCAGCACAAGAATCAGCACTATGTCCTGAAGTAGCACCACATCTATAGTTTGCTATTATACTGTTGTTTTTATATAGATTAGTCCCATTCCATGATAAAATATCACCTGTATCTACATATACGATACCATTTCCATATTGACTATTAGTGTAATATTTTTCATGATCTAAATGTTGATAGTAACCACCACCAGCACCATATAAATTAACTCTAACTGTTGCTGGATTTTTAAAAGTATAAGAACCTGAATAAATATTTTGCTGAGGTACATTGATAGGTGGTACATAATTTGGATTCTTAACTATTTTTTCAGGAATATATTCAGGGTTTGCAATAGTATAGGGGGTTACATAATCAGGATTATCCATTTCTCTTTCTTCATGGATTGTATATTTATTTGGTATCCATTCACATGTATCACCATTTTCTTTTGTAATAGAAAGATTATCGGCAATAATATATTCATTGTTATTATCTGTGTTATTAGAGTTACCATTTATTATATTAACTTTTAATTTTGCAGTATTAGTTGGTGATCGGAAAGATATATTCATTGTTTTAGCCTGCACATCTGAATAAGAGTCTGAGGACCATGTAGCAAGAACATTATCATTTGAATCAAGTGCTTCTATTAAAAAGTTACCAAAGCAATTATGACATTTCATCATACCTGTAAAACTGTAATTAATGTTAGGTTCACCGAGAGATGTTGAAACATATTTTGCTATTCTATTAGATTTAGCCGGTACTTCAATATAAAAAGAACCTTTTCCAGCTATTTTATCATTGCTATCTATCCTTTTGAATGTTACACCATCTTTATTATTAACTTCACCAATCCAATTAATAATATTTCCATTAGCCGTAGTTTCCTCTGCATTACCATTATAAATAAAATCTTGATAAGGATGTATTTCTTTCAGTTTTGTAACATATTCAGTTATATCTGATTGTAGATTTCCCCCAATATGATTATCATTGTCAAAAACACGTTGATCCATTGATGAATCTATAGGATATATTATGGCTGATTCAGCGGATACAGGATTATGTATAACTATATCATTTATCTTAGTGAAATTTTCTGAGTTTTGATATTTAGTTTCGTAAGTAAGACCTGATTCTCCATAATCAGGGTTATATTCATCTCTATAATGTAAGCTTTTTCCAGTGCTTAATATGTTTTTATAGAATACTGAAGATGTACCCGTTATGTATTCGCCATTACTTATAGTATCATTAATGTCTAAACCTGTTTTTACTATACACAGAGGTTGAGAAGGGCGGGTAGGTCGTATTATTGTTTGAGCAGGATCATCATCTAATATGGTCATTGTCTTGTGTTTATCTCCTGTACCATCATATTTGGTCTTTGGTGAAAAGAATTCTCCATTATAAGATCCTACATTGATTTCATAACCTAACCATTTAGCACATGATTCAGGATTATTAAGCCACATTTCATCAAAGGTACTGGTTACTTTTTTAAACTGTTGTTGTGACTTTATTATTTCAGAGTCTTTATTAAAATATAATAAGGATTGGTCTCCAGAAGATGTTTGCAAAATAACGAAATCAGATATTACTGTGGCTTTGTTTTCCATATTTCTTCTGGAATCAAATTTATTATATTCTTCTGTTTGTTTATCTATATTATCTGCATTTAACTTGTGATAATCTTCCTGAGTTGAATAGCTATTATTGGTATAAAGTATACCATGAGCATAATCTGAACTATGTCCAGAGCCTGAGACATAGGGTGAAGAACCTAGACCGTTACATTTGTTTGTTCTAATACCCTCATCCCACATTACTGCATCATGTTGTTGTGGTTCAAGACTGTATCTTATTCTTCCATCTTTTGAGGATTCTGTTTTTGCAATGTTATAAAATATATTAGGATCTCCTTGAACTACGTCAGCTGTGACTTCGTCCGTACCGAGGAGAGTAATCATACCATTAATTTTACTACGATGAATTTTCCATACATTAACGTTAGTTATTTTTGTAGTATCATAAGTTAGTTCCTGTTTCCAGGTATCTTCTATGGCAGGCAATTCGTGAGTATGACAAGGACCGCATAGGATATGAGCAGGAATAGAACCAGTTACTGTTATGGTATAATTACCGGGACCTCCATCATGGCCACTTGCTGCAATATAATCTTGACCGTCATCACCACCTGTTGGTGGATCTCCAGAAGGTGGGGTAGGGGCTATATATTCTTGTCCAGGGTCTGCATCACCAGATGGACCATCATTTCTACTATCTGTTGTTATATGTACATTCCAGTTTTTGAAGGTTCTTGTTTCTTTATCACTGGCAGCTGTATGGGATATTTCATAATTATTTATAGTAGATATCCAATCTTGAGCTTGGGATTTGGCTGTTTCGTAATTAGAGTAATCCCATGAGTTAGTAACACTTGTACCATGATCCCAGTAAGAAACTGAGCCTGTCCAAGGTAGTGAACCTGTCCATGTTGCTGAGATAGTTAGATCTCCACCATGCACATTAACACTAGTATCAGAACTGTTTGCACCTGATGGTGGCGGTACAGTATAGTTGCCTGCTTGATCTCCAGTCTGAAATTCGCAAGGAGTTCCTGAAAACTTTGATTTATAGGTTCTATTAATTTTCTGGTCTTTTAAATATTCAGGATGTATCTCAATAATAAATTCACTTCCTCCTGTTGCAAAGTACAGGTCTCTCGTAGTTGGAGTACCAGCCATAGCTTCAAAAGTTTCTCCATAAGGGTGACCTTGTTTTATTTCAGAAGCATATGTAGGTATTGTGAAAATTACTGGTGTTGGACCAAGGGTTTCAAATGTTTTTTCTGCAGTATTAGTTGGTATTGAATTTAAAGTAATTGCTTTTTTCTTTGAACTTAATTGTACTTCAATGGATGACTTGTATTTAAAAGTGTATGAAGATAAAGGTTCAACTGGAAAATCCATAACTTCGTGAATATATTCCAAAGGAACTTTACCTGTAATAAAACCCAATAAATCATCTTTATCAATATATTGCCAATCACTAGAGTAGGAACAGTTACTTGTTGTAGTCAATGGGTATTTAGAATTTAATATATCAGAGTAAGCACTATCTGATGGGTGCATGACCTCAAGATCTAGTTTGATTTTTGGGTATCCAACTTCAAAATTATCATAACTCAATAGTTTGTTCCATGCATCCTGTTCTAGATTATTTAGGTTGCCTTTTAAGGTTACTTTGATGACATCACCGATTACAGTCGCATTTTCTTCCTTTACGATCTCAGGTGAGGGTGTATCTGTTGTGATGGAATAACCTCCTGTTGGATTTTCATCAGGTGCGAAAGTTTGATATCCAGATACTAATACAAAGCCATAATGGGAATCTTTGAATTTTAGAGATTCCATAATTCCCGTTATTTCATTTTGAGTTCTTTTCCATTCAGCTGAACCCGAACCCGTATATATTCTGCTTGACTTACCAATGACGCCAGCTTGACCCCAAGCAAAACCATTATATTTAAAAGCAGTACCATGGATACTAGTTATTCTTTTCCAGTTAGGGGCTTTAGAGATTGATTTATTGACTAGGTTTTTAATTATTGTTCTTGTATGATCACTTCCATATTCCCATTCAGATTCAGGAGTATCAAAAGCTGGGGCAGTAGGAGATGTGAGATGGTTGGAAGCTGTTATACCTGATACATACATCATATAATCTACAGATGGAACATATACATATTTTGATGAGTAAGCAGGTACCGATACTCTTACAACAGTGTCTATTGCTACAATAGGTGGATTGGCTAGAACATCATCTTTGATAATGTATCTTTCTATTGTTTTATAGATGTTTTTTTGAAGAGGGGGTGGGGCTAATACATAGATTGTCATAAGTAATTGAAGGTAGCCTATTTCATTTTTTAGTTTTTCATCCTCTTCTAGTTCGCCTTCCTTGAAGTGTGTAAATTTATTTAATTTATATTTTATAGAAAGTGGAGAATCTCCTTCAGCAGTCCAATCTTTTAATAAATAATTCCATACTTGCATACATTTGGAATGGGAATTTTTATCTAATACCTCTAACCATTTTCCATCTGCTAAATCCGTAATTTGATTAGTTGTAAGTTTATTATATAATACCTCATAAAATATATTACCAACCATATAACTATCACCAAGTTTTCTAAGTTTATAGGAATTAAATTTACTATCTACAGGATCAAAATTCGAAGAACTGGCATTATACCATTTTATCAATGAATTATCATCATAAGCATCTGAAGGACAAAATATTATGGAATTAGACATTCTAGGAAAATGGTTAACATATTGTTGTTCTATCTGTTCATTAACAGGTATAGGATATTTATCATCATAATTCAAAGGTTTTCTAAGTTCTTCTGATATTATTCCTACTCTAAAACATGGTGTTCCACATATTCCGCCACCTTTACCAGGTGACCCACCGCCGGGTATAGAGCCGTTATCACCAATTGCACCTCCATTATCAGCTGTATATACGTTATAGGGAATAATTGTTGTTAATAAAGTCAATGTTATTAATAATGCTAATATTTTATGTTTCATTTATTTTTTTATCTCCTTATAAATAAAAAAAGTATAAGATAATGATCTTATACTTTTCTTATTTTATTGATTTACATTCTATAAAATTGCACTTATCATCTATATAATATGCTAGCTTAAAACCAGTTCCAGCCCAGTATCCATATCCATCTTTTTTTTCAAAAATTGCTAGATACCCAGATTTGTTATATGCTATAGTAAATACTTCATAGTCATAGGTAACTTTCTTTCTGGATAGTATTCTATCCATTTTTTCAATAGTATATATATTACGAAGGGAATCTGTTCCCAAAGGAAGAACACTAAGTACGTCAAGTTCTTGAGAGGTATATTGGTTAATATAGTTTTCTAAACCTCGACGCCTTAAATATTTCATACCCAATGTATACTTGGAGTCAAAGCCGGACCTCTTCATTTTGATTGTATTACCATCAATTTCGAACCCAGACATTAGATCATCCATAGTTATCCGTAAATAACCTCTTAAAAGTAAATTGTTCAATAGACATCTTATTTGATGTGTTCTTAATATTATTGT
>NZ_JAOARO010000025.1 GCF_025211055.1 Vallitalea sp. | reverse complement strand
GGTCCAACAGGAGATACAGGAGCAACAGGGGAAACCGGCCCAATAGGTCCAACAGGAGATACAGGAGCAACAGGTGAAACCGGCCCAATAGGTCCAACAGGAGATACAGGAGCAACAGGGGAAACCGGCCCAATAGGTCCAACAGGAGATACGGGAGCAACAGGAGATACTGGTCCAGCCGGAGATAATGGATTAACATTTAATTGGGCTCATAATAGTAATGATGGATTGATTGATAATTTAGCATGGTCTGGTAGTAGTACCGCTCAAGCTAATGAACAGACTCACCATATTTACACAGCTGACAGTGCTGGAACTGTAGAAGTTCAGGCTATATTTGGTGTAAAAGATGGATTAACCAATGGAATATTAAATATAGATGAAATAGTACCCGCAAACTTCAATGGTGTGAATATTACTAATCCAATGGATATTACTTTTATAAGTGTACAAGGAAATGTAGGATCTTCAGTAGCACAATCTGGTACTAAAGGACTTGTATTCAATGCAGGAGCTAATTTTGAAGTAATAAAAGTTAACTTTAATGTAGTTACAACAGTTGTAAACAGTATATGGCATTGGAGAGTAACTTCATCAGATGCAAGTGGATTTTTATACTTGTATAGTGTTAAGATCTTTCCATAAAAATAATTGTAGACAGTTTAACTAATTGATTTTAGTTAAACTGTTTATTTCCTTTGTTTAATATAATTAAACTGCTTAAATAAATTTAATTTTGTTAGGTAATTATTATTAATATACTTTTTATAGATATTTACTTAGATATAATATCAGAATTATTCTTATAACATAGATTATAAAGATCTAAAAATTTTAATCTCGTTTCCATAGCACTATGGGAAACATCAAATTTATTAGCAAGATATAATATATTTCTATTCAGATTTTTCCGGATAGAGATATAAGGCATGAGGATTTCACCAGCCACTATATCAGCTTCCAAATCCAATATACGGAAATCATCATCTGTTAATGAGCTAATATCAAATGAGGTATAATGATTCATAATTATATGCCCTATCTCATGAGCAATAGTAAATTTACACCTCTGTTTTTTAATACCTTGCGCATTATCAATAATTATACAATAATTTTTTGTTTTAGCATTATATAAGGTATAACCTTCTTCTCCACACAAATCATCAATTTCGAATTTCCATTTCATAAGGTATACAATCTTAATAGGATCAATAGGATAAGATTTTATATTAAGTCTTTTCAAAAATGTTCGTCCTACTTGTTTGGCATATTCATATCTAGGTTTCTTAGGTACATTCACTACAACGATTCCTCCTTATGAATGATTACTCGTCCTCCAAAAAAGCTTTCATCAACTTAACCATTTTTGCTCTGGCTTCTGGTGTCAATTCTTTTGTGGCACGTCTTAATACTTTTATTCCTTCAGGAAATTCTTCCTCAAGATAATCTACTGGAGAATCTTTACCTCCTACAAGATAATCAATGGTAACACCAAAAAAATCAGCTATTTGCTTTAATGTCTCAGGATTAGGTCTTCTGTCGTCTCTTTCATATCCTGAAATTGTTGTTACTGCAATATTCAATGCATTGGCTAAATCACGCTGATACAAGCCTCTTTCATTTCTCAGATATTTTATTTTCTCTCCTAATGTCATAATTTCCCTCCTGACTGAAATTGAATAAACATTCATATAATATAATTCTTAGAAATTTATCCTTTAATAGTATTATAATACACGTTATGAGTGATGTCAATTTGCAAAAATAATATTATAGCTTTTATATTAAATTATTTTAAGAAAGCTGTAGTAGCATCAATATAGTGATAATAAATATATTTATGTTAACCATAATATACTAGTAATTTGGTTAACATAGATATTCAATTTGTTTATTGACATTACACGTAATGAGTATTATAATATTATTATGGTAATAATAACGTACTTATCTCATTTTATATTAGAAATGAATTGATATATTTTTTTATACTTAAATACTCGCATTGAGTAATTAAAATCTTCTTTTAGAATACTAAAGATATCAATAATAGTTAAGTATAAAGAAATATCAGAATGAATTGGAGGTTAATAGATGAATATTTTATATTGCTCTTATGAAGATTTATTAAAAAGAATATCTGTTATAGAAATAAGATTGGAATCTTATAAAAAGGAGAAGGAATTGTTGGTCAACGTATCAGAAAATGAAAAACAAAGTGTTATAAAGGTCAACGATGAGAGAATATCATACATGACTTATTTACAGGAGATTAAGATAATAGATTCACATATATTACTACATGAGGAAGAACTTATCCGTTTGAAAAAGGAAAAAGAAAAGATAGATACTATTATGAGTGGTTTAGAAGGTACTAATGAGAGCGTTTTTTATTATAGAATTGTTAAAGGTATGACCCAAGAACAGACTGCTGAAAAACTATATATGTCAACTAGACAAGTACAAAGGATTGAAAAAAAGTTAGAAAATAGTATTATGGCGTGTTAATGTCGTTTCATTGAATGTTATCATCTATTTAAAGTCATTATCTACCAAAAAGAATTGTACCAAAAGGAGGGAGAAAAATTAACATCATATACAATTCATACAAAGATTTAAAACAGAAGATCACAGTCCTAGAAACCCTATTAGAATCTTACCAGAATGAATCTAATACCATAGAAAAATATATATCATTACAACAAAAAAGATTACAACAATTAAATCAAGAAAAAGAAAAAGTGGACCAAGAATTTTCTAAGACACAAGGAAAAACTAATAAAGTTTTTTACTATAGAGTTATAGAAGGCTTAACTCAAGAGAAAACAGCAGAGAAATTAGGTATGTCATCAAGGCAGATTCAAAGAATTGAAAAAAATTATAAAAAAGTTATAAAATGACGTGTTAATGTCGTGTTAGGTAATGTTATTATATATACAAGCCAGTCAGCTAAGACAAAAGCTGCTGTCTAAACGATCGTTTTTAGTAATGCATTACGAAAAAATATATGACAGGATTTATCATTAATCCTACATATATAGGTTGGGAGGGAAACAGATGATTAACAAAGTAAAAAACGCTCTAAAAGTAAAGTTGGAAAATCTATATCCTAATTATAATATTTACTTAGAATACAAAACAATATCAGAAATCGTTAAACCAGCTCTAAGAATTAAAGTAGAAGAAAAAACTGCTTATAATCAGAGAGATATAATAAATCAAAACGTACAACTAGATATTGTAGGTTACTTAGATGACGCTAATAAAAATGAAAAATATTGGGATATATCAGACAAACTTGATGAAGAGCTAGGGTATCTAGAAATAGAAAATACTTTGATAAGAATTGGGGAAAGAATAAGTGAAATAACAGAAGATACATTACATTATAGATTTACTATTCAACTTAACACATTTAAGCCAAAAGATGCTGTAAATTCTATAAAAGGTATTAACAAAAATGTTGAATACAAGTAAGTAACACTAAATCACATAATTATTAGATCACTTATGGAAACTTAGAAACATAACATTTGAAAGGAAGGTGCTACAAATGGGTGGAACATGGACTACTCAAAATAAAGTAAGACCAGGAGTATATATTAATTTTCAACAAACAAGCATGGAGACAGACGAATTACATAGGGGTATCATAACAATGCCTCTAGACCTTGACTTTGGTCCAGAACAAGAGGTAATAGAAGTATCACAGAATACTGATACACTTCCTATTTTTGGAGAAGAACTATATAACTTAGTACCAATAAGAGAAGGTTTAAAAAGAGCTGAAAAAGTATTAGTTTATAGATTAAATACCATGTCAGATGGTACAAAAGCTACCGTAACAGAAGGTAATATGACTGCAACTGCAAAATATACAGGTACAAAAGGTAATGACTTAAAAATTATTATAGAATCAGAAAAACAAATTTTCAATGTAAAGACGTTTATAGGAACTAAACTTGTAGATAACCAGCAAGGAGTAAAGACTGTACAAGACCTGCAAAACAATGAATTTGTTGTGTTCAGTGGTACAAATTCATTGACTGCAACAGCTGGAGTAAACTTGTCAGGCGGTAAAAATGGTTCAGTTGATTCAAAGAATTTTGAATCATATAGACAGGCTATTGAAGTATATTACTTTAATACATGTGCATTATATGATGTAACAGATACTGGTATAAAAGATGCATTTAAACAATGGATTAAAAGACTTAGAGATAATGAAGGTAATAAAATAGTCTTAGTAGTTGAGAATTACAGTAATGCTAATTATGAAGGAATAATTAGTGTTAAGAATGGTGTTGTACTCGAAGATGGTACTACATTAGATGCTAAAAAAGCTATTGCTTGGGTAGCAGGAGCAACTGCATCTGCTAACACTAATAAATCATTAACATATGATTTCTATGATGGAGCTGTAGATGTAGACAAAAAATATAACTATTCAGCTATAGAATCAGCTATTAATGACGGAGAATTCTTATTCACTGGTTATGATGGAAAAGCAAGAGTAGAGTACGATATTAACACATTACATACTTATACAAAAGACAAGGGTAGAATGTTCAGGAAAAACAGAGTCATTCGTACATTAGATGCAATTAATAATGACATTACCAAAGTTGGAAATGACTATTTTATTGGTAAAATCAGTAATAATGAAGATGGTAGAAACCTTCTTAAAAATGAAATCATTAAATGTCTGCAAAAATATCAGAACAATGATTCTATTACTAACTTAGATACTGGAAAAGATGTACAAGTATTAGCTAGTGCAGATACAGATGTAGTTGTAGTAAGAATAGCGGCACAACCTGTAGATGGAATGGAAAAACTGTATATGACTGTGGAGGTGAAATAATATGGCGATTTTAAAAGCACAAGATATTATATCAGGAAGAGAAGGAAAAGTCTTTAAGACAATCAACGGTGTAGTAAAGGAAATGGCTTATATTAAAAAAATAGATGCCAAGATTGAAAAGAACAAATCTGAGATCAAAGTTCTAGGCAGTAGAGCAACTCATAGTAAAGCTACTGGCTGGAAAGGTACAGGAAGTATGACTATCTATTATATAACAAGTGAATTCAGACAATTGATGCTTGATTATATAAAAACAGGAAAAGATGTATACTTTGACATTCAAGTAGTGAATGAAGACCCAGCAAGTGAAGCTGGAAAACAAACAGTTGTACTTAAAAACTGTAATATTGACAGTGTTATCATAGGACAACTTGATATTGATAAAGATGTATTAGATGAAGAATTAAGCTTCACATTTGATGATATTGAAGTATTAAATAAATTTAATGTCATAGAATAGGTTAGAGTTTTCAATGAAAATCAAACAGAACTATTTTCATATGTGTAAAGGGAGGCTTTTGCTTTCCTTACTCTATGAAGATATAAAACAATAAGAGGAGTGAAGAGAATGAGTAGTTTACAAGCATTTTTAAATGAAAATATTATTGATAATATCACAGAAGAGGTACTAGTTTCTAATAGATTCAAAGACAAAAAAGGCAGCTTATTAAAATTCAAGATTAGAGCCATTACAGACAGCGAAATGTCAGATATTCAGAAGATATGTATGCGTACAGGTAAAAAAGGAAAAGTTGATTTTGATGTAAGCAAATTCAATCGGTTAATTGCTATAAAAGGAACTGTAGACCCTAAGTTTGAAGAAGCAGACAGTATTAGAAGTGTTG
The DNA here is from genome assembly GCF_025211055.1 of Vallitalea sp. Taxonomy (GTDB): domain Bacteria; phylum Bacillota; class Clostridia; order Lachnospirales; family Vallitaleaceae; genus Vallitalea. The sequence goes on along the minus strand of NZ_JAOARO010000025.1, from coordinate 8,196 downwards.
GTTGCGTAACACCAGAAGATTATATCAAGAAAGTTATGTTACCTGGAGAAATTGCAACATTAGCAGATCAAATTCAGACTTTATCTGGGTATACAGATCTTGAGGAGTTAAAAGAACAAGCAAAAAACTAATTATTGAGGGAGATTCAGATGCTAATTATGCTCATTATCTACTACATAAAATAAACTTACTCCCTCAACAATTTCTAGATTTACCAAGACGTGAAAAAGCTTTTGTAATTGCTAGTGTAGATTTGCATATAGAAGCTGAGAAGAAGGCTTATAATAAGACACGTTAATGAAGGTGGTGAATACATGACGGCAATAACAACAATAAATAATTCAGTAGAGATGTTTAATAAATTTAATACTACAATAGAAAAAAATATATCTACATTCAATACATACAAGGATAAGGTTGAAGAAGGATACAAAGCTATTGATAAGATGAAAAAAGGATTAAAACTCTCTAATAAAATTAAAAAAAGTAGTAAGTTAAAGGAAACAATGGAAAATCCTATGAAAGGTATCATCAATAAGATGAGTCAATTGATAGGAAAGAAGAATAAAGAATCAAAAAGCAAAACAGAAGCAGGGAAAAAAGGTTCAACTAAGAAGAAAAAATGGTTTTCGGGTATTCCAGTAGGAATTGATAAAGCAACTAAATATATAAAAAAATTCTGGGAAACACCAATAGGGAAAAATATTAAGCTAGGTATTACACAGGATGAAAAATTTTCAGGTACGGTCAATAAGATAAAAGAAAAATGGAATAATACATGGGTTAACATGGGTGGCAGGATTGCAACAGCCATACAACCGGTTTTAGAAAAAGTATTAGCATTTCTTGATAGTGAAGAGTTTGTAACGATGCTTGACCTGATAATGGTAATTATAGAAAAAATAATTGGTGGAGTTATGATGCTATTAGATTATGTGAAACCATTAATGGATATGATTAATTCTATGTTATGTGTAGTGATCGAGAATTCTCATATAGTTTTGGCTGTTCTAGGTGCTGTTGCATTAGCAATTGGAGCAATAACATTAGCAACGACCATTCATAATGCAGTTATGCAAATCCGTATAATCAAAGAAAGAATTTTAAAAGCTATACTAGAAGCCAATCCAACTATGATAGTAATTAAAGCTATTATCATTTTAATTACAATTCTTATAACACTTATTGCTACTATGGAGCCTGTTAGAACAGCAATAGCCAATTTAACAAGAGGTTTCTTTGATTTCGTGGAATGGGGAATTAATAGCCTCATAGAAGGACTTGCATCTGCAGCAGAAGGAATCATTAGATTTGCTGGTGATGGTATTAATACTTTTTTAAATATATTTGTTAATCCATTCATAGATGGTATTAATTTAATTATTTCTGGACTTAATATGCTAGGTGCAAATATAGGTAAAATAGATCATCTAAAAGTCGATTTCAGTGGAGCAGCTGAAGCAACAGGAAAATTTATCAGAAAAGGTAAAGTTGATTTAAGTGGTGCAAAAGAAGCTGTAGCAGGAGCTATAGAAAACTTTTCAGCAGACGCATTAAAAGAAAAATTAGGTATAGGACAGTTGGAAAGCAAAGTTGAAGGAACAAGACAGTTACAAAGTAAAGCTAATGGAACAGGCAAGAGCAAAGATGTAGGGGTACAGGTAAACAAGATAAACGATGATGTAGACATTGCCGATGAAGATGTAAAACTTATGAGAGACGTAGCAGAACGAGAAATGATACAGAATTTTGTAACCTTAACTCCAACAGTATCAATGGGCGATATGACTGTAAATGAAAATGCAGATGCAGATAGACTTCTTGGTAAAATAACTGATGCACTTGTAAAAGAAGTAACTAACTCAGCACAGGGGGTGTATGCGTAGATGTATAAATTTTATTTAGGATTATTAGATAATAGCGAAGAAGAAATACTACTCCCAGTTAATCCAGATAAGATTAATGTTACTCAGTCAGGAAACACAGAAACCTATAATATCTACCAGTTTGGTGAAGTAGTAGGATCAGGTGATAGAAAGCTTTTGAAAATAAATATCAGTAGTTTCTTTCCTATAGAAGAAGCACCATTTGTAATGACTGATAACTTAGCACATCCAAGTGTTTATGTTAACAAACTATACAGTTGGAAACAGAATAATAAAATTCTAACATTCAAAGTAACAGGCGGTTATTACCCAATAGATAGATTATGGATGATAGAAGACTTTGAAATAACTGAAAAAGCCGGAGAAGTGGGCGATATCTACTATACTATAAGCCTAACAGAATACCGTGAATTCAAAGCAAGACGAATAACACTATCTAATAACAATGGCAAAATGGCTTATACCAAAGACTATCAAGGAGCAAGACCAGTGACTAAGGTGATACCTAAGACATACATAGTAAAAAAAGATGATACCCTATGGAAAATAGCTAAACTACAACTAGGTAACGGTAACTTGTACAATAAAATAGCTAAGATCAATGGCATAAAAAATCCTAACCTAATATATCCAGGACAGAAGCTTAGAATACCTCAAAATGAGGTGAAGTTATGATTAATCTAATTATTCAGAATACATCCAATGGTATCATTCATGATATTAGTCAGTTAGTAACCAATATTACATGGAATACAGTTAGAGTAGGAAAAGCCTCTGAACTATCTTTTACCTTGGTTATAGAAAAAGGTTTAGAAATAAGTGAAGGAAGCATTATATACTTCAAAAAAGATAACATTGGTATATTCTACGGATATATATTTAAAATCAAAAGGTCATCTGACGAAACTATTAACATCACAGCTTATGACCAAATAAGGTATCTGCTTAATAAAGATACGTATGTATTCAAGAACAAAAGAGCAGATGAAATCATAAGAAAGATAGCCACTGATTTTAACATTAAATTAGGAACAATAGAAAATACTAATTACAAAATACCTCTAATGGTTGAAGATGGGCAGACACTTCTAGACATCATATATAAGACCTTAGATAATACTCTAATTAACACAGGCAGGATGTATGTGTTATATGATTCTTTTGGAAGTATAACCCTTAAGAATATAACAAGTATGTTTACTGACCTAATTATTGGAGATAGCAGTCTATTGACCAGTTATTCCTATGATAGAAGTATAGATGGAGATTCATATAACAAGATTAAGCTATACAAAGACAATAAAAAAACTGGTAAAAGAGAAGTGTATGTTGTAAAAGACAGTAGCAATATCAAAAAATGGGGGCTTCTCCAATACTATGAAAAGGTTAATGACAAGTTAAATGAAGCACAGATTCGTAAAAGGGCTAGTCAGCTAGAATTTGTTAAAAATAGAGTAGTAAAAGGGTTAAGTCTTGATTGTATAGGCGATTTATCTATAAGAGCAGGAAATTCAATATATGTTGATATAAAGGGTATAGATCTTAAGCAAAGATTTATTGTTGATAGTGCAAAACATAATTTTAGTAATAATCAGCATACAATGAACTTAACATTGAAGGTGATATAGATGAGTAATACACAGAAATTTATTGGGGCATTAAAACAAATTAACCAAGGGGTAAAAGATAACAGTCAAGATGTAGCTTTTTACTATGGACAAGTTATAGAAACATATCCCTTACAGATACAAGTGGATCAGAGATTCATACTAGATGAGGATTTCTTGGTTTTGACAAGTACAGTAGCTGTTAATAATTCACTTCAAATAGGGGATAAAATAATACTTTTAAGAGCACAAGGTGGACAACAATACATTGTGCTAGATAAGGTGGTGGCAACATGATACCTATAAGTGGAAAAAGTATAAAGGATTTTGAAGAAATAATACCACAAACAAAAACCTATAAATTGAATTTACTAGAAAGAAAAATAAATGGCTCTATTGATGGTATTGATGCAATAAAACAAGCTGTGTTCAAAATACTAGAAACAGCTAGATATCAATATCTAATATATGATTTTTCATATGGCTCAGAGCTAAATGGGTTGATAGGTAAAGATAGTGATTATATAGAAATGGAACTAAGACGACGAATAAGAGACGCACTAACTACTGATGATCGAATTTTTAATGTTACTGATTTTGTATTTTCCCATGATGGAGAAAGTATGTCAGTAAGATTTAAAGTCATCAGTATAGAAGGTTCTTTTGAAAGCGAGGTGATGGTTAATGTTTGAGCATATGACTTATGAATCAATTGTGGAAGATGCAATGTCAAAAATCCCAGATACGGTAGATAAGAGACAAGGCAGTATTATATATGACGCAATAGCTCCAGCGTGTGCTGAACTAGCACAGCTATATATAGATCTAGATACATCATTGAAAATGTCATTTGTAACTTCATCAAGTGGTTATTTTTTAGATAGAAAATGTGCTGACTTCGGAATATATAGAAGAAATGCTACTAAAGCAATTAGAAAAGGTGTATTTACAGGAGTTAATCCTAAGGTTGGCAGTAGATTTGGCTTAGGTGATCTTACATATATTGTAAAAGACAATAGTGATGGAATGAAAAATGTAAAATTAGAATGTGAACAAGAGGGATTAAGAGGTAACACAGATACAGGAACTCTTATACCAATAGAAGAAATAGGCGGATTAATGTCAGCAGTTATACAAGATGTTATTGTCCCAGGGGAAGATATGGAAACTGATGAGGCTCTACTTGACAGACAGCAGGAAAAAGTCAAGAAATCTGCCACTTCAGGAAACATCTATCATTATCAAAAATGGGCTAAAGATATCAAAGGTGTCGGAGCTGCTAAGGTTATTCCAAGATGGAATGGAGATTACACAGTTAAAGTAATAGTTGTTGATACCCTAATGCATCCAGCATCAATAGCATTAGTTAATAAGATTCAAGAGTATATTGACCCAAGTAAAGAGGGAAGAGGAAAAGGTACAGCACCAATAGGGGCTATATGTACAGTAGAAGCAGCAGTTTCACAGACTATAGATTTAACAGCTACAGTAATAGATGCAAATAATAATGATGTGAAAAAAATATTTAAAAAAGAGTTAAATAGATATTTTACTGATTTGATCTCTGATAACTGGCAGAATAAAGACAACTATTCAATCAGCTATGCCAAAGTAGGCGCTATACTTCTAGATGCAATCTCACAAGCAGGTGGAAGTGATTATTCTAACCTAACTATTAATGGAGGTACAAGTAACATTGTATTAACAAACCAAGTACCGATAATAGGGACGGTGACTCTAAATGAATAATACCAACCTAATGCAGTATCTACCTGATTACTATTCTAGTATTAGAGAATTTCAGTTAATTATGGAAGTGGAAGATAAAAAGTTTGATGAATTGAAAAAGCATATGAAAGAACTCTATAATCAAATGTTTTTAGACACTGCTACTATAGGACTTAGTAATTGGGAAAAAGATACTGGAATACAAGATAGCAATAGTAAAGACACCCACGAAGACAGGCGTTCTAGGATACGTAGTAAAATACGTGGAATAGGTAAGATAGATGAACAACTAATAAAAGATGTAGTAGATTCTTGGACTAATGGGGATGTTGAAGTAACATTTGCAGATGGAAAAATAAATATTAGATTCAATAGTTTTTATGGTATACCAAGCAATATGGAAGCCGTTAAAAAAGCTATCGAACAGATTATCCCAGCCCATCTAGGAGTGAAGTATAACATTAAATATCTACTAGTAAAAGATATACATAATAATAGAACAATCAATGAATTACAAAATACAAAATTAAATCTATTCGAAGGAGGTGTTATCTAATGTCAGATTACACATCAAAACTTAATCTCTATAAAGTAGACCCAGCTATAGATGGAGAACATACATTTAATATTAAAAGTATGATGAATGATAACTGGGATAAGATAGATGAAAAAGTGGGGAATATGAATGAGAAGTTAAGTGGCGTAGAAGATAATGCCAATAATTATAATCATCCAGCTACTCATAATGCAGATATGATAAGGATAAAAGATGAAGGTGGTAAGTTTACTGGGGATAATGTAGAAGATGCTTTGGAGGAAGTTGGTTCGCAGTTGGCTGATATTGCGAACTACAAATCAGACACAGACGAGTACCAAACACCTGTAATAGTAGGAACTCAAATTCAACTTCAAAGACAATCTGATACTAAAAGATTATTCTTTAAATTAAGTGCTGATTTAACTGGTGGAGATATAACAATCTCGTTAGATGGTGGGACAACATCAAAGAATTTAAAAGACATAGAAAATGTTAACGTCACAGAATTAAGTAAAGGGTTTGTGGAGGTGGTGGAAGAATCAAGTTTTTTTACCTATGCTCCTAAAAATGGGGGCTTTAAATTATTGACTGGAACTGCACCGCTAACAGTTAGTCCTAGTAAAACTGTATTGAAAGGACAGCTATGCGAGAAGTTAGATACGAAAGATACTTATGGTACGGCTACTCATATGATAGTTTATTCAACTGCTAGCCATGCTGACCCTGGGGTAGCGGCTGTTGATAAAGATAGGGCTTTAGTAGCTTACAAAAAGGATTCAGTTGGTGTAGTTCTAAGAACTATAAATACTATAAATAGTAGTATGTCATCAGAATATACTCTATCATCCGCACCCGAGGTTAACATTAATTCTCTCTGGTCTCTTGGTGGGAATAAAGTTCTTATAGTTTTAAATTATAATTATAATACGACAAGTTTTAATAGGACTGTACTTCATGTGGTAACAGTAGCTGATAACGATACAATTTCATTTGGTTCAGAGGCTAGTATTGCTCGTTATAACAATGCAAATTTTAGACGGTTTTGTGCACAAAGATTAACTGATAACAAAGTAATATTGACCTATCAATATAGTGATACATCAGGAAACCGCTCAGGTGTGTCAGCTCTTGCAGATATATCGGGTAATTCAATAACGGTAAGAACCAGATATACCTTTCATACAAGTTATGTCGGTAGTGGCGTTTTTTGTCACGCATTGAGCGACACCAAAATGTTTTTTAAGTATAATTATGAGGCATTCATAGGCTATTACAATATATCAACAAATGTTATAACCTATATTTCTCCAAAGTTAAGTTTGGGTAATTCAGCAACAAGAGACGTGGGAATTTCTCCAACTAAGGTTGGAACATTCGTTTATAGCAACAATTATTATGATTATAGGTTAATAAAGATAAATGGTGATTCGTTATCGCTAGTTTCAGGTGGGGATGAAAGGTTTAATCTTGCTGGAGGATATGCTGGAATGTTAGATGCTACAGTAATGTTTGTTTTTGCGAATAACTATTACCAAGGTATAGATGTATCTGGCGATGGGATGGTAACAGAAAAAATCCCAACTCTTCAAGTGAGTAGCAATACTATATACTATAATAGAATAGCAAAGATGGATGAAAACACATTTGCTACGTTTTATTTTAATGCAACTGCAAAAAGGTACTATTTTACAAAAGTTGTTAGAAGAACTAATAACGAAATAAGACCATCATCAGCTAATGTAAATGCAATACCTCTAAAAGATGCTAATGCTGGTGAAGAGGTTAATGCATACGTGTGGTAAAAATAGAAAGGATGATATAATTGAAAATTTTAGTTGATAGAAATAACGTTGTAATTCACAAGAGTGAGACTATAACAATGGATAATGACAAAGGGGGTTTTTATGATATTACAGAAAATATAGTTTTTCCTACAATATTAGATGTTACTTTAATTGAGGATGTGCCTAATAGTATTAAAGTACAGAAAGATAAATATGTAAACGGTCAAATAGCACCTAATGAAAACTATCAAGAGCCATTCAATCTTGAAGCAACAGTAAGACAACAACAAAAAATAATTGACCAACTATTAGTTGATTCTTTAATGGGGGTGTAGTTAATATGTTTGAGAGATTAAAAGTATTGTATGAACAAGGGGCAATTAATGAAGTTGGATTAAGTAAAGCTGTAATCAAGAAATGGATTACTGAAGAACAAAAACAACAGATAGTTACTGCGCAATAGGATACTATTATGAACTAAGAGATACATACATTTTATATTAAGTAATACTATGGGGCTGTCGTTAAATAGACTAGCCCACACATAAAAAAAGTCAGTGTAACTCATTAGGAGTTAGGCTGACTTTTTTACAAGAAAAAAAGATGCCTAACGATAAACATCTTTTCTCCGCTACATATACATTGTATAATGT
>NZ_JAOARO010000024.1 GCF_025211055.1 Vallitalea sp. | reverse complement strand
GTACTACGCTCCAGGTTTAAGGTTTCATTGGTGAATGTACGGTAAATCTCGTAATCGCTCAAATAAAAACGCTCTTCTTTAACGTTACCACGCTCTATTACTTTACGTGCTCTGTTACCTTCGGTATCATATACATAATAAGCTATATCGCAAGATGCATTCAGCGTAACCTGTTGCAACTCATCATTAACCGTCCATATCATAGATTACAGATGCGGCATCTTCGTGATGTTACCATGTGCATCGTATTCGTAATCATTTAGTGTCTGATCTTTATCGTGTTTTAACAGATAATTGGTCTGCTCAGCATATATATAACTACGTGTCCTGTTCAATTTTTCGTCTGGTGTTGTATGCTGTTGTGTTAATACATTACCAAGCTCATCGTAGGTGAATAGTTGCGTGTATTTATGTACAGCATGTTTATCTGCGACACTGACGCTATATGACATGTAATCACAACTATCTCTGTATAGAGATATAATATAAAAAGGTATTCTAAAAAGAACACCTTTCGAATCATTATTTACTATATACTTCTTTCAATTCCTCAATTCGATAAATATATTCACAGCTAAAATACTCTTTTCTTAGAATAACACCCTGTTTTAAATCTATAAATAATCGTAAATCATATGTTTCTATCTCATCAGAATATTTTGAATAGTATATTTCATATATATTATAAGTATAAAACCTGTTACACAAAAAAGTATCTTGTTCTATCTCTTTTACACAAACAGGTACTGCATTTTCATAATCACAAAGATTATCAATAGTACTGTAATTTTCTCCTCTTATAGAGGAATTTCTAAGTTCCGTTACTCCTTCTAAGCATAGGTTCTTATTCTTGCGAACCATAAAATAATCAATAATAAAGAAAGGGGTTATATTCTTCAAACTATAATAACTCAAAACAATTGTGTCCTGAGAATAATGTTTAACAAACATAAACTCTGAACTGTCTCTGTTTTTCCTTATACTATTGTAAATATTGTATTTTAAAATCTCTTTATAATTAAGTCTCTGACTTATACTATCTACACAAGATAAAAATACTATAATAATAAGTGACAAATATTTCATTATTCGAATATCTTTTTAATAAAGAAACTTATACAAAAACCAACCTTATAAAAATCATCACTGTCATCCGAAAGTTGAAAAATTAAAAAGTCCTCAGAATCCCTTATTTTTATTTCGCCGAAAAAATAAAATATTCTTAAAGGAAAGTTTATATGTTTCTCTAAAAGGGGTTTTAAGTATTCTAAAATTAGCTTTTTTTCATCTATTACACATATACATTCTGACCATGTTATCACAATAATCGTACCTTTATTTCATACATACTATTTTAAGGAGACAAAACACAAATTACAGACAACCATTTAATCAAATGTTTTTATCTATGTAACTGTTATTTCAAATATTCATAAACTAGTTAAATTTATTTTTATCAATTGAAAAATGTAATGTATAGACATGTATTGACAATTTCATAGAATCTCTTGATTTAATCCTCTACTTCCAATAACATTGGTATCTACATTAACTAATGAATCATACATAAATTCAACTGAGGGATGTAACAAAAAACAACTTTCTTCATCTTATAAAGAATGATGATTCTCTATATCAGAAGCCAATTTTATTAAAACTTCTTCTAATATTTGATGTTCATTATCAATGATATCAAGCAAAACACTAACTGATTCTATCTTCCAAGACTCTTCTAATGGGTTTTTCGTACATAGAATTTCTTCTATTTGCTTTTTATTCTTATACAGAGTCCCTCCTGTATATGACCTAACAGACTCAAAATATTCTTCAAGATATTCAAGTTCTTCATCCCAATCATCAATTGCTTGTAAAATTATAGTTAGGTTTTGATAGAACTCTAGTTCTTCATCTTCTATTTCTTCAATAATACTAATACTTATCATGATCTGTAATTTTATTTTCTTTCTCCTTTCTCCCAAAATTGATTTGTTCCAACTTCCATATTTTTTCAACAAATTCTTCAGTAGTCTTTCTTATTCTTTTATTGCTTTTGTTCTTTGTTTAGGCAGCTATGGGCTATATATTGGATCTGGCAAACAAAGTACTCTAACAACATTATCATAGTCTCAGTATCAACTGTAAAATTCCCAAGTATATTGACCATATTTCTGTTATATAATTTAGAGCATCTCTAACATCATTATATATATTATTTATAGTCACCCTTGTAGCATTATGTTTTCCTGTTGCATCAGAAACTTCTATAATAATGATTATCACCTTTCTTTTGTTATATGATCTTTTGATATAATTCTAAGGTTATATAATACAGTAGATATTTTAATAACAATTTACTTTAACTACTCAACTTATCACATAATTATAATTCAACAACATCTAGATAAAAGCTAACAATTTAGACTCTTATCTATTTGATTTCAATCTCAACCCTTAAATCAAAACCTTCGATAAAACTATAATAAGCTAACAAATCATTCAAGTCGCTAAACAACTCTCCTTCCGTCCCCTGTTTATCAACACATAATATTCTTCCATCATCGAATTTGTAAAAAAAACATTTATCAAATATTCTTTCATTTCTATGCAATTTAAATTCATCCAATGTAAAATTGCTTCTTATAGTTTCAATTCCTTTTTTGTCCAATAATATAAAAGGATGTATAATTTTATCTTGTTTTCCTCTAAAAAAAACAACCTCAAAAGGCATCGTTCTTATTAAATCCTCTTTATTTGAAAATTTCAGATAATATGAGTCCTGAAGCTCACCTATATACTCTCCATCTTTGGTTGTAAATATTTTTTTATATTTAACATATGATATATCCGTACATTCTTTCCATTCTTCTATATGTTCATTGACATTCAAAACTTCAAAAGTTAAAGCATATCCATCAGGAAAAACTAAATTATACTCCTTTCCAAATACTTTCATAATAAATAATATAATTATTAAATATCTCATTTTTATTTAAATTCGAGTTTACCAGTACCTTTTCTTAATTCATCAGAATCATTATTTATATTTGTTAAATAGCTGGTTATAAAATTTACATCCAATCTCTCTCCATTTGTTAATTTTATATCTCCATTACCATTAATATATACTTCAATATAATTGAATTCCATTTCCTGTTGCTTGTTCAATAAGATCCTCCGAGATTTCAGCTCCAACTGGTGTTATGATAAAAAGGAATCCTCCACTAACCTCTCCTGCTTCTGTTTGGAATTCTCTCAATGATATTTGTCCAGATAAAGCATCAATCATTGCAGCATAGTACCTTGCACCGTAGTAGTATAGACCCGTCTCTTCGTCGCGCTCTTTGCCTACATATTTATAGCGTTTTAGCAAGGTTTGCCTCACATTACTTCTTTTTATATATGTGTTCGGCGATTATTTCGTAATTCTGATTCTGTTCTACCACTTCGGTATGAGGTTGTACCAAATGGATGATACTCCTCATAGCTTATGATATTGGCTTTGTCATCAAGTTCTATTGTTGATGAATCAGGATAATCAGCAAGTTGATACCTTATTACAGTATCACCTCCTGTCTCTCTGTCTATCATAGCTACTCTGTCTCTATCGTATATTAGAACTCTTTCTAATCGTTTTGATACAAAAATCTCAAGCTGAAAAGGATAGGATTTTATCTCATCTATAGTAATTGTTTTAAAGAAGTTTAACAAAAATCAGTCGAAATGACTTCATTTCCTGTACTCCAAGACCAAGAGTCTATTGTCAAAAAATGACACTACCTTATTTCACATTGAACTTTGGACAAATTTATTAAAAGCTTAAAGTATAGATTCTAAAGATATACCCTCAGTCAATTTCAATGAATTTACCATTGCAAAGGTTATACTCTCATTTTTTTCTTAATTCAGAAGCAAAGCAACAAAATGTTAGTCATTCATCTATGAGTTCACTACAATAAGATTGTATCAAACTACTAATAAATAAATTATTATATTCTGATACAACCCTATATTTATAAATACTATTTGTACCTTATTTCCTTATCAACTAAAACATCCTCATCTATTATACTCATATAGACGAAAATATGAATAACTATTTTTTCTTGTTTTGTACCAAAATAGAATTGATCCCTAATGATGCCACGTCTTGCTCCTAAGAGATACTTTCTTTTAACTCCTAATGCAATTCTAAGTGTATCAACACAAGGTATTTCTCCACGATCATTTCTCCACAAATAATCTTTGTAATTAATAATGTTAGATTTATCCTTTATTTCTTTAAAATAGTTATATAAATCATATTTCCTTTTAATACTATCTGGAAATTGAAGTATAAGTAACGAATCTTTTGTTATTGAATATTTTGACTCTGATTTAACCAAACTACTCTTAATAATTCCATTTTCATCTTTAGCATACTGTTCAAGTTTACACTTATCATCATCAAAAGAGAGTATTATTCTTCTTAAACCACTATCAAATACAAAACATTCTTCCGTTAATACTTCCTGATCATATACAGGAATATTCTTTACTGATGCACAACTACATAACAACAGTAGTACAATTTTAAATTTCACTAATTTTGATACCATTTTTCTTTAAGATTTGGATATACTTTTTTAGGTTCAACTCCAATAAAATCATACATTGCATTAATCAACTGTATATCCGCAATAAGTCATAATCCTGTAATTGCCGCTATAACAAGCCTATCAAATAACTTTTCTCCAAAATATCTTCTATTCAACTTGTATACAAACTCATTAAGATATAACTGGAGGTACTTACCTTTAATTTTG
>NZ_JAOARO010000023.1 GCF_025211055.1 Vallitalea sp. | reverse complement strand
TTAATCCTCTAAAAAAAGGGTAAAAAATAAATACCCCTATTAAAACGAGTACAGGAAGATACATAACATTAATTGCTTGAGGAGATTTTAACTTACGTTTTAGGTATCCAAAAGAAGTTAACTTATCTTCTCGCTTTTGTTTTTTTAAAGTTTGATTATTCATTTCCATCTCCTCTTCTCAAAAATTATTTATTATGTTCTTTGCTTAATCCATTATTAGGATTAAGCAAAGAACAAGCTACTATTAAATTATTTTACGTTTCTAAGACGAATATATTCTTTTTCCATGTTTTCTGAAAACTGCTCTGGAGTAATTGCTCCTGCAAGCAAGTCTTGTCCATTTTTACACATTGTATCCCACATACCGTTTGGTAAATAAACTCTATCAAAATATGGGAATATACGTACATCTTTATAAGAATCATAATATGAAGTTAAGTCACCTAAATCTACTTCTACATCATTTAATCCAGATGGAACTGCATTAAATTCACAAATTTTCTTTGCATTTTCTGGTCTTGCACAATACTCTAAGAATAATTTAGCGGCATCAACACTTTTTGAATCTTTCCAAACACCAATACTAAATCTTTCTCCACCAACAAAAGTGTGTGTATCACCTTCTGCAATTGCAGGTACTGGCATAATACCACCTTTGATGTCTGGATTGGTTTTCTTAGCTTCTTGAATTAAATAAGGACCGTATACTGCAAAAGCAACTTCGTTATTACCAAATGCCATAGCTGAGTCAGTATATCCAGCCGTTAATACATCTTCATTTAAATATCCTTTTTTATAAAGTTCTAAGAATTTTGCTGGCAATGGTGTGAAATTATTCCAATCAAAGCTTCCATCTTTCAATTGTTCGCCATAATTATCTTCCATACTTATAAAAGAAGGTGTAGCAAAGAAATCAAAGAAGAAACCTACTGGCCATGAATCTTTTCCAGCTAAATGTATTGGTGTAACTTTTCCACCACTCTTAGTTTTGATAGTTTCACATGCTTCTAGTAATTGTGCATAAGTTGTTGGTACGTCAACTCCATACTCTTCTAATAATCCTGCATTGTATACCATACCTGTTTTTTCTTGATCAACTGGTAGTGCATATACTTTTCCATCATTGTCAATAACAGCAGGCTTAATTGATTCACTTAAACGACCAACCCATGATTCATCTCTTAAATCTGCTAAGTATTTACCATATCTTACTTGAGACCATCCATGAGTCTCGAAAATATCAGGTAATTGATTTGAAGCCATTTTAATCTTTAACACATTTTCATAATCTTGCCCAATAGCATTAACTTCAACTTTGATATTTGGATTATCTTTCATGAACTGTTCAGCTATTGTTGAAATCATATTATCTGGATCAGCTACAATTGCTATATCTAATGTTTGTACTTCATCTTTCTTACCATCATCTTTTTTATTATCATCTTTGTTGTCAACAGTTTCTGTTTTGTCCCCATCAGTAGTTTGTTTATTATTATCATTGTTACTGCACCCAACCACCATACCTAGTGTTAATACAATTGCAATTACCATCATTAAATTCTTCTTAAAAAACATTTAACTACCTCCATTTCATTTTACCTTCTTTTTAACTAACTAACTGCCATTGATTGATAGATTAAGCATGTTTGTTAATTATATATAAAATCATACTCCTATCTAGCTGTTTTTTAAATATAATAAAACTATGATCGACTTGTTCATTATTAATATTTGTTGATTTTTAACAGAAAATATTACATTTAAGAACCTACACAGTATATTATAAACATATAACTCAATTTTTATTATAATAATTTAGCAGAAGGTAAATAATTGTTTAATTCTTTGTAACAAAAAAAAGGCTTTTTAATAGCTAATTTTCTTTGCTATTGCAAAAGCCTCTTTATTTTAAAATAATAAAATACAATTAAGCAGTTACAAGTGCTTTACCTAAGTCTATACACTTATCTAATTCTTCTCCTTCAGGCTCTAGATTAACTGTAAGACCGTCCTTAACTAACGTAGCACCACATGATTCCATTCTTTCCTGCCAGTTTCTCATCCATTCTCCATCTCCCCAGTCATAAGAACCGAATAGGGCTAATTTTTTATTTGACCAATCAATATCTTCTAAACTTTCAACAAAAGGTTCCATTTCATCTTCTTCTAATACCTCTGCTCCCATAGATGGGCAACCAAGAGCTACATATGTTGCTTCTTTTACCATATCCTTGTTAGCCGCATCAACAGGAATCATCTGTACTTCTTTTCCTTCTGCTTCTATACCTTTTACAATACCGTTAGCCATTGCCTCTGTATTTCCTGTACCACTCCAATAAATAATTAATGCTTTATCCATTTTATTTACCTCCATATTAACTTATTAGTAATTCAAAAACTTGTTGAGGTGTTTTATGTACAAGTAATTTTTCTGTATGATGTTTTACTTTTTGAATATTATCATATAGTCTATCTGATATATTAGCATCACCATAAATCCTCCAATAATTAACTTTTGTCAAAGGCAAATTAATGACTCCCATGAATCCCATTACATCTTTTAATGGATACCCTAGAAATATTCCTATTTCATCAGGTATCTTTCCCATGCTTATTTTACTAAACAGCTTATCTAAGCAATCTTCTAAGGAATAACTAGGACTATACCCGCATGTTGCTAAAAAGTTCCTAATATTTTTTTTATGTAATATTTTTTGTAGTGCATATTCATTATATATAAATATTTTTATGCTCTTACTAGAGTAATTAATGATTTGACCTTTTATTTTACTACATTTGTTATACATGGTAGTTAATAATTTTAATTTGCCTTGTACGTCTTCTTCGCTTTTTGGTAGGCTTATTATTTCTGCTGGCTTTATTCCTTTTATTACTGGACTTATGGTTTTCAATAATCTCTTTTCATAATCGTTATACACATGATTAAGTATACATTCTTTGTTATTTTTACAAGTTCTCATAAAGACACCTCCATTATGATAATGACATTCATTATCAATTAAATAATAACATAAAAATAAGAAGTTGTGAAGATATTTTTTTAATTCTTTTCAACTTCTTTTTTCTAGCTATATTTATATCTAAGATAATTACTATCTACATGTAATTTCTTTGTCTCAATACTTCATATGCTATTATGCTAGTAGCCACTCCTGCATTCAAAGATTCAGACCTTCCTATCATTGGAATCTTAATGTTCTTATGAGCAAGTTCAGTAATGTCTTCTGACAGACCATTACCTTCATTACCAATCAATATACCAACACTATGTGATAAATCACAATCATATATATTACTACTCCCTTGTAAATGAGAAGCTAGAATCTCAACACCACTTTCTCTAAGAGTATTAACATCTTCTATCAGATCACTTTCTGATATTATAGGTACTCTGAATATAGAACCCATGGTTGCTCTAACAACTTTTGGATTATAAACATCAACAGAACCTTTTGAAATTATTATACCGCTAGCACCAACTGCATCAGCTGTCCTAATAATAGTACCAAGATTACCTGGGTCTTGTATATTCTCTAATATTATTATTAAAGGTTTTTTATCCATTATAATATTTAGTTCCATAGGAACTATCTTGATAATGCCAAGTATACCTTGAGGTGTAACTGAACCTGATATATGCTTCATTATGGAATCACTTACTATCTCGATTCTAATATTTTCTTCAATTAATCCCTCTACATGAGTACGTTGGTTCTCATAGTATGTTTCAGTAACAAGAATTTCATTAATACGGTTCTTATCTATTTCACTAATTATCTTGTTGCCTTCAACAATGAATAAACCTTCTTTTTTTCTTGTTTTGGACTTATTAAGTAACTGCATTATTTTTTTTACTTTAGTATTCTGCATACTAGTAATCATATATTTCATTCCTAATGTTTTATTATATTTATCTTCTTAAGGTCTTTATTACTTCCAATTACAACTAATACATCCCCATCTTTTAGGGTTACATCTGGACCCGGTGTAATACTGATATTAGCGCCCTGTCTGATAGCCATAACGTTCATACCATATTTAGCTCTCATATCTAACTCTTTCAAGCTCTTACCTATCCATTCGTTTAATATAGAAACCTCTACTATACTATAGTCTTCTGACAATTCAATATAATCCACAAAGTTTTCTGAGATAAGATTATTAGCTATTCTAACACCTATTTCTCTTTCTGGGAAAACAACTTTATCTGCTCCTACTTTTTCAAGAACTTTCTTATGGATTTCATTTTGTGCTTTTGCAAGTACATATGGAACTCCTAATTCTTTTACTAATATTGTAGCCATAATACTTGACTGCATATCATTTGATATTGCTATTATAGCTGCATCAAAATTCCTTACTCCCAAAGCACTTAATGCATCTTGGTCTGTAACATCTGCCTGTACAGCGTGTGTTACTGTTGATGCTATATCTTGAATAATTTCTTCATTTTTATCAATTGCTAGAACATCGCAACCATTCATACTAAGTGTTTGTGCAACACTTTTTCCAAATTTCCCTAATCCAAATACTACAAAATCTCTTTTCTTAGCCATTAACATTTACCTTCCTTTCAATATATACCAAGCTTAAATATCTATATACTTATTATCCAACCATTACTTTTTCATCTGGTTTTTTCATACTAGCTTTTGATCTAGCTCTCATTGAAAGAGCAACTGCCATTGTAAGTGGTCCAAGTCTACCAATAAACATAGTAATGCAGATAACAATCTTTCCAATAGTTGTCAAACTTCCTGTTAATCCTAGTGTTAATCCAACTGTTGCAAAAGCTGATACAGATTCAAACAATATGTCCATAAAGCTTCCTGTTTCAGTTACAGATAATATCATAGTTACTGTAATAACAACAGTTATACCTATAGTAATTACAGCCAATGCTCTTTTTATTATATCTTCAGGTATAGTTCTCTCAAAAGCTTCTGTTCTCTCTTTTCCTCTAATACCTGATATAACTGTCAATAATATTACACCCATAGTTACTGTTTTTACACCACCTGCAGTACCTGCTGGCGAACCACCGATAAACATTAATATGATAGTCATGAATTTGGAACCATGGGTCATATCCCCCAGTGGCATAGTATTAAATCCAGCTGTTCTTGGTGTAACTGCTTGGAACAATGAACCTAATATCTTATTTTTCGTAGATAGATTACCAAGAGTATTAGGATTAGTTGTTTCTAATATGAAGAAAAATACAAATCCTATTACTATTAATGAAAATGTTAAAACTAATACTATTTTGGTGTGTAATGTAAATTTTCTAAATGTACTTTTAAAGTTCCACTTATTTTCGAATTTTTGTTTTAGTACTCTAAGTATGTCAATCCAAACAGTAAATCCAAGTCCACCTAATATTATTAGTAACATTATGGTTATGTTGATTATAATATCACCAATAAAAGGACTTAAACTACTATCACCTACAATATCAAAACCTGCATTACAAAATGCTGATATAGAATGGAATATGGCTTTAAATATACCATATGCCCCATCCTTTGGAATAAATCTTATAGATAATAATACAGCCCCTATTCCTTCTATTAATAGAGTACCTAGTAATACATTTTTGGTCAGCCTTACCATACCTGATAATGTATATTGGTTTAATGCTTCTTGTATGATAAGTCTCTCTTTCAACCTTATTTTTCTTCCCATTATTATGAAGAATGTAGTAGCAAAAGTCATAAATCCAAGTCCACCGATTTGAATTAATATTATAATTACAATCTTACCAAACATACTCCAATATTCCAGAGTATTGACGACAACAAGTCCTGTTACGCATACAGCAGAAGTTGATGTAAATAGAGCATCTATAAATCCAATGCTATTCCCATCATTAGTAGCTATAGGTAGATTCAATAATATTGCACCAACTATTATTAGAAATAAAAACCCGAGTACAAGTATTTGTGTAGGTTTTAAATCAATTCTAAATTTACTTATTCCCTTCTTATTCATTAGTTTATCCTCCGCTATGTTATTAAGATAAGACACTTAAAGCGTTCTTAATTAATTCATTATAACATAATATTCATTATGCACAAAGATAATTTTTGCCCTCTCCATATGATTAATCATAATTTTATTGTTTTTTTAAGTATTATAAGTAAAGATTAATTATATTTAAAATTTATATTAATGTTTAACTCATATTGACTTTAATAAAAAGCTGTGTTAATCTACTACTAAATAATATTAATTATTACCTAACTATTAATAAACAGAAAATAACTTTCTAAAACTTATAAATTAAAGTATAACTTCTGCAAAAATAAAAATACTATATGAAAAGAGACTATTTCTCGTCTTCCATAGAAAGTTACAATCGTTAGGAAAGTTTCCTTGACGCAAATGAAAACGTTTCTATTTCATTTGCTTAATTGTAAGACTTTCCTATAAGATAAATAGGAAGTAAATATGAAAGGAGATTATTTATGAATAAAGCAAAAGAAATAAACAAGGGAATTTACTGGGTTGGAGCGCTTGATTATGACATACGTTTATTTGACGTAGTAATGTATACAGAATATGGCACTACATATAATTCATATTTAGTAAAAGGCTCTGATAAAACAGCCTTATTTGAAACTGTTAAAGTCAAGTTTTTTGACGAATTCTTAGAAAGGTTGAATGAAGTCTCATCAATTGATGAAATAGATTATATTGTTGTTAATCATACAGAACCAGACCATGTAGGTTCTATTGCTAAGATTCTGGATATGAATCCTGATGTTACTATAGTAGGAACAGCAATGGCTATAAAATTTTTGAAAGAGATTACTAATAAATCTTTTAAATCAATTATAACAAAAGAGGGTTCTACTCTTGAATTAGGTGACAGAACTGTTGAATTTATCATGGCACCATTTCTTCACTGGCCTGATACAATGTATTCTTATATAAAAGAAGAGAAAACTTTGATTACTTGTGACTCTTTTGGATGTCACTACTGTGATGAAAAATTATTCAACGATAAAATAGAAGGTGACTTCTTAGACAGTTATAAATATTATTTTGATGTTATCATAGGTCCTTTCAAGCCTTATGTACTACAAGCTCTTAAGAAAATAAGTAATATAGATATTGATATTATATGTCCAGGTCATGGTCCAATCCTTAGAAAGGATCTTGATAAATATCTGGAACTATATAAAACTTGGGCAACTGAAGAAAAAAGAGAAAAACCAAGTGTTGTTATTGCATATGTATCAGCTTATGGATATACAGAGAATATAGCAGAAAAAATTGCAGAAGGAGTAAAATCTGTTGAAGGTCTTGATGTATTACTATATGACCTTGTAGAGACTAAAAAAGATGAGGTCATGAATGAAATCAATCTTGCAAAAGGATTATTACTTGGTTCTCCTACAATCGTATCTGATGCTTTGCCACCGATATGGGATATCCTAACTTCCCTTAATCCAATAATCCATAAAGGTAAATTAGCTGGAGCATTTGGTTCATACGGTTGGAGTGGTGAAGCCGTTTCTAATATAGAAGGTCGTTTCAAACAACTTCGTTTCAAAATGCCTGTAGAAGGTCTAAAAATAAAATTCAATCCTTCTGACGAACAATTAAAAGCTGCTTATGAATTCGGAAAAAAGTTTGGTGAATCTGTTATAGGTTAGAGTATTAAGGGGACTTCATTTTATACAGTCCCCTATTATTTTATATTTAATTATTCAATGAATTCTCTTACTTCAAATCCATGACTGTTCAGACTTTTAACAACTTTACGGATATTGTTAGCTTTCACCCTTAGTGTTATTTCTTGTAAACCTAAAACTTCTGTATCCGCTTGAACGATATTTCTAATATTGCCTCCTGCTTTTGCAATGATATCAGTTATCTTAGCAAGTTTTCCTTTAAAGTCATATATGTAAATAACTAGTCTAGGTTCATTCATACCATATATGAATCTAAACCTTTCCAATATAGCTTTTTTAGTTATTATTCCTAATAATTCTTCATCTTCATTAACAACAGGTATAAATCTTAATTTATTATTAGCAAAAAACATTGCAGCAGCTTCTTCAACCAGCATCTTAAGATCATCAACTGATGGAACTTTTGTTTTCATGAATTCTTTTACTTTTCTTTCTAGGAATTCCTTCTTATCTCCACCGTCTTCCTTAAAATAAGTTTCATATACATACTGTCTTGATAGTATACCTATGAATTTCTTTCCTTCCACTACAGGTAGAGAAAGCATGTCATTATCTTCAATAATCTTAAGCCCTTTACCTAAAGTATCATCAATTGAGATAGTATTCAGTTCTTCTGCTTTTTTAATAATTGTACCTATATTCATATAATCACCTCTTATTATTAATAACTAATACTATAACAGTTATTAAAATATTATATATAATGAACTTTAACATCTACACATACATTTCAATAAGTTCAATTTCTATATACTATAGTATTCTTTTTTATCTATTATAAACCTTTTTTTATAAGAATTATTTCTTTATTTCTTTATAAAATAAAAAAAAGATTGACAAGTCCATTTCAATAGTGTACTATATATCTAGTGCACTAGTTATTACATAAAGTTTTTTTACGGAGGTGAATAAGTGAATTTTAATAATAGTATTCCTATATATATGCAAATAATTAATGAGCTTAAAAAAGACATTATTACTGGGAAACTATCACCTGGAGAAAAACTCCCCTCAACTAGAGAATTAGCAATCAAATATAGCATCAATCCTAATACTTCTGGAAGAATATATAAAGAGATGGAAAGGGAAGAAATCACTTTTACTAAGAGAGGTTTAGGGACTTTCGTTACAGAATCAGTATCTAAAATAGAACAAATACGAGATGATATGGCAAAAGATCTAATTAACGATTTTATAAAAGGTATGACAGAACTTGGTTATACTAACGAAATGCTAATATCAATAATCAAAAAAGAAAGCGAGGAAAAATAGATGTTACTTGAGATTAAGAATTTATCAAAAGGTTATCTGTCAAAAAAAGCTGTTAAGAACTTATCATTAACTGTAGAGCAAGGTAAAATATATGGTTTTTTAGGTCCTAACGGTAGTGGTAAAACTACTTTCATGAAAATGGTAGCAGGTTTGTTAAATCCATCTTCCGGTGATATATTGGTTGAAGGAAACAAAGTTGGTGTGAAATCCAAAGAAATGACTGCTTACATGTCTACTGAGAATTTTATATATCCATATATGAAAATAAAAACTGTAGGTGAATTTTATAAGGATTTCTATAAAGACTTTAATATGGAAAGATATAAAGAATTAATTGCTTATATGGATCTTGAAATGGATATGAAAGTATCTTCTTTATCTTCTGGAATGGCTTCAAAGATGAAGATTGCCGTAACTCTTTCAAGAGATTCTAAATTAATTATGTTAGATGAACCACTAAATGGTATTGATTTAGTTGCTAGAGAAAAAATATTAAATACCATAGTTAAATGTGCTAATGATAATAATACAATTATTGTATCTAGTCATTTGGTTGATGAGATGGAAAAAATATTAGACCAGGTTATCTTCATCAAAAATGGTGAATTAGTTCTCATAGGAGATGCTGAAACAGTTAGAGAAGAAAGAGGTAAATCTATTGTAGATCTTTATAAGGAGGTATACGCATAATGCTTAGATTAATGAAATATGAAGCACTTAAGAAAGCAAAATTAATTGTTATAGCCTTAGCTATGTTTGGTTTAATTGAATTAGCAATACTTTTTACTATCTATAAAGGTGGAGTAGCCCTTGTATTCACTGTAATTTTAATATTTTTACTTGGTTTTGGCGGGCTCATATTCTTACTTATAGACAGTATTAATATGTACTCATCCGATTTATATAAAAAGCCCGGATACATGTTGTTTTTAACTCCAACTAATTCCTATCAGATAATTGGTTCTAAATTATTTATTAGTCTGATAGAAGCTACTATAGGATTAACTATGTACATTGCATTTATGGTACTTAATTACAACATAGTCTATAGTAAATATTTGAATGATCCAGGTAGCAATGCACGAATGATAATGGATTTCTTCAAGGGCTTCTCATCTTTACCTACACCAAGTGAAATATTACTTGCTATTGTATCATTTGTTATTAGTTGGTTTGCTTTTATCATAACTATTTATCTAGCTATAACAATAAGAAAAACACTATTATCTAATGTTAAACTAGGAGGATTTTTTAGTTTTATATTCTTCTTGATTATACAAGTTATAATTACTTATATACAATATAAATTAATAGGAAAAGTTGATAATAGTATAACTGTAGGCAAAAATATGACAATGAATTATTCTACTACTTCATTGATATATAGTTCAGTTATAAGTATAATCATGTATGTATCATCATCTACATTATTATCTAAAGGTGTAGATTTATAAGAATTAGAATGTAAATTAGGGGTGTCCTAAGGGATATCCCCTTAGTAATAGTAATTTTTTAAATCATACTTTATGATTCAATTTTAATGAAATTATGCATTAAAAAAGCGAAGAAATAATTCCTCCGCTTAGATATTTCTGTATATTATTTTATATTATATTGATAGAATTCTACTTAGATCATATCTTTTTTCGCTAATTGATTTTTGCATTTCTAATGCTTCGTTAATATCGTAATCTAAGTACCTACCTTCTTTATAAGCTACTACTCTATTGCTTTTGCCTTCACATAATAAATCAACTGCAATTGAACCCATCATAGATGCATGCATTCTATCTACAGCACTAGGACTTCCTCCTCTTTGTAGATGACCTAGTATAGTTGCTCTTGTAGATATTCCTGTTACTTCTTCAATCTTCTTAGCTAATTTAACTGAATCTTCTGGAGAACCTTCAGCGTTAATGATTAAGTTATGTCTCTTACCTTTGTTTCTATTTTCTATTATCATTCTAATTAACTCTTCCTCAGACATGTTTTTCTTTTCTGGTAATAGTACTGCTTCTGCACCATTAGTGATTCCACACCATAATGCAATATATCCAGCATCTCTACCCATAACTTCAACAACTGAACATCTTTCATGGGAAGTAGAAGTATCTCTTACTTTGTCTATTGCTTCCATAGCTGTGTTAACAGCTGTATCAAAACCAATTGTATAATCTGTACATGCTATATCCAAGTCAATTGTTCCAGGAACACCGATCGTATTGATTCCAAGTCCTGCTAATTTTTCAGCTCCTTTGAAGGAACCGTCTCCTCCAATAACTACTAATCCATCAATACCGAATACTCTACACATCTCTGCTCCACGTTTTTGTCCTTCAGGTTTTATAAATTCCAAACAACGTGCTGTATGAAGTATTGTTCCACCTCTTTGAATAATATCTGATACATCTTTGGAACACATTTCATATATTTCTCCAGAAATTAATCCATTAAAACCTCTTTTTATACCTACAACTTTTTTACCTTTTGATAATGCAGTCCTTACAACGGCTCTTATTGTTGCATTCATCCCTGGTGCATCACCACCACTAGTAAGTACTCCAATTGTGTTAATTTGTTTAGCCATATATTTACCTCCATGTCACATGTATTTAAAGTTTTTATTGATTTTAATAAGATTTATTTATATTTTATTAGATTTTTTTTAATTAAATATTCTCTTTACCTTAACACATTCTTGTCCTAAAATCAATTTTAATTTTGTCAATAATTCGTTATTTATATTGACATTATAGTTATTCTGTAATTTTTTTATTGTTTTTTCTTTCTCTAGATATATAATAACTTTGTCTTCACCTTTATATTCAGATATAGGCTTAATAATCTGCCCGTATAATTCTTTGTAGGTCTTAAAATCTTTGACTTTGATATATAGATTGTTTTTTATATTTTCAAAGGGTATTATCCTTTGAAGGATAATCTTTGAGTCTTGTTCATCAACTATACTAACTCTACCTTTTACAAATATCTTGGCATCTTCATTTATTATATTCTTATTCTTCTCATAATCATTAGGGAATATTATGATTTCAACCATTCCATAAAGATCTTCTAGCGTTATAAATGCCATCATTTTATTATTTCTTGTTGATTTTACTGTCTTGGATGTAATCATGCCTCCTATGATTACTTCTTGTCCATCATATAACTTACTGATTACCTCTTCATCTTCTGAATAAGCAAAATCACTGCTGCGTACATTGGTCAAGCTATTAATTTCTTCTTTGTATTTTTCTAGTGGATGACCACTTAGATATATTCCCAATACTTCTTTTTCATTAGCCAGTAATGCTTCTTCTGGAAACTCTCCAACCTCAGGTAATTGCTCTTCAAAAGGATTTTTACCTATTTCTTCAACAGTAGCAAAGTCAAATAGATTAATTTGACCTTCAATACTTCTTTTTTTAGTTTGGATTATGCCATCCATTATTGCTTTATATGAATGCATATATTGTTTCCTTGTTCCTTTTAATGAATCAAAAGCACCCGCTTTTATTAAACTCTCAATCATCCTTTTATTAAGGTCATTACCTGCTAATCTTTCACAGAAATTAGTTATACTAATGTAGTCACCATTTTCTTTTCTTTCAGTCACAAGAGATTTTATAGCAGATTTACCCACATTCTTAATGGCTGCAAGTCCATATCTAATTTTCCCATCTGATACTGAGAAGTCTGCATATCCTTCATTGACATCTGGTGGAAGTAATTGTATTCCCATATTCCTGCAAGTTCCTATATATTCCGATACTTTGGCTGAATTATACATAACAGAAGTTAGTAATGCAGCCATAAATTCAACAGGATAATATTTTTTTAACCATGCTGTTTGATAAGATACTACAGCATAAGCTGCTGCATGAGATTTATTAAAAGCGTATTTTGCAAAATCAATCATCTCATCATAGATTGTACCCGCAACTTTTTCAGAAATGCCGTTATTGATACAGCCTTTCACATTTTCTTTTTTGTTACCATAGATAAAATTCTGTCGTTCTTTTTCCATGACTTTGACTTTTTTCTTAGACATAGCTCTACGAACTAGATCACTTCTGCCCAACGTATATCCTGCTAAATCCCTAACAATCTGCATAACTTGTTCTTGATATACTATACAACCATATGTAGGTTGCAAGATAGGTTCAAGTTCAGCACAATTATATTCTATTTTTTCCGGATTATGTTTACCTTTTATATATTTTGGTATGAAATCCATTGGACCTGGTCTATATAGAGAGATTCCAGCTATAATATCTTCTAGACTCCCAGGTCTTAACTCTTTCATAAAGCTTTTCATTCCGGCACTTTCCAATTGGAAGATACCTTCGGTTTTTCCTGAACCTATAAGTTCATAGACTTTTTTATCATTATAATCTATATCTTCTATAGTTATATTAACGCTCCTATAAGCTATCTGCTTAAAAGCATTTTGGATTACTGTTAATGTCCTAAGTCCCAAGAAATCCATTTTTAGAAGTCCTAACTCTTCTAGAGTTGTCATAGTGAATTGGGTTGTGATAGCACCATCATTAGCATTAAGAGGTACATATTCCATAACAGGTTCTTGACATATAACTACACCGGCTGCATGAGTTGAACTATGTCTTGGCAACCCTTCTAACCTCATAGACATATCAATTAAGTATTTGGTTTCTTCGTCTTCTTCATATAGACAACTTAGTTCACTATTAATTTTGAGTGCTCTCTTAATATTGATTCCTAATTCTGATGGTATCATCTTAGCTACTTTATCAACTTGAGCATATGGAAGGTCAAGTGCTCTACCTACATCTCTAATAACCGCTCTAGCTGCCATTGTTCCAAATGTAATAATCTGAGCTACTTTCTCTTCTCCATATTTTTCTACAACATAATCAATTACCTCTTGTCTTCTTTCATAACAAAAGTCTATATCTATATCCGGCATACTGACACGTTCTGGATTGAGGAATCTTTCAAAAATCAGATTATATTTAATAGGGTCAATGTCTGTAATCCTTAGAGTGTACGATACTATACTTCCCGCTGCTGATCCTCTACCTGGACCTACCATAATTCCATTATCTTTTGCATATCTTATGAAATCCCATACTATTAAGAAATAATCCACGTAACCCATTTGTTCAATTACTGAAAGCTCATAATCAAGCCTATCCTGTAATCCCTTAGTAGGTACTTTATATCTTGATATGAGACCATCTTGACATAATTTTCTTAGATAAGATTTGGCATCGTATTCTTTTGGTACATCAAATTTTGGTAATTTGGTATTACCGAATTCAAATTCAACATTACATCTTTTTGCTATCTCATATGTATTTTGAAGAGCTTCCTTTGCATAAGGGAACAACTCATACATTTCTTCTGGAGACTTCAAATAGAATTGACCGCCTTTGTATCTCATTCTATCTTCGTCATTTACCTTTTTGTTGGTTTGGATACATAATAATATATCATGTGCTTTACTATCTTCTTTGAAAGTGTAATGAACATCATTACTGGCAATAAGAGGTATTCCTGTTTCTTTGCTAAGTCTAATTAGCTCCTGGTTGACTTGTCTCTGCTCTTTGTAACCGTGGTCTTGTAGTTCTAAGTAAAAATTTCCTTTACCTAGGATCTCATTATATCTTAATGCTATTTCTTTAGCCTTATCATAAGACACATTTAATATAGCCGACTGCACTTGTCCACCTAGGCAAGCACTTGTTCCTATTATCCCTTCACTATACTCTTCTAGTATTTCAAGATCTATTCTTGGTTTATAATAAAAACCTTCTACAAAAGCCTTTGATACCAACTTCATAAGATTCTTGTATCCTACTTGGTTTTCTGCTAATAGAACAAGATGATAGAAAGTAGAATCAAGATGGGAGTCTTTATCTGTTCGTTTTCTAGCAGCTACATATACTTCGCAACCAATTATGGGCTTGATGCCTTCTTTTTTGGCAGCTCTGTAAAAATCTATAACACCATACATTACACCATGGTCTGTTATAGCTATACTATCCATACCTAATTCTTTTGTTCTAGCTACAAGCTCTTGTATCTTACTAGAACCATCAAGTAAGCTATACTCTGTATGGACATGGAGATGTGTAAAATTCATTGTATCCTGTACAGCCATATAAAATCACACCCTAACTACTCTAAATACATTAATCTATTTTCATGGTTAATCTACAATTAACAGTTTATATTAGTCTTATATATAATATTCATAAATATTTCTTGTTTACTAATTTTATCATATAATGTGGAAAGGGACAATATTATGATAAAAAAAGGAGCCATTGGCTCCATCTTCTTAATCTATTATGAATTCATCTAAACTGCTATTCATTTGTTCAATAACCTTGGCTAATTCACCTGACATATTTACAAGCTGTTCTGCCGAGGATGTTTGTTCTTCTCCAGTAGCTAATACTTCTTCAATGGCTGCTGCCGATTCTTGAGCTATAGATGCTATACTTGTTATTGAAGTTATTGCCTCATCTTGAATTTCATCAAAACCTGCTAACATTTCAAATACTTGATCAACTTTATTCTTTATTTGATCCATATTTTTAACTATAATACCAAATGCTTTGTCTGTTTTATTAACTGCTTCCTGCTGTCTTACAAAAATATTTCCGCCTTCTTCTATCATTTTTGCTGTTTCGTTAGTGGCTGTATGTACATTCCCTACTATCAATGATATATCTTTTGCAGCATCTTTTGATTGCACTGCAAGTTTCCTAACTTCATCAGCAACAACTGCAAATCCTTTTCCTGCTTCTCCTGCCCTTGCTGCTTCAATAGCTGCATTAAGTGCAAGTAGATTAGATTGTTCACTTATTCCATCTATAAGTCCAATTATATTCAATATCTCTTTGAATTTATCAACTAAGCTTAAAATATCTTTTTTATAGTTATTGGATAATTCTGTTGCATCTATAGTACTATCATTTAACTCTTTAATAATACTTGTAGCTTGTACACTTATTTTTTTTGTATCTTCTGTAGCCTCAACAACTTTGTTGAAGTAATCATCCGTTTCATTGAATTTGTCAATAAACTTCTTGACAACATTTGCGGCATTTTCTGCATCTCTTGCTTGTTCCATTGCCCCTTGTGAAACGGATTCAACAGCTATAGTAACTTCTCTTGAACCAACAGCAGAATGTCTTGCTATTTCTGTAACCTTATTAGAATTATCAGATACTACCTTTGTTAAATCTCTATTATTATTTATGAGGTTCTTAGTACTTTGGAGCATCATGTTATAACTATTAGATAATTGACCCATATCGTATTTACCTTTTATGTTAGATATAGCTGTAAGGTCACCATCTTCTACTAATTTCATTCTATTTCTAATGTATTTAATAGGATAGCTGATGTTGAATGATACTATGCTAGATAGTAAAATTGCAATAATACTTATTCCCAGACAAAGCCATATAATTATACTTCTAGTTTCATCTACAATTCCTAAAAATTCTTTATTGGATATTTGTTGCACAAAGAACCAATTATTACTACATCTTATATATGAAGTCATCTTACCATTGAGGTTAAAATTATCACTAATTACTTCCTCTTCTTCATCTATTCTTTCTGTTATATTTTCAAACTCTTCAAATGGTTGTCCTAACTTACCTGAGTCAGCGTTATATACAATAATTCCATTCTCATCAATAATGAATTCATCTGTTTTATCATTAACATTTTCAAAAACTTCTGTTATATATGATTTTTTGACCTCAATTATCAATACACCGATTTCATGTGCAGTTGATACCCTAGTCAATTTTCGCATTAAATAAATACTTTCTGGATTATCGTAGATATTGCTTAACCATACCACCCTGCCTCTAACTTCACTTACCTTTTTATATATGTCACTATCAAAGAAACCTTCTGATATCTTTCCATTAGTAGATTTACATTCTATTACTTCATCTTTTTTTATAATCATAATGTTTTGGATATTTGTATTTGAATATTGTATAGAGAATAGTTTTTCATTAATTAATGATTCTCTTTCTTTTAGCATCTCAAATAGGTTACCATAGTCATCCTTTTTCTTGGCTAATGTTTTGACAAAAGAATCATCACTCATTATAACCATTGACGTATTCTCTATTTCTCTTAATTTCATATTGATATTTTCATTAATGCTATTTATTAATTTTGCGTTATTACTCTTAACTTGGCTTGTCATTGTATTCTTGACTAGTCCTAAGATAACCAATGATATTATTAATATTGGTAGTATTGCTGCAAGAGTATGTGATATTGTTAACTTCAGTTTCAAAGGGAATCGTTCTTTTATCGCCTTATTATAATTTTTTATGCTTTTCACTTTTTCTTGTTTCTTCAACTTTTTATTTTTAATTTTTTCATTAATAGATTTATTAGTTACTGCTTTAGATCTTTTAGCTTTTTTAGAGAATTTTATTTTATTATTTCTCTTAAGTTTCACAAAATCACCCATCCCATCTGTTTTATCATTAGTTAAATTTCCATATTTTTCACATATGAATATTATACTATCATATACTTTATAATGCAATTATATTGTTATTTTTAAGTATATTTCATCTATTTTTGTAACATATTAGATAATTTATTTTTAAATATTAATTAACAAATGCCAAGATCATTGAATAATCATTATTGATCTATAGTAATATTTACTATAAATAATTTATTTTTTCGACTAATTAGTTAAATTTATTGAAACTATATTTATAACAGAAATATAATTTAAGTACTTAGTCCTACTATCATAAATTACAATATCTACACTATAATATGTTGTTTTTATTATTTTAATAATTTATCAATATGCTTACAATTGCATAAATTGTCATAATTATATTGTCTACAACAAAATTTGACAAATAGTTAATTTTATTATATAATAATTCATGCTTTAGTATTTTAACAAACAGCGTTTTGCGATAGTTCCCCTTAGTACTATCGTATTTTTTTATGTAAGAAAAGTGACTACGTCACGTCTTCAGTAGGAAGCCCATTTGCTATGACAATTTCATGGGGTTTTAATCATAAAAAACACCGTAATGTATTATGGGATAATCTATATTTTAGTTATTTTATAAGATAAATTCTTGCTTCATATGGTTGTAATACCTCTTCACTAACTGATTGTTTATAGTTACAAAGTATTAATTCCTTGTCTTTTTTATATAGTTTAGGAATCGTATATTCAGTAGTTTCACCATAGAAATTACACATAACCAATAATCTAGTATTTTCCAATGTTCTTGTATAAGCAAAAATATTCGGGTCTTCTTCTAAAAGCAATTCATACTTACCATCAATAATTACAGGATATTGTTTGCGTAGTGCAATCAATTTCTTATAATAATTAAATATTGAGTTTTCATCTTTTAATGCTAGTTCTGCATTAATCTCAGTATAGTTAGGATTAACTTTCAACCAAGGTTCTCCTTTGGTAAAACCTGCATTATCTGTATTATCCCACTGCATTGGTGTTCTTGCATTATCTCTACCTTTAGCATAGATTGATTTCATTACTTCATCTTTAGCATAACCTTTTTGCATACGTTCTTTATATATGTTTAAGGTTTCTATATCACGATATTCATCAATCTGATATTTCACATTGGTCATACCTAATTCTTCACCTTGATATATGTAAGGTGTACCTTGCATACAATGAATAACTGTTGCAAGCATCTTAGCTGATTCTACTCTATACTCTTTATCATTTCCTAATCGAGATACAATTCTTGGTAAGTCATGATTATTCCAGAATAAACTATTCCATCCACAACCATGTAATTCTACCTGCCATCTAGATAAAACTTTCTTCAATTTTATGAAGTCTAGAGGAGCTAGATCCCATTTTTCTTTGCCTTCTTCTTGGTCTAAACCAATATGTTCAAATTGGAAAACCATAGAGAATTCACTATTGTCTGGATTACTGTATAGTTTTGCAAGTGAAGGTGTTGCTCCCCATGTTTCTCCTACCGTTATAAGATCCCCTTTTTGGAAAGTTTCTCTACTCATTTCCCTAATATATTCATGTAGTTTAGGCCCATTATTAGTAATCTTGAGGTCAGGTTCTTTCGCTATCTGATCAATAACATCTAAGCGGAATCCTCCTACTCCTTTGTCCATCCACCAATTAATCATATTATAGATTTCTTCTCTAACCTTCGGATTATCCCAATTCAAGTCAGGCTGCTTTACAGAAAATTGGTGAAAATAATATTGACCTAATTCTTCTACCCATTCCCAACAAGAGCCTCCAAAGCATGCTTTCATATCATTAGGTAATTCTCCTTCTACTCCATCTCTCCATACATAATAGTCATGATATTTATTATCTTTACTCTTCTTCGCTTCCACAAACCATGAATGCTCATCAGAAGAATGGTTTAACACTAAATCTAATATTATTTTTATATTATGCTCATTAGCTCTAGTAATAAGATTCTCTATGTCTTTGATACTTCCAAACATTGGGTCTATGTCCATATAATCGGAAATATCATAGCCATTATCATCTTGAGGTGATTTACAAACTGGTGATAACCAAATAGCATCTATCCCAAGTTCTTCTAAATAGGCTAATCTATTTATAATTCCTTGTAAATCTCCTATTCCATCACCATTACTATCCTGAAAACTACGAGGATATATCTGATATACCACTGAATTTTTCCACCATGATTGATTATTATTCATCTTTAGTATCCTTTCTATGTTTTTTTGTACGCTTTTTCTCCTAGTTAATTTAATATTATTGCATTAATAGCACATTGCTAAACCTAATAATTTATTTAGTATAGCTGCATTCATTTTTATAGGTAATAGTTTAGTAAATATACTATATAATATTATATTTTATATTTCTAGATATCCATTGTCAATATATTCATAAATTTGAGTACGATTTTTTTATTATACTACAAAACCTCATATAATAAGGTATTAATTTTTAACATTATTAAGTAAAAATATGTTATAATATTACAAATAAAATATAGGAGGTAATTTATGAAGAAGAAACTTGGTTTAATAATTATTTTAGTTATGCTATTTACTTGTAGTGCATATGCCGGTGGATGGTATCCTGGTGCAAGTGATTGGGCTACTGAAGAACTGGAAAATGCATTTCAAAACGGAATAGATAATGGGTACAATGATTACAGTTGTAATATTACCAGAGTACAGTTTGCTGAACTTATAATGAATATGTATAATCAAATGACAGGAAAATATCCAAATCCTGCTCCTAGTAATACATTTTCTGATACTACTAATAAAAATGTTCTCATGGCAAATGCAGTAGGGATAATTAATGGTATAGGTAATGGTGTCTTTGCTCCAGAAGCTCCAATAACAAGACAAGAGATGTCTATTATGATGAGTCGTACACTTGATAGCATGAATATAGATTATTATAAAGGTGATGGTATTTTATCTGTAGTTGATAAAGCTAGCGTAGCTAATTGGGCAGTATCTGGCGTTGATTTTGCTTTTGAAAATGGTTTTATGAAAGGTAATGGTACTAACTTCAAACCACTTGCCAATACACCTATTGAGCAAGCGGTTATTATAGTTAATAGAGTTTTTAAAAAATATTATACTAAGCCTATAGAACCTAATGACTATACTAAAGGATATGATATTTCTATAGAAAACGAGGAAATTTACGCAACATTTTATAATAATAATCAAAAAATTAAGATAGGTAAAGGTATTATTTATAAGATACTTGAATCAGATACTAGTAAATTATATTGCCTAGATACTGGTATTGTATATAGATATAACTTTGAAAAAAATAAAGTTGATTGGAAATATGAGAAGGAAAGACTTACTTATGTTACTCTTGTAAACGGTGATAAGTATGATGGATATATTATATTAACAGAAAGTAGTATGCTTGACAGTTATGTGTATTCAGTTTTTAATACTGATCTAATTGAAATAGGTAAAATATATAAATGGAATAATAAACAAGATCTTAATCTAAAAATTGAAAAGCTTTTGAATAAGTATAACAGAGAAACAACTGGTTCTGAACCGTTTTCTATTAAAGTTGTAGATCCTTCTCAAAAATTTAAAAATGCAATTTTTACAAAAGATTTAATTAAGTTTTATAGTAATCCATATTATTCTTTTGAAGATGATTATTTATCTATAACTCCTCGTAGTAGTGAAAATAAAAATATAACACCTATTGCTGTTTTGGGAAATGATACTGGAGTATGGGGCTATAACGCTTATGGAGGAATATATCAAGTAGATGTATGCTTATCTAGTGATGATGATAGTAATGCTGGTATAGTATTTAATGTGGATAGAATTGCTGATGGATATAATAACTTCTTAGGATTCTATGCAGGCATAGATGCAGAAGGTAATAAAGTAATGCTAAGAAGAGGTATAGGTAGAAATAATGGTGATTGGAAAAATATAAGTAATGAAAAAGTTGGATTTGATATAAAACCAAATGAATATTATACATTAAAAGTTGTAAAGAATGGTTCATCTATTCAAGTTTATCTTAATGATATATTGTATATAACAGCTTCGGATGATAGTTTTAAGGATGATATTAAAATGTTAGGACTAAGAACATGGGGAAAAAGTGCAAAATTCAAGAATTATACTGTTAACCCACTACCATATTAAAATATCTCATTAATACTAATTTAGCGAGTAATTATCCTAGATAATTACTCGCTTTTAATTTTGGGTCAACAATTGAATATATTATTAGTCTTCATTGGTATATTCAAGGAACTCAATCTCTTTTGGTATAATTACTACATTTGCTTTCCAAATACTATTATGGTTTAATTCCTTTATCTGAGATAATTTATTAATTAGTATAGTAGGATAGACAATATTATCTGCTTTAGCAAAAACATTCTCTTTAGTGTCAAATACGATATCCACATATTCATCTTCTCTTGATATATAACCTGTATCTTCCCCATTTAAAACAGCATTATCAAATCTCATCCTTTGGATTTTATTACTATAACTATCATCTATACATGTTATCTTATAGTATCCACCTTGTAATGTACTATTATAATCCATATTATTACCATCTTCTACATAAAAGGTTTTAACAATCTTAAATATACTTTCAGCATTAGCTGGTACAGGATTATCCCCCCATATGCTGACCTTTGTAATACTTGTATCATTGACAATATCATCATCTACTTGACTCTCGAAGTTTTGGGTAAATCCATTTATGTAATCAATAGTATTATTAATATAATTTATTCTATCATTTTTTTGGAATTTTTGTCTATTTTCTAAATAATAGTCTATAACATTTTTTATATTATTCGTTTCTTCAAGGACTTTTCCAAAAATTTTTAGAGTATCGTCATCACCAACAATAAAATTATCTGCCATAATCTTGGATATATCATTATCTGCAATTATTTCTTCTGTTGAAATATGTTCATTATTTTCTTTATCAAAATCATAGTGATATCTAGTATGTGCTATTAAATGCTCTTTACCTGTTTCATCATAAAAGTATTTTTTGTAATCAGTATCATATTTTTTGTATCCATCTATTTTATTTACTTTATTTACCACTTTATATTTCATATCAGGATTAAGGTCGTAATTTGATTGGATGACCTCATTACTAAAACTACCATAAGTTACTTTGATTAGATTAACATCTTCAATACCAAAATTAACGGCTAATTTACTATATCCGTTTTGTTCTTCTATTATAAAACCATCCTCATAGGAAAATTCACTATCTTTTGTAGCTCTTAGATCCGTTAAATAATACTTGTAATTGTTATTTTCCAACGTAACAAAAACAACCGTTCTATAATCATCTTCATTAGTATATGTAACAATAATGGTATCAAGTTCATTGTCGCCAGTAAAATCTATATGGTGTAACACATAATTATCATAATTAAAATTTTCACCTTGCATTTCACAATAAGCCAAACCAAAAGTTTCATCATCTAATAAATATTTTTTTATAGCCTCAAAATCTTTTAGTTTTTCATCTACTTGTTTTTTTGATATTTCATTATTTGGGGTTGATTTTGTTGACTCATTTGATGTATCTTTATCATTCCCTTTTGTTATATTCTGGTCCTTCTCTTGTTCCTTATTGTTCTCTTGTTTACTTGCTTCTTCTTCTTTATTATTAATATCTTGTTTTTTATCAGATTGTTCTATTTTATCTTTATTTTCATCTTCTGAATTTTGTTGTGATACCTGAATCTTTTCTTCGTCTGATTTAACTGGTTCTTTTGTGGAACAACCAATTAAAACTAGCATTAAATTGAATATTAATAATAAGCATGATATTTTTTTCATATTTTCCTCCTATTTCGTTACATCAGAAATTTATTTACTGGTTATCTTTTTTATAATCTGATTCTAACAGTTTTACCTGTATTACTAGTATATATGATGTGAT
This sequence comes from Vallitalea sp., assembly GCF_025211055.1. Taxonomy (GTDB): domain Bacteria; phylum Bacillota; class Clostridia; order Lachnospirales; family Vallitaleaceae; genus Vallitalea. Next base: position 78,253 of record NZ_JAOARO010000023.1, on the reverse strand, counting down.
TTAAAAAAACAACAATAATATTACGCTTGTAATCATTTTTTTGTTTTTATACTATAGTTATGATTTTAATATATTGAAGTACCTTCTTTATAAATAAGGCATATTATATATTAAATCTATGAAAAAGGAAAATACTATGTATCATTTTTATAAAAAATATCCTTGTCCTTACTATGATGATATACCAATATACGATCCATATGATATGTTTTATGATAGGTATGAATATCCTTATTATGATGATAGTCCAATCTATACTTCAGAGTTACAATTCATGGAATTGAGAGATTATGGACCTGAACCATATGTAGTTAATATTGATGAAGCTACTAGACAAAATAATAATTATCGTACAGCCTTATGGACAGGGGACAATTTGCAAGTAACATTAATGAGCATTGATGTTGGGGATGATATTGGTTTAGAAGTTCATCCAGATGGTGATCAATTCATACGTATTGAAGAAGGCGAAGGCCTTGTTAGAATGGGAGATAGTAAAGATATACTGGATTTTCAAAAAAGAGTTTATGATGATTATGCGATTATGATACCTGCGGGTAAATGGCACAATGTAATCAATACTGGTAATGAACCTCTTAAATTATATGCTATCTATGCACCACCTGAGCATCCATTTGGTACAATTCATGAGACTAAGGAAGATGCAGAAGCTGATGAAAACTACAATCATTAATTCTAGAATGCAATTTGATATTTAGAAGATAGATAATTATACCCCCTCAAACACTGTGTTTGAGGGAATAATTATATTAATGCTCAATTATAAGTTCTAAAACATAAATCCATAGTATTAATGATTGTAGATTCATTAGTTATATAAAAAACTTGTTCAGGTCTTATATGATTCTCTACTTCCCATTTACCATACTTATTTTTTACCCATCCTTTTTCAGTAACCTTTCCTTTGCCTACTTCAAGATGAATATGATTCCCTGTAGATTTACCACTATTACCTTCTTGAAAATAGATTTCACCTTGCTTTATTTTTTTACCAATATATAGATTGGATATATCACTATCATGGCCTGTCATCACAGTAACATAATCATAAGAACCATCTACATATTTTATTTTTTTATCACTCTCTAACCATACAAAATTTTGTTGATTATTTTCCGAATATATCTTCCTAATTGTCCCGTCAAAAGGTGCATATAAACTTTCTGAGTTTCCATTAAGTCCTACTAAATCTATTGCATAGGTACCTTTATGCCCTATTTCTCCACCTATACTTTGTGATATATTAATATATTTCATATTAAGAATAGCAAGGTCTTTTGTAGCAGTATTTTTTTTATCAGTATCTTCTTTTTCAATAATTGAAATAGTGGTATCAATTATTTTATTAGAATTGATGTATAATTTGAATTTATACTTTCCAACTCCTAAAGATGAAAAATCTATTTCTTCTATATAATTATATAGGTCAATACTCTTAGTATTAGTAAGGTTACGTCTTTCTAATGCTATCAAATTATTATTTGTATCTAAAAACGCCCATTTAATAACGTCTATGGAGTTATCAGAAGTGATAACCCCTTCTATATTCCCATAATCTCTACAAGGAATTTCTGTAGTTAATAATGTGTTATGTAACTGTATTCCCTCTATATTTAACTCTATAGTATTAGTACCTGTGTTTAATGCACTTATATTACTAGCAAATGTCACCATACAAAATTTCAGAAATAAAAGTAAAGATATAATTACTAAACATTTCTTCATCTGATGAATTCCTTTCCGTTTCTTTAACTTCTGTTGTTTAGTCTATATTACAATGAGCTTTTATTCTATAGCTTTTAAGATATCTTCATAACACCAATGGTTGTTTTCTAAATCATGAAATGGATTTATTTTATTGTCTATATTTCCATTTCTTCCTGTTAAATTATTAATCATGGAAACTACTTCTGCTCTTGTAGCATAGTTATTTGGATTGAACTTACCATTATATCCGTTAATTAAGCCTAATCTATAGCATTTCATTATTTCCTTTTTTGCCCAACAATCTTCTATGTCTGTAAAATGATTATGCCTAAAAGATTCTGTTCGTTTTGGATTAATGATATTAATAAACAGCTTAACAAGTTCGGCTCTTGTAATATAATTATTTGGTTTGAAACTACCGTCTGTATATCCATTTATATATCCATATGACGCAAGCTTAACAATGTCATCTTTTGCCCACATATCAATATCATTAAATGTAGCCTTATTCCTAGTTTGTGGTTTAACCAGTAGCCTTGATATCATAGCGGCTACTTCTCCTCTTGTTACCTTTGTGTTAGGAGCAAAGTCACCATTAGGTAGTCCTGAAATATAAGCTTTAGTTTCTTTATCTTCTACAAAATTACTATTACTCATATTAATATCTTCTACAAATATATAGTCAGAACAATGATCAACCTCAAAACTTACATCCCCTTGTCCATTAGCTATAACGTATCCGTATAACTCAAGCTTCTTATTATCTTCGTTATAGTAATACATATAAAGATTCTTTGATTTGAATTCTTCTCCTAATGATACTGTAACTTGTGCTTTTGTTGGTAACTCTCCATGATGTCTAAAATGTACAATTTTCATATTATCAATATTAGAGATATTATTATCTTGTATTTTTTTAATAATTTCTTTCTCCAAAGGAGAATCTAATGTAAGTGACATATCTATAGAAGATAATGGTATTGTTGTTGTTTTAACTAATCGTTCTTCTTCAGGTATAGTGGATAATATTTTATTTTTACCATTAGTTTTATTATCATTTACTATTGCACTATCACTATCTGACGTATTTTGAAGAATAATAGTGTATTCTTTAGTTTTTATTATTATATGTTCATAATTATTTTTTTGTAAATCCTTAAATACTTTTGGAGTAACATATATACTATCATTAACCTTATTTTTTTCAGTATATATTTTATTCTTTTGTTTAACTTCTGGCTTTTTAACATCTTGTTTTTTGTCATTATTATTTGTAATATCATTATTATTGTTATTATTGTTATTATTGTTATTGTTGTTATTGTTGTTATTATTGTTACCATTATTGTTATCATCTTCATCATCAGCACCAGCATATATATCTGCATACTCTGAATTCATGGTTAGATATTTTTCAAAAGAATAACCTTTTTTAACTTCTATAGTTTTTTTAGTTTCTGTAGATACTTCATTACCACTTAATACCTCATAAGATGCTTTAACTACAATAAGTCCATTATTATTTATGACAATATTACCGTCATCATCAATGCTTGCAAGAGTTTTTCCCTCAACTATTTCATATCTTAATTTACTCTTATCAATATCAATATAATCCGTTGATGATACTTTTGAAGATTTGGTTTTGCTAGATTGTGAGATACCTTTAACATCAATCTTATAAGTTTTACCCATTTTAACTATATTTTGTACTAATTCATCTTGTTCGTAACCTATAACCTCATCTGTTGTAATCGGTACATCAACTACTTCACCAGTAAATGCATTTTTCATTCTTTCTATTGTAACATCATATATTGGTTTATTTATAATCTTTGTAACTTTAGGAATGTCTGAAGTCATAACAATATCCTTAATAGGGGAAAGATTTCTTATGACCTCTACCTTATTTTTGGTTACATTACCAAAATCATCTTCTGCTTCAATATTAAGTACTGTTTTAATAGTATCTGTATCAATTGGTACACTTCCTTCAAATACACCTTTTTCATTAACTTGTACCTTAATATCATTTACTACAACTTTTGCTCCTACTTCTGTTTTACCACTTACTATAATGTCTGATATATTACTGTCAATGTACTGATTATTTACAGGTGTATTAAGTAGCAATTCTGGAGCTCTTGTATCTACATAGAACTTCATTGATTCATTGTTTATGTCCCCATCTTCATTTACTGCAATAACATCTAAATAATGTACCCCTTCTGTTAGCTTATTAAGTTGTAATTCTAATTTATTTGTCAGTTTATTAGTACTTTGCAGTTCAACTTTATCTAATAAAACCTTCATATTACAATCTGAATTAGTTTCTATAGTTATAAGTGGTGCTTTGTTATTAATTCCTTTTACTTTTACTTCTTCGGTTATTGCATTACCATCTTCAATTTTATAAGCTGATTCAGTTCTTAAGAAAGTACTTTCTCCAAAATCTATATTTATTTCTGGAGGCATTGGTTTTTTTAGGAATATATTGCTACTATATGCTGTCTCTCCTACTATTCTTGTATCATCATTAATTCTCTTAACAGGAGTTATCCCAACTTTATAGGTCTTTCCTGTTTCTAGACCTGCCACCTTTGACTCATCAGGCTTCTCTTTATTATAAGTTTCATATACCCCTCCAATTACAGTTCTAGTAGTATTTCCATCTACAGAAGCGACTCCAAAACTATCAATTATATTTTTATCTTTATCAAATACTTCAATATAGTATTCTTCTACAGCTTCTGTTTTTTGCCAAGATACATCTAATAATCCATTACCTATTGAACTTACATTAATATTATTAACATTTTTTGGAGTATATTTATTTTTATAACTAATAACATTTGAATAAGCAAATCTCTGACACAATCCTTCTGTTGTTAAAACAGTCTTAATACGATAATTTCCTGTTGGAGTCCCCTTTGGAATATCTACGGTGTGTTTATTAATTCCATTTTCTTCAATAGTATACATTCCCAGAAGTTCTCCAGTCTCATCTTTTTGTTGACCATCTTCATCATTTTTAATTTTATTATCATTCACTAAATAGAACCTAAAGATAGTACGTCCTATTCTTTTATTCTCATCTGCTGTGTATCTATAATTACTACCATTCCAAGATATATCTAATTTCTGAGATGATATTCCATTTTCTTTTACCTTAACTGAATTTTTGTCTAGCTGTGGCATTTTTTCAATCTCATATACTTTGGTAAGAGGTTCTTCTTCTATTTTCGCACTGGAATATATCAGATATTTTCCTTCTTTTTCAAATGGGAAAAGCATTGAACTATATGTTACTGAATCAATTGTTCTTTCACCATATAAATCACTAATATCACCACTAGGCAGATTAACAATATTGCCATTTTCATCTGTCATGTAGAATATGTCTGCATTTTTTATACTGTTTTTTGAAACAAATTCAACAACAATATCTGATTCATTTTTACTTTTAGATTTTACATCTATACTGTATTCTTCTATAACATTACTACTTGTTAGTTTTTTATTTGAACTTACTATAATTTTCTTATCTTTTAATCCTGCTTGAAATCCTGTTATATATTTTATTTTTTTATTACCATATACGAAATCGCTTTGTGTTAGATTGTCATATTTATCGCCTACAACTGATTTTCCGTCAATTGTAGTACCTGCAACTTCATATATATCAATCTTAAAATCTTTATTTGAATCTTCATTATGTGAAAATCCAAGCTTAGTTTTATCAGTTGTATCCATAGTCACTTCATATACATAATCACTTTCCATATCATCACTTATAGTGTCTGTATATGTTATACAGTCATTTAATTGTACATCTGATACAATTACAAAGTCCTTTTCTCCATCATCTTCAAATCCTATTAACCCTTGATATTTTTTATTAACATATACATAATCTACTGATTGGAGTGTATATGAGGTATTTTCAATTATGTAAGTATCTTCTCCAGATGTATTATCATTCTCTTTATCTTCACTCTTGACTTTTTTATATTTAGTATTTGTATTAGAACATATTGCAATATTAGGTGTGTTTTCTCCAAGATATTCAAAAACAAGCTTAGTATCCTGTGAAACATTAAGCTTAATATCATAGATATATTTATCTTTTAGGTTAATGTCATTATGGTGATATTTGTTTTTAGAAATATTTAGTTGAATTTTATCGCCAACATATTCTGCTCTTTCTGACTTTGGACTTGCTATTAATTGCATACTTTTAAAAGAATTATTAACAAATTTCCCTTTTTGTTCTACAACATTTGTTCCAACCATATAATCTACTTTTTCTCCATTATCGTCAAGAGTAGTTCCTTGATATAATCCTCCTGTTGGTGCTTTTAATATATTTTTATCCTCTATTGGTCCTGCTTCCCCAATATTGAACTTCCATTTGTTTCTCCACCAATATGTAGCACCTACTTCCACTGTTTTTATTTTTAAATCAATACCTAGTGAACCCCACATTTTATCATTATCTACACCAAAGGTTGCTTTTCCAATAGATTTCCCACCAACGATAGGAACATCCTTTGGAATTGTTACAGCTAAATTACATGTACCTTGAAAGAATAGATCTGAAATGTACAAATTTGCTTGTCCTGTAAATATATTTTCAACATTCATTTCACCTTTTGCTTCAAAGTAATATTTTTCATTTGATCCTGTATCCCAGCATAGTTTTCCTTGTAAATTTTTAAATATTTTTAGTCCTTTTATAGTTGGATTATCTGATTTTATTATTAAATATCGCTTAGTAAATAAACCTTCAAAAGGCCCTTCTAATACTTCTACAACATTAAGATCCATTAAAACAACTATAGTAAATAATGCATCTGGGTTATCAAAATAAGGATTAGTAAGTACTTGTAGATTTCTAACGCCACCACCTAGTTTTGTTATATAGGCAGCTCCACCAAAAAGAGGGATACCTGGCTTACCTCCACCAGCAAGTACACAATCACTTAGATACCAAGTATCATTCTTACTCTCTTTTATCATACTAAATTCAATATTACATTTTACTACCTTAACTTTAGCTTTTCCATTGAGTTTAAATGCACCTCTATATGTATCAACTCCAACTTGCAGATCCATATCGCTAATCATTCCAATATTTTTCTTTGGCTTAGCTCTTGCATCAATTACTATTCCTTCATATCCTTTAGTAGAAAAGAATACATCTTTAGCATTGACAACTACACCACCTGGGAACATTGATAAATCAACTGTTGCATCAAATGTAAGCATATCAAGTTCTTTTTCTTTATCTTGTACTAACCTTACTCCACCTATTTGTACAGGCATACCGTCTAGTGCTTTATTAAGAACTGCTCCTATACCGCCAAGTTCAAATTGTACTGGTGATATGTTCTTTTTGACTGGTGTTGGTGCCATGTGATTTTGTATATTCCATAATGAATATACAACATTATCCTCAAAAGTAATTAAAAACATATCTCTCCAAAAATCAAATCCATCACCTGAATTAATTCCCAGTACTCCTAACCCAGTTACAACTAATGCTCCTACACTATGTGATGCTAATCCTGACAATTTATCACTCATATCAAAACCTTTTTTACCACTAATTGCTCCCATAGTTTTTTTTGCATCACAGTTATAATCAATTGATTCATCTTCATAAGTAAAATCATAATCAATATCTGCCTCAATGCCTGGTTTTAATTGACCTTCAGCTACTTTCTTAAAACTAGTAGGAATTGTAGTTTTTTCAAGAATATTTCTTAGAGTATTACTCATTGCATCTTTTTTATTTGAAAAATATTCAATTGAATTTCTAACTTTATTTGAATCCGATGTCATATACTGTATTGTTAATGGTACAGCAGAAGCATACGTAATAACATTATTTATTATTGCTTTTTTATTTTGTGCATATACTACGTATTTTGACAGTTGTCCATTATCTTTAATTGCTCTTATATCACCTCTAATAACCATTAACATTTCTCTATCTACAACATTTTTTAGGTTTTGTTTATCTTTTGTATTTGCATCTTCTAATGATTTTTCTAATGCCTTTAGTTCTTTTTCATCAGCAAGAGGAATGGCGTGACAATATCTAGAAAAACCTTTCAATTTATCATAGGTAAAATCAGATACAATAGCTAACATACCATATGTTCTTGGCATTACTGTCTTATCTTTTGTAATAATTATTTTACCAGGTATGTTTAGAATATCATCTTTTAATATATGTTTACTTATGTCGTCGCCATCAGCATATAAATTATTTAGTATTTTAATTCTTAATTCCATTTCACCAATGTCAAATTGTTCTTCAAACATTATCTCAATAGAATTAGTATCGGGTATTACATTAATGTTATTTGATGGTACTACATTGTAGTCTCCATTATTTATTCTATATTGTAATTCCCAATTTCCCTTATTAATTAACATAGGTATACCTGTACATTTTACAGTGACTAAGTTTTTACCACTATAATAAAGTTCATTAGGTGATATTGTATCAAATGTTATTTTTGGTGGTTGACCTGTCTTACCAGGAAGTATTATTGCCTTAGAAACGCTGTATATCTCATTTAGTTTAAGATCTCCAACTCTACTTCCTTCTGGAATTTCATCATCTTCTTTATATACATTACGAGAATCATACATATCTACTTTATATCTAATAGCTCTATATTGGGCGCCTGGCTTTGCTTTAAACTTCCATCTAAATGTATATTCTCCACCTACTTTTATAAGCTTAGTTCCTTTAAGTGAAACATCGTCATTAAATGTTAATGAATCACCTGCATCTTCAAATGTTAAATATGCCATAACATCATTTATTTCTTCAGAATTAGGTAAATTATTCTCTATAGATACAGCAACCTCGAATTCTCCATTACTCATATAACCTGTTTTTTCATCATTAAGTACCATCTGTGCAGGTGCTGATATATTAGTAGCATAAGTAAGTTTCTTATCATAAATCTGACCTAATCCATAATATGTTTCAAAACCTACTGATTCATTGTTTTTAACTGATTTCGGATCCCAATAAGAAGCTATTGCAGTATCTTTTCTTCCATAGTCACTTTCCATTGTAAAATTCATAGCAGTATCCACTGTATAATCATATGTAGTCTCTGCTAATCCTTGCCAATGACCTATTATTAGTTTATTAGGTTTTATATTACCCCAACCATTAGTATAGCCATATCCTACCACATTAGGTGCAAACTCATTATCTGATGCTCTCCATATATCAGGAACATCACTTCCAGTAAATTCTATTTCTTTCTCATAATATTTGTCTCCAATTTTTATTGCACATCCATCGTTATCACCTAGCATAACGTCTTGTAATATTCTCGCCCCTATATTGACATTTTTCCCTGTATAATTATTAACTAAATACTTAATATAGACATTACCATAATTAGTATTGTTTGGATCATTAACAATACTTAAATCTTGAATGACCTCAATTACCTTATCACCTGTACCAATCTTGTATGTTGTTACAATTGAATTACTAGATTTTACTGTTTTCCCTACTAATTCAGCTTTTCTTGAAAGTGAATAAGCATATTTTTCTCCAAATATATAATCTTCTCCATCTATCCTGAATGTTGCAAATGAAGTTTCATTTTTTCCATCATGAAATAGTAGTGTCTTATTAGAGTCACTTGGTCTAATTGGATTTCCAAGCTCTGTAGTTCTTACATTATATCTGCCTTTATTATTTACAGATACATTAATTATTTCATTACTTAGTGTAACTGGTCTTTTCTTTTTACTAATTTCACCAACTGCATATACATCAGGTAATGTGATGTTTAATAATATAATTATAGCTACTAGTACTGATATTACTCTTTTCATATATACATTCCTTTTCTATAATTTTCTCATTTGAGATATTTGCATAATTAAGAATCAATTCAAAGAATCCACTTATGTTATTCTGTAAAATAAACAGTGAATGAAGCTTTTTGTCTATTCAAATCCATAATATATATAGTATACCAACCTAATTCGTTAAGCGATAATTTAACTTGCTCATTTCCTAGTTTCTTATCATCTATTGTATCTAATAGTATACTGTAAACTTGTCCATCTTGTTTAAATTCTCCATCTTTAACTATACCTTTAATGTATTTAATTGTTGCATTTTCAACAAAGTTAAATACTTTAATATCTGTTTCTTCACTGTTTGAATAAAATGATGATGGATTTATTTTTCCATTAACTATTATTGTATAATCGTCACCAATTACTTTTACAACTCTCTCTAAACTAGCTATATTACCTGCCGTATCACTAACTGTATATGTTATTTTTTTATCTCCAACTGTTGATACGTCTAATGATGATATATTTACTTTTTCTTTTATATCTCCATCATGAGTATCATATGCAATTACATCATTAAGCTTTGGCATTACCCCTTTTAGTGTCACAACATAATCATTTTGTAATTTAATAATCGGCTTAATTCTATCAATATTTTTTACTCTTAATAGAATAGTTGATTTATTTCCTGCTTCATCAGATACATATAATTGATAATATCCATTGTCAGTAAATCTAATTGAAATTCTATTACCTGTAACCATTACATTTTTATTAACACTATTTGCGTTATTATTTTGATCAATATCTGAATTTAAAATCTTATAATTATTCTCACCTATAGTAATTGTTGCTACAACATCGTTTTTAGTAAGATTTGTTTCAGAATAAGATACTGTATAAGAAACAGGGTCTCTATCAATACTATCAACTTCTGCTGTTATCTGTGTTTCGTTACCTGCCATATCCGTAACTTTAAAAGTAAACTTACCATTTTCTTTAAATAAATAGCTATTCGTATTACCTATAGTATTAAGTACTTTTATTCCATGTGGTTCTTGATTCTTATTAACCAATACAATAGATGCCATTACTACATCGTTAGTTACTGGTTTTGTTTCTTTTCCATTATATAGAATTTTAACAATAGGATCTTCTCTATCAATATTATTTACTTCTAGGGAAACAATACTTTCATTTCCAATATCATCTCTATATTTCACACTGTAATTACCATTATCTATAACAGTAAATTCATACTTATCAACTGCATTAATATCTGTATTATCGTATATATTACCGTCTTTTTTAATCTCTAATATATCTACCGGCTTAGTAGCTAGAAATTGTAGCTTAATATTATCTTTCGTAGGTTTTGTGTATAATGAGAATAATCCAGCTCTCACAGGTTCTTTATCTATACAATCTATAGAAGCTTTTAGTGTTGTTGTATTTCCCATTGTATCAATAGCTATAATATTAATAATTTTATTTTCACTAAATTCATAACTATATGGTGCTTGTAAATCTTCTACTGAGTCAAAAACTACCTTAGAGATATTATCTTCTGATGTTATTGTCAGTAAAACATTATTACTTGTCTTACCGTTCACAAGCTCATCTGTATATACTTTCCCATCGATTGTATAATTAAGCTTTAGCTTAGGACCGGATTTTTTAATTGTATTAGTTAAGTCAACACTAAACTTACCTATATTAATTCCATTAGAAATCAAAAAGTCATACTTTATTCCAACTACAAACAACCTAGTATTTTTTGAAGAATTATTAACAATGTAATACCCTTCTGGAACTTTAACTGTTACTTCTACATCTTTATTAACAATTCCTATACTAGGAATATCATTGTAAGTCACATCTCCTACTTTATAAGTTGCTGATACTTTATTCATATCTAGGTTCGTATTTATTGTATTGATATTATTATGGGCTTCTCCTTTATTGCCAGCACTATCTTCAAAATAATATTTTATAGTACCATTTATTTTTGTTGTTACTAAATTAGTAATATGATTATAAATAATATCATTTGAAGTATAGCTCTTTGTTGTATCAAAATGTACTTTTTTTTCATCTTCTTTAATAAACTCAATGTTTGTTATAACAGTAGGATTTTCATCTGTTATTATAATAGACGCTGTTTTCGTATATTTGTCTATGTTTTTAATAACTACATCCCCAGTAGGTGGTGTTTTATCAATATTTGTAACATCATATTCCTCTGTAACAACAACAGTATCCTTATCATCTTTATCAAATATATCTACCTTAATATTAACATTTTCTGTTACAGTAAATTCTGCTGTTAGATAGTTATCTTCACTATCCTCTGCTTTTGTAGTAGTTATAGAACCCATGTCAATTACTGTATCATCTACTCTAATATTATTAATCCTCTTATTAGAAGGTGCTTTTATAATAACTGTTACTTTATCATTAGTAGCCTTATTAGGCGTTATACTTATTATACCTTTATTATTAACATGTTTTATATTATCTATATTAATAACTTTGGAGGCTTCATTACCTGCTTTATCCATATATGTTACTGTTATATTATCATTATTATAAAACATTACCTTGTTTACACAAGGAAGATTTTCTCCTTTATTATTAATAACACTTTTAATGACTATATCTTCATCAAATTCTAGTCTAACCTTTACTATTGAACTAACATCTAATAAAGCGTCATATTGCTCTTTAGTACAGTCTACTTGAGTTCCTTTTGAATCCTCATATGTATATGTAAGCTTAGGTTCATTAATTGTATTATCTAGAATATATTTACCATATACATTAGTAAAAATTCTTTCCCCATCAACTAATTTAGTATGTAAATAATATTCTCCATCGCTTTCAGACAGACTTATTGTTTCTCCATTATTATATTTAATATAATCCTTATCTTCTACATCTTCTAATTTACTAAACTGATAGTATATATTAGGATTTTGTATATCAATATAACCACTTTCTATTGGTCTTTGGGCTGATAAATTAAAAGATAATGATTTATAACTTTGTCCATAAATATTGCTAGTATTAACTCTTACTATTGGTTTATCATCTTTAATCCATGTAACTTTGGCAATATGTGTTGTTTCATTTCCTATTTCATCAGTAAGGGTAAATATATGTTCACCATTTTCAGTAAAAGTGTACATAGATTCACTTACTATAATATTATCTTTGTCAGAGACATTATCAGAAATATTATTTAATGTTACAATAACATTATTTGATGTTACTCCTTGTTCCTTATTTGGTGAGTATATTAACTTGGCTGTTGGAGGAATATTGTCATAAATAGCTTGTATCTTAATACTTTTTTCTGTTACTTGATTAAGACTATCGTAAAATTTGAAATAGTATTCTTGTATTTTATCATTTTCATTTAACTGTATATTTACAATCTCAGATGTATTACTAAATGTTCCTCTTTTAATTTCCTGTTTACAATCTTGGTCATTATATACTACATATGTATACTCAAGTTTATCATCAACTAATTTATTTATAGATATAGCTATATTTTTTTCTTTAGAAATATACACTTTGCTATTATCTACTTGGAATAATCCAATAGCTGGTGCTGTTGAGTTAATTATATATTTTTCTGAAATACTATTAGTCATATTGTCATATATATCTGTTGCTCTAACATGCAGATACCATTCACCTGATGTATCAAAAGGATCTGTATCTACTCTTAAATCATTTTTGTTATCAAATTTAGATATATCTATTGAATTATATTCTTGTGGCATATCTTTTGTCTGACTCCACTTATACTCAAGTGTTTTAATACCTCCATCATCACTACAATTAATATGTCCAGTAACAGTTTTATATCTATTTCCTATTGCATTATCATAGTAAAAACTAATCATAGGAAGTCCATTATTATCAATCTTCATGTTTTGTCTCGCTATAATTTCGTTTCCACAACTATCTTTTGCATATATATGTAAAAATACATGTCCATTAAGAGTCTCTTCATCAGAAGTCTCTTCATTCCATTTATTTGTTTCTACTATAGCTTGTTTTGTTAGTAAATCTTCTTTATCTTGGTCTTCACCGTTATTTTTATATTCTTCGAAAGGATCATAATCATCTGGTAAATTAGGCAATTCTAGTTCAAGTTGTTTCCATATTTTGTTGCCTGGATCCCTAGTTAAATAACTATTACTAAAGTAATATTTAAATTCTACTAATTTAGAGTCTTTATCATCAATAGTAACCTTTATCTTGTGATTATCTAAAGGTTTATCAAATCCTCCTGATTCTGACTTGAACTGTACAACGGGCTTTTCTTTATCAAAATAATATGGTTCTGATAAAATATAGCTAATATTATGTTTAATATCAACATCCTCAGTTGTTTCCAGCCTCGTCGCATTATCATAAGCTCTTATTAAGAGATATGACACTCCATGCTGTCTTTGTTCAAAAGATGGTATAGGTATTTTGCTAATAGAATAACTATTAAGACTATTACCTTGTTTCCAGCTACTTGTATTCTCTCTAAGTAACTTGTAAGTATCAGTACCATCCTTATATATATCTTTTTTATCAAGTTTTTTCTCTTCTAGTTCTATTGGAGAAACCCATCTATATTCATACCTATTAAATCCTGAAGGTTCTTCTCCTAATAATTCAAAATTAACATTTATATCTCCAACGTACTTACTCGTCGTCCCGTTAGGGGATATCTTTATTTTTGCATGGGTATTATCCATATATATTGGTTGTGATGTACCCCATGTTTTATTTCCTGCTTTATCTTCTATATAAGTATGTATATAAAATATCCCTGTTATTTCACGTCTGCCATCATGTATTACATCACTAGCTGTACCATCTACGTAATTTACATTTTCATATTTACCTGTCATATTTATTTCATCATATATTTCATCATATTGAGTATATCCCTTTGTTTTTTTATAAAGGTCATCATTAATAGGAATATTAATTGTTCCTCCCCCACTTGAGTATCCACGAGATTTACTTCCTAAACAATTTTTTAATGAACCATTTGTTGGATGTACATTACTTTTACTTATTACATAATCAAATTCACCATTAACTAACATACTACCTGTTTCAATAGGACTAAGACTAACTACATGTTGATTTCTATAAGTTGTAAAATCTTTGTTACCAAAATCAATTCGTGGTGGAATGGTATCTACAAAGATATCCAATGCTTCATTACCTTTTTTATAAGCAACCGCTGGGAAATTCTTTGTACCTTCTTCTCCTGTTCTAGGCATTTGTCCAACATTACCAAAATCATCTGTAATTTGTAGATTTCCCATTGGATTTGCCTCATTTTCAAATGTAAGCTTGCTTGTATCATCACCTTTTCTAACCACATACCTATATACAATCCATTCATCTTTATTATATGTGTATATTTTATCTATTTGTATTTTATCATTATCTAAATACAACTTAGCTTTAGCTCTAGTGTTATTAAATTGATTGATATTGTTAAATTGCATGAATCCATCACTGGATACTTTCACTTCACTATCAAACTTAAGTTTTACTTCTAATATATCTCCAACACTAAGATACTGTTCATTACCACCAATTATGTTGTACTCCACCCCTGTTTTCCCTGTACCCATTTCTACTGGTATTTCTGGTGGAATACCGTCAACTCTAATATTATACTCTTTTCCGCTGCTATAAGCTTGATTTGCAGCTCTAAATGAGCTTTTGAATTCATTATCGTATTTATCTTGAATTTTAAAGCTTTCTATTTCTTTTAAAAATTTATTCTTATCCTCATTTCTTAAGAATAATTCTCCTTGAGCACCATATCTTACTTGGTATTTGAATACTACTTTATTGGTATCTACCCTATCATACTGAAAGCTTCCTACTTCAGTATCCTTATTTGTCACCTTATCTTTTAGTGTCAAACTGGTTCTTATAAAGTTTTTTATATCTGTATTCTTCACAAAAACATCTTCGTCAAATTCTACAGCCATATATACTGAATTATGACTTCCATTATATGATAACTTAGGATTACTACCACTTGTAATTTCATTTGTTAAATTTTGATCAGTATAATACTTGATACTTACTATATTTGGTTGTGCTTCGTCTAGTAACGCAAATTTAAAATAAACGTCTTTGACTTGCATATCATCCCCATCTTTACCTTTGGATGTCAACCATATTTTAAGCCAATCTCTAGAAGAGAATCTACCAAAATTAGTCCTATTAGCTTCAAAGCAAATATCAGTACTAAACCCAGACCATAAACCCGTTCTGGTATAATATACATTTCCAAAATTTGATTGTGTACCGCTTGCCCCATAATCAGAATACTCTATATCTTTACCATTAAATTTGAACAAAAATATTCCATCTTCAATTTCTCTATGTATCATTTTAACATAATACTTTATAACATATCCTTTATGAATATACTCTACTAACTCATCATATGGATCTTTTGGAAATACTTCGAACCTAGATTTATTATCTTCTATTAAAATTGGACCCGAAAAATATTTAATTGCATTAAACTCCCAATCTCCAAAACCTTTTGATGGGTCACTTTCTTTCCAACCTGCGTATGCAACAGTACTTGAAAATAGTATCCCAATTAGAATATTTAATATAACTATCTTTGAAATTTTCTTTAGCATAATTCTAATCCTTTCTTTTTGTTTTATATAAGTAAGAAAAGCATTACGAAAACTTTTCTATAAAATAATTAAATAAGTGCCATGCTACATAATTATATAGCATGGCACTTAACCACTAATTAACACTTGGATAATATTTTATATTTTTTATATTTATCTATAAATTAATCAAATACTTTATATTAGTGCAAGTAGCTTTTTAAATATTTTATTTGGCTTTCTACCTAATTCTTTGAGTGTATTTTTATAAGAATTATAATACTTTAATGCTAGAGAGTATTTTTTCTCTTCAATTAATAACTCCATCAGCTTATAAACAATTGCATCATTAATACATTCTTTTGAAAAAGCATCTTTTAAAAGTACTATCGCTTTTTCTTTTTCTTCATTATTACAATAAAATTCTACAACCAATAACATTAAACTTATATATTTTTCTTTTAGACTAAGGCGCATACTTATTGACCATACATAGTCATTTGCTATGAAATAATCGTCTTTATATAAATCAAGTATTTCATTGATATCTGAAATATCTCCCTCAATATTTGAATTTGTAAAATAGTTTTTAAACGCAAAATAATCACATATAATATTACTTGTGTCAATTCTATAAGTTTCTCTATCAAAAATTATCTGAATGTCTAATCCATGATCTTGCAGTGCCTTCCTTACATAATATAGGGTAGTATTTAGATTAACAAGTGCCTTGTCCCCATCAAAATCCGCCCATAAAAAATCAATTATTTTACTTCTTGGAACACTCTTTCCTTCATTATTTATTAATAAAGCTAATAATTCCTCAGCTTTTTTAGTTCTAAACTTAACTCTTTTTTTATCTGCATATACTTCAAACTTACCAAAACACTTAACATTCATTTTTGTAGGAGAAATTTTGATATTTAATTCTTCAATAATCCTATCAAGTGTCTTATTAAGTCTATCTCTTTTTACAGGCTTAAGCAAATAATCAAGAGCATTTATCTCAAATGCTTCAATTGCATATTGGTTATATGCTGTTACGAATACAATTTTGCACTTATTGGTTACCTTTGTAGTAATAATATTAGCTAACTCAAGACCATCTACATCTGGCATTTGAATATCTAAGAAAATCACGTCCACTATATTAGCTTTTAAGTATTCTATTACATCAATAGCATTATCAAAACTTTTATTTACTTGAACCTTCCCACTATTTTCAAGTAATCTTTTCAATATATTAATGGATGGTAATTCATCATCTACTATTATTGCTTTAATCATAAAATTTCCCTCCTGTACGAAAAAAGAACTAAGCCATCTCTATTTAATGTCAGATTCAGAACTATATTTTAAGAAAAAAATATGCTGTAGTTCCCATATGTTCATTAATTATAACATTTAGTCTAGTATTATATTTATTTATAAGTCTCTTATTAACATTACTAAGTCCATGTCCCATTGAATTGGTTTTTTCTCCAATTGCAAGGTTGTTAATAACATCTTCTGAAATGCCTACTCCGCTATCTTCAATCATTATTTTGTATAACTTACCCTCTTGTTTCCCACTTATTATAATGACTCCTCCACCCTTTTTTTTGGAAACACCATGTCTTACTGCATTTTCTACAAGAGGCTGAATCATAAAAGGTGGTAAATATATAGTTTTTGAGTTTTCAACATATATTTCATAATGTAGTTTATCTCCAAATCTAAGTTTTTCAACCTTCAAATACGCTTCTACAAGTTCAATCTCTTTGTGAAGAGAAATCATTTTTGATTGTGGCAATAAATCATAAGAGTATCTTAAGTATTCCGAAAAAGATGTAATAGCATCATATGCTACATCTCCACCCTGATAGCTAAGTTCAGCTAAAGCATTCATTGCATTATGTAAAAAATGGGGTGAAATCTGTGCTTGAAGCATAGCTACTTCACTAATCTTAGATTGTTCCATTGCTCGTGAATATCTTCTTGAAATTATATATGCTTGAATTAATACTGCAACAGCTACCACTGTTATAAAAACTCCACCTGTAATATTGGGTATGAAATTTAGAAATATTGAAATATCAATTATATAAGCTGTAAATAGCAATATACTACAATATAGTATAAGCTGTGCATCATCTTTTTCATTTTTAGCAGCTATTATTACTCTAAGTATAGCATATATAAAAAGTATAATATTATATATTTCTATACAAATTAAGTAATTAGTATATATATATATTGGTAAAGTAAAAGTTGCCACCGTAAAGAATATATCTACAAAAACAAATATTTTTAGAATATTCTTATTAAATTCATATGGAAACAATTTGCCAATAAACAATACCCATGTAATTAGTCCCCAATAGAGAGTACAATATTCCAATAAAATAATCGTTGAAAAGGATATATTAGGAAAAAGTGTTGTTATATAATATTCTCCTGTTACAAGTATCCGTAATATAGTAACAAATAAACCAATCACGGCATACAATAATGATTTATCTTCTTTTCTTACGCAATAAAGTATAAAATGATAGCACATCATAATAAGTATAATACCCATAAGAAACATTTCATTTCTTGAAGTCTTAATGGTTATTTTTCTAATATCATAGTCAAGTCCAAAAACAATGGGACGCCAAATACCACCTCTTGCATAGGTAAAGTTTGAAACTTGAACAATTATATGAAACTCATTAGAAGTTGGTATTATACTTACCGACTGAGTATTATATTTAGGCTTTGTTTTTTTAGGAATATCCCCAACTGTTCCATTTGTTGCTATTACTCTATCATCAATCATTATAATATATGATGTAGACATAGTTAGAATTTTTAATCCGAAAGTATCACTCCAATTATCATTTTTAACTTTTAGCCTATATGTTCCATAGCCAGTCCCTTTTGGATGCTTTCCACTAATATTATACTCATCCCATGTATTTGGAACTTGTTGATATCCATTAAAATGAATTTTAGGTTCATTCTCCTTAAAATCTTCATGTGTTAAAAGTTGATTCCAATAAAACTCCCATTCACCATTAAGTTGTACTGTCCCATCTTTTTCAAAATCCCAATCGGTTAAATCAAGTAAACCATTTTGTGCTATTGGCTGTGGTTTACTTATTAGAGATAAATTTGCTATTTTAAGAAGGATCAATCCAGATATTAAACTTGTTATCATAAGTATTCCATATTTTTTTAATCTTTTTGTCATTATTAATCACCCATAATATAACAAATCCCCCAAACATAACTGTTTGAGGGTTTTGGAATTTGGAATTTATTATCTTTTTGAGAATTGAGGTGCACGTCTTGCAGCCTTTAATCCATATTTCTTTCTTTCTTTCATTCTTGGGTCTCTTGTTAAGAAACCTGCTTTTTTAAGTGCTGGACGGAATTCATCATCAGCTTTTAATAAAGCTCTTGAGATTCCGTGACGGATAGCACCAGCTTGTCCAGTGAATCCACCACCATGTACATTAACTATAACATCAAATTTATCTGTTGTATGAGTTAATTCTAATGGTTGGCGTACTGTAACTTTTAAAGTTTCAAGTCCACAGTAATCATCTATATCTCTTTTATTAATTGTAATTTTACCTGTTCCAGGTACTAAATATACTCTAGCAACACTATGCTTTCTACGACCTGTGCCATAATATTTTAATTGTGCCACTTGTATTCCTCCTTTCAGTACGAATCATTTAGTTTTTGATTTCTAATACTTCTGGTTTTTGAGCTTCATGTTTATGTTCTGAACCTCTGTATACACGTAGTTTTTTAAGCATTTTTCTTCCAAGTTTGTTCTTAGGAAGCATACCTTTTACTGCATGCATAACTACTTCTTCAGGTTTATTTTTCATCATATCTTTGTATTTTATTTCTTTTAAACCACCTGGATGTCCAGTATGATATCTGTATAATTTTTGGTCTAATTTCTTTCCTGTTAATACAACTTTATCTGCGTTGATAACTACTACATTATCACCAGTATCAACATGTGGTGTATAGATAGGCTTGTTTTTTCCAATAAGTACTCTTGCTATTTCAGATGATAAACGTCCTAAAGTTTGACCTTCAGCATCTACTATATACCATTTTCTCTCAACTGCTTCTGCTTTTGGCATAAAGGTTTTCATCGAGTTCCCTCCTTATTCAGTTCGATTTCTCATGTATTATCAAAATCCGGGGCTAATGGATTTTAATTTACAATCTCACGATTCAATATTATAGTACATCCAACCTAGCGTGTCAAGTGCTTTGAAGAAAAATATCCACATTTTTATACGTTTTTTTATATTTATCCACAATTGTTATATATTCATATTCGTAATTGTGGATAAAACATCATTTTATATGGTTTATACTTTATTATAATCCCCTTTAGCCATAAGAGCTGCAACTATAGCTGTTATAGGAATAGATATAATAAGACCTATTGTACCAGCTAAAGCTCTAACTATTTCTGTGGAGATCAATTCCATATTAACTATATCAACTAAGGTCATATCATTTACCATAAATAACAGCATTAAACACATTGATGTACCTGCATAAGCCAAAATCAGAGTATTTGACATAGTACCCATTACGTCTTTACCTATATTCATGCCTGATTTAAATAATTGTCCAACAGTCATTAAAGGATTATTATCTTTTAACTCTTTTATTGATGAAGATATGGACATACAAACATCCATTACAGCACCTAAGGTACCAAGTAGAATACTAGCAAACAATATTCCTTTAAAATCAAGATGCATTGATTCTGTAGAGTACAAGAGCATCTGTGATTCTGATGTCTCAAGTCCAGATAAATTAGCATAGTATCCAATTACAAGTGATATGGTTCCTGCTATTATGACACCTGATAAGGTTCCTGCTATAGCAGCTATAGCTTTTTTATTGAACCCACCTATAATTAACATAGTTATAATCGTAACTACAATAGATACTAATATAGATGTCACAACTGGATTCTGACCGTTTATTATACCTCTTAGCATATAATAAACACCTACGATAGTAATACCTAATGTAAATAGTGTCTTAACACCTTTCACTCCACCCACAATAATGGTCAATAATATAAATGCTATAACTAGATAGATTAGATACTTGTCCCTCTTAACATTAGTTATGTGACCTTGTAGTATATTTCCTTCTTCATCACGTTCAATACCAACATACAGCTCGTCTCCAACTTTTGCATCAAAACTATTAGCCATTATGCCGTCTACCGTATTGTATACTTCTATTAATTTTCCTTTTTCTTTTCCTCTAGTTAGTTTTACCTTCAACACTTGTACTTTTTGTATATAATCTCCACCTGATGTCTCTAAGGTTTCATATTCATCTTTTATAATTGCAATAACTTTACCTGGTATTATTTCTTCTTTATATACTTCCTCATCATATTCCTGAGTTGAGTCAGTTGCTTGTACACTACTTGTAAATAATCCAAAACAGAGTATCGTTGCTATTACAAATAATAATTTTTGTTTCACAGTAACTTCCTCCTTTCATGATCTAATCATAGTTAATCATTATTAGCGTTAATCCTTTAGCTGGAGCAGTAGCCCCTGCTTTACTTCTATCTTTTGAGTCTATAATATCTATAATATAATCGGGCTCAATCTTTCCTCTTCCTACATCTATTAATGTTCCTGCAATAATTCTAACCATATTGTATAAAAAGCCATTTCCATTAATACTAATGACAATCATTTCATCCTCAACGGTAACTACACATTTATAGATTTCTCTGACAGTACTTTTAACGCTGCTTCCCGTTGAACAAAAAGCTTTGAAATCATGTTCACCTATAAAATACCTGGCTGCTTTTTTCATCTTATCTATGTCTAAAGATTTATGATAAAAATGAGCATACCTATTATGTTGGGGCAATGGAAATCTAGAGTTGTATATTTTATACTCATATGTTTTATTTTTTGCATTATATCTTGGATGGAAACTACTAGTAACCAATTTTGCATCTCTTATTACTATATCCTCGGGCAAATAAGCATTTATTGCATAAGGTATCTTATTTATAGGTATTGATGTTTCTACTTTTAATACAACAATTTGACCTAATGCATGAACACCTGTGTCGGTTCTGCTTGCACCGACTATTTTTATTTCCCGGGAAAACAATTTCTGACAAGCTTCATAAATCTTTTGTTCAATAGTAATCGCATTTTTTTGAACCTGCCATCCACAATATTTTGTTCCATCATAAGCTACTACTAGCATAATATTGCCCATTATCTTCACCTTCAAGTTGTTTTATAATATTACCATACTTATTAAAGAATGATAAGTATAGTAATGTAAACTACCAATACAATCAATGCAACTAGATCATATTTGGTATACTTTAGTTGTTTCATCCTTGTTCGTCCTTCTCCACCTCTATAACATCTAGCTTCCATGGCTAATGCTAGATCATCTGCTCTTCTAAACGCAGATATAAATAATGGTACAAGCAATGGAATAAGACTTTTAGCTCTTTTTACAATACCTCCTGATTCGAAGTCAGCTCCTCTAGCCATCTGAGCCTTCATTATTTTATCAGTCTCTTCTAATAAAATAGGTATGAACCTTAATGCTATAGTCATCATCATAGCTATTTCATGTGCTGGTACTTTTATTTTTTTTAATGGATTCAATGAGTATTCAATACCATCTGTAAGTTGTATTGGTGAAGTAGTAAGAGTAAGTATTGAAGAACCAATTATTAGAAAAATAAGTCTAATAGCCATTAACGCTGCAAAATACAGTCCTTCCTTATATACTACAACACTTCCTATATTAAAGAGTTTTTCTTCTCCAGGAGTAAAAAACAAATTCAGTATAACTGTTAAAATAATTATAATAAATATTGCTTTTAACCCCTTTAACATAAATTTTAAGGGTACTTTTGATATTATTATTACTGTTCCTAGATATACAAATGCTACAATATATCCCCAAACATTATTCGCAATGAACAAGGAAATAATAAAAGTAAGGGTTCCTAATAATTTCATTCTTGGATCTAATTCGTGTATATAAGAATTAGCAGGATAGTATTGACCAATGGTTATGTCTCGAATCATATTTTCACATCCTTACTAATAGCATTCATTATCTCATCGTATGCTTCTTGTATTGTAGTTACTTCATTGGTAACAAGAAAACCTTTGTTCTTAAGTTCTTTCATTAAGTAGGTTACTTGGGGTACACCAAGCCCCATTGATTCCAATTCTTCAATATGATTAAATACTTTCTTCGGTATGTCATCATATCGTACTTTGCCTTTATCCATCACGATAATACGTTCAACGTATTTACCTACATCTTCCATACTATGTGATACTAGAATGACAGTTATACCTAGTTCTTTATGTAACTTAGATATCTCATCAAGTATCTCATCTCTACCTCTAGGGTCAAGACCAGCTGTTGGTTCATCTAGAATTAGTACATCTGGTTTCATGGCTAGAACACCAGCTATAGCTACTCTTCTTTTTTGACCTCCTGATAATTCAAAAGGGGATTTTTCATAGGTTTCTTCTCCTAATCCTACAATACTTATTGCTTCTTTGATTCTTTTATCGATTTCTTCTTTTTCTAGCCCCATGTTAGTAGGTCCAAAAGCAACATCTTTATAAACACTCATTTCAAATAATTGATGTTCTGGATACTGGAACACTAGTCCTACTTTTTGTCTTATTTCTCGCAAAGGCTTTTCTTTACTATATATATCTATATTATTAACATATACATTTCCACTAGTAGGTTTTAATAATCCATTGAAATGTTGAATTAATGTAGATTTACCAGAACCTGTATGTCCGATAAGACCTACAAATTCACCATCTTTTATTTCTAGAGATACATTATCAATAGCTTTTTTTTCAAAAGGTGTATTTTGACTATAAACATATGTTAAGTTATCTATTTTAATTGACATAGTGCATCAACCATTTCCTTTACATTAAGAATATTTGCTGGTATATTAATATTATTTTTTTTAAGCATGTAAGTTAGTTCTGTTACTTGTGGAACATCAAGTCCTAATGTCTTCATCTGCTCTACCTGCGTAAAAACTTCATCTGGAGTTCCTTGTAATGCTATCTTACCTTCATCCATTACATATACTCTATCTGCTTCTATAGCCTCTTCCATATAATGTGTAATAAGAATAATTGTTATATTTTCATGTTTGTTTAATTCTTGAACAGTTTCTATTACTTCTTTTCGTCCAGAAGGATCTAGCATTGCAGTAGGTTCATCTAATATAATACATTCAGGTTTCATAGCTAAAACTCCAGCAATAGCTATTCTCTGCTTTTGTCCACCTGATAGTTTATTAGGTGAATGGGTACTATATGCTTGCATCCCTACAGTATCCAATGCACTATCTACTCTTTTTCTTATTTTCCCTGACTCTATTCCTAGATTCTCTGGTCCAAAGGCTACATCTTCTTCTACTACAGTAGCAATTATCTGATTATCAGGGTTCTGAAATACCATTCCTGCCGTTTGCCTTATGTGCCATATATCGTCTTCTTTTTTTGTATCCATACCCTTTACCCATAGAGTACCTTCTGTTGGGGTTAAAAGGGCATTTAAATGCTTTGCCATAGTAGATTTCCCTGAACCATTATGTCCTAGTATGGCTATGAATTCTCCTTTATTGATATCTATATCCACATGGTCAAGTGCTATGTTTAATTCTTCTATTTCACCCATATCATTATGGGTATGATATTCATATACTAAACCTTTTGATTTAATCATTTCCATTTGTTACACCACCTGTTGCTATATTATCATTGTTAAGTAATATAGACTATTATAAACATCAATTTTCTGTATATTAAATATAAACATCTATACACTCATTTTAATAAGTTCAATATAGTTCCCTTGATTTTATAAACCTAATAGAACTAAACATCTACGTCTATAGTAATTATTAAATTCAACTTATATATCTCACTTTATAATCAGTATTGTAGAAATATAGGTAGTATAGAAATTGAATACTTATAATAGTATATATTACCCTATCTTAAAACTCAACATATTTAATTAATTTATATTTAATTACAAATAAGGGATTAAGTGCAAATATGCCTTAATCCCTATATTATTTACTAATGCAAAATTACACTAATTCAATAATTACTTCTTCTGCACCGTCACCTCTACGAGGTCCTATTTTAATAATTCTTGTATATCCACCATTTCTATCAGAATACTTTGGAGCAATCTCATCAAATAACTTATCTACTAAGTTAACTTGTTTAGTGTTTGCTTTTTTACCAGCATTCTTTACAGGCACTTCTTTTACTGGGTATAAAACCTTAAGTATTTGTCTACGTGCGTGTAATCTAGTAGCACTATCTTTTTTAATAGTTTTTTCGATATTTTCAAATTCAGTAACTTTTTTGCCATCTACTACTGTCTTAACTCTTTTTCCATCAGCAGTTTTCTTAGGTACTTTTTGAGTTACAGTTACTGTTTCATAATTATCTTTTTCCTTTACGGATAATGCTATTAATTTTTCAGTAATTTTACGAACTTCTTTAGCTTTACTAACTGTTGTTCTAATTTGTCCATGATAAATCAAATTAGTTACTTGGTTTCTTAGTAATGCTTTTCTTTGTGAAGAAGTTCTGCCAAGCTTTCTATATCCTGCCATTTCTGCTTAACCTCCTTTTTTCCAGATGTTATAATCTATAAGACTTAATTAGTATTACTCATCACTAGGTTTTAGAGATAACCCTAATTCTTTTAATTTTGCCAATACTTCTTCTAAAGATTTACGACCAAGATTACGTACTTTCATCATATCTTCAGATGTTCTATTGGTAAGTTCTTCAACAGTATTAATACCCGCTCTCTTCAAGCAGTTATATGAACGTACAGATAGTTCTAATTCATCAATACTCATTTCTAGAACTTTCTCTTTTTCATCATCTTCTTTTTCAACCATTACTTCAGCATTCTTAGCGTTTTCTGATAGGTCAATAAAAAGATTAAGATGTTCGCTAAGTACTTTAGCTGCTAAACTAACAGATTCATCAGGAGATAATGTTCCGTTTGTCCAAACTTCTAAAGTTAATTTATCATAATCAGTAATTTGACCAACACGAGTATTTTCAACTATAAGATTAACTCTTTCTACAGGTGTATATATAGAGTCAACTGGAATAACTCCTATTGGTTGATCTTCTGATTTGTTTTTGTCAGCACTAATGTAACCTCTACCTTTTGTAATAGTAAGTTCCATGAATAATTTACTGTCAGCTCCACCGCTAAGTGTAGCAATTGGTAAATCAGGGTTTATGATTTCAATATCAGGATCAGCTTGAATATCCGCAGCTGTTACGACACCTTCACCTTCAAACTCTATATATGCCACTTTTGGCTCTGGACTATCACTATTATTCTTAATAGCTAAGTGCTTAAGATTCATAATAACTTCAGTAACATCTTCTTTAACACCTGGTATTGAGGAAAATTCATGCAATACCCCTTCAATCTTAACGCTACTTATAGAAGCACCAGGTAGTGATGACAACATAATTCTACGAAGTGAATTACCTAAAGTAGTTCCGTAACCTCTTTCTAGAGGTTCTATAACAAAACGACCATATCTGTTATCCTCAGTTATTTCAACGATATCTATTTTTGGTTTTTCAAAATCAAACATTCAATGACCCTCCTTTTTCCTTTATTTTACCATAGGATTTATAGTTTTTATAAATACCTTTTTTCCTATGTAGACTTGAAGCGCTGGGAGCGCTATGTCCATGCTCTGAGGGTAGTAAACATCAAGTCAATTTTTGTGCACACATTTTACTTGACTTATAAGTTAAATAAATTACTAATATAGATTCTATATACCTATATATTATTATTTTGAATATAACTCGACAATTAGTGTTTCTTCGATATTAGTATCGATTTGTTCTCTAGTTGGAACAGAAACAACTTTCACTGTCTTGTTTTCTATATCAGCATCTATCCATTCTGGGACAATTCTTGAACTTGTAGTTTCTACAATATCCTTAAATCTTTGGATGCTTAATGATTTTTCTTTAACTTCAATAACATCTCCTGGTCTAACTTGATATGAAGGGATGTTAACTTTTTTACCATTTACTGTAATATGATTATGTCTAACCACTTGTCTTGCTTCAGTTCTTGAACGACCAAGACCAGCTCTATATACAACATTATCTAATCTAGTTTCAAGGATTATAAGTAAGTTTTCACCTGTAATACCTTTTCTTTTATCAGCATCTGCAAAGTAATTTCTAAATTGTGTTTCTAAAACACCATAGATTCTTTTTGCTTTCTGTTTTTGTCTTAACTGTAAACCATACTCAGAAATCTTTGTACGTCTTTTACCGTGATCTCCTGGAGCATAAGGTCTACGATCTATAGCACATTTTCCTGTATAACATCTTTCACCTTTTAAGAATAGTTTTTCACCTTCTCTACGGCAAAGTCTGCATACTGCACCTCTATATCTTGCCATTTTTTATTACACCTCCTAGCCGATTGAATTATACTCTTCTACGTTTTGGTGGACGACAACCATTATGTGGTACTGGTGTTACGTCTTTTATACTTGTAACCTCAAGTCCAGCAGCTTGAAGTGCTCTAATAGCAGCTTCTCTTCCTGAACCTGGTCCTTTAACCATTACTTCAACTATTTTTAAACCATGTATCATTGCTGCTTTTGCAGCAGTGTCAGCTGCCATTTGAGCAGCATATGGTGTAGATTTTCTTGAACCTCTAAATCCAAGTCCTCCAGCACTTGCCCATGAAATTGCATTTCCTTGAGTATCTGTTAACGTAACAATTGTATTATTAAATGTTGATTTGATATGCGCTTGTCCACGTTCAATATGCTTTTTCACACGCTTTTTGGTCCCTCTTTTGGACACTTTCTTTGCCATTAATCAAACCTCCCTTATGGGTTATTTTTTCTTATTAGCTACTGTTCTTTTTGGTCCTTTTCTTGTTCTAGCATTCGTTTTAGTCTTTTGTCCTCTAACAGGAAGACCTCTTCTATGACGAATACCACGATAACATCCTATTTCCATTAAACGTTTGATGTTTAATGCTCTTTCTCTTCTAAGATCCCCTTCAACCAATTGAGAATTATCTATAATCTCACGAATCTTAGCTGATTCGTCGTCTGTCAAGTCTCTTACTCTTGTATCGGGATTAATACCTGCTTCTTTTAATATACGATTAGAGCTTGCTCTACCAATACCATAAATATATGTTAGACCAATTTCTACACGCTTTTCTCTTGGTAAATCAACACCAGCAATACGAGCCATGTGTACTTCACACCTCCGTTTTTTAAGATAAGGAATGAATAATAATCTAATGCGGTGAAATATTAGATAATATTATCCCAACATATTTTTTCACAATATTAAATGACTTAGTGAGAATCATTTAATGATCATTTTTAATTTGTGTAATAACTTACTAGAACAACACATCCTGGTGAGTCATTACTCAGCCGCTTATATCTTACTTTTTAAAACTATCATTATGACAATCTCAAAAATGTAATTCATAATTAATCATTAAGGTTATTTTATAATTTCAACCCTAATTTTGTGCATAATATCACAATTAGTAATTATATACTATCTTAATATTATATGCAATACTTTTTTAGATTTTTAACAAAAGTTATATATATTATACATTGTTGTCATGTTTTTTCTTCAATGTATAATCCTATAATTATCGTGACATAGTCACTTTCTATTCCATAAACGTATCACCGTTTTTAGAATCTCAATAAAGAAAATCTAGTTTAACTATACTGATCAACCTTGTTTTTGTTTATGCTTTGGGTTCTCACAGATAACGCGAACTCGACCTTTTCTTTTAATTATCTTGCATTTTTCACACATAGGTTTTACGGACGCTCTTACTTTCATCTTATTGCTCCTTCCTAAACAATTGAGTTTTGTTTGGGTACATTTCAAAGTTTAAGATAGCTGTGTTCTGTTAAATTGTTGACCTTATTGTAGGTTTTATTCAACTTATATCAAACAATATCAATTGTTATTTTGCTTATTACTAAAGTTACTTCGGATATTTACATAAAATATCTCTATTATTTGTCTCTCCAAATAATTCTTCCCTTAGTTAAATCATATGGAGAAAGTTCAACCGTTACTTTGTCACCAGGCAAGATTCTTATATAATTCATCCTTAATTTACCACTGATATGAGCTAAGATTTTATGTCCATTCTCAAGCTCAACTTGAAACATAGCATTAGGTAACTTCTCTAATACTGTTCCTTCTACTTCTATTACATCCTTCTTTGACATTTTATCAACCTCCTCCACCATTTAACTTTGGTCGTTAACTTTGTAAACAGCTAAATTTCTTCTTATCTCTACATTTGTAACTTTTTTATCTCTAATTAACTTCTCTTTTATCTCATATATTACATGATTTGTCGGTTGTATATGCTTAAGTTTTTTCTGCTTAGGCTTTTCAATTCGTCTTAAATTACCGTCTGCTAAATAAGCATATTCACCTTTTATATTTATTATGACAAATATTTTGTCTTTATCTCTACCGGCCTTCGATTTTACTACTTGACCATATTGTAATTCGTTCATAGTATAACACCTCAGCCTTAAATAGTAAGAAGTTCATAACCATCTTCAGTAATACAGATGGTATTCTCATAATGGGCTGATAATGATCCATCCATTGTTACAACAGTCCAATCATCATCTAACCATCTAACTTCGTACCTTCCAATATTAATCATCGGTTCTACTGCAATTACCATATTCTTTAGAAGCTTCGGACCTCTACCAATTATTTTATAATTTGGAACTTGAGGTTCTTCATGTAATTTACGTCCAACACCATGTCCAACTAAGTCTCTTACAACTGAATAGCCTCTTTCTTCAACATAGTTTTGTATAGCAGATGAAATCTGGTGTAAATGATTACCTTCTTTAATTACTTTCAATCCTTCAAAAAAGCATTGCTTCGTAACATCAATCAGGTCTCTTGCTTCCTCACTTATCTCACCAACACCATGTGTTCTAGCAGCATCGCCATGAAACCCGTTATAGTAAGCACCAATATCAATACTTATTATATCGCCTTCTTTTAAAATTCTTTTCTTGCTAGGAATACCATGCACAACTTCTTCATTAATAGAAGCACAGATGTTAGCTGGATATCCATTGTAATCTTTAAAAGATGGAATGGCATTTCTACTTCTAATAAATTCTTCTGCGGCCTTATCCAGGTCAAATGTAGATATTCCTGGTTTTATCATTGATTCTAGTAATTCATGAGCACCAGCAACTATTTTGCCTGCTTCTCTCATGATTGCTATTTCTTCGTTGGTTTTAATTGTTATTGACATAACTTTACGCTCCTAATATCTCAACAATACTCTTAGTAACATCATCAATATCAACTGTTCCATCAACAGTTATCAAGATATCTTTTTCTCCATAATATTCTATTAACGGACTAGTTTGTTTGTGATAAATTTCTAACCTCTTGAGTACTGTTTCTTCTTTATCATCATCTCTAAGTATCAGTTCTCTTGTACAGTTATCACAAATATCTTCCTTTTTTGGTGGATTATACTTTATATGATAAGTTGCACCGCAATTTAGACATGCCCTTCTACCAGACATTCTTCTTACTATATTTTCATCAGGTACATCAATATTAATTGCATAATTTATTTTTGTTTCCATAGACATTAGTGCTTTGTCTAAACTCTCTGCTTGAGGTATTGTTCTTGGAAAACCGTCTAAAATAAAGCCTTCTTTACAATCCTCTTGTAATAGTCTATCAGCAACTATATCTACAACCAATTCATCTGGAACTAATAAACCTTTGTCCATATATTCCTTGGCTTTTATTCCAAGTTCAGTCTTGTTTTTTATATTGTCTCTAAATATATCACCTGTTGAAATGTGCGGAATATTATATTTCGCTGCTACCCTCTTTGCTTGTGTTCCTTTACCAGCACCAGGGGCACCTAACATAATTAATCTCATTTTATAACCTCCAAAGTTATATCTTATATTAGATTCAGCAATTTAAGATTTAGAATGAAGATAGAATATTATTTCTGGCTTCATTCTTAATCTATTTATTATGCATTTAAAAATCCTTTATAGTGTCTCATAACCATTTGGGATTCTATTTGTTTAATTGTCTCAAGGGCAACACCTACAACGATAATAAGTGAAGTACCACCAAATGTAACATTCATGCTAAACATATTTGATAGTATAACTGGAAGTAAAGCAATAAGTGCTAGTGCTAAAGCTCCAATTAATACAATTTTATTAAGAACATTTGATAAATAGTCTACAGTTGGTTTTCCTGGTCTAATACCTGGAACAAATCCACCATTCTTCTTCATATTATTAGCAACTTCAATTGGATTGAATATGATTGAAGTATAAAAATATGCAAAGAATAATATGAATACAAAATAAATAAGTGCTCCTGATATACTAGTAATCTTCAAGAAATCAATAACAGAAGCCCACCATCCATCTGGTTTACCAAAAAACTGAGTTACTGTTCCTGGAAATTGTAATAAGGATGAAGCAAAGATAACTGGTATAACTCCTGCCATATTTACTTTTAATGGAATATGTGTAGATTGACCACCATATACTTTTCTTCCTTGCATTCTCTTGGCATATTGTACTGGTATTCTTCTTTCACCTAATTGTATTAATACTACAAATGTAACCATTAATACATATATGATTAATAAGATAATTACAGGAATTAATTTTTTACTTGCTGTAGCAAGTGTATATAATTTCTTGGTTCCAAATGGTAATCTTGATATTATGTTAATGAAGATAATTAAAGAAATACCATTTCCAACACCTTTTACTGTTATTTGCTCTCCAACCCACATTAAGAATGCAGTACCAGCAGTCATTGCAGTTACAGCAATAATTACTGAGATTAGATTATAATCATAGAATAAGCTTCTACCAAGTCCAATTGATATTGCAACTGATTGTAGTAGTGCTAATACTATAGTACCGTATCTAGTGATTTTAGCAATTTTCTTACGTCCTTCTTCTCCTTCTTTTTGCATTTCCTCAAGTTTTGGAATAGCAATTGTTAGAAGGTTCATAATGATTGAAGATGTAATGTATGGAGTAATACCCATAGCAAACAATGTCATATCCTTGAACGCACCACCTGAGAATGCATCAAACATACCAAATAATCCAGCATCATCTGCATTTTTGAACATATTTTGAACAGCTGTCGGATCAATTAATGGTATTCTGATATGTGCTCCTATACGTATAGCAAAAAACATTAACATTGTATAAATTATCTTTTTTCTTAAATCAGGTATTTTAAATGCATCACGAAGTGTTCTAAACATCTAAATCACCTCTGCTTTCCCGCCAGCGGCTTCGATTTTTTCTACTGCTGATTTACTAAACGCATTAGCTTTTACTGTAAGCTTCTTAGTTAAATCGCCGTTTCCTAAAATCTTAACACCATCTTTAGGATTTTTAACAACGCCTTGTTCAATTAGAGTTTCAACAGATACTGTAGCTCCTGCTTCAAATCTATTTAAGACATCAACATTAATTCCAACGATTTCTTTCGAATTTCTACAAGTAAAACCTCTTTTGGGAAGTCTTCTATACAATGGCATTTGGCCCCCTTCAAATCCAGGTCTTACGCCACCACCGGAACGAGACTTTTGTCCGTTTTGTCCTCTTCCTGCAGTTTTACCATTTCCAGAAGCATGTCCTCTTCCTTTTCTATAATTAGATTTTCTTGATCCTTTTGCTGGTTTTAATTCTGTCAAATTCATTTTGTTACACCTCCTTGCTTATTTTAACCCGATTAAACTTCTTCTACTTTTACTAAATGTTGTATAGAATGGACCATACCTCTAATTGCTTTATTATCTTTTTGTTCAACAGTTTTATGAAGCTTTGTTAGTCCTAAAGCTTCTACTGTTTTTCTATGTTTAGGAATGGCTCCAATTGTGGATTTAACTAAAGTAATTTTTAATTTATCTGCCATCTTGGTTCCCTCCTATCCTAAAAGCTCTTCAATTGATTTTCCACGAAGTTTTGCTACTTCTTCAGGAGTTTTAAGTCCATCAAGCCCTGCAACAGTAGCTGTTACTACATTATTCTTGTTATTTGAACCTAATGATTTTGTTCTGATATTTTTGATTCCTGCAAGTTCAAGTACGGCACGAGCAGGACCACCAGCTATAACACCTGTTCCTTCTGGTGCTCTTTTCATTAAAACGGAAGCACTTCCGAATTTACCGATGTAATCATGTGGAATACTACCATTTTCATCTATAGGAACTTCAATAAGTCTTTTTTTAGCGTCGTCGATACCTTTACGAATAGCATCAGGAATTTCAGTTGCTTTACCTACACCTGCGCCTACATGCCCATTCTCATCTCCGACTACTACTAAAGCTGCAAAACGGAAGTTACGTCCTCCCTTTACTACCTTAGTAACACGTCTTATTGATACTACTTTTTCTTTTAGATCTAGCTTACTAGCATCAATCATTGTACGCTTCATGCTTCTACCTCCTTACTTAGAATTTTAACCCAGCTTCTCTAG
This sequence comes from Vallitalea sp., assembly GCF_025211055.1. Lineage (GTDB taxonomy): Bacteria > Bacillota > Clostridia > Lachnospirales > Vallitaleaceae > Vallitalea. The sequence continues at coordinate 44,331 of NZ_JAOARO010000023.1, read as the reverse complement.
CTGAGTCTGCTAATGCTTTTACTTTACCTTGATAAATGTATCCGCCTCTATCGAAAATTACTTCTGTAACACCTTTTTCTACAGCTCTTTTAGCAACAGTTTCTCCAACAAGAACTGCTGCTGCAACATTATTAGTTTTTTCTAAACCACTTTTAATGTCTTTTTCAACTGTAGAAGCTGCTGCTAAAGTATGACCAGTTAGGTCATCGATAACTTGCGCATACATATGTTTGTCACTTCTAAAAACCACTAAACGAGGTCTCTCTGAAGTTCCAACTATATTATTACGTATTCTTCTATGCTTCTTAACACGTACTTTAGTTCGTGATGTTTTCTTTATCATGGATTTCACCCCTTTACTTTTTTACTATTTACCAGTTTCTTTACGTCTGATTACTTCATCAGCGTACTTAATTCCTTTGCCTTTGTATGGCTCAGGTGGTCTCTTAAATCTTATTTCCGCTGCGTATTGACCTACTCTTGCTTTGTCAATTCCTTTTACGATAATAACATTTTGTCCTTCTACAACTGCTTCAAGACCTTCTGGATCTTCCATTTCTACTGGATGTGAATATCCTAAAGATAATACTAATTTTTTACCTTGCTTTTGTGCTCTATATCCAACACCATTGATTTCTAATTTCTTTTCGTAACCTTTAGTTACTCCTTCAATCATGTTCGCAACAAGAGTTCTAGTTAAACCATGTAATGATTTCATTTTCTTTAAATCATTTGGTCTATTTACTACCACTTGGTTTTCCTCTTTAGAAATTAACATTTCTTTTGGTAATTGTTGTTCTAAAGTACCTTTTGCTCCTTTAACAGTTATAAAGTTACTTTCTGTTATATTAACTTCTACTCCTGCTGGAATTTCTACAGGTAATCTACCAATACGTGACATGCTTGCACCTCCTCGGATTAAATACCTTTGCAACAATGCAAAGCTTCATCCATTATATTTTATTTTTTATGTCTAATTCTTTCAAGAGTAGTAATTACCATATAAAAGCAATTACTTCTCCACCAACATTTTGTTTTCTAGCTTCTTTATCAGTTATGATACCTTTATTAGTTGAGATGATAGCAGTTCCAAGTCCACCTAATACTTTTGGTAATTCATCTTTACCTGCATATACTCTAAGTCCAGGTTTAGATATTTTCTTGATTCCAGCTATTACCTTTTCATTTTTATCTTTACCATATTTCATTTCTACACGGATAGTTTTGATTAAACCATCTTCTATTAATTTATATCCTTTAACGTACCCTTCATTTACCAAAATGTCAGCAACAGCTTGCTTCATTTTTGAAGCAGGTACATCTACAAAATCATGTTTAGCAGTATTTCCGTTACGGATTCTTGTTAACATATCTGCAATTGGATCGCTCATTGTCATAATTTGTGGCCTCCTTCCTATTACTAAATCTTACCAACTAGCTTTTTTAACACCTGGGATTTGTCCTTTATACGCTAATTCACGGAAACAGATTCTACATATTCCATATTTTCTTAGATATCCGTGAGGTCTTCCACATATTCTACAACGGTTATAAGCTCTTGATGAAAACTTTGGCTTAAGTTGTTGTTTAACTTTCATTGATGTTTTTGCCATTTAATCGATTCCCTCCTTATTATTTTTTAAAAGGCATTCCGAATAATGTTAATAATTCACGAGCTTCTTCATCAGTCTTAGCTGTAGTAACGAAGATAATATCCATACCTCTAACTTTATCAACTTTATCATATTCGATCTCAGGAAAGATTAATTGCTCTTTAATACCTAAAGCGTAGTTACCTCTACCATCAAATGCGTTAGGATTAACACCTCTAAAGTCTCTAACTCTTGGTAGCGCTAAGTTAATTAGACGATCAGTAAAATCATACATTCTACTACCTCTAAGTGTAACTTTACATCCTATAGGCATACCTTCTCTTACTTTGAAAGCTGCAACAGATTTTTTAGCTTTTGTTATTATAGGCTTTTGTCCAGCGATTATTGTTAAATCACTAACAGCAGAATCTAGAATCTTACGATTCTCTTTAGCTTCTCCAACGCCCATATTTATAACTACTTTTTCAATTTTTGGTACAGCCATTTTATTTTTATAGTTAAATTTTTTCATCATAGCATCTACAATTTCATTATTGTAAACCTCTTTTATTCTACTCAAGTGAGATACCTCCTCTCTACTATTAATCTATAACTTCACCTGTTGATTTGGCTACTCTATATCTAACATTCTTAGTACGTCCATTTCTGTCTTCTTTTACTACTTTAACACCTAATCTTGTAGGTTTTCCTTTATGAACATACATTACTTTTGAAGCATTTAATGCTGATTCTTGGTGAACAATTCCACCTTGCCCATTAGCAGCACTTGGTTTTGTATGCTTTGTAACCATGTTAACGCCTTCCACAATTACTTTTCCATTTTTTCTATCTACAGTTAAAATCTTTCCTTCTTTTCCTTTGTCTTTTCCAGAAATAACTTTAACAGTATCACCTGATTTAAGTCTTGTTTTATACACTTATTACACCTCCCTATAATACTTCTGGTGCTAATGATAGGATTTTCATGTATTTTTTCTCTCTTAACTCTCTAGCAACAGGTCCAAAAATACGAGTTCCTTTTGGTGTCTTATCATCTTTGATTATAACCGCTGCGTTTTGGTCAAATTTGATATAAGAACCGTCTTTACGACGTGCACCTTTTTTAGTTCTAACTACTACAGCTTTAACTACTTCACCTTTTTTTACAACGCCACCTGGTGTTGCATCTTTAACAGTAGCAACTATAACATCTCCAATGTTTGCATATCTCCTAGTTGATCCGCCTAATACTCTGATGCAAAGGATTTCTTTTGCACCTGTATTATCTGCAACTTTAAGTCTGGATTCTTGTTGGATCATTAGATGAACCTCCTTTCAGCAAATACAAAGCTTATTTTGCTTTTTCTACTATTTCTACTAATCTCCATCTTTTATCTTTTGATAATGGTCTTGTTTCCATAACACGTACTCTATCGCCAATGCCACATTCATTTTTTTCATCATGGGCTTTTAATTTGTAAGTTCTTTTTACAACTTTTCCGTATAATGGATGCTTTACGTTATTTTCAACAGCTACAACAACTGTCTTATCCATTTTATCACTAACTACTCTACCTATACGAACTTTACGTAGATTTCTTTCAGCCACTTGAATTCCTCCTTCCAAGGTTACTTAGCAACCTTTAATTGCTCAGTTATAATTGTTTGAATTCTAGCTATATTTTTTCTAACCTCTTTAATTCTACCTGTATTATCTAATTGGTTAGTCGCATTTTGAAATCTTAGGTTAAATAATTCTTTCTTTGCAGTAACTAAATCTTCATTAAGTTCTGCAGCAGATTTATTTTTTAATTCTTCAATGTATTTAGTTGACTTCACAATTATCACCGCCTTCTAGCTCTGCACGAGAATAAACTTTGCATTTACATGGCAACTTGTGCAAAGCAAGTCTTAATGCTTCTCTAGCTACTTCTTCTTCTACTCCAGCAATTTCAAACATTACACGGCCTGGCTTTACTACTGCTACCCAGTACTCAGGTGATCCTTTTCCTTTACCCATTCTTGTTTCAGCAGGTTTTGCTGTAACTGGTTTATCAGGGAAAATTTTAATCCAAACTTTACCACCACGTTTGATGTAACGAGTCATAGCAACACGGGCAGCTTCTATTTGATTGGATTTTATCCAGCAAGGCTCTAATGCAACAATACCATATTCACCGTAATTGATTTTGTTTCCTCTTAACGCTTTACCTTTCATGTTACCACGAAATTGTTTACGGCGTTTAACTCTCTTTGGAATTAACATTACTTCCCTCTCCCTTCTCTCTTAGTAACTTGACCAGGAAGAACTTCGCCATTATAAATATATATTTTTACACCGATTTTTCCATATATAGTATTTGCTTCAGCAAATCCATAATCTATATCTGCACGAAGTGTCTGTAGAGGAATTGTTCCCTCATTATATGATTCTGTACGAGCCATTTCTGCTCCACCTAAACGTCCTGAGCAGATAGCTTTAATTCCTTTTGCTCCTGCTTTCATTGTTCTTCCCATTGATTGCTTCATAGCTCTACGGAAAGATACACGATTTTCAAGTTGAAGTGCAATGTTTTCAGCAACTAATTGAGCATTTTTTTCTGGTCTTTTAACTTCAACTATATTCACAATTACTTTACTAGCAGTCATTTTTTGTAATTCAGTTCTTAATTTTTCAATTGATGAACCGCCTTTACCAATAACAATACCAGGTTTAGCTGTGTGAATGTTAATTTTTACTCTTTCTGATGCTCTTTCTATTTCTATTCTAGATACACCAGCTGAATACAATCTTTTTTTAATATATGTTCTTAATTTATTGTCTTCTATTAAAAGGTCTGCAAAATCCTTTTCTGCGTACCACTTTGCATCCCAGTCTTTAATAATTCCGACTCTTAATCCATGTGGGTTGACTTTTTGTCCCATTCTTTCCCTCCTTATCTATCTTTCGTTAAGAATGATTGTGATATGACTAGATTTCTTTTCTATTCTATACGCTCTACCTTGTGCTCTTGGTCTTATTCTCTTCATTGTAGGTCCTTTGTTAGCAAAAGCTTCTTCAACGTATAAGTTAGCTGGATCTAATCCATTATTATTCTCAGCATTAGCTATAGCTGATTTTAAAACTTTTTCTATGATTCTAGCACCGTTTCTAGGTGTGTAATTTAATATACCTACGGCTGCACCTACATCTTTTCCTTTAATTGTATCAAGTACAATTTTAGCTTTTGTTGGTGAAACTCTAGCATAGGATACCTTTGCTTTAGGTCTAGTATCTTTGTTAGCATTTCTTTCTCTTTTTATCTGACTTCTATGCCCTTTAGCCATTATAAATTAGCCTCCTTCCATACTGCATTTACCGCATTAACGTACTTTTGATTTCTTTTCGTCTTTTCCGTGACCTCTATAAGTTCTTGTTAGCACGAATTCTCCTAATTTATGTCCTACCATATCTTCGCTTATATAAACAGGTACATGTCTTCTTCCATCATGAACTGCAATAGTATGACCTAGCATCTCAGGGAAAATAGTGGAACGTCTTGACCATGTTTTAATAACTTGTTTATCGCCTTTTTCATTTAATACTCTTACTTTTTTTAGTAAGTGTTCATCTGCGAAAGGTCCTTTTTTAAGTGAACGAGACATTAATTCAAACCTCCTTTTAGTGGTTATTATTTTTTACTTGAACGTTTTCTTATGATATATTTATTAGAATGCTTATTTTTCTTTCTAGTTTTGTAACCAAGTGCTGGTTTACCCCAAGGAGTCATTGGACTTGGACGACCAACAGGTGCTCTACCTTCTCCACCACCATGTGGATGGTCATTAGGGTTCATAACAGAACCACGAACTGTAGGACGGATACCCATATGACGTTTACGTCCAGCTTTACCAACTGTAATAAGTTCATGATCGATATTTCCAACTTGACCTATTGTAGCTTTACAAAGGATTGGAACTAATCTCATTTCTCCAGATGGTAATCTAAGTGTTGCAAATTTACCTTCTTTTGCCATAAGTTGCGCTACATTACCAGCTGAACGAACTAATTGTCCACCTTTACCTGGTTTTAACTCAATGTTGTGAATACTAGAACCTACTGGAATATCTTTAAGTTGTAATGCATTTCCAACTCTGATTTCAGCTTCTGATCCACTCATTACTTTGTGTCCCACTTTTAATCCGTTTGGTGAAAGAATATATCTTTTTTCTCCATCCACATATTGTACTAATGCAATATTTGCTGAACGGTTTGGATCATATTCAATAGCTACTACTTTACCTGGAACACCATCTTTATTTCTTTTGAAATCTATCATTCTATATTTAATCTTAGACCCGCCACCACGGTGTCTTACTGTAATCTTACCTTGATTATTACGTCCAGAATGTTTTTTTAGACTTACTACTAATGATTTCTCAGGAGTTTTTTTAGTAATCTCCTCAAAAGTAGAACCTGTCATATGTCTTCTGGAAGGTGTATAAGGGTTGTATTTTTTAATACCCATGAATTGCACTCCTTTCAAAAGTATATTGACACACGCTACCGTGTGTATCTTCTAACTATCTAACTACTAGTCGTTTATACTTTAATTATATTGTTTATTACATACCTTCAAAGAAATCTATTTCTTTGCTACCTTTTGTTAACTTAACAATAGCTTTCTTTGTCTTAGCAGTCTTACCAAAAGTCATACCTCTTCTTTTTACTTTACCAATATTATTCATAGTATTAACTTTTTCAACTTTTGTTCCTTCGAACATTTTTTCTACTGCTTCTTTTACTTGAGTTTTCGTTGCTTCTGGATGAACTAAGAAAGTGTATTTTCTGTCAGCCATAACTTCCATACTTTTTTCAGTAACAACAGGTTTTAATATTATGTCATAATATTTTAAATCAGCCATTATGCATACACCTCCTGAATTGTAGCAACCGCATCTTTAGTTACCACAAAAGTATCATATTTTAGAATGTCGTATACATTAATCGTATTTGTTAATGCTGTTTTTACACCTCTGATATTACGAGTTGATAATACAACATTTTTGTCATTATCATTTAAAACTACTAATGCTTTTTGTACCTTTAGATTAGCTAAAACTTCACTCATCTTTTTAGTTTTGATTTCATCAAGTTTTAATTCATCAACAACAATAAGTTTATTATCATTTACTTTTGCAGTTAATGCTGATTTTAATGCCGCTCTTTTTTCTTTTTTATTTAATTTAATAGAATAATCTCTTGGCTTTGGAGCAAATACAACTCCACCACCTGTCCAATGTGGTGCACGAATTGATCCTTGTCTCGCTCTACCTGTTCCTTTTTGTCTCCAAGGCTTAGCTCCGCCACCTCTTACTTCTGAACGAGTTTTTGCACTTTGTGTGCCTTGGCGTTTATTTGCAAGCTGTCCTACAACTGACATATGCATTAAGTGTTCGTTTATTTCTACACCAAATATATTGTCATTAAGTTCTATTTCTTCAACTTGTTTACCTTCCATGTTGTAAACAGAAACTTTTGCCATGATCGTTCCTCCTTCCTACGTATTAACTAAGCTTTTACGCTATTTACTATTGTTACTATTGATTTTTTAGGTCCTGGCACAGCACCTTTAATTAAAAGTAAGTTGTTCTCTACATCTACTCTTACTACTTCTAAGTTTTGAACAGTTACATTCTCACTACCCATATGTCCAGGTAACTTTTTACCTTTGAATACTCTTGAAGGTGAAGAAGCACCACCCATAGATCCAGATACTCTGTGAGACTTAGAACCGTGACCCATTGGTCCTCTTGATTGGTTATGTCTCTTAATTGAACCTTGGAATCCTTTACCTTTTGATACACCAGATACATCAACTTTGTCACCAATTTCGAATGTATCAGCTTTAATTTCATTTCCTACTTCAAATTCCTCTGCATTATCAAGTCTAAACTCTTTTATATGCTTTTTGAAGCTAACGCCTGCTTTGTCAAAATGACCTTTCATTGGCTTATTAGTGTGTTTTTCTTTTCTCTCACCAAATCCAACTTGTACAGATTTGTAACCATCGTTTTCAAGTGTTTTTACTTGAGTTACTACACATGGTCCAGCTTCTAATACTGTTACCGGTACTAACTCTCCACTTTCTTCAAATATTTGAGTCATACCAACTTTTTTTGCTATAATAGCTTTTTTCATTTCCTTTGCACCTCCTAATAATCTACAGCGGATTACACATAAGTGTAATCATCCTAGATGGTTTATAGTCTATATATAAACCTCTAAGGGATATTATACTATCGTATAATTATTTAACATCTACTTTGATATCTACCCCTGCAGGTAGTTCAAGTCTCATTAAAGCATCTACTGTCTTAGCTGTTGGCATAAGAATGTCAATTAATCTTTTATGAGTTCTTTGTTCGAATTGTTCTCTGGAATCTTTGTACTTGTGTACAGCTCTAAGAATAGTTACTACTTCTTTCTTAGTAGGTAGTGGAATTGGTCCGCTCACCTTAGCACCAGTTTTCTTAGCTGTTTCAATAATTTTCTTTGAAGATTGATCGATTAATTGATGATCGTATGCTTTTAAGCTAATTCTCATTTTTTGACTTGCCATAAAAAAAGTCGCCTCCTTTTCGTACTCTAGTACGACAAGTGGTGACTGTACATCGCTCCGTGCGTATCATATATCCTACACACCTCAAATCAAGCCTACATCGCTTTGACTTTATATTGTACAGTGACCTTGCCGCCAGTTTCTTGAACATGACATTCGCTCCATGTGAATTACCCGCTTATGCGGCAACCTCACACTTCTAAGCTATCTTTGTCACAGCATTTATTAGTATACACTAAGAATCACCATAATGCAAGGGGTTTTCAATATTTTTTATGTTTTTTCTTTATTTTTGTAAACAACTACATAAATGTAAAAAAGAGTCAGTTTTATTGGAATATATTATTATTTTTACCAAAAAACAGTACCCATAGGCACTGTCTATTAATTTTGTATACATTTTAAGCTAATCTATTGTATATTAATTCTATTCTACTATAATAATAAGTACATAAATTATCTATTATATTTTCTAAATATAGCATATGGTTTAATTATAAAAAAAACAATAATAATATAAATGAATAGTATTAACATATATATCCCGTTAATATCGTACATATATTTAGCAGTTTTATACATTGGTTTTTGTTTAATTATATCAGTAATATCCTTATTATTATTATCAAAACCCCTAATTTCTCCGATTTCAAAGGTATCACTACCTATATATTTAATAAAAAAATCATTATCATTAATATCAATAATCCTCTTATCTTTACCATCAAAAGAACTTATTTGAATTGTTTTCAAACTATTTCTATTATTACCAGCTATAAATAATCTACCTTTTATTCTATTAATGACAAATAAACCTTGTGAGTATGACCTATCTATCTCAAGTATTTTAATTCTACCACATAACCCTTTTTTAAACAATACTGTTAAACAACGTACATCATTATTATTATTAATCATTTTTGAAGAAACAAGATATAATACGAATTGATTATTTATATCAATAGATGTTTCAATTCTTAAGTCCTCTAAATCAATTTCCTTTTTGAGTTGTTTTTCTAATATACTAACTTCTGATGTAAATGAATATTCTATTAGATAGATACTAGTTAAAACTAAACATAAGCATATTAAACTGACTAATAGTTTCTTCCATTTTTTCATAACTATCTCCTAACTTTAATACTAGGATACCATAAAAAATTTTCAATATACAGAGATTAAATAATCTATATATTACTCCACAAAAAATGTTTTTACATCGCATTTAGTATCAACGAATGTTGTAGGCGTTATGCTAATCGAAAACTTACTTCCACTTAAACTTGCACTTGGTTTAATGGTAAATATTGAATGTCCATATGCCCACGATACTTGAACTGCAGTATTCGTAATATCTGGATTATACAGTATCCCGTTAAAGTATCCTTTTTTCACAACATCCAATGGATATTCATTTGTACTTAAATCAACAGGGAATTTTACGCTTGCAAGATTATCATTAACTTTAATTGAAACTGGATAGGCATTATACTCTGTATGTTGTCCATCTGTTATATGTTCTCTTGTTATAGCTACATTTACATTTGATTCATCAAATATCAAACTACCATCTGTTGTTTTCCACGCTAACGCCATTATATCTGTATACTTACATAATGGTGGCTTAACCCATTCAAATGACATTGTTATTGCAAATGCTGTTTTCATTATCCTTCCTTTATATTCAATATTATTTTTCAAATAATGTTGTGGCAAATATATTTCTACCTCACCAGCAACACCTTTTAACAATTCTATTGATCCATCATATGTTTTTACTGAATTAATTTGGCTTTCATTATACCCTTTTCTAGTTAATTCAACCTGTGATAAACTACTTAATTTTAGAGCATCAGCCTTTAATTGTTTAACTCTTTCGTTATTATTGTTTGCATTATCAATTGCTACTGCCATATCATATTCATTTATTCTCATTTTATGCTTAGCATTTTTTTTACTATATTCAAGCACCTCATCGACACTCATATTTTTAAATTTATTAATAATAGTACTTAAACTTGTATCCTCTTTAGCTAAGGATGTCGTATTAATCACTAAAATCAATGCAAAACACATAACAATAGAAAATAATTTCTTCATTCTTAATTGCTCCTTAATTTTTAAATTTTTATGTTATATATTACGCGCAATGTATTAACATTATTTATTATATATTATAATATTAAATTGTCAAGTTGTTTTATTGTTATATTTTAATTTATTTTATATATATTATATTTTGTTTGAATTAATTATAATTAAGTACATTTTAAATCTCCGTTCAAAATAATTCAAGCAAATCAATCTAATAAAACGCTTTATAAATATTGACATTATTCTTATAAAAGACAGTACCCGTAAGCACTGTCTTTTTGTACCTCATATTATTTTCTTTTCACCATTACCATTATATCCATTTCAGGCGGATTCTTAATAATATCAACTGGAGCACTCTGTACCTGCTGTGATATAGGATGATCTTTCAAACACCTATAATCATAATACTCTACAGCAAAATCACTTATCATATCATAATCACTATTAGGCAACCACGTCTGTAGAAGATAAGCCATAGCTTTATCCAAAGCAGCATTAGTCAATTCAAAGAAATTCTCAGCCGAAAAAGTACATACTACATACAAACCCTTTGGTACAACATATTGATGTAACCTATCATCATTACTATCAAATCTATCAACCTGTACTGATGCCAAATAATTAAATCTCCCTTGTTTCTCAGATGGAAAAGATATTCCACACTCCACCTTCACATCACTTTGATCAGGTATTTGACTCTTTACCTCAACATACTTATTCCAAGCCACCCCAAGAGTATCCTGTCCTGCCAACCCCATTTCACATTCTTCTACAATCCCCATTAACTTAATATCTTCACCTATTTCCTTAACACCAAATTCTATCACCACACCTAAAGCTACCAAAGGAACTCCTATATCCACAGCTCTATATTTCAGAGATAAATCAGGCTTATAAAAATGAGCAAGGGGTATCTCCCTCTTCTTATATTCACTAGGCGTCATACTATACCGACTTGAATGCCCTCGTAAAAGTCTCCGAACTATTAAAACCATTCTCAAAAGCGATATCCGTAATCTTTCTACCATCTTTGATATCCTCAGAAGCCCTAGCAACTCTTCTCAACCTAACATATTCCATTACTGTAACACCAACCAGCTTATAAAACAATCTCTGAAAATAAAACTTCGACAACATCCCCATCTCCGCCAACATATCAACACACATATCCTCATCCAAATGCACTTCAATATAATCAATAACTCCTTTCATTTCCTTATACTCATACATTATTTATTTCTCCTCCTTAGATTTATTGATTATATTATATCATCCCTCCATAACTCTTTCTTGATGATAAATGCCTTATTCTCAATATTTTTTTACTAGATCATAGATATATGATTACAAATTCTTTTCACATAATACTCTTAGTATACCTTATCATAAATAACAATTACCTTCTAAAATATGACAACCGAAACGTCCCCATATTCTGTAACCACTAGCCCAAACCATAGGGGTATTAGTAATAGGTTTAACGCAGACCGACCGCTTCTCAGGGTAAGGCAAGTTAAACCTATTACTAATACCCCCTCTACTGGAGTCAAAATACCCTACAAATAAACTTCTCAATATACACCAAAAAATACCCATAAAGATAGTTAATTTTGCAAAACAAAAAGCAGTGCATTCAAGCACTGCTTTCCCTATATTAAATAATCAACTTATATTATTCAATAATTTCTGCTACTGATCCAGCACCTACAGTTCTTCCACCCTCACGGATAGCGAAACGTAAACCTTTTTCCATAGCGATTGGAGCAATAAGTTCGATTTCCATTTCTACGTTATCACCAGGCATACACATTTCTACACCTTCTGGAAGGTTGATTACACCAGTGATATCAGTAGTTCTGAAGTAGAACTGTGGTCTATAGTTTGAGAAAAATGGAGTATGACGTCCACCCTCTTCTTTTTTAAGAACATATACTTGAGCTTTAAACTTAGTATGAGGAGTAATTGAACCAGGCTTAGCTAATACTTGACCTCTTTCAATTTCTGTTCTTTGAACACCACGAAGTAATGCACCGATGTTATCACCAGCTTGAGCTTCGTCTAATAATTTACGGAACATTTCTACTCCTGTACAAACAACTTTTCTTGAATCGCCAATTCCAACGATTTCAATTTCGTCAGATACGTGAAGTACTCCACGCTCAACTCTACCAGTTGCAACAGTACCACGACCAGTGATTGAGAATACGTCCTCTATAGGCATTAAGAAAGGCTTGTCAATATCTCTTTCTGGAGATGGAATATAAGCATCTACTTCTTTCATTAAGTCTAAGATTTTGTCTCCCCACTCTGATGATGGATCTTCTAATGCTTTTAAAGCAGAACCCATAACGATAGGAATATCATCACCTGGGAAATCATATTCAGATAATAATTCTCTGATTTCCATTTCAACTAATTCTAATAATTCTTCATCATCAACCATATCACATTTGTTCATGAATACAACGATGTATTGAACACCAACTTGGCCTGATAAAAGGATATGCTCACGAGTTTGAGGCATTGGACCATCTGCAGCTGAAACAACTAAGATAGCACCGTCCATTTGAGCAGCACCAGTAATCATGTTTTTAACGTAGTCAGCATGTCCTGGGCAATCTACGTGTGCGTAGTGTCTTCCTTCTGTTTCATACTCAACGTGTGCTGTTGAGATAGTAATACCACGTTCTCTTTCTTCTGGAGCCTTATCGATATTATCAAAAGCAACTGCTTCTCCAGTTCCTAATCTTTCGTGTAAAGTTTTTGTAATTGCAGCTGTTAATGTTGTTTTACCATGGTCAACGTGTCCAATAGTACCAATATTAACGTGTGGTTTGGTTCTTTCATATTTAGCTTTAGCCATTTAAAATCTTCCTCCTTTTATATCTAGGGCAAATCCCCTAATTTGTCCATTCATTTCTGAATTGGTCTCTTTTTCAATTATATTTTATTAAAATAAATTTTGCAAGTTTTTTATTGTTATTTAATATTACAATATTGTTATCGTATAAAACAACAATTAATTAGTTGCTCTACCTGCAATAATCTTTTCTTGAATTGATTTTGGTAGTGGCTCAAAATGATCAAATTGCATTACATAAGTTCCTCTACCTTGAGTCTTGGAACGTAAGTCTGTTGCATAACCAAACATTTCTGATAATGGTACAAATCCGTGGATTTGTTGAACACCATTACGTGGTTCCATACCTTCAATACGTCCTCTACGTGAGTTGATGTCACCAATAACATCACCCATGTAATCTTCTGGTACTGAAACGTCAACTCTCATGATTGGTTCACAAAGAGTTGCTCCACCTTTTTTCATAGCTTCTTTGAATGCCATTGATCCAGCAATTTTGAAAGCCATCTCAGATGAGTCAACATCATGATATGATCCATCATAACAAACCGCTTTAATACCAAGTACAGGATATCCTGCTAATAAACCACTACTCATTGCTTCCCTAATTCCATTATCTACTGCTGGGATATATTCTTTTGGAATAGAACCACCAACTATAGAATTAACAAATTCGTAAGTTTCTTCGCTATTAACGTCCATTGGTGAGAATCTAACTTTACAATGTCCGTATTGTCCACGTCCACCTGATTGACGTACAAATTTACCTTCTACTTCAACTTCTTTAGTAATAGTCTCTTTGTATGCAACTTGTGGTTGACCTACGTTAGCTTCTACTTTGAATTCTCTAAGTAAACGGTCAACAATGATTTCAAGGTGAAGCTCACCCATACCAGAAATAATTGTTTGTCCTGTATCGTGATCAGTACGTGTTTTGAATGTTGGATCTTCTTCAGCAAGTTTTGCAAGAGCAATACCCATTTTTTCTTGACCAGCTTTAGTTTTAGGCTCTATAGCAACGTGGATAACTGGCTCTGGGAATATCATTGATTCAAGTATTACAGGATGTTTATCATCACATAAAGTATCTCCAGTTGAAGTAACTTTTAATCCAACTGCTGCTGCGATATCTCCTGAGTAAACTTTATCAATTTCTTCTCTCTTGTTAGCATGCATTTGAAGGATACGTCCCATACGTTCTTTTTTATTCTTAGTTGAGTTATATACATAAGAACCTGAATTAGTTGTTCCTGAATAAACTCTAAAGAATGCTAATTTCCCAACAAATGGGTCTGCCATTATCTTAAATGCTAATGCTGAGAAAGGTTCTTCGTCTGAAGATGGTCTTTCTACTTCTTCTTCTGTATCTGGGTTGATACCTTGAATAGCAGGTACATCTATAGGAGCTGGCATATAATCAACAACTGCATCCAATAATTTTTGTGCACCTTTGTTTCTATATGCTGTACCACATAAAACAGGAATAATCTCAACGTTTATTACTGCTTTTCTTAGAGCTTTCTTCAATTCTTTTTCTGTAAGCTCTTCTCCTTCAAGATATTTTTCCATTAATTCTTCATCCGTTTCAGCGATTGCTTCAACCATAGCTTCTCTATATTCTTCTGCTTGATCAGCTAAATCTGCTGGGATGTCTTCTTCAGAGATATCTTGACCAAGGTCATCTTTATAAATAAATGCTTTCATTTTCATTAAATCTATAAGACCTACGAAGTCATCTTCTGCTCCGATTGGTAATTGAATTGGCACTGCATTAGCACCAAGTCTATCTCTCATCATATCTACTGCATTATAAAAGTCTGCACCCATAATATCCATCTTATTAACAAATGCCATTCTAGGTACTCTATATTTATCTGCTTGACGCCAAACAGTTTCAGATTGTGGCTCTACTCCACCTTTTGCACAAAATACACCTACAGAACCATCTAAAACACGAAGAGAACGTTCTACTTCTACTGTAAAGTCAACGTGCCCCGGTGTATCAATGATGTTAATCCTATGATTCAGCCATTGACAAGTTGTAGCTGCGGAAGTAATTGTTATTCCTCTTTCCTGTTCTTGTTCCATCCAGTCCATTTGAGCTGCACCTTCATGAGTTTCCCCAATCTTGTGAGTTCTTCCTGTATAGAATAAGATACGTTCTGTTAGTGTTGTTTTACCTGCATCAATATGAGCCATAATCCCAATGTTTCTAGTTCTTTCTAGTGGGAATTGTCTTCCAGCCAAAGTTATTCCTCCTTTGGTAATCTAAAGTTACTTAGCTACAATTTATTGATTATTATGCGGAAACATAAGCTTCCGCATATATTTGTTTAACAACACATTATCATATGCATTATTAGTAATTTTGTGAAATTATATACATTAACTTCAAAAATAATATTTGAGTAATGTATCTGGTTGCAACTACTATTAGAATCTGTAGTGTGCAAATGCTTTGTTTGCTTCTGCCATTTTATGAGTATCTTCTCTCTTCTTAACTGAAGCACCAGTATTATTTGCTGCGTCCATTATCTCAGCAGCTAAACGATCTACCATAGTTCTTTCTCCACGCTTACGTGTATAAATAGTTAACCAACGAAGTCCTAAGGCTTGTCTTCTCTCTGGTCTAACTTCCATAGGTACTTGGTAAGTAGATCCACCAACACGTCTAGCTTTAACTTCAAGAACAGGCATAATGTTATTCATAGCTTCTTTAAAAACTTCTACTGCATCTTTTCCAGTTTTTTCAGCTACCTTTTCAAATGCTCCATATACAATTTTTTGTGCAACTCCTTTTTTACCATCTAACATAATGTTATTGATAAGTTTAGTTACCACTTTATCACTGTACATTGGATCAGCTAATACTTCTCTTTTTTGGATATGTCCTTTACGTGGCACGGCTCTTCCCTCCTTAATAATAATTAATTCTTCGGTACTCATGAATATAATTAATATTCATGTTACGTGCTCGGTATATCGTAATATATATATAATCCTGCAACCTACAGGTAATATTCCAATTTTACCTAGCACTAATTAGCAAATTACTGAAGTCAGGCTTCATATGCTATTTACTAATTATCTAATTCTAGTAAACATTACTAAAGAATTATTTTTTTGGTCTCTTAGCTCCGTATTTTGAACGTGATTGTTTACGGTCAGCTACACCAGCTGTATCAAGTGTACCTCTAACAATATGATAACGTGTACCAGGTAAGTCTTTTACCCTTCCACCTCTTAGTAGAACAACACTATGTTCTTGTAGGTTATGTCCTTCACCAGGAATATAGCCTGTTACTTCAATACCATTAGTTAAACGAACCCTTGCAATTTTACGAAGAGCTGAGTTTGGTTTTTTTGGAGTGGCTGTTTTTACTGCAGTACAAACACCTCTTTTTTGTGGTGATGATACATTAGTAGTTCTCTTGTGTAAAGAGTTATAGCCTTTTTGAAGAGCAGGTGCTGTTGATTTCTTAGTTGATACTGCTCTACCTTTTCTTACTAATTGGTTAATAGTAGGCATCTATTTCACCTCCTGTAATTTCTTTAAGATGCCCTAACATCTTATTTAATTAGTGCTGCGGTTGCTGTTTTAACTTCTACATCGCAAACTGAACCTAATTCCTCCATAGTATCAATATAAACTACAGGGATTTGTTTACTCCCTGCTAATTCAATGGGTCTAATAGTTACTTCATCCTGTGCGTCTTTTGCAACATAAAGTACTTCTACCTCTTCATTTTCAAGAGCTTTGAGAGTCTGTTTTAACCCAATTACTTTGGAATTAGTTTTTAATCGGTGCACATAAATCATCCCTTTCGGTCACTTAAAAAACTATTACAATGCACACTGCTGAATTTTAACACTATTTTTTATAAATGTCAAGGATTTTAATAAAACACCCTAGATTTTATTAAAATCCAAGGTGTTATTTGCATTTTTAACTCTATTCTTCAAAGAGAACGTCGTCAATTAATGGTTCATCTTCAACGTATTTTTCAATTCCAACATTTCGGTATCTTTCCATACCTGTACCAGCTGGTATAAGCTTACCGATGATTACGTTTTCTTTTAATCCAATTAGAGGATCTGATTTACCTTTTATTGCAGCTTCAGTCAAGACTTTTGTAGTTTCTTGGAAAGATGCTGCTGATAAGAATGAATTAGTAGCCAAGGATGCTTTTGTTATACCAAGCATAACTTGAGTTCCTTCAGCTGATTCTAAACCATTGCTAGCAAGTTCTTCATTAATCTTTTCAAATTCTAACCTATCAACTAGACTCCCTGGTAAGAAATCACTATCACCACTATTTTCTATTCTTATTTTCTTTAACATCTGTCTAACAATAACCTCTATATGCTTATCGTTAATTTCCACACCTTGAAGTCTATAAACACGCTGAACTTCTTGGAGCATATAGTCTTGAACACTTCTGCTACCTTTGATTTTCAAGATATCGTGTGGGTTAACACTACCTTCTGTCAATTCATCACCAGCTTCAATTACATCACCATCCATTACCTTGATTCTTGAACCATATGGTATTAGATACGCTTTGCTTTCGCCAGTTTCTTCATTTGTGATTACTACTTCACGTTTTTTTCGTGTATCATTTATTCTAGCTAATCCACCAAATTCAGCTATTATAGCTAATCCTTTTGGTTTTCTAGCCTCAAAGAGTTCCTCTACACGAGGAAGACCTTGTGTTATATCGTCTCCAGCAATACCACCTGTATGGAAAGTACGCATTGTAAGCTGCGTGCCTGGTTCTCCAATTGATTGTGCCGCAATAATACCAACAGACTCCCCTACTTGAACAGGTAATCCCGTTGCCATATTAGAACCGTAGCATTTTGCACAAACTCCTATTTCTGATCTACAAGTAAGTACTGTCCTTATGTGAACATTATCAATACCTGCATCCACAACAGCTTTTGCTTTTAATGGTGTAATAAGAGTATCTTGTTCAACTATAACCTCACCAGTTTCTGGATGTTTTATTTCATCAACAGACCATCTACCAGTGATTCTTTCTTGTAGACTTTCAATTACTTCATTACCATCTTTGAATGCTTTTATCCACATACCGGGAGCATTGTCTTTATCACAACAGTCATGTTCTCTAATGATTAAGTCTTGAGAAACATCTACAAGTCTTCTTGTCAAATATCCTGAATCGGCTGTACGAAGAGCAGTATCAGCAAGTCCTTTTCTAGCACCGTGAGCAGAAATAAAGTATTCAAGTACGTCTAGTCCTTCACGGAAGTTAGATTTGATTGGTAATTCAATAGTCTTACCTGATGTATCCGCCATAAGTCCACGCATACCACCTAACTGTTTAATCTGCTTATCAGAACCTCTGGCTCCAGAGTCAGCCATCATGAAGATATTATTATATTTTCCAAGTCCGCCAAGTAAGGCTTCTGTAATTGTATCATCTGCATTTTTCCATGTTTCAATAACTTTTAAACGTCTTTCTTCATTAGTCATGAATCCACGTTTAAATTGTTTTGTTATCTTCTCTACTGTTTCTTCTGCATTTTTGAGTATTTCTTTTTTGCTTGCAGGTACTTCCATATCCGAAACAGATACAGTTAATGCACCTCTTGTAGAGTATTTGAAACCAAGTTTTTTAATACCATCAAGAACTTCTGATGTCTTGGTTGAACCATGTGTATTGATACATCTATATAGTATATCTTTTAATTGCTTTTTACCTACTAAGAAATCAATCTCATATTTGAATTTGTCTTCAGGCTTATTTCTAGTTGCAAAGCCAAGATCTTGTGGTATGGCTTCATTAAATATAATTCTACCAACAGATGTTTCAACGAATTGTTGTTTAACTTCGCCTTCTATTTCCATTGTTCTTCTTACGTATACTTTTGCATGTAGAGTTACTTCTCTATTTTCATATGCAAGCATAGCTTCATTTTCATCTTTGAAATAGTAACCTTCACCTTTTTCTCCCTCTTTTTCAAGAGTTAAATAGTAAGTACCAAGTACCATATCCTGTGAAGGAACAGATACTGGAGCACCATCTGAAGGTTTCAATAAGTTATTAGGTGAAAGAAGTAAAAATCTACACTCAGCTTGAGCTTCTACTGATAATGGTACATGGACAGCCATCTGGTCACCATCAAAGTCGGCATTATAAGCTGTACAAACTAAAGGATGTAGCTTAATTGCCTTTCCTTCTACTAATACAGGCTCGAATGCTTGAATACCTAAACGGTGAAGTGTAGGAGCACGGTTAAGCATAACAGGATGTTCTTTGATAACTTCTTCTAATACATCCCATACGTCTGATTCTAATCTTTCAACCATTTTTTTAGCTGATTTTATATTATGGGCTAAACCATCACTAACTAATTTTTTCATTACAAATGGTTTAAACAGTTCAATTGCCATCTCTTTTGGTAAACCACACTGGAATATCTTAAGTTCTGGACCTACAACGATAACTGAACGTCCTGAGTAGTCAACACGTTTACCCAACAAGTTCTGTCTGAAACGTCCTTGCTTCCCTTTTAACATATCAGATAATGATTTTAATGGTCTATTACCTGGTCCTGTTACTGGTCTACCTCTTCTACCATTGTCTATAAGTGCATCTACCGCTTCTTGAAGCATTCTTTTTTCATTACGTACAATAATATCAGGTGCTCCAAGATCAAGTAATCTTTTAAGTCTGTTGTTTCTATTTATAACTCTTCTATATAGATCATTTAAATCAGATGTAGCAAATCTTCCTCCATCCAATTGAACCATTGGTCTAAGATCAGGTGGGATAACTGGTACAACCTCCATAATCATCCATTCTGGCTTATTATTGGATTTGAAAAAGGCATCTACTACTTCTAATCTTTTTATTATTCTAGCTCTCTTTTGTCCTGATGATTCTCTTAGAGCTTTTCTTAATTCTATTGATTCTTTTTCTAATTGAATATTAGCTAATATCTCTTTTATAGATTCTGCTCCCATACCAGCTCTAAATTTATTGCCGTATTTTTCATAAGCATCTCTATATTCTTTTTCTGTCAAAATTTGTTTGTATTGTAATCCTGTTTCACCAGGGTCTATTACAATATATGACGCAAAGTATAATACTTTTTCAAGAGTTCTTGGAGATAAGTCAAGGATTAATCCCATTCTACTTGGAATACCTTTAAAATACCATATGTGAGATACAGGCGCTGCTAATTCAATGTGTCCCATTCTTTCTCTACGTACTTTGGACTTTGTTACCTCAACACCACAACGATCACATACTACACCTTTATATCGTATTTTTTTGTACTTACCGCAATGACACTCCCAGTCTTTGCTAGGTCCAAATATCTTTTCACAGAACAAACCATCTCTTTCTGGTTTTAGCGTCCTGTAATTAATTGTTTCAGGTTTCTTTACTTCTCCCTTTGACCATTCCCTAATTCTTTCAGGAGATGCTAAGCCAATCTTAATAGCATCAAAGCTTACTGATTGCTCTATATTCTCGTTTGGCACTCCCTTACACTCCCTTCTTACTTTTCATCGTCAAATAATGTTTTTTCGTCTGATATTATAAAATTATCTTCATCAAATTCATCATAACTCTCATGTTCTATATCATCAAACAGTTCATCCGTTTCTGAAGTCTCTTTTTTACCAGCTCCACCACTTACTGCATCTGGAGAAACATATTCATCTTCTTTTCCTTCTAAGTTAATAGATAAGTCATCTGCATCATCCATATTTTCCTTGATTTCTACTTCTGTAGCATCACTTCTAAGAATTTTAACATCAAGAGCTAAGGATTGTAATTCTTTTAATAATACCTTGAATGATTCTGGTATTCCTGGTTCTGGTATGTTTTCACCTTTTATAATTGCTTCGTAAGTTTTTACACGTCCTACTACATCATCAGATTTTACTGTCAATATTTCTTGAAGTGTATAAGCAGCACCATATGCTTCTAGTGCCCATACCTCCATCTCACCGAATCTCTGTCCACCAAATTGTGCTTTACCGCCCAAAGGCTGTTGAGTTACTAGTGAATAAGGTCCAGTTGATCTAGCATGAATCTTATCGTCAACTAAATGGTGAAGCTTAAGGTAATGCATATATCCTACGGTAACAGGATTATCAAAGTATTCTCCTGTTCTACCATCTTTCAAGTAAATCTTACCGTCTCTTGAAATTGGAACACCTGCCCACTCTTCACGATGAGCTTTGTTTTCATCTAAATATTTTAGCACATCAGGTCGTAATAACTCACCGTATTTAGAAGCAAATGTATCAAATTCTTCATTAACGTAATCATTAGCAAGCTCTAATGTATCCATAATATCATCTTCGTTTGCTCCATCAAATACAGGTGTAGCAATCTTGAATCCAAGTGCTTTTGCAGCTAATCCTAGATGGACTTCAAGTACCTGTCCTATGTTCATACGGGATGGTACCCCTAGTGGGTTAAGCACGATATCAAGTGGTCTACCGTTTGGTAAAAATGGCATATCTTCAACTGGTAAGATTCTAGAGATTACACCTTTGTTACCATGACGTCCAGCCATCTTATCTCCAACTGAGATTTTTCTTTTTTGTGCTATATATGCTCTAACGGATTGATTTACTCCTGGTGGTAATTCGTCTCCGTTTTCTCTAGTAAATACTTTTACATCAACTATAATACCTGTTTCTCCGTGTGGTACTCTTAGGGATGTGTCTCTAACTTCTCTGGCTTTTTCACCAAATATTGCTCTTAGAAGTCTTTCTTCTGCTGTTAATTCTGTTTCACCTTTTGGTGTTACTTTACCTACTAATATATCATTAGCACGTACTTCTGCTCCAATTCTTATGATACCTCTTTCATCAAGGTCTTTCAGAGCATCTTCACCAACACCTGGTACATCTCTAGTAATTTCTTCTGGTCCAAGCTTAGTGTCTCTTGCTTCTGCTTCGTATTCTTCTATATGAACAGATGTATAAACATCTTCTTTTACTAGATTTTCACTTAATAGGATAGCATCCTCAAAGTTATAACCTTCCCAAGTCATAAAACCGATTAGAGGGTTTTTACCTAATGCTATTTCACCATGATCAGTTGATGGTCCATCAGCAATGACTTCCAAGGCTTCGACTCTTTGACCTTTATTCACTATTGGTCTTTGGTTAATACATGTTCCTTGGTTACTACGTGAAAACTTTTGTAGTTTATAAATATCTCTTTGTCCGTCATCTGTTTTGATAACTACTTTTTTGGAAGCAACTCTTTCTACAACACCTGGTCGTTTAGCAATAATTACTACACCAGAGTCAATAGCTGCTTTATGCTCCATACCTGTACCTACAATTGAAGAGTCAGTCATTAGCAATGGTACAGCTTGTCGTTGCATATTTGATCCCATTAGCGCACGGTTGGCATCATCATTTTCCAAGAATGGAATCATTGATGTCGCAACTGAGAACAACTGTTTTGGTGATACGTCCATTAAATCAATGGTATTCGCATCCATTTCTAATATATCTTCTTTATGTCTACCTGTAACGTATTTGTGTAGGAAGTGTCCTTCTTCATCTAGTATTTCATTCGCTTGTGCTACTCTATAATTTTCTTCTTCATCAGCTGTTACATAGATTACTTCATCTGTAACTACTGGAACTCCAGAAGATTTATCAATTTTTCTATATGGTGCCTCAATAAATCCATATTCATTAATTCTTGCATAACAAGCTAATGAGTTAATTAGTCCAATGTTAGGTCCTTCAGGTGTTTCTATAGGACACATTCTACCATAGTGGGAGTGATGGACGTCACGAACCTCGAAACCTGCACGCTCTCTTGAAAGACCACCTGGTCCAAGAGCTGACAAACGTCTTTTATGAGTCAATTCAGCGAGAGGATTATTCTGATCCATAAACTGTGACAACTGTGAACTACCAAAGAATTCTTTAATAGCTGCTGTAACAGGTCTTATATTTATTAGTGTCTGTGGTGATATCCCATCGCTATCTTGTATTGTCATTCTTTCTCTAACAACACGTTCTAGTCTAGATAAACCTATTCTAAATTGGTTTTGTAATAATTCACCTACGGCACGAATTCTTCTATTACCTAAATGGTCAATGTCATCTTTATTTCCTATACCATATTCTAAAGCAATGTTATAGTTAATTGAAGCTAATATATCTTCTTTAGTTATGTGCTTAGGTACTAATTTGTGTATGTTTCTCTTAATAGCTTCCTTTATTTCTTCTATGTCATCGTATTCTTCTAATATTTCTTGTAATGCTTTGTAATATACTCTTTCATATATATCAAATTCTTTTGGGTCTATATCTACATATTTAGTTATATCTACTGCTAGATTAGACAGTACTTTTACTTTTCTATCTTCAACCGTAACCCAAATATATGGTATAGCAGCATCTTGAATATTATCTGCTATTTCTTCAGTAATTACAGTTCCAGCTTCTGCCATTACTTCACCAGTTGTTAAGTCAACAACTGATTCTGATAAAGGAAAACCTTTAACTCTATTTTTTAGTGCTAATTTTTTGTTAAATTTATATCGTCCTACTTTAGCCAAATCATATCTTCTAGGATCAAAAAACATTGTATTAATTAATGACTCAGCGCTTTCTACTGTTGGTGGTTCTCCCGGTCTTATACGCTTATAAATCTCAATTAACCCTTCTTCGTAAGACGTTGTTCCATCTTTTTCAATACTTGCAAGTATTTTAGGCTCTTCCCCGAATAAATCCACAATAGCTGCATCTGTTCCGATACCTAATGTTCTTATTAATACTGTTATTGGTACTTTTCTTGTTCTGTCAACACGCACGTAAAAAATATCGTTAGAATCAGTTTCATATTCTAACCATGCGCCTCTATTAGGAATTACTGTTGATGAGAATAATCTTTTACCAATCTTATCAAAATTAATTCCATAGTATATTCCAGGCGAACGAACTAATTGACTTACAATAACTCTCTCAGCACCATTAATTATAAATGTACCTGTTTCTGTCATTACAGGTAAGTCACCCATGAAAATTTCATGTTCATTAATTTCATCTTTTTCCTTATTAATCAGTCTGACTTTTACTTTTAACGGAGCTGCGTAAGTGGCATCTCTTTCTTTGCATTCTTCAATTGTGTACTTTAATTCTTTATTAAGTGAGAAGTCTATAAGTTCTAGTACCAAGTTCCCACTATAATCTGTAATAGGGGATATATCACGAAATACTTCCTTAAGTCCTTCTTTTAAAAACCATTGATAAGAGTTTTTTTGTACTTCTATTAAATTTGGCATGTCTAGGACTTCTTTTTTTCGGGAGTAACTCATTCTAAGGCCTCTCCCGATCTTCATAGGTCGAATTCTGTTTTTTTCCATGTACGTTTCACCCCTTGGCTAAATTTAAATTTATCTAAAAATACTATGATTTTTGGCTAAAAATTAATATATTGCCAGTATCATCATGTATCATTAATCATCTTTTATATCATTGACATCTATTATATTATTATTCATTTAGAATACTAAATGGTCTTATATCAGTTAAAATCAACTCTTGAGAGTTATTTTCGTTTTCTATTATTTGTTAAGTTTTTTGTATACACGACTAATGAGCATACAACTCCACAATAATGCATTATCAAATGTTACCACACATTAGAATGTGTGTCAATAAGTTTTTGGGTTTTTTTAGATTATTATTCTTCGAATTGAAATTTGTACTTTGGATGAATAAGTCTGTGTCACTAGAAATTAATAAAAGCGACCTGAGTCGCAATTTAATAAGAATTAATTAGAATAATAATTAACAATTTATTTACTTATAGATTTTATTTCTTCTTAATTAAGGTATTGTTTTTTATAAATTTAGCCTCTAGCTTAGCTAGAGGCTTTAATTCATTATTTTAATGTTACAGATGCGCCTACTTCTTCTAACTTAGTTTTCATTTCTTCAGCTTGATCTTTAGCTACGCCTTCTTTAACATTTGTTGGAGCACCTTCAACTAATGCTTTTGCTTCTTTTAATCCTAAACCAGTAATCTCTCTTACTGCTTTGATTACTTTGATTTTTTGTGATCCTGCTGCTGTTAATTCAACATCAAAATCAGTTTTTTCTTCAGCTGCTGCTCCACCTGCTGCTCCAGGAGCTGCCATTACAACACCTGCTGCTGCTGATACACCAAATTCTTCTTCACACGCTGTTACTAATTCATTTAATTCTAATACTGATAATTCTTTAATAGCATCAATTATTTCTGCTGTAGTTAATTTTGCCATTATTATACACCTCCGAAATTTTTATATTATTCTTCTGTTTGTTCTTGTGCTTCTTCAACTTTTTCTTCTACTTTATTAGCTGCTAATACTGCAGCTGTTTCAGCTCCTGTTTCCTCTGCCTTGTCAGCGATAGCTTTAACTGTACGAGCAAATGTTGAAATAGGTGATTGGAAGCTTCCAAGTAATTTAGCAAGTAATTCATCTCTTGCAGGTATTGAAGCTATTTTCTTAATACCTTCAACATCATAATAAGTTCCTTCTACAACACCAGCTTTAAAATCAAGATTCTTAAAGTCTTTTGCTGCATTTTTAAGTATTCTAGGTCCAGCTGTAGGATCTTCATAACTTATTGCAACAGCACTAGGACCTTCTAAATGATCTTTTAACTCTTCAAATTCAGTACCTTTGAAGGCAAAATTCATCATTGTGTTTTTGTAAACTTTATAAAGAACATTTCCTTCTCTAAGGTCTTTACGTAGTTTTGTATCCTCTTCAACTGTTAAACCACGATAATCAACAAGCACTATAGATGATGCTCCATCAAGTTTTGATTTAATTTCATCTACTATTGTTTGCTTTAATTCTACATTTGGCATCCTGTACACCTCCTTAAATTCAAAGTTACAGTTATTAGTACGATTCTCATCGTATTATATTTAGTAAAAACATTATGTTTTGTACTTAATAAATAAAACCTCTTTGTCCATAGACAAAGAGGTTAACAAATTCATATTAATCAACAATTAGAAATAATTTCTAGGTTGTTAATGTTTACTTGTAATACCTCGGTAGGTGGTTACCCTTTACACCAAATAATAGTACCTACTGTCTACAGTTAAGTTATCTCCAAAGAGATTACATTATTTAATTTTCAAACGTATTATAACATCTAGTAAATAGCTTGTCAACTATTTTTCTACAGATATTTTATCTCCGTTGATTTTAATTCCAGGTCCCATTGTAGAAGTTATGGCAACACTTCTCAAATATTGACCTTTGGCAGCCGATGGCTTAGCCTTTATAATTGCGCTCATTAAAGTGTGGAAGTTGTCCATAATCTTTTCTGTTCCAAATGATACTTTTCCGATTGGAACGTGAATAATATTTGTCTTATCTAATCTATACTCAATTTTACCTGCTTTTATATCCTTAATAGCTTTTGCAACGTCCATTGTTACTGTTCCAGCTTTTGGATTTGGCATTAATCCTTTTGGACCAAGTATACGTCCAAGTCTACCTACAACTGCCATCATATCAGGTGTTGCTACTACAACATCAAAGTCTAACCAACCTTCATTTTGAATCTTAGGAATTAATTCATTCCCTCCAACAAAATCTGCTCCTGCTTCTTCTGCTTCTGTTATTTTCTCACCTTTAGCAAATACTAATACTCTAACTGATTTACCTGTTCCATGTGGAAGTACAACAGCTCCACGTACTTGTTGATCAGCATGACGGCTGTCTACACCTAATTTAATATGACACTCAATAGTTTCGTCAAATTTTGCACTAGCTGTTTTTACAACAATGTCAGCTGCTTCTTTTGGATCGTATAGTGTTGTTCTATCGACTAACTTAGCAGCCTCTTTATATCTTTTTCCTCTTTTCATTTCATTAACCTCCTTGTGGTAATATCGGGAGCAACCCTCCCACAGTGTGAATTTTGTAGCGACACTGTCTATTCTACAACAATTCCCATGCTTCTTGCAGTTCCTGCAATCATACTCATAGCTGATTCAATAGAACTAGCATTTAAATCTTTCATTTTTAATTCTGCAATTTTTTGAACTTCTTCTTTAGAAATTGTAGCTACTTTTGTTTTATTAGGAACTCCTGAACCAGAGTCTATTTTACAAGCTTTTTTAAGTAATACAGCTGCTGGTGGAGTCTTAGTGATAAAACTAAAACTTCTATCTTGATATACAGTAATTACTACTGGAATAATCATTCCTGCTTGATCAGCTGTTTTAGCGTTAAATTCTTTTGTAAATTGCATTATGTTCACACCATGTTGTCCTAGTGCTGGACCTACTGGTGGTGCTGGTGTAGCTTTACCAGCTGGAATTTGTAATTTTATCATTCCTGTAACTTTCTTAGCCATTAAGGGCACCTCCTGAATTTTGTGGTATTTAACGGGATTTCCCTCCCACTAGTATGAACAAACGTAGTCCACACTATAAAACCAATAATAAATTAAATTTTTTCCATTTTTGTAAAGTCTAATTCTACTGGTGTTTCTCTACCAAATATTGAAAGATTAACTATTACAGTACGTTTATGCTCATGAATTTCCTTAACAATACCTACAGATCCTTCAAAAGGTCCTTCAGTAACTTTAACGGAATCACCAGTCTCTACCTCAATGTTAACAACCTCAATATCAATACCCATATTTTTTATCTCTTCTTCAGATAAAGGTACCGGTTTTGATCCAGGTCCAACAAATCCAGTAACACCTCTGGTGTTTCTTACAACGTACCAAGTATCGTCATTCATGACCATCTTAATGATAACGTATCCTGGAAATGTCTTTTTCTCAACTTCTTTTTTATTTCCATTCTTTTCTTCTACAACTTTGTATAGTGGTACAATTACCTCTAATATTTGGTCATGTAATTTTCTGTTATCAACTAATTTTTCAATATTAGCTTTAACTTTGTTCTCATACCCTGAATAAGTATGCACAACAAACCATTTAGCTTCTTCTGCCATAGAACCATCCTTCTTTACTTATTTCACTTGGATTATAATTAAAGTTATAATCTCTACATACTTGAAGAGTATACCAATTTTTTTAATAAATATACCCTACTCCTGCTTGAAACAATAGGTCTATTACAGTAATTATAGCTCCAACCAATAATGAAACAAATAATACGGTAACTGTTTGTTTTGCTAATGTTGTTCTATCAGGCCATATGATTTTTTTAAATTCACCTTTTAAACCTTTAAAAAAGCTTTTCTTTTTAACAACTTCTTTTTTAACAACTTTGGCTTCACCCATGTTTTCACTTCCTTTGTACAAATTATTGTAGAAAATTACTTAGTTTCTTTATGAAGAGTATGTTTTCTACAGAATCTGCAGTATTTTTTTGTTTCTTGTCTTTCTGGATGTAATCTTTTCTCTTTTGTTGTGTTGTAATTTCTTTGCTTGCATTCAGTACATTCTAAAGTTATTTTGACACGCACAACTTCCACCTCCACTTGTCTATAAGTTTAGAGAATTGCATATCATTTTACGGCATAAAAAAAAGAGCCCTACAAATATGCTTATATAATATATCATATTGTGGGTTCTACTGTCAAGGTTTTTGAAACAATTTTATTATTATAGTAATAATTTCAATACTCCTCGACTTATTTTACTTTTTTTGATCTAAGAAGTAAGATTTATCTTTAAAAGAGTTATTCATGTTCTTATAATAGTTTGTTGCTGTTTTCTTACTCTTTTTAAAAGTTTTTATTTCTCTTTTTTTATTATTGAAATGTTCTTCTATTATTACTTTATTCTTCTCTTCTAATACTTGTATATCAATACCTATTTCAGATACACTAGTTATTTTATTTTTAAGTAATTTTATTTTGTCTTTATGTGTGTAAACATTTCCTTCAAGCTCTTTTGATATTCTATCAAATGTTGACTGAAAACCTGAGTCTAGAATTTCTATTTCGTCTATATATTTTTGTTTTTCATCCATAAACTCATTAAATTCTTCTAGATCAAATTTATTATTATTAACGTATTCACTTTGTTTTCTAGTAACTTCATAGATGTTTTTCAGAACATCCGACTTCTTATCCAACGAATCTAATAATATACTAAGATAGGTGTTGATATCCGACATACAAATACCTCTTTTCTACTTATTTATAAGTAAATGTTAATCAAGTTCATTAAAGTCTAATATCTATATTAGCTCCTATATGTGGATTGACTGATGTTTCTAGTGATGCAGATTGTATAAGCTGATTTAACGCTTGCCCCTGTTGTTTTACCATATCCATACCCATCTTACTTAGTGAAATATTAACTTGAGACATAATTTTCCCTTGTGATAAAGATGTTGATAGTGTTGCTATATCCATAGTATCACTTCACTCCTTTATTCTGTAGCGTTAGTTGTGTCTTTATTTTTTGGAATCTTTGCAATCTTCATAGCTTCTTTCCATGTATCACGAAGCTCTCTTAGTAAGCTCAAAACTTCTTCTAATACTTCTTTATCTTTAGTTATATTAGCTTCTACTAGCCTATCATTTATGTAGTCATACATTTTTTTAAAATTTTCTGCTACTGGATATTTTTCATCTAATGTAACAACAAATTCTTCTATAATATCTTCTACTCTAGTAATGTAATTATGTGCTTTTTCCATTTCATTATTTTCTAAAGATATGATAGCTTGGTTGCAGAATTTTATTGCACCGTTATATAGCATTAGTGTTACTTCTTGTGGGGAAGCGGTTAAGATTGCGTTACTTTGGTATTTGTTATATCCAGTATTAGTTATCATTGTGCCCCACCTCCTAACATTGATGCTAGTGATGCACTCTGGTTGTTCATCATTTGGATAGCTTTTTCCATAGCAGTGAATTGTCTGTAATATCTTTTTTCTATGTTAGCTAATTTATCTTCTAATACGGTTATTCTGTCTTCGTAATCATCTATTTGTTTGTCCATTTGTTTGTCATTAAAGAAAGTAAATGCACTACTTATTTCTGTTGACTTCATTTTTTTCTGCATTTTTGAGTATAATTTTTCACCTATTTTGTTTAATAGAGCAGCTACTTTTTCTGGATCTTTCTCAATTGCTTCTTTTAATTTATTTGTTTTAGAAGCATATAATGGATCATCTCCATCACCATTAATATGTAACAATCCTCTTTCATTATGATCTCCTGTTACAATTCCTAAATCAGACAAATATCGATAATCAAGCCCTGATGTATCCACACCAATACTACTTCCAACAATACCTCTCATTGAATGAACTAAACTAGTTAGAATATCATCTCTTCTTAATAATGAACCTTTTATTTTTTGCTCCCATAATTTTATATCATCTTGGGACATTGCTTTCTTTTCTTCTTGGGTCAATGGTTCATATCCTGCAACTCTATCCGCACCAAGTTTTTCATTAATTTCAACAAGAAGTTTATTATACTCTGTTATAAAATCTTTTACATTGTCATACATAGCTTTAGTATCTTGATTAACTGTTATATTAGCTTCACCTTTTGATTTTAATGTTACAGTAAGGCCATTAACAGTTATTTCATTACTCTTTGATTCTAATTGTGTTCCATTGTAGGTAATTTTAGCATTTTGTCCATTACTACCTACTTTACCTTCTAAGCCTAATTTTTTAATTAACTCAGCATCTCCACTAACTATCTCAATTTTCACTCCGTCTCCTTGTTCTTTACTGGACATCATTATTCTCTTGAAATTGTTATCAAATGATGCATTTATATCTCCAACTTTCTCTTTTATTTTATTAGTAATGCTATTAATGGTATCTTTAGCAGTTATCTCAACATTAACCGTTTTATCTCCTAATTTTATACCTATAGTCTTTTTTTCATCTTTTGTAAAATTCACTAATTGTTCTGCTTTGGTTGAATTAGTTATTTCCTTCCCATCTTTATCTTTGTCTAACTTATCACCAGTAAGAAATGAACCTTTTGCAAGCTGAGTTACAGTAAATGTATGAGTTCCTTTTGTAGCTTTTGCATTAGCTTTTGCAGATATAATAGATTCATTAGAAGATACTGCATTTTTTTTCATAAATGTTCCTTTAGATCTTAAAATATGAACTTGTTTAGTAAAGAAAGAATAAAGCTTCTTATTCATGTCTTTCCAGATATCTTTTCTCCATTCAAGTTTTGTCTTCTGTTTCTTTACTTTGTCAACTTTCATTCTTTCTGCTTTCATTAGTTCTTTAATAATATTATCTGTATCAAGTCCAGAAGCTAAACCAGAAAATTGTACTGCCATATTAATCACTCCTTATCTTTTCTCATCTACAAAAATCCCAGCCATTTCCCATAACTTTGCAACCATATCTAATATTTTTTCAGATGGAATCTCTCTTATAACAGAATCATCTTCTGTATTAATTACTTTAACCATGATTTGTTTTGTTTTTTCATGTATAGAGAATTTTAATCTTCGGTCGTATACTTTGAAGTGTTTATTAGCTTTTTCTATGGCCTCAATTACTTCATGTTCTTCAATTTGTTGTTTGCTTTCAATATTTATTGATACATCACGAGCAATTTCATCTTTAACTTTTTCTATTTTTACAGATGAACTGACTTCCTTTTTTAGCATATCAACTTGAGAGTTTGCATTATACATATTTGCGGTATTGCATTCAATTCTCATTATTTAAAACCTCCTTATTTAATGTTCTCATCTGTATAATATATCGTAAGTTTGATGTAATAACTTAATATCTTTTTAAAAAGATTAAATAAATGATTATTTTTACTTATTTCATTCACGTCATACCTAATTAAGTTATAATGTTATAGTGTATGTTACTTATTTATATATAATTATATCTTTAAAAAACATAACATTTGGCATTTTCATTATATGCATCTATTCTTTCAACAAGTATTTGTTTTAAATTATTTTCATTTTTTAATAACATCTTAAACATTAACAATAAACTATTATTATGTAAAAAGTTGTTTATTGGTAATACAAAATCTTCAAGTCCTAAGTCTAAAGCAATACCTTTAGATTTCACAGAATAACCAATTGCAATCGTTGGTATGCTAGATGAGTAAGCAGAAATTGTTGCATGAGTTCGTGCAAAAATACCAAATCTGCATTTAGAAATTATGTATTTATATTCCGCAACATTCAGTTTATCTGAGATTAAACATATCCTATCTTTTAGTTCTATTTTATTATATATTTTTTGTAATAATAAGAAATCATTATCCATTGGCATTACTACATGAGGAATCAGAGCAATATTCATATCTGTATTATTAATTATATATTCAATCAAAGTATTTATGTTTTTAACTATGCTTCCTTTTATTAATTCCCTACGTACTACTAGTGGACTAATATTTATTGCTACTGTATTATTTACAATAAAGTTTTCTGGAAGTTTTGTTTTTTTTGGATGTAATAAAAACGCAACATCAGAACAAAGTTCTACGTTATCTAGTCCTTTTTCAATCAAAGCATTATATGTTAATCTTTCTCTTACAGTAATTAAATGGTGTGTTCTTAATGTATTAACCATTTCTTTAGATATCATTGATGGTTCAATTGAACAACTCCACAGTATACTTTTTGCACCTTGCTGAATTACTATATCATGAATCGTTTTCCATCTATGCCAATTATCATAACAATAATTATCACCACCAACTGATAAACATATAGTATTTGTCTTGATTCTTTCAATCGTAGATTTATAAATAAAAGTATCATAAAATCCTTTTTGAGATGTGTTTTTATCTAATGAAACATAATGAAAATCGCGTTCACAATATTCATCTACAGGCATATCAAATTCTATATCCTGTTCTTTAAAATGTGTAGAAAGTATTATTTCACTTTCGGGATATTTATTTTTAATTAAATTTACAGTACATTTCACAATAGCTTCTGCACCATGATTATATGCACCGCCATGACCATAAATTAAAAAGTTGTTACACATTGTTTTCCTCCATGTATTCTTTAAGTTTTATAATTTCTTTATCATTAGGACTCATTTCTAATAAATCGTTGAGTGCCATTAAAGCATCTTCTTTTTTTCTATTTTTAATAAATAATTGTGTTTGTATTTTTTTTGCATATATAAAAATTTCTGCGTTCTCAAGTATTGCTGAAACATTAAGACACGTAAATACTATTTCTTCTTGAAACGGTTTATCATCTATATTAGATAATATTTTAATCATTTTTTTCAAAGCATGATGAAAATTATTAATATATATATCAGAAATTACATCACTATATTGTAAAACAAAGTTTTTGTTATCTATCCAGTTTAGGAGAATGTTATCTTCAAAACAATCTTTTAGAATTTCCCATTCAATCCTCATTAATACTGCAGTATCTAATGACGATAATGATTTCTTTAGTATTTTTTTAATATCTAAGTTAATTATAGATAGAATAAAATCATTATTTTTTATATGTTGTGATAAATCTTTTCTTAAAATGAAAATAGGAATATCTTCATTCAACAAACCAATATTATAGTAGATTAAATCCATTATATCTTGATTATTTATATTTTGGATTCCATATTGCAAAAATATTTCAAGCATATTTCTTTTAAATATTTTCAATTGATCCATATTATGAAGTACATTGAACATTTCCTGAGTTAGTTCATTACTAATTATTTTTTGTATTTCTGAGAGCTTATCAGTTATACAAAAATTACATTCTAATGCTACGTTTATTGTATCTATTATCGAATTAATGTAAACACAATATATAAATATATAATTCTCATCGCTAATTTTACTAAAAGATTCAAGAAAATTTTTAGCTTGATGAAACAAAAAAACATCAGAGTTAAAACGATTAACATTATAATTAAAGGACAAAGAGTTCATATGTACCCTGTAATTATGTAAAATTTTTTGTGAAACTCCAACTTTGTTTACATATTTTAATGATTCAATACAAAATGATGTATCTCCACCATAAAATAATTTCTTAGTATCTGTATAATCAATTGAATTCAATAAAGAAACTTTAAATAATTTCCCCCATACTGGTCTTATAAATTGATATAATTTTATAAATTGATTGGCTAATTCACTACCTTCTATAATCAGTTCCTCGCTAATTCTTCTATACCCTATATTATCTGTACCCATATAATAAAACTTAGAACCACCAATAGCTATATCTAAATCTTTTTTTTCAGCAAGATAATATAATTCATCAAGGAAATTTTCTTCCCAATAATCATCACTATCTAATGTAGTAAAATATTTACCTTTTGCTTTACTTTTAATTAAATCAAACCAAAACCCACGTTGATTTTTTTCTAATCTCAGTACTTTTATTCTATCATCTACGTTTGAATAAGCTGAAATTATTTCTTTTGTTTTATCAGTTGAACCGTTATCAACTATTATATATTCAAAATCCTTAAAATTTTGTTTTAATACGCTTTTAATACACTGTTCTATATATTTACCAGTATTATACGCTTGAGTATAAACAGTTACACTACATGCCAAAGGTATTCAACTTCCTTTCTTAATTATAAATATTACTTTTCAATATAAGCATATAACTTCATCCACTTGTGCACTATTTTATAATTAGGATTTGCTTTTAATATTAAATCTTCAATTACTTGTGGATCATCTGGTAAATGATATGTGCAAATTGCTAACATTGGTGAAAATTTCTTCAATGTCTCTACCGCTCCCCTAATTAATTGTCGCTCTGCTCCTTCAATATCAGCTTTGATAAAGTCTACTCTATTTAGTTTATTTATCTTAACAAATTCATCTACCGATATTGCATTAACTTCCACAAATTCTGTTGCTCCATTTTGCATAACAAAAGAATTCTCTCCCGAAGAATAATTACTAATACCAAAAGATACTTTACCTGGTTTATCAGAAATGGCATAATTACATGGTATAATCAAATTATTATTTAAATTTGAATGTTTCTTTAGAATTTTTCCTAAGGATTTTGTTGGTTCAAAACAATATGATGTATATCCTTTAGTAGCTGCGTAACAAGAAAACAATCCCATATTAGCTCCACAATCAAACACTACTCCTTCCTGAGTATTCTCTAATACTACTTGTCCATACTCATAAGGTCCTTCCATAACCAAGGAATAATCATTAAAAATACTAGGTAGAATAAGATCTCCAAATTCGCTAAACATAGGAGCTAATTCATTTTTATTATTACTACTTGAAAAAGGATTTAATATAGAAAAATTACTAAAATTAATTATTTCTGTAGAATAATCAACTTTTTTTTCATTAAAATATTTTTCATAATAAACAGCAAATAATTGTCTTCTTAATTCAGGTGTTAATAATATATAATTATTGTAACCCTTTTCATTTAATGTATTTTTTATTTCATCCCAAAAAATAATTGATGCACATATTAAAATTAAAGTATCCCTATTTTCATTATTAATGTCCGAAATATTATATACAGGTATATCATTTAATTTTGATTTATGATTTTGTCCATCACTAACAACAAAACAATCGACTAATATATTACATTCTTTTAGACATGGATATATTAGTTGTGCCATTTTACCAGCACCATATACTATGATAGAATGTTGATTTTGAAGTCTTTTTATTATATTCATAGTCATTTCATCTTTATCATTTACATAATTAACCATGGTACATCGTCCTTTCGATATAATTTAATTATTTCTATACCTAATTCTGTATAATGTTTTAGACCATTAAATATTTCGTCTGTATAGTTATAATTAGTAATAATGATACAATCTGGTTTTATATTGTCAATTTCATCCGGATTATGTATAAGATAATTATTTTCCTGTTTTCCCCACAATGATGGATTGCTGTCAAAAACACAAAAAATGAAATCTAATTTTCCGAATAAATCACGATATAAATTTAAAAAATTATTAGTAGCAACTCCAGCAGGATAGAATCCAATACATTTATAATCTTTACATTTTAGTTGCTCCATTCTCTTCTTCTTTGCAGAAATATTGTAACAACATTTCTCTGACATCTCGTAAATCTCTGAAATACGTTGTTGAATTGGTAGTTTCTGAGTACATTTTTTTTCACATGCTCCACAATTGATACATGGATTTTTATTGTCATTAAGTATAATATTAAAATCAAATTTAATCTTATGAAATAAATTTATTTTCTTTGCAATTTCTATATCCTTGCAACGACATATAGATGATTCTTTACTAAAAAACAAAGTATTGTAACTTTGCATAAAATCGGAGATTGGTATTCCAGCGGGACAATTAGTACAATAATTACATCCTGTACAATATCCATCTAAATTATTTATTTTTAGATTAACATAATTACTTCGTTGATTTTCAAATTTATCTACTCCTTTAAAAGCAGATAAATTTTCATTTAACTCCTTTAATGTTGCCATACCAGAAAGCATGGATGTAATTTCTTTATGTGAATATATGAATTTCAAAGCAGCCTGTACAACGCTTTCATTTTCGCTCATTCTTATAAAATCAAAGAATCTATTATTTGATGGTATTATCCCACCACCTAACGAATTCATCGTAATAATACCCATATTATTACACCTTGCAACACGAAGAATTTGGTCCATAATCTTATAATTAAGTAGTGAGTATGATATAGTAACTCCTTCAAATGCTCCTTCATTTATTATTTTAATAATATCTGGTACTACTGCATGAGTAGAAAAACATATATGAGAAATTAGGCCCCTGTTTTTAGCTTTTATTGCTCCTTCATATAATCCACCTTTTTTCATAATTTGTTCATATTCTTGATAACTTTTTATGTACCAGACACAAAAAAAAGTAGATTTGTTCACCCCCATCACTTTAAGTGAATTTTCAATTCTTCTCAAAACATCATCTGCTGTCTTATCCATATCAAAACGAGCCTTAGTAGTGACATGAAATTCTTTTTTTATATTCTTAAAAGCAATGTTTAATATTCTCTCAGCCTTTCTTTGTGAATAAATGTATGATGTATCAATATAATTAACTCCATTATTAATAGCTTCACATACTATCTCAGCTGCTCGTTCAAGTCCATCATTATCCTTTAAATCATTTGGACTAAAACGATTTGTTCCTATACTAAGAGCAGATAACTGAATGTCTGTATTACCAAATGGTCTATAAATCACACTTTTCACCTCATAAACTATAACTGCTCAGCAGGTATATAACGTTTTGAATCCTCACACAATCCATTACAATATGCACATGCGGTTAGACTTTTACATTTTAAAATATCAATTATTTTTTCACGTTGTTGCTCTATTGTGAGTTTGTCATCATATAAATTAATATATTCATTATATTTTACAGGAATCTTTCCTAATTCTAACCCCCTTCTGGAGTAACCACATGGATGAATTAAACCATCACGTATTGCAAAACAAAATTTAGTCTTAGCATAATGACATTTTCTCATTTTTTCTTCTATTTCTTGTTGAGTGAAAACGATCTGTTCAAAATTACCAAAATCAACCCAGCCACCACAATGAGCATCTTCCCCATAATATTTTTTCATTATAAATTCTAAATTATTATCATTTAAAAACTCTAAAATATTATCAATTTCTTTAGACAATTCTCCATAGTGATCCAGCCACAATAGTATTTTACCTGAATTTTGCAGTAATATATTTTGCAGCTTTTCTGTAGGAAACAAAGTTCCATTAGTAAATATTAATACTCTACCTATTTTATCAGTATATTCCATAAGTTTTTCAAGAACTTCAGATAAGTATTTATAAAATAAAGGCTCTCCTCCTGTAACAGAAAAGTCTTCAACATAATCCACTAATTTAAAAAACATATCAATTTCATCTGTCAATTCTTTAAGAGTATATGGTTTATGAATTTTATAGTGTGGAGAAAAAGAAGCACATAATTTACATTTTAATGTGCAATTTTTCGTAACATGCAAACTACTATGTAACAAACTAATAATATTCTTTTTATTCATTTTAAAATCCCTCCATTTATAACTGTTCAGCAGGTTTATACCTTTGTGAATCTTCACACATACCATTACAATATGCACATGCACCAAAATACTTTAGATTTAAGATATTCCTTAACTTATTTTTTTGTTGTTCAACAGTATTATCATCAAATAAATCAATATACTCAGATTTATTTCTAGTAATGATATTAAGCTCCATTATTCTATGAGAAAATGTACAAGGATGCATTTCTCCATTTTTTATTGCGAAACAAAAATTAATTTTAGGTAAACCACATTTTCGAAATTTTTTAATAATATCTTTTTCGTTATGAGATTTCAAAGAAAAATCATTAAAATTCACCCATCCACCACAATGTGGATTATCTCCATGATAAATTCTAATTCTATGATCAATTTTTTTGTCTTCAAAATAATTTTTAATTCTAGATACTTCAGTTGATAGTTCTCCATAATGATCCACCATTACTATTAGACAACCATCTTTTTTGCCATATTTTTCTAGTGTAGATTGCAATTCATTGTTAGGAAATATTGTACCATTTGTAATAATTTCGATCTTATCAAATTGATTTCTATATTCAATAATTTTCTCGATTATTCTTGCTAAATCTTCGTGTATTAATGGCTCTCCTCCTGTTACTGTGAATTTTTCAACATGATCAACAATTGAAAAATATCTATCAATAATATCCGATAATAGTTCAAGACTATAATGGGGTTGTGGATTATAATAAGGTGAATATCCTGCACATAGTTTGCATTTCAAACTACACCTCTGTGTTATAGTTAATCCACTATGTAATAATTTTAATTTTTCATTCATAATAATTATCCTTTCACTAAACCAGTATTTATTATACTAGTCATTAATTCTTCAAAATCCATGCTATCAATTTTTTCAAAAAAATAATTTCTTTTGTTACCTTTCATAACTGAATCAATCCCACATTGATTAAAACTTATTGCTTTATCAATAGCATTTTCTTGTTTAAAAATTTGATCATCTATATTTTCAAAATATTTCTTCCCCTTCTGTGAATTAATAATTACAAGTGATGTTCCCCTATCTGTATCTATGCTTTCATCATTCAATTTAACTCCCCAAAAATCTCCAAGAGTTAAATCTGAATTCCGAGGAAATCCCTTAAAACTACAATTTGAACAAGACGGACGCATATATAAATTATATTTTAGGTAACCACGCATATATAAATCTGTATATCTATCTGCATAATATTCACTACCATTTTCAAATTCTATTTTTGTACAAAATTTATTCCAACCGTCTTTTTTATTTTTGAACCAAACCTTTTTAATCTTTGAATTATATTTCTTTTTAATACTATCTAAATATTTTAAATAGGCCTTTGGAGAATTAGACCCTCTACAAATAAAATCACATAGTAGTAAATTATCATAATCCTTATTTAAGAAACTTAATAAACCTGCACCCTCACATGGAGTACCTACAAACATAACAAGTTCTTCATTGTCTAAAAGTTCTTTTATATCTTTTAATACAAATCCAATTTCACTTTGAACATATTTTGATTGTCTTAATAAGCAAATCTCTTCCATATCACTTATAATATAATGCTCTACTAAATGAGATGAATTATATCTAGCACCAACAACATAACCTCCCTGTAAAATCACATAATTGGCAAGTTCAGTAAATATTCCACCTGATGTACTATCAAATCTTACTTCATTATCCAAAGACCAAGCAGCATATACCATAGGTGATAATTCATTTTTGCATACTGATTTATTAAGTACAGGACAAACTTGTTTACAAAGATTACAGTTAGTGCATTGGTCTTCATCTATATTCGGATATAAAAATCCTTCATCATCAGCAATCATTGTTATACATTTATTCGGACAAATATTATTGCATGCTCCACAAGCAGTACAATACTCTGTTATTGAATTTAACATAATTTTATCTCCAGTTAATATTTTTTTTAATTACTTTAGCAGGAACACCAGCAGCAATACAATTTGCTGGAATATCATTTGTAACAACAGAACCAGCAGCAATAATTGAACCATCTCCAATAGTAACACCTTTTAAAATCGTGGAATTTACACAAATCCAAACATGTTTCCCTATATTTATAGCATCTGGTTTATTTATAACATTCTTTTCATTATCCATTATCAAATGATGATCCCCATCATAAACATATACTCCTCTAGCTATTGTTGCTCCATCCCCTATTGTTATATTATTGCAACAAGCAATAACAGAATTTGAATTTATGTATCCATTCCCTAATACCAATTTTGCATTTTTAAATATCTGAATGGTTGACCCATAAAATAGTTTAAAAATTCCATTTACATCTAATATACAATTCTCGTGCATTTTTAAATAACTCTCAGCATTTGAACCTTTAAAATGATTTGAATTGATATAAAAATCATTATATAGGTTGATTTTGGCCGTTTTATGTATATCCAACACAGCATTTTTATAAATAATTAATTTACCATTTTGACTATTTATATTTTTACACAACCTATTATAATATAATGATTTTATCTTATTCTTCTCAAACATACTATAACACCTTAATATATTTTTCCATTAATTCTTTTTCAAATTCTTGGGTATGATTTCCATTATAAAATTTAAAATAGTTTTTAGTTAGTTCATTTTTTATAAACTCTAACTGTCTTTCACAGTTTGTTAAATTATTTATGGAAATCTTGTTACACATAGATATCATATAAGACCATTCACTATATTGTGCGTACTCTGCTATTTCTGGCAACATTTTTGAAAGATATTCTGTTCTTTCTCTAAAAGCAGAAAAATACTCTTCTAATTGTCTAGGATTTAATAACTTATCATTTGTAGTAAATGCAGAATTATTACTTTGATGTCTTCTAAAACAATATTTTGGTAATCCATGTGCTATTATTTTTTTTGCGTTTGCTAGATATTTATACCCTACTGTAATATCATCGTAATTTCCTATTTCCAAAAATTTTATCTTATCAAATAAATCTTTTTTTATCAATTTTGTTGGCATCGCAACATTAAATCTTTTACGTTTCAACATTTCCACAACTGCTTCACCCGAATTCATAATCAAACAATCATCAAAAACATAATTGTCTAGAATTTCTCCATTAACTTCTTTGGTTGAACCACAAATGGATATATCTGCTTTATTTTCAATTATAAGATTATATAAAAATTCTAACATATCTTGCTCTGCTATATCATCATCATCTATAAAAGTTATATATTGTCCATTTGCATGATCTAACCCTCTATTTCTACCTGCACCAATTCCACAATTACCAGGTAAATTTATAACTTTAATTCTAGAATCATGTTTAGAAAATTGCTTTACTATTTTACCACTTTTATCTGTAGAACCATTGTTAACAATTATAAATTCAAAGTTTCTATACGTTTGATCTATAATAGATTCTATAGCATTTGCTACATAATCTTCACGATTATGAGTGAGCATAATTACACTAATATTTAACACTATT
Source organism: Vallitalea sp. (assembly GCF_025211055.1). Lineage (GTDB taxonomy): Bacteria > Bacillota > Clostridia > Lachnospirales > Vallitaleaceae > Vallitalea. The sequence goes on along the minus strand of NZ_JAOARO010000023.1, from coordinate 2,668 downwards.
TCTCCTCCTAATCTACTACTACCATTTTTTCCATAAAGCTCTATTCTGTATCCATAATTTTTCTAAAAATCCCTTATCCCTCTGAGTATCCATGCATTGCCAAAAGCCATAATGTTTATAAGCATTAAGTTTTCCTTGTTTTGCTAAATCCTCTAATGGGCTTCTTTCAAAAATGGTTTCGTCTCCTTCTATAAAATCAAACACTTCTGGTTCTAAAACCATAAATCCACCGTTAATCCATCCCCCATCTTCCTTAGATTTTTCCACAAATTTATTTATACCATTTGTTGTATCATCAATATCAAGTACACCAAATCTTCCCCCAGGTTGTATAGCTGTCATTGTAAGATATCCATTTGATTTATCATGGTATTTTTCAAGCTCGTTAATATTTATATCGGAAACTCCATCCCCATAAGTAAGCATAAATCGTTCATTTTCAACATATTTTTTAATTCTTTTTATTCTACCACCTGTCATGGTATGAAGTCCAGTATCAACCAATGTAACTTTCCATGGTTCTGAAACATTATTATGTATAGTCATCTTATTTTCATTTTTAAAATCAAATGTTATATCAGATGTATGTAAATAATAATCTGCAAAAAATTCTTTAATTAAATATCCTTTGTAGCCTAAACAAATAATAAAATCATTGTACCCATAATGACTATAAATCTTCATAATGTGCCAAAGAATTGGCCTTTCTCCTATCTCAATCATTGGTTTAGGCTTTAAGTGACTTTCTTCGCTTATTCTCGTCCCAAAACCACCTGCTAATATTACTGTTTTCATGATATTCCTCCTTATGCCGGTTCCTTTGATTTCACGAAGTAGTGTCTTTATATATTTATTTACTTTTAATTAATTTCAATATAAACTATTTAAGTTGTCATTTATTTTATCTATACTCATTTTATCATTTGTATTATGCAATGATTTTTTATAATAAGCTATAGCTAATTCATTTTGTTTATTGTATTGATAAAGATACGCTAGATTATATAATAAATCAAAATAATTTTCCTCTTTAGAAAGTCCTTCTTTTAATATTTTCTCTGCATCTTCTATTTTACCTTCCATCATAGCTATAACACCTTTAATGGAATAGACATCTATATCATCATTGACTATCTTTTCATATTCTAGGATTAATTCTTTAGCCTCTTCTAATTTACTGTCTTCTACTAAAGTAATTATATTATTTTTTACATGCTCTTTATTTTTATAAAACTCACTACCTAAATACGGATCATCTGTATTTTTGTTATTAATTATCTGCTCTAATTTCTCTATTTCGTAGTCTCTTTTTTCTTCTTTTAACAATGCAATTAACTCTTCAATTCCAACATTATGTATATTTCTATTATCTAAAACAGCTTCTTTCAGCTTGTCAATTGATTCCCTTTTTTTATTTTGAAGCAATAGTACTTTACCCCATTGAATCTTAGCAAGAAAACTACCTGTACCATATCTTGATACACCTTTTTCATATTCACCAATATTAATTGCTTTATCAAAATATTCAATTGCTAAATCATGTTCATCTATATTAACATAGGCTATACCACAGTAATAGTATATATCAGGTATTTTACCTATGTATATATCCTTAGATACTTCAGTCACAAGATTTATAATCTGATTATAATTTTTAAGTGCCATCATACACTTTATTAATTCTAATACCAAGTTATCATGAAAACTATACCTTCTCTTATTAGTTAATTCATTACTCTTTAGAAAATCGTCAATAGCTGTGTCAAAGTTCCCACTTATCATCTCCATAACCCCTTTATTATACCAATGGAAAGGATTATTAGGCTCTATCTTTATTTGTTTTTTTATAATTTTCATATTTCTTTTTTCTTTATTTTTTTTATTATATACTGACTTATAGTAACCATAATGGTATATCTTACATATATTACCATCTATAACTTCACCAACATAATTCTTATCATTAATATATAGCTGTTCGTGAATCGCTCCAGAATAATGAGGTTTATTATTTTTAAACAACCTAACCATAACAGACGTCACTTCTATGTTATCATTATTCATTAAATTATATATCGGAATTATAAATGCTTGTTCTATGGTATTATTAATAATACCTTCTAATTCATTTCTGTCAGCAAATAGTCTCTCATCAGCATCTAATATAATAATCCAATCACCTGAAGCATATCGCATAGATAAATTTCTAGCTTTACTAAAGTCATTTTCCCACTTATGATGTATTATCTTTACACATGTCTTCTCAGTAGAATATTTATCTAATAATTCAACTGTTTTATCAGTAGAACCAGTATCAACCACTATAGCTTCATCAACAACCTTCATAGCACAATCTAAACAATTAATTATATTTTCTTCTTCGTTTTTAACTATCATACAAAGACTTATTTTCACTATAATTAACCTCCTCTAATTTAAACCTTTTAGAATAATTATTTGCTATTAAAATAGCCAGTGGAATTATCCCCTGACTACTTTAATAATAAAAATTTTAGTACTATTGTACTATCTTAATAATTGAAGAACACCTTGTGGATTCTGATTAGCTTGTGCTAACATTGATTGTGCTGCTTGCATTAAGATATTTTGTTTTGTAAAATTCATCATTTCTTTAGCCATATCTACGTCTCTCACTCTTGATTCTGCA
>NZ_JAOARO010000022.1 GCF_025211055.1 Vallitalea sp. | reverse complement strand
GGGTAATGCAACTAGAGCTGAAGCTGTTACGGTAATAGTAAGATTATTAGATAAATCTTATAGAAAGCCTATATTTATTCCACCGATGATTACAGATAAAGATATTCAGAAGGATGAAAAAGGTATTTATTATGATTTTTATAAATATGTAGACTACAACAGATTTGATACAAAAAGATATATAGGACGTATTTATGAAATCCCTGAAGAAGAATCTACATCTATTAACCTTCTTTATGCTATGGATAAAGTATATAGAGATAATGAAGGGTATGTAAACGTCGGAAAGGCAGGAAGAGATGGAGTTTTTGGCGGAGTTTCTTATAATTGTATAGATAAAATAGATAGGACTTGTGATGGAACCACAACACCTATTGTTAATATAATAAACCATACAGAAGTTAGCTTTTCAATTTTGAATAGAACATATCAATATTCTTCTCCATATTATATATCTTTTTTTTATAAAATGCATGATCTGACTTATATGGAAAGATATAAAAAATATGAAAAAATATTAGATACAATACTTTATTATCTTTATGAAGATGAGTTTCAAGTAATGAAAAAAACTGTTAAAGAAATATTACAATTAGGTGAAAACATGGATGCTAATAGATACAGATATACTATTAAAATGAATGATAGAGAAATGTTTGTTGAGATGGATCAACAGCATAGCGTATGTTTTAGAATATCAATAAAAGGTGGAAAAATAGAACATTTCTATCCACTAAAAGAAAATAAACCTGATTTTAACAAAATAATTGAGTAGGTGAAGTTATGAAAAATATATTTAAAAAGCTAGTAATATTTGTTTTAGTACTAATAATTATTCCAATAAACAATAATCATTTAATTTATGCTATAGATGCAGGTAATCAATTACTGTATGATGGTATATCAAATGAAATACCCTTTGAAACATTATCATTACCTCCTGACTATAAAAATAAACCTTATATTACTGTAAAAATAGATGGAAAATCTACTAAACTAAAATTCAATACAGAATTATGGGTAGACAAAAATATAGGAGTCTATGGTGATTACAGATATGCACCAAAAAATACTTTTACTAACTATACAGAAAATCCTAATCCATCCATAACAACTCCATATTATAATAAAAATGGAGTTAAGGGAGAATATCGTTTTCATGGATATTCAGTTGATGGTGTATTATATACCAATAACTGCTTTCCAGTTGAGGAAGCATCAAATAGAAAAGCAGAAGTCAAATCATGGCAGTATCATTATTGGACAAATCCGATTCTTATTAATAAAAATGATGATAAATTGAGTTTTTATAATAAAGAGGCATTAGGAGATAATATAGGAACACAAGAATGGATAAACAACACATTCCCATTTGAAATAAAACATGGTTCAAACCCTAGCAGCAGGAATGCATATGATTATGCAAACATTTTAACACCATCTACTCTCTGGGGACATGGAGAATGTAGAATGTGGCATAAGAACAATACAGGGTATCATTATCAAACTTTTTCCCTTAAAAAGCAAGATGGTAAACACCAAACACCTATTTCATTAGATATAAATATCCTAAATAAAGGTAATTATATTGTTAACCCAGGTGATACATCTATCATCATCAAAGTTGATGCAGTTATTACACTAGAAGATGAAAACTGTTTTAATCATGAAATTGAAAATCAAAACGCTATCGAAAAACAAATATATTACAACAGAGATGATTTGGTATATTATGAATTGATATTAAATGATGATAAAGATCATCCCATTACTGTTGAAGGTAATGGAGACCTAAAAAGTAAAGGTAACTACATAACTAAAACAACTTTAGATCTTGAAATACCTCGTAATATGATAAAAGAAAGCTTAAAACAAGAAGAAAACGGAAAGTATCATGTGGATGGTGTAGTTAAAGCTGTTTACTTTGGAAATAACTACTCAAACGATGCTCATGATGATGATGATGACCAAGTAAACATGCCAGCTAGTGACCATGAAGAAGAGATATATGCCCCAAGATTCACAGCTAGTAGTCTAAAATCTCTATTCTCTGCAACAGCAACTATAGATATAAAAGATAATCCACTTACACCTTCATCATTTAACTATGAAGATATGTCTTTAGGTACACGAGATATCTATGAATTCCAGATTAAAGGAAATGACGGATTTGAAGATGATGAAATAATTACTAAAACTTATCATACATCATCTATGGATAGTAAAACTATTAACGATATACTTTACAACATGGCAAAAGGTAAGAAGTACTATAAAATAAATATAAAGCAAACCATTAGAAACAGTGGTACTGGCGAAAGAGATAGCTATGAACAAGAAATCGTAATTATAAAAACTAAAATTGTTAAGATTGATGTAACCTTACCAGATAAAGTATTTGACATTGAAAACTATGAAGCAAAAATCAATGAAATGACCCAAAGTGATATTGATAAACTTAATGTTACTATAGATGATATACCTATTAATGTTTCTATTCATGAATTTTTCAATAATGGTTTTTCCTTTGGTGCAATTAAAAGTGACAATAATAAAGAACCACACTTAGTAGAAGTAAGTGCCATAAGTGATGAAGGATTACTTAGTTGTGTGCAAAAATGGGTAACTGTTTACAACACTAAACCCAAAGCACAATTAAAACTTTCAGGTACTCAAAAAGAAAATAGAAAATTTGAGACTATAAATACTTCAGATAGTGCTAATGATCCTTACTTATTGCAACATTATCCAACATCATATAGTTATAATATTATAGCCAAAGATAGTACTACTGACATAAATAAGCTTCATTACCAGAAAAATGGTGAAGATTATATTTTCCAAGCTTCCAAAAGCGGAGTGTATCAAATAAGTTGTACTGCGACTAATAGCTCAGGGAGAAGTAGCACTTATACACTTCCTTTAGTTGTTATGAAAGACTATGCACCAGTTTTAAATTTCAACATATGGAATAATTATCTTGCTAGATCTGAAGAATTATCAATGGAATACGGAACCGAATCAATAGATGGTGATAATATCTTCAATAAAAGAATAAAGCTACTAAAAGATGTTGATAAAGATGGTACATATGAAACAACTATACTAGATACAGTTTTGACAGATGATTTTACTTATACACCACAAAAATTAGGATTCTATCGTGCTATAATAACATCCGAAGAAAGCTTCGGCGAAGAAACTATTACAAAATGGTTAGATGGTACAGAAAAAAGAACTACTGAAATTATTAGAGATTTCTTTGTTGAGAATCTAAGACCTTTAACAGAGGTTCATTTAGATATACCCTATAACTTTCCAAAAGTAGATGTAATTGTAGCTCTTGATAAAAATTTATCCACACAAAATAAATCAACTATCAAGAGTAATAGAATAACATACAACAATTATTTACGTTCTAGGGGTATTAACCCTATTATTGAGATATGGGACATGAAATGTTATGAGTACTCTACTCCTGCAAGTTTAAGTAGAAATACAGGAAGCAGCTATCCACCAAGTTATATACCCTACTCAAGCGATGGGTATTTAGGCACACTATCTAGACGTAACGTATCAAATAACTGGTATTGGCAAGATTTTGGTTATTGGACTACAAAAAAGGAATGCCATACAGAAGGACAATGTTGTCATCCAAAATATGGGTGTCATTCTGGTGGATGTGATTGTGGTGATTCTGGACATTCTCAGGCAGCTGATTGTGGTGATAGTACCTACTCAACTGTAAAGGTATGTACAGATGTTAAAGTATATGTTCCTGACCAAAGAAAAATAGACAACTACACAGGATATTACTCAGGAATAATATATAAATATGTAAGGCAAAAAGAACCATTACAGAATTTTAGATTAGGTTCAGAAAAATATATTATTTATGTATCAGAAAACGGTATTAATACTACCTCACCATCTGAACACAAAAACAGACTAACTCCTATAAAGGAATTTGGTGACTTAGTTAAAGAACATGATTTTAACGTAACACTTATAGGTAACAGTAATATAAAAAGCCAATATAACTCATATAATCATTACTATAGTGCTGGAGATATTATGAGTAGTATTAATCATGCTTTAGATAATATTATTGGGGATAATCCATTTAGTTCAGACTATCTAGTAGAACTTGGTCATAATATTAATATTAAGACAGTGGAATTAGACACAGAAGGAGATGGACTAAAAGAAAACGGATTTCAATACATCCATAACCCTAACTACTATGATAACTCACTGGGAATATTTAGTTACGGTAAAAAAAAGTACAAAGAAGATGAAAAGTGGACAACTCATAAACCAACTATCCTTGATAAAACTGGACGATTAGATATTTACCATAGAGTAAAAGACAGTATCACTGGTTATGAAGATGATGAATTATATTCAAATATATTCAGGACTTCAATCAATATACACCGTAAACCTATTGCACAATTTAACTTAGATTGGGTATACAATCCATCAACAAGAGTATATGAAACAACATGGGAAGATGGGTCTTATGACCTAGACCATCAATACAGCCACCCAAAAAAAGGTATTATAGAACGTAAAATAGTATATTGGGATAAAACACGTCCTGTAGAAAAATATTATAAAATTCCTGATAACCTTAAGCCAGGGGCAACATATACTGTTGAATACATTGTAAAAGACTTAGAAAACACATGGAGTTTACCATGTATAAAAGAGTTCACTTTACCAACAGTACCACCACCACAGATATTAGAT
>NZ_JAOARO010000021.1 GCF_025211055.1 Vallitalea sp. | reverse complement strand
GGAGGATTGAGTTTACTCAACATATTAATTAAGCTTCTAGCTTAGAACTTTAGTGGGCTTTAGCCCAGGACCAATTAGGACTTTCAGTCCTCGGCATTTATGCCATAAATCCACCTGCTTTAGCAGGTGGGTAGTTTAAGATGTGTAAATATAATATTTTTCAACATTATAGATGCTTTATTACTAAAATACTAAAGATATATATATGTTGATTTGATGTTGGATAATGTGATAAAATATATATAATAATTTAACAGATGTGGTTAAATGTGACTTGTATTTATTGCTAAAAGTATTGTTCTAATATGAAAAAGTTGTTTGTTATAACATATCAAGAGGAGATGCTAAATGTTAGCTATAGATAGATTAAAAAAAATTGAAGAACTACTAAAAGAAAATAGAAGTATTGTCATAAGTCAACTAAGTGATATGTTGGATGTATCAGAAGAAACCATAAGAAGAGATCTGAAAAAATTAAGTAAAACTATGAAATTCAAACGTGTTCGTGGAGGAGCCTATTGATATCCTTAAGAAACATAAAATAGAAGTTGTATGTTGTGAAGAATAGGAATAAATCACATGTAAAATTTCGAATGTAAACTAGGAACAAGAATCGTTTTTGGTAAAACTATATTAATATGTGAAAGGGGTTATTAAAAGATGAAGTTTGAAGAAGAAAGAAAATTATTAGTAGAATATGGAAAGAAAATGGTTGATAGAGATTTGACCAAAGGGTCAGGTGGAAATCTTAGTATTTTCATTAGAGAAGAAGGATTAATGGCAATTACTCCAAGTGGAATTGATTATTATGAAATGAAGCCTGAAGATATTGTCATAATGGATTTGGAAGATAATGTTGTTGATGGTGACAAAAGACCTTCATCAGAATACTCAATGCATAGAATTTTCTATAAAGAAAGAAAGGATATAGATTCAGTTGTTCATCTTCATTCAGTATATTCAACAATACTTGCTTGTCTTCGACAGGAACTGCCAGCAACTCACTATTTAATAGGAGTAGCAGGAGGTGAGAATGTAAGATGTGCTAAATATGCTACATATAGTACTGAAGAACTTGCAAGGAATGCATTTGAAGCCATGAAAGACAGAAATGCTGTGTTCTTAGCTAATCATGGATTATTGGTAGGTGGTAAAAGCTTATCTAGTGCATTTGGAAAAGCAGAAGAGATTGAGTTATGTGCAGAAGTTTATTATAGAGCAAAATCTATAGGTGAACCTGTAATACTCGATACGCAAGAAGTTAATAAAATGTTAAAAATGTTTCAAGGATATGGACAAAGAGCTTAAAAGATTATATTGGTACATTTATAAGAAATCTTTACAGGGTAAATGAACACAGGAGGTAAGAGGTAATGGAAAGAGTAGATAAAGGTCTTGCATTTATGCTAAGATATGAAAATGTTGCTTGGTATGAAGATGGAAAAGTAAAAATATTAGATCGTAGAATTTATCCAACAGAAGTTAAATATGTTACTTGCGAGTCCCATCAGGAAGTAGCCCAATCTATAGCTGATATGGTAACCCAGAGTGCAGGGCCTTATACAGCAGCAGGAATGGGTATGGCACTTGCAGCTTTTGAGTGTAAAGACTTAAAAGAAGAAGAACAGATGAATTATCTACAAGATGCCGCATATACATTATCACATGCAAGACCTACAACAGTTCCTAGAATGACTCTAGTTGTTAATGGATGTATGGAAGTAGTAAAAAAAGCTTTTGCAAATTCACAGAGAGTTGACGAAGAGATATTCAAACATACAGTTAATTCTATGAATAGAAGATATTCCAAGATAGGGGAAGTAGCTAATTATCTAGTAGATATGTTTCCGCAAAATGGTAACGTCATGACTCAATGTTTTGGAGAAACCATAATAGGTATGATGCTAAAAGAGGCTAAAAAACGAAACAAGGCTGTTAAGTTCTTCTGCCCAGAAACAAGACCTTTCCTTCAAGGGGCAAGACTTACAGCAAGTGTAATAAAAGATCAAGGATTTGAAGTAACTGTTATTACAGATAATATGCCAGCTATTACTATGCAGACTAAAAATATAGATTTGTTTACATCAGCTGCTGATTCCATATGTATAGACGGACATATCGTCAATAAAGTAGGAACAATGCAGATTGCAATTGTTGCAAAATATTTTGGTATTCCATATTTTGTTACAGGAATTCCAGATAGAGATATAATTGAAAAGGTTAAGATAGAAGAAAGAAATCAGCAAGAAGTATTAGAGTTCAGAGGTATTAAAAATACATTGGACGGTGTTAAGGCTTATTATCCAGCTTTTGATATAACACCACCTCATTTAGTAAGTGGAGTAGTAACAGATAAAGGAATATATAGTCCATATGACTTAAAAAGATATTTTGCAACTAAAGTAGATAATTACTGGTAGAATAATTGGAGATGATTAGATGTCTAGATTTGATAAACATTTTAAGATGAACGAGCAAGATGCTATTGATTATACATTTGAAAAACTTGATTATTTTGATGATAATGCTAGGGTAAGTGCAAAAGAGATAGGCGATGGTAATATTAATTATGTATTCAAAGTTTGGGATGAGAATACTAATAGATCAATTATCATTAAACATGCTGATACAGTACTTAGATCATCTGGAAGAGCATTGGATGTTAATAGAAACAAAATAGAAGCTATGGTACTGATGCAGCAAGGGAAATTAGCTCCTAACTTAGTTCCTAAAATATATAAATATGATCCTGTCATGTGTGTATTAGTAATGGAAGATGTATCAGCATATCACAATCTTAGAACGGAGTTATTACAAAGAAAAACTTTTCCAACATTAGCTGAAGACATTACAACTTTCTTAGTAAATACTCTATTACCTACTACAGATTTGGTTATGGATTCAGGAGAGAAAAAAGACCAAGTAAAAGCATATATAAATAAAGATTTATGTAAGATATCAGAAGACCTTGTTTTTACAGAACCTTATATTGACTATAAAGGTAGAAATATTATTATAGATGAAAATCTAAAATTTGTTGAAGAAGTATTATATAATGACAATGATTTAATTCTTGAAGTGGGTAAGTTGAAAAATAACTTTATGAATAATGCTCAAGCCCTAGTTCATGGAGATCTACACTCAGGTTCAATATTTGCTAATGAAAATGGAATCAAAGTATTAGATCCTGAATTCGCTTTCTATGGACCCATAGGTTATGATGTGGGAAATGTAATAGGTAATCTGTTTTTTGCTTGGATACATGCATATGTAAATAATACAGATGATAATGATTTCTTAGATTGGTTATCTAATATAATAGAGGAAATAGTAGATAAATTCATTGTTAAATTCAATAAACTATATAAAGAAATTGTAACTGATGAAATGGCTAAAAAAGATTACTATAAAAAATGGTATCTAGAATCAGTGTTAGCTGACTCGGCTGGTTGTGCAGGACTTGAAATAATAAGAAGAGTTGTTGGGGATTCAAAAGTTGCAGATATAACTACTATTAAAGACAACAATAAACGTGTTAGAGCAGAAAGATTATTAATTAATATTGGAAAAGAATTGATTATGAATCGTGAAAACATCAAAAATGGTAAATGTTTTATAGATATATTAAAAAATATACTTTAATACTTTAATTTTTCGATACTATATATTGACATTATATAGTAATAGAAATATAATATAATTGATAATAACTATCATTATCATTATGATATAATGTATTTTCAATATAATTTACTGAAAACAATATATTTTTGAGTATTTATGATAATGATACTATAGATGTAGACTGGAAGGAGACTTGTCTAAAATATATATTATTTAATAAAAAAATTATAGAAAGGAACTAAAAAATGAATAGTAGAAAAGAATTATTAGAAATGAGTATGGGTAAACTTTTTATAAAACTTGCTATACCAGCTATGGTTGGAATGTTAGCAGTTGGCTTGTATAATATGGTTGATGCTATTTTTGTTGGGCAATTTGTGTCAGGGGAAGGTGTTGGAGCAATAGTTCTAGCATATAATGTGGTGCTTTTGAATACTGCTGTAGCAATGCTGCTTGCTATGGGAGCAATGTCTGTTTTATCTAGGGCAATTGGTGAAAAGGATCAGAAAACTATAGATAAACTCTTTGGTAATGTTCTAATAGGAGTTTCAGTATTATCAATATTGTTGACTATAATAGTTTATAATTTTGCTAATCCTATGCTAAAATTTCTTGGAGCCACAGATGACATATTAGTTTTAGGAACCAGATATTTAAGGATTATATCTCTAGGATTTATATTTTCAGCCTTAGGACCAGCACTTAATTTCCTGATTCGTGGTGAAGGACAAATGAAGATTGCCATGAAGATTATTATTTCAGGTACGTTGATAAATATTATATTAGACCCTATTCTTATTAAATTCTTTGGTATGGGAATTGAGGGGGCTGCATTAGCAACTGTTATTGCACAGATTTGTGTAGCAATCGGAGATATCATATACTTCAAATCAGGCAAGAGCGTAATAAAAATAACTAAACAAAGTTTTAAGATGTCATTTGATATTATGCCTAAGATGTTGAATGTTGGAGTTTCAGGTATGGTAATGCAAATAATGCCTGCAATCCAGATGTCTGTTATGTTTAAAGTACTTTCTGATATAGGTGGTAATGATAGTATCATTATTATGGGTGCATCTTATAGAGTCATGATGTTTGCATTTATAACATTATGGGGCATTGCCCAAGGGGTACAGCCAATAATAGGTGCCAATTATGGAGCCGAGCAATATGGACGTGTAAAAGAAGCGATGTTGACATTTACCAAAATTTCTACTTGTCTTGCAGGTGCATTATGGCTTTGTTTCATGTTGTTCCCAAAAACTATATTAAGTTGGTTTATAACAGATGCATCTTTAGCTCAGATTGGTATTGACAGGTTCAGAATATTTTTAGGTATTTTCATCTTATATGGTATCATGTCAATGTCCATCATATTCTTTCAAGGAATTGGAAAAGGGAGCAAAGCAGCTATTTTGGTTATGGGAAGACAGATATTATTCTTCATACCTATTGTATTGATTTTACCTAGGATTATTGGTGAAACAGGAGCTTGGATAGCTATGCCTCTAGGAGATTTACTTACTGTTATATTGAGCATTTTTCTCATTATAAAAGAATTCTCAATCCTTAATCATAAGATTAAAGAGCATCCTGAGAATAACAAATTAAAAGAGCAATATAATTATTAAATAAACAGCCTCAGTCTGATACACTTCAGATTGAGGCTGCCTTATATTCAGCTATCTTACATTCTCTCCTAATGATAATTCTCGATATTTACTAGGAAGTAATCCTGTACTTTTTCTGAATAATTCTGAAAATCGGCTGGCACTTTGATATCCTACAATACCAGCGATCTGACCTATATTAAGGTCTGTATTTCCCAACAAATGTTCTGCTTGACTCATACGTCTATGTTGTATATATTCCGTAATAGTACATTTATAAATCTCTTTAAAATTAGATTTTAGTTTAGTAGTTCCCATACATGCTATTTGTGATAGCTTTTCCAGGTGAAGGTCATAGGCGTAATGGTCATTTATATAGGAAGTAACAGTTTCAAGATTTTCAAGGTCTTGTTTAGTAATCCTTTTAGGAGTTTTGGGTTTCATCCGTTTTGATCTCTCAATAAGAAGAGATATAGCCTCAGTTACTTTGCTTTCAAAGAATAATCTTGCTGCCATTCCTGTGCTTTTGTAATTTCTGATTTGATGTAATAACAAAACCATTTCAGGAAAGATTGTATCTTCATCTATACTTAGGACAGCTGAACGAGGACTTATATATTCTCCTGAGTATTTGGATTTTAGATAATCCTCATAATACTCTGGCGTAATTTCAATACCAATTGAGCGAATTGGAATATTCTTATGAAATAATGATTTATATATTTCACCGTTGCTCCAATATCCTTTTACGCAGCCTGCATTCAATCGTTTATATGGATTCAATTCTTCTCCTGAAAGAGAATCATAATAAGTGATACTTAGATATTCTGGTAATCTACATTCTAATAAATAATCTTCATAGAAGTAAAAGTCATGAATAGCAATAGCAAATAGATTGCTATGAGCGTATATCCAGTAATGACCTTTTCCAATCTTAGGATCGATCTTATAGCATTGACCCATTGTATTAAATTGTTTATTAGTATTATCTAATGTGAATCCCTTTTCTAATAAATAAGGTTCATGTATATCTTTAATTATACTTTTGATTTTTAATTCCTCCCCCTAATGCCATGATTAGACGATTTTTTACTAGGATTAGGCGAATGTATTTGAGAATCATTGTCATTTTCTCTAGAGCATTGTATACTTATTGACAGCAATATAGCAATAAATCAGTCTATTGCTATTTTAATTAATCATAATTGCTTTGTCAATAAGGTGATATGAAATAAAGAGATTACTAAAATAGGAGGATTAATATATGTCTAATTTATCAACTGTTTCAAAACAAAAACTTAGTATTAAAGATTTAGTGGTAACAGGAATTTTTTCAGCACTTTTTTTTGTAATGACGATGATTGGGGGAATATTCTTTGCACCTAATCCAGTGTTGACATTTCTATTACCACCTGCTGTAGCACTTCTTACAGGTCCTGTATACCTTCTACTAATAGCTAAAGTTCCTAAACATGGTCCAATACTTATACTTGGTATTTTAATGGGACTACTGATGTTTGTTACAGGAATGTATTGGTTATGGTCTGTTGCATATATAGTGCTTGCAATTGTAGCAGAACTGATTTCAGGAGCAGGGAAATTCAATAATATGAAACTTAATATTATGGGGTTTATGATTTTTTCTCTCAATCCAATAGGGTCTTATATGATGTTATGGATTAATCAAAACAAGTACATAGATTATCTAGTTGGAAAAGGGACAGAACAAAGTTATATGAATATCATGGTTGAAACAGCTAAAGATTGGATGTTGCCAGCAATGATTATTGGAACATTACTATTAGCATTCATTAGTGCGTTATTAGGAAAGAGATTATTAAAGAAACAATTTGAAAAAGCAGGAATAGTAGCATGAACATGATATTTGGAACAAGTACAAAAAAACAAGGACTTGTACATATAGATCCAAGAACAAAATTATTTATACTATTAGTTGGTAATTTATCCATTTTTTTTGCAGGTTCCATAAAATTGGAAGTAATCCTTGCATGTTTTATCATTTTGCTTGGATTAGTTAGTGGTGCTTACCGATTAACTTTTAAAATGTCAGCAATTTATTTTATGATATTGATAATACAAATGTTAGGTTCCATATATATTGGCGGAACCTTTAAGGTGATTATAGTTAGTTTTTGTATGTTCATAAGAAAGATATTTCCATGTGGTATGCTTGGAGGAATAATCATCTCAACAACCAGAGTCAACGAATTCATGGCAGCAATGAATCGTATACATATGCCCAAAACTGTAGTTATCCCCTTAACGGTTATGCTGAGATATTTTCCTATGGTAGGAGAGGATTGGAGTTTTATAAAAGATGCTATGAAAATGAGAAATGTCACACCATCATTTAGAGGATTGATAACTAGACCTCTTCAAACTATAGAATGTGCATATGTTCCACTTATGATGTCTGCATCCAAAGTTGCAGATGAACTTTCAGCTGCAGCGGTAACAAGAGGAATTGAGAATCCTAAAATCCGTACATGTGTACAGACAATCCGTTTCTCATATACAGATGTTATTTGTACTATTTGTTTTTCAGGGTTGTTGACAATAGCGATTATGACATAAGGAGGCAATAGTTTGATTGAAATAAAGAATACTTCTTTTACTTATCAAGGTAAAGAAGAGAATGGAATTAAAAATGTTAATATCACTATAAAAAACGGTGAGTGTATTCTTCTATGTGGGAAAAGCGGTTGTGGTAAAACTACAATAACAAGGTTGATCAATGGGTTAATTCCTCATTTTTATTCTGGAGAATTAAAAGGTAGTATAAAAATAGATAATAGAAATATTCTGGAAATGAATATGTATGAGATTGCAGAAAAAGTAGGATCAGTGTTTCAAAATCCCCGTACACAATTTTTTAATGTGGATACAGATAGTGAAATAGCCTTTGGTATAGAAAACCTTTCATATCCACATGAAAAATTGAAGAGATGTGTAAGGAAAACAGAAAAAGATTTAAAATTGACGGAATTAATGGGAAGAAGTATTTTTGAGTTATCTGGAGGAGAAAAACAAAAAATCGCATTTGCTTCCATATATGCCATGTCTCCAGATATATACGTTCTTGATGAACCTTCTTCCAATCTGGATGTAGATGCCATATCCCAGTTACGTGATATTCTTAAAATGTTAAAAGAACAAGGTAAAACAATCATCATAGCAGAACATAGATTGTATTACCTTAGGGATATCATTGACAGGGTTATTCATGTTGAAGAAGGTGAAATCAAAAAAATATATGATAAAGATAAATTTATAAATATTCCTTTCAATGAAAGAAGAAAATTAGGGTTTAGAACTACTGATTTATCAACCATTGTACCAATCAGTAAAACCAAAAAAGTTAATGAGGATGTTCTGGATATTAATGAGATGGCAGTAGCATACAAGAAAAAAGTGGTTATGAAAGATATTGCTATAAGTGCAAAACATGGAGAGATTATAGGAATCATTGGACATAATGGAGCAGGAAAATCTACTTTTCTAAGAAGTGTATGCGGTTTACACAAAGGGTGTAAAGGCAACTTTTGCTGGAAAGGTAAGAAAGTGAGTAATAAACAGCGATTAAAGCTATCCTATATGGTTATGCAAGATGTAAATTACCAGCTTTTCAGTGAAAATGTAGAGAATGAATGTCATTTTGGCATTAAAAATCCTGATACGGAACTTATACAACAGGTAATGAAAGATCTGAAAATTTATCAATACAAAGATAGGCATCCCAATACATTGTCAGGAGGTCAAAAACAAAGGACGGCTGTGGCAGTAAGTATGATATGTAAAAAAGACATTCTAGTATTTGATGAGCCAACAAGTGGTCTTGACTACGACAGCATGCTGCAAGTTGTAGCTTTAATTAAAAAATTGGCTTGCAAGGGCAAGATAATATTCATTGTAACCCATGATTATGAATTTATATCTTTAGCTTGCAATCGTATTATACATTTTGATGATGGTATGTTAAAAGATGATTTTACTCTTAATGAAAAAAACATAGAAAAACTTCAAGAGTTTTTTATAGTATAAGTGATTTATGAAGGTTATATAAAAGAAGGAGTTAAAGATGAGAAGAGTAGAGGAAAATCAATCATACTATAGATCCATTATTGATAAACAGATTTCTCAGAAAAACTCGGTATTATATAAGGTAGCTTCCTATGCGGGGAAAGGTACCATGCGTAGTTATAATGTTATGCCAGGAGTTGAAGTTATTTATAATGATATACAACTTTTCAAGCCATTGAATAAAACAATGAAGATTGATGTGGATTCCATAGAGATAAACTATTGTCTAAAAGGACATGTTGAAATTAAGTTCAAAAATCAAAGATATGCTTATATGTCAGATGGAGATATATCTTTATTTAACTGCCAAACAGATGCTCTGTACTGCGATTTTACTACAAAACCATATGTAGGAATAACTGTAATGCTTTATTTGCCTGATATTATTAAAAGTCTTAATAATATGTTAGGCACCAATGAATTTAGAGAAGAGACTTTTTTTCAAAAAGTATTTAAAACTGATTCGTGCATTATAAGTAATGCCAATGAAAGTGTTGAACATATTTTCAAAGAATTATGGGTTCTTCCTGATAAGTTTAAGACTCATCTTATGAAAATCAAGATAACTGAACTTTTATTATACTTGTTGTCCGATTCAGATTATAAAGATAACAGGGTGATTTATTTTTCAAAGACATCAGTTGATAAAATTAAAGAAGCTAGACGTATTATAGTTACTAGACTTGATGAATGGATTACTGTTCAGACACTTTCTGAGATGGTTGGAATGAATGCAACTGACCTAGAAAAAGGTTTTAAGAGCATATACGATTATCCTGTTTTTTCTTATAGTAGAATACGCAAGATGCAGAGAGCAAAAGAGCTTCTTATTGATTCAAATATGTCAATAATGGACATTTCACTTGCTTGTGGATATTCCAATGGAGGAAAATTCGCAAAAGCATTCAAAAATGAATTTAATTTGACGCCATCAAAATATAGAATAAGTGGTGTAATAAGTAAACCATAGGATTCGCTGAAGCGTATGCTGTGGTTTATTTTTAAGTGGGCTATTTACAATCAATTGGAGTAGATAAGAATTAATAAATTATTTATTATTAGTCATGAAAGGAGTGTTATACATGAAGAAAAGTAAAAAAGAATTAGTTTTACAATTATTGAAATGGGCTGGTAAGGATAGATATTATCTATATTTATCAGTTATATTATCATTAATCAGTGGGTTGAGTACAGCTGTTCCATATTATGCTGTATATAAGATTCTAGAAAATATTTATGCCCGTACATGTACAGAAAATGTTATTATTCACTATTGCTTAGTACTTTTTCTTGGGATTATTTTTAGATTTCTATTGTTTGGTACATCAGGTATATTGTCTCATAAAGGAGCCTATAATACTCTATTTAAAGTGCGTTGTATGGTCATAGACCATATGGCTAAAGCGCCTCTTGGGAATCTAAGCGAGCGTAACACTGGTGAAATAAAAACAGTTCTAAATGAGGAAATAGAAAAACTGGAATTATTTTTGGCTCATCATTTACCAGAGCTCATATTTTACATAAGTGGTCCTATAGCCATATTCATATATCTATGTACAGTGAATTGGAAATTGGCTCTTATTTCTATAATTCCCTTAGTGTTTGCTTTTATAGTTATGGGAATGATGTTTAGAGGAACAGACGAAATGATGGATAATGCTTCAAGATCAATTGCTGACCTTAATTCAACAATGATTGAGTACATTAGTGGGATGAAGCTGATTAAGGCTTATAATATGGGAAGCAGGTCATTTACAAAATATTCTAATGCAGTGGAAGACGAATGTTCGGTTTGGAAAAAGATATCTCGTAAAATGGGACCACCTTATGCCATGTATATAGTGATTGTAGAATGTGGGCTGTTACTTATTGTACCTATAGGTGGTTATTGGTTCATGAAAGGGACATTGACGGCTAGTGCTTTTATATTATTTGCTTTTGTAGGCTCGCTATATTTAACGGAATTACGACCATTACAAGAGCTGGGAACTAACTTTGCACAAGTATTGATAGGAATAAGAAAAGCAGAAGAAATTCTTAATATACCTGCTTATGTAGGTGGTAGTAAATTTCCTGATAGCCATTCAATTAAACTGAAAGATGTAAAATTCAGTTATGATGGTGACACTAATATATTAAAGGATTGTAATATCAATATAAAAGATGGAGAAAAAATAGCTTTAGTTGGACGTTCTGGTGCCGGTAAGAGTACAGTAGTCCAATTGATGGCTAGGTTTTACGATGTTAATCGTGGAAATGTAATGATTGGTGACAAGAATGTAAAAGACATAAATTATGAACAATTATTAGAAAATGTATCAATAGTTTTCCAAAAAACATTTTTGACCAGAGGTAGCGTTTTAGAGAACATTAGGATGGGAAGTAATGCTTCATTAAAACAGGTTAGAGAAGCTGCACGACAAGCACAAATTGATGATTTCATAATGACATTGCCTAATGGATATGATACTCTTGTTGGAAGTTATGGTTCTCGTTTTTCAGGAGGAGAAAAACAGCGTATTGCTATTGCTAGAGCGATTCTTAAGAATGCCCCAATACTAATACTGGATGAAGCTACTTCAGCGGCAGACCCAGAAAATCAACTAGAGATAGACAAAGGGATTCAGAATCTTTGTAAAGGGAAAACGGTTATTATAGTTGCCCATCGTCTAAGTGTAGTTCTACAGTGTGATAGAATAGCAGTAGTAGAAAATAATACAATATCATGTGTAGGTACTCATGAACAAGTAAAACAGAAAAACGAATATTACAGAAATGCTTGGCGTGATTATGAAGAAGCCAGAAAAACTTCTTATAGCTTGGGAGGAGGCAATAATGATGAGACAAAATAATATCATGAAAAAGAATAGACATTATTATTTATCTATGGTGTTAAATATCATTGAAGGTATGCTATCAGGTTGTAATTTTATAGTACTTCTAAATTGTATAAAGGCATTATGGAATAATAATATGACTTCAAATTTATTACTTACTTCAACTGGTGCACTTACACTTGTTTTCGTAGTGCGTATTATAATATACAGTATTGGTTATACACAAGGACAAATTGGTGGAGCTGATATAAGTAAACAAATTCGTTTGTTTTTAGGAGATAAGATCAAGAAAATCCCACTATTCAGGTTTACTAAAGGACAAACAGGTGAATATATCAATGTTGCAACAAATGATGTAAACAACTATGAAAAAATTCTTACACATAAAGCTGGTGATATTGCTAAAAATATCTCTCTTTCAACAATGTTGATTATTTTCATATTTACTATCTATGTTCCAGCTGGTTTGGCAATATTAATAGGATATCTGTTATTAATACCTACTTTATGGTTTTCATTTCGTTCGGTTAAGAGATATGGTAATGAGAAAAACAGGATAATGGCAGATAATGTGAGTAATATAGTTGAATATATAACAGGAATCCAAACCTTCCGTGCTTATGGTATTGGTGGTACTAAAAATAAGACTGTGACTGATTCTATGTATTCATATAGTAATATTAGTTATGTATATGAAAAAAATGTTATACCTATTGGTATGGTATTCAGTGTTTTATCATGGTGTACTTTACCTATAATGATATTGATTGCTTGGCATGGTCTTAATACTAATGCTTTTGATGCACCTACATTATTTATGTTAAGCATATTACCGATATTCTCGTCTAAGCTTGCAGGGGTTATCTTCGTAGATTTGACTTCTTATAAAAACTTAATGATATCTAAAAGGCATATTAATAATGTTGTCCATGAAAAAGAAGAGGTAGAAAGAGATATAGCTTTTAGTCCTAGATTTCATAATATTGAATTTGATAATGTAACTTTTTCTTATGATAAAGATAAACCTGTGTTAGCAGGAGTAGATTTCTTAGTTGAAAATCAAAAATTAACTGCTATTGTAGGTGATTCAGGTTCAGGTAAATCAACTATTCTTAATCTTATTTCCAAATATTATGAACCTGATTCAGGTGAAATAAAAATAGGAGGAATTTCAATTAAGGATATTGATGCAGCTAAAGTGCTTAGTCAGATTTCAATGGTTGATCAAGATGTCTTTTTGTTTAATGATACTATAAGGAATAATATAAGATATGCTCGTTCTTCTGCTACAGATGAAGAGATAGAAGAAGCTTGCAGACTTGCTAATTGTGAAGAATTTATTGAAAAGTTGGAATTGGGATATGATACACCAGTTGGGGAAAATGGTAATCAATTCTCTGGTGGAGAAAGACAAAGATTATCCATTGCACGTGCTATCCTTAAAAACAGTCCTATTCTTCTATTGGATGAAGCTACGGCATCATTAGATATTGAGAATGAATTAGCTGTAAAAAACGCTATTACTAACTTATTAAAAAATAAAAAGACTGTTATTATGATAGCGCATACACTTTCTATTATTAAAAATGCTGATCAGATACTTGTTGTGTCAGATGGTAAAATAAAAGAAAAGGGGAATCATGATATACTTCTCAAGAGAAAAGGAAAATATTATGATATGTGGAATGCAGAAGAAAAATTGAATATTAATATAACTGATTAAATTAAAATATTTGTAATGAGTCAGAAAAATTATTGTACTATAACGTTTATATAAAATGTATTGTTGAAGTATCTAAGCAATACATTTTTTCTTGTAACTAATTTTTGACATGAAAGTATAAAAATGTTACCACACATAAATAGATTAACGTTAAACTATCTCCTTCATAAATTATATAATTATTAGTATCATCATATCTTGCCCATCCATCTTCTCGTCAATAATATTTTTTAAAATATTACAATTAAATTACAAATAAATGTTACAAAAGTTTGACGTGCGGAATAATAAATGTTATAATTATGTAATATATGAACAGAGACTCATGCGAATGTAGAATTGGACAGATTATCGTAAAAATATGACGTTTTGAAGAGAAATAGAAAAGAGGTGTTGAAAGAGACATAGAAAATAATAAAACAAATATAAAAAAAGATAATAACTAATAATTAAAGATAATTTTAAAAAGATAATAATGAAATAAATTATAATAAATTACAAATTAATTTTACAAATGAATTACATACGGAGGATAAAACATGAGCCCCATAAATATGAAAACTGTTGGAAAAAATACGATTGTATTAATTGTTATGTTTTTTTCATTGATATTTGCTACAGTGTTCATACAAGCAAATATGAATGTTCAATCTGAAATAATATATAAAGTTACTTATAAAAATAGTGAAATAGGATTTGTACAAGATACAGAAAACATCGGTCAAATAATGAAAGATGTAACAACTCGTTTACAAAATGAATTAGAGACAGTGATATTAGTAGATGATTTAGTTAGTACTTTTCCAGTTAAGAAAGAAAAACAAGTTCTTATGACCGACGAAGAGTTAGCCAATGGGTTATTTAATACATTAATATATAATAAGAATGATTTTTTTGTAAAAGCTAATGTATTATCCATAGATAAACAAACCAAGATTGTTGTAAAAGATGAACAAACAGCTGAATCTGTTTTAGAAGATGTTAAAAGTGATTATTTATTACAAGGTAATCAAGGAAGTGTTGAAGCTGTTGCATTTGTAGAATCAGTACAGGAAGACACGCTTTATGTTAGCCAAGAGAGTATTATACAAAGAGACGAAGCAGTTAGTAAACTTAAATCAAGTAAAGAAGAGAAAGTTACATATACAATAAAATCTGGAGATACATTATCAGAGGTAGCTAATGATAATGGAATGGGATTATCAGAATTATTGAAGATAAATCCACAATTCAAACGAGATAGTGTAATACAGATTGGACAAGAAGTTAATTTAATGGTGCCAAAACCACTATTGTCTGTAAAAGTAAAAGAAAAACTTACATATGAAGAAAGTATAGCATGTCCTATTGAATATCAAAAAGACAGCAGTAAGTATAAGACATACAAGAAGACAATTCAACAAGGAGAGCCAGGTATAAGAGAATTAACAACCAATGTTACTTGCATTAATGGTTTAGAATCAGAAAGAGAAATTGTATCTGAGAAAGTTATTAAAGAACCGACTAAAACAATTATTGTTGTTGGAACAAGATCTTTACCAACTTTTTCAAGACCAGTTTACGGTAGAATTACATCTCCATTTGGTAGAAGATGGGGATCATTCCATACAGGAATTGATATAGGTGTTCCTAGAGGAACCAAAGTAAAAGCTGCAGAATCAGGAACAGTCATTTTTGCTGGATGGAGTGGAGGATATGGTTATTTAGTTAAGATAGATCATGGAGAAGGATATACAACTTATTATGCACATAATAGTAAGTTGTACGTTAAAAAGGGACAAAAGGTTACAAAAGGTCAATCTATCGCTGCTTCAGGTAGTACAGGAAATAGTACAGGACCACACGTACACTTTGAAGTTCGTAAAAATGGAACTCCACAAAATCCTTCTAATTATTTATAGTGAAGTAGATTATGTATATAATGAACCGAGTAAAGTTAATAATTTACTCGGTTTTTCATATTATTAGTAATTACTATTATATACAAAATTAGCTTAGTAACTTCAGTTAACCTAAGTCAGTAAATCTGACTTTACATTTAATACATAATAGAATATAATATTAATAATGATAATTATTATCAATATCTGTCAATACAATAAACAGCAGTTATTGGCGCTAACTATTTTGAAAGAGGTGCTTACTTTGAATGATAATCTCATTGTTAGTAATGCAAATGATTTTTACAAATTTTTTGTTGAGGAATGTAAATTCCAAAGTGAAAAAGCAGGTATGTACATAAGATATTATGTAAGTCCACAGTATGGAGAAGGTTATATAGAACAGATAAAATTTCCTAATGGACTAGAGTTATGTATAACTGATGTGTATCTAAAAAAATCTATAGGATTTGAATACAATTTGATAAATCCACCATATGAAATTAACTACATGATTGAAGGTAATCTCTTCCACAATGAAATGGAAGCTAAAGATATGAATATAAGCAGTGGTAATCTAAGTGTATATTTTAGAAAAAAAATGAGTGGATTATTTAAAATAATAAAAGATAGAAGAGTAAGATACATAACGATAATAGCTGATGAAAGATTCATTGAAGAGAGTCTGCTTAATGAAGAGTATCATAAAGGTCTTAGTAAATTTAAACGTTCAAATATGGCAATTGAACTTACTAAACCAAGATCAGAATTAAAAGCTATTCTCTATAAATGATAAAAAAGAGATTAAGGATTGTTATAATAATATTTTAAAACAATTACATGAAAGTGCAATATACATACCAATATCATATCAAAAACAAATAGCATTATATAACAAAGATGTTATATCAACTGTAGAATTTCCTAGTATACCTGGTCAATTAGATATGATGTTAATAAATTAATGTTAGCTGATAAGTAGAGAATATAAATAATGTGATATAAAATAAGATGCATTAAAAAATAAGTTTTTAATACATCTTATTTTGATTACAGACTAAGTATAGTTTATAAAAATATGTTAGAATTATATATAAATTAATATTTATTTGTTATTTTTAAATAATTAAAATATATTATAATAACTATTTACATTAAACAAACAAAATGTTACAATGTAGCTGTTAAGAAAGAGAAAATAATTTAATAAAGGCAGTTTGAGAGGAAGGTCACAATAATTAGTTGTGAGTGAATAGTTACATATTCTTCGGTGAAAATCCGACACTGTCTCAGCAACCGTAATGTCAACGAAAGGACAATATACCACTGAGAAATTCAATTTAGTTATGGAATAATCGGGAAGGTGTCTTGGTAGGAAAACCACAGTGTAAGTGGCAAATGGCTAAGTCGGGATATTCTCACTCTGTTTGTTAAAATGTAATGCAAATCCCTGAGGTTGGAAGGCATAAATAGGTGTAATCTTTATGTTCTAAACCAAGTATGTCAGGGCGCTCTTAGGAGTGTCCTTTTTAGTGCACGGAACATATGACTAATCTGTTTGTATATATCCTTAAAACATCGGATACTTTGCAAATAGAAGAGGAACTAATATTTTAGCTGATTATCAGGTAAGCAAAATTCAAGGAGGAAAGAAAATGATTTTATCAAGAAGCAAAAGAAAAAGTTATGCAATCTTACTTGCAGTGGCAATGATTCTTACAATGATGCCTCTTACTGCAAAAGCAGCAGCACCTACAAATGTAGAAGTTTATTTATCAGGTGGGGCAAATCCAAATCCTACAGTAATTACACAAGACGGGGACACAGTAGAAAGTATATATACTCGTATTACAAGTCAAAGCTATCCATGGACAGTTTTATATGAGATTAATGGAAAAATGGGAGCTGTAGCACCTGGTAGTTGTATCGTTCCAGACAATGCATATATACAGTATTACACTATTAACAACTATCAAACAGATGTACTAGCTACAATTAGTGATTATAGTTTGATAATAGCAGATGGTAAGATTAAGGTTCTAAATGGCAAAGAATATACTTGGAAAGGTCTAGAAAAAAGTATTAACATGTGTGTACCATTTGTTAGAGATGCAAATGTAACAGTTAATCCTAAAAATTCAAGTACTCCAGTAACAACTCCAGTGAAGCTATCAGATTATGCTGGTATTGAAATGAAAAGTACTGGTGGTATTAGTACATATATGCCTATAGAAGTTGTAGCTAATTATGATGCTTATACAACAGAGCTAAATGAAGGATTAGAAAAAATTATAGCTATAGCTGAATCCTTTGGTATCAATACAAGCAGTGCAGTAAATGCATTAAATGGTTCAGATAATGCTGTGAAAGCTACTGAAAAAATAGCTTTGGGAGAAGATATCATTAATTATTCTATCAATAATGATATACTTCTTAGCAAAGTAACTTTTAATGAAAATGTAGCAGTATCTGCTCCTTTTGATCCTTATGTATCAAGCTATAATTTGATATCTACTACAGGTAGTGACATTGTTCCAGCTACTTTCACTATAGAACCTGTTGCTATGGCAAGTGATGCAACAGTAACTTATAGTACTACTGATTCTAATATTTCATTTGCAGGTAATGTAATTTCTGCAAGTACAGCAGGAAATCACAATTTCTCACTCAAAGTTACCCAAAATGGTGCAGAGAGAACATATGATTTTGCCTTCAATTGTGATGCTCCTATAGTTGCAGGAGATCCATCTGTTTATGCATTTTTACCTGCTCCTGGTCAGTTTACTAATGAAGGGGTGACTGTTGGTGGATGGGGAGACATCTATCTTTCAGGTACAGATGGTATTAAATTAATGGCAGATAATGTTTCATCAACAGGTGTATCACTAGGATATTTTGGCGGATACACAGTATTTGATATGAAAAATATTGATAACGACCCTAATAATAAATATGGCGTGGATTTTATAGTATATGGTAATGCTTTCTGGAATAATTCCGAACCAGGTTGTGTTCAAGTAGCACAAGCTGATAGTCAAGGAAATCCTGATACTTGGTATGATATTGCAGGTTCTTTATATTATGAAAATACTACTAAAAAGAACTTTAGTTTGACTTATGAAAATCCTAATCCTAATGATAATACAAAATATACAGAAGCAGGAAATAATCTTGGAAAATTAGATTCTATTAATTATACTGGCAGTGCAAGTGGAACAATCACAAAAAATACTTTCCATAATCACAGCTGGTTCCCACTTAATTGTAACTACTTTACAGGAAGAAAAACAAATCCTGCTTTAGATAAGACAAACCAATTGTCATTTGCAGACTATAATGATTCACAAACCAAGTTGACATTATCAGGTACAATGCTTGGCAGTATTACATCTACTAACACAACTACTGGTTTTGGCTTCGGCTATTGTGATGTTCACCCTAATGGTAGTGGAGATAAATCAATAGCATATAATCCATATGGAGTAGCTGCTATTACTTCAACTTCTAATTATAATACTTATATTAGTGGTACAGGCGGTGGAGACCCTATTGATATTAGTTGGGCAGTAGATGAAAATGGAAATCCTGTTAATCTAGAAGGTATTCGTTTTGTACGTATTTATACAGGTACTGCAGCTATGAATGGTATATTCGGTGAAATCTCTACTGAGGTTTGTGGTATTAAGAAAGCTACCAGTACAAGTGGTAAAGAAGCGGTAACAGGTTTACCAACGGTCATTGATTATATGACTGATTTACCTGTTACTACAAGTAATATGAATACTAAGACTATTACACTAGAAGATGGTATAGTTGAATATGAACTCTATAGTATAGCTAATAATGTATATGTTAATGGAACAAAAGTAGCATGTGATGATACTACACCATATGAGTTATCATTAGCTTTATCTAAAGGAGATATTAAATATGTACAGATCATTACTCAAAATGGTATAGAATCTCCTTATATTACAGTGTTTAAATTCGTTTATCCTGAAGTATAAATAAAAATAATGTTTGAGGGGACTCATTAGAGTCCCTTACTGAATAATAAATTACTAGTAGGTGAATATTAATGAAATACTATAATAAAACGTCTTTCATCTCATTTTTAATTATATTTATTATATGCTTTAATATAGTAACTATGAATACCAATGCTTGTGAACTAAAACCAGTAGCAGTTACATTATCTCAGGAATCTTTATTAACATTGACAAAAATTACTGAAACTGGAGATGTACCATCTTCATTGGGGGCATATTTTATTACTGTACCAGAAGATACACAGTCTATTAATGTGAAGTTTAATAGTTTATCAACTGATTCACATTTTATTGCACCTCGTGGTGCAAGAAAACAGATTTTTGGTGATAGTGTCAAATTAAATGCAAGAATATCAAGTAGAAATTTTTTGAAATATAATAATGTAAGTAGCAGACAGTTAAAACGTTATATCACCAACTGTTTTAATGAGGAAGCATTAGAATATACAATTAGCTTATCATACAAACCTGGATTCCCTATTAATCAAGAGAAATTACAAAAAGAATATACAGATATATATTTTGATCCTAATTTAAAATATCAAGAGATATGCATTTACGAATATAAAGTACCTATAAAATTAAAGGCAGTAATTCTTGTTCAGAAAGGTGAGTCTTCAACTGAAAAAATTGATGATTCCATTTTAAGAGAATATATTAACAAAGCAAGATTAGTATCATCTGAAACATACTATACAATTGATGATAGATATAATGGCAATGATTCATGTACGATCAATTCTAGCGACAAATCAAAAGGCTTTTATAATAATTTACAGATTCAATTAGCTAATGCAAGTAAGCTTTTCATTGATAATAGTTCTGAAAATGATTTATTAGCGGGTATTACTCAAGAGAATATTGATACAGCAACTAATAATCTTAGGTCGGCAATTAGTAACCTGATTCCAATAACTAATGTTAACCCAACACTTCTATATGAGGCTATAAAAAATGCAGAAAATACATATAATGATTCATCCATATATACAGCCAAGTCATGGTTAGCATATCAAAACGCAATGAATAATGCTAAAACAGTACTTATTTCTCTTTACATTCAAGATGGTGAAGATAAAGGTAAACCAACTGACATTAATAAAAACAGTTATCAACCTGAAGTTGATGCACATACTGAAAAAATAAGTAAAGCAATTACAGGACTAAAAAAATTAATAAATGCTAATGACCCTTCGGGTAGTGATTTAATTGATGCGGGGGAAAAATATGAGAACTTAAAAGCTTTAATAAATAAATTTAATCAAGAGGAACTTATAGAATGTGATTATACTTCAGACAGCTTTGCAGTATTTATCCAACAAAGAAATATTGCAAAAAAATGGTTAGAGGTAAATAATAAACCTAATGGTACAACTGGAATACCTGTATATGAAAGACTAAAGGAAGTTTACAACAATTATTGGAAATCATGTTATGGTCTGACATCAACAAAAGAAAAGATAAATGTATCTCTTAAGGTAATAGATACATCTGCTGCTAGAAAAAAAGAAGCTTTTGATACAAAATCAGGTATATATAATTTAACACTCTCTAGTGGCGCATCTCTAGAAGATGTTTTCAATCAGATTAAAGGTATTAATATACATGGGGACTATGGAATTTTTATTAATGGAATTATGGTTGATACACCAAGTCATTATTTTACGGGTTTATTTCAGTATAATCTTGGTAGCGATATAGGAAAAACATCATATCCATTTAGTAGTATTAAATTGCAAGATAAAGATAAAATCGTTGTAGCATATCTTGAGATACCCAGAAGAAAAACAACCAGTAGTTATGATTATGAAGGATATGAAGCATACAAAGTACTTCCATATGTTAGACTGTCAAGAATCACTAATGAAAATATGAATAATAATGTAGTAGAGGCAAGAGCGGGACAAGCAATTTCATTTACTGCAAGTTCAGTTGCTGCTAACCTTAGTGATTATACAGGAAAAGATGAACCTTTTACAGGAGCTACGGTTTTTGTAAGTTCTGCTGTAGAAGAAAAGAATAAAGTAACTACTGCAAATGAAGAAACTACTACAGTTACAGATGATAGTGGTAACTGTAATTATACCTTTTACGAGGAAGGTTGGCATTCTTTAAGTGTTCATCATAAGGAAGCAAATAATTTTGACAGCAAAAAGGTTACAGGAGTTATAGCAGGAGATACTATACTTGTACATGTAAATCCGTCTACAGAAAATGAAACTAAGATAATAAAAGATAAAATGCTCACTGAACTAGAAGAAGCATATTATTCATATAGACAAGCTAACTATGACTCTAATAAATGGAAGGAACTTTCCGGATTTTATGAAGACGGTAACAATAAAATTACTAATTCAGTAACACCATACGAAGCAAAAACAGCATTTGATACAGCGGTTAATGGTATGAAAAGAATAGAATCTATAGACCATAAAACAGTTATAACACCTATACGAGAAGTATTAAAATATTTGCCATCTATAGATGAAATAGACCAAAACAGGCTTTGCCAATCAGATATACCTAAATTAGAAGAACTATTTTCTAAATACAATACTTTGACAGAATATCAGAAGAAGTTATTCACATTTTTAGAGGACAGACATATTAAATCTCTATTAAAGGCATACGCAGATTCTAATAATGGAGATAATTTACCAGAATCAGAAAAATATAAGCTTACTATCATTGATGAAACTAATAAGTTTAATCAATCCAATGAACATTTATATTGTATGGTAGATGGTAATATCATAAGTTCTGCTAGACCAACAAAAATTGTTGGAGAAGTTAAAGCTAATATTAAAGTAGGTTTACGATACAAGGGAAGAAATATTGTAGGAGATACATGTGTAATAGAAAGTTTTTCAGATGATATAAGCGTTTATAAAATACATAGTCCTTATAATAGCATCCTTGGCGAATTTTTAATGCCTCATCACGACGTAACTATAATTGTAAGGTCAATAGGTGGTGACGAACCTACAATTGATGATGAAACAAAGTTAAACAATGCCAAAGATGCTGCTAGAAATGCTGTAATAGCGACTTATTCAAATTATCACAGTGAGGACTATTTGGAAGATGATTTCATTAGACTTACTCAGGCTAAAGATAATGGGATAACAGCAATTAATAATGCTGTTAATGTAGTTGCTGTAGCAACTGCTCGTAGAGTAGCACTTGCGGCAATGGCGACTATTCCAACAAAAGATGATAATTATGGTGCCAAGTTACCTGACTATGGAAACGTAATTGGAAAGGTAAAGATAACTATAGAAAATGAAACTTTCCCCAGTGGTGATTTTAAAGGAACAATTATAAATGGTTGGTATGATCTATGTGAAAATGATACCATGATGACAGTTGTTCTGAAAGCATTAGTTGTGAATGGATATAGCTGGGAAGGAACAGGTGGTATTAATTATGGTATTACCTACATATCATCCATAAATAAAGGAGATAAAAGTATGGGTGAGTTTTCAGGCGATAGAGGTTCAGGTTGGATGGGTACACTTAATGACTGGTTTGTTAATGAAGGTTTTCAATCTTTTAGAGCAGGAGCTTCCAATAAAGATTATAGTCTGGAAAACGGGGATGAAATTAAAGTAATGTTCACCCAAAACCTTGGGAAAGATCTAGGAGGTACATGGGGAAATTCTGATACATCATTGAAAGCACTTACTATTAGTGGAGGAAAACTATCACCAACATTCAATAAAAATACTACAGAATATGGACTGCTGATTGATGGTGATTCCAAAAATATAATGATTACACCAACAGCCTATAATAAAAATTACTTGGTTAAGACTTTTTTGAATCAATATAATTCAAGTTCAGCATATTATAAACGTACCGAAACCGTATCTGTTAAAAATGGTGATATCATTTATATAGGTATAGGTGAGAATTCGTGGCCATCAATGAATAAGCAAGGCGAAGAGGCAAGAGAGTATGATGCAACAAAATATACTATAAGGGTATATAACAGTAAAGCAAATTATGTAAATAAGCTGATTGAAGGATTACCTACACAAAATAAAATAAAACTATCTAATTATAAGAATTATGAGGAAGTAGTTAAGGCAGCTAGAAGTACCTATAACAAATTGTCATCAAATGATAAGAAGAAAGTAACGAATCTAAGTAAATTAGTTGATGCAGAAAATCAGTTGTTATTCTATGGAGAAACCTATAATGTTAAAATACTCCTTAAAAAAATTCCTCTAGCAGGTAGAGTAACATTAAGGCATAAATCAGAAGTGATGGCAGCAGATTCTGCATACAAGAAACTGTCATCAGAACAAAAATTGTACATAACTGTTGCAGATGTAACCAACTATAATGCAGCTATTGAACGATTAAAAGAACTAGGTGCCTTCAACTCAGATAATACTTCACCTTCTGTAATAATGGGTAACACAGAAGAGCTAGAAAAAGAAAAGGAAGAATTTATCAAATTAAAACCTGAGGTTAGTATTTCAGGTAATACAGCAACATTAACTATAACTGGTAGTCAAGCAAAAAATGCAATTGATGATATTAAGAAGAATCAAGCTGAAGAATTGATTATTGAACCAGTAATTAAAAAAGATGTAGATAAAGTGGTTGTAAAACTGGCTAAATCCATAATTAATGATTTGGCTAAGAATACATATGCTGGATTAACTGCTAAGTCACATGTTGCTGAAATAAAGATCTCTAATAAAGCTTTAAGCTCAATAATAGAATCAAGTGGTTCTAATGTAAGTATAATTGTAGAGCAGACGGATAAAGAACAGTTATCTAATAAAAATAAAGAATTAGTTGGCGATAAGCCTATATATAACTTATACATAAAAGTAGGTAATAAGCTAATCACTAAGTTTGTAGGTGATGTCACAGTATCTTTGCCTTATATACCAAAGGAAGATGAAGATATTAATAAGCTTTCAGTTTACTATATTACTGATAATAATAAGGTGGCTAAAATGGCAGGGGCCTACTATGATGATGAAAGTGAAAGTATGATATTCAAAACAGATCATTTTTCTACATTTGCAATAGTTTATGATAGACCTAATGAAAATATGACTCGTGGTATGTTTGTAAATGTAATTTATAAAATGTCAGGTGATCTACAGATAACAGGGGATAACTTATTCAAGGATATAAAAATTGGTTCAACCTATTATAAATCTGTAGTATGGGCTACTTATAGTAAAATAGTAAATGGTTATTCGAATGATTCGTTTGGGACAAATGATAATATTACTCGTGAGCAAATAGCTACTATGATGTATCGTTATGCAAAATTAAAAGGTTATAGAACAACTTCAACTAGCGATATTTCAATTTATACTGATAATCATATGATATCAGAGTGGGCAGTCCATTCAATGAAGTGGGCGGTTAGTAATAAAATTATCAGTGGTTCAACTGAGAATATGCTTGTACCACAAGGCACAGCAACGAGAGGCGAGGTAGCTTCTATGCTTAAGAGATTCATGGAAAACATAGTAGAATAATCATAGTAATAGTCTTGGAATATGGGTGACAGCGTTAATTTATACGTTGTCCCTCTAGTTTACTTTGTAAATATGTTATGAGGAGGAAGAAATTATGAAGTTACTTAGAAAAGGTATAAGTTATTTACTGATTTTTACTATGTTATTAAGCGTTAATTCTTATGTTTTCGCCACAAATACAAGTGAACTTAATGCTGCCATTACAGATACGGGAAAATATATCTATAAAACAGTAAAATCACCACAAGTAGGCTCAATTGGTGGTGAATGGGCTGTATTAGGACTTGCAAGAAGTGGTTATGATATACCAGATAAATACTATAAAAATTATTATAAGACTGTAGAAAATTATGTGAAAGCTCGCAAAGGAGTTTTGCATAAGAAAAAATACACTGAATATTCAAGGCTCATTGTTGCCCTTACTTCCATAGGTAAAGATCCTTCAGATGTAGGAGGATATAATCTATTAACGGCTCTTGGTGATTATGATAAAACTATATGGCAAGGAATGAACGGACCTATATGGGCACTAATAGCTCTAGATAGTGGTAATTACCCAATGCCTAAAAATAAGAATGCCAAGGTGCAGGCAACAAGAAATATGTACATAAATAGAATTCTAGAATGTCAGTTAGCTGATGGTGGCTGGTCACTATTTGGTGGAACTACATCCCAAAGTATTGGTGACAGCGTTTCAGATCCAGATATAACAGGTATGGCACTTCAAGCACTAGCAAAATATCAGTACAAACCAGAGGTGAAAAAAGTATGTGAAGAGGCTCTTGTATGTATGTCAAAAATGCAAAATAGCCAAGGAGGTTTCTCAAGCTGGGGTACAGCTAATTCTGAAAGCTGTGTTCAAATGTTGGTTGCTCTATGTGAGTTAGGAATTTCTGTAGATGATAGACGATTTGTGAAGAACGGTAATACAATGCTTGATAACCTTATGACTTTCTATAAAAAGGGTAATGGATTCCTCCATACAAAAAATGGAAGTGGTTCTAACCAAATGGCAACTGAACAAGGGTTTTATGGACTTATAGCAGTACAAAGAGTATTAAAGGGTAAAGAAAGTCTTTATCGCATGAGAAATAAACTTGATATAGGAGAAACAAACAGTACAGCTAATAGTGTAGGACTTGAAAATAAACATAAAGATATAAAAAAACTTAGGATAACTAAGATGGGGAAGACTTTCATAGATATCAAAGGACATGAGAATCAATCAGCCATTGAAGCACTTGCATCAAGAGAAATTATTAATGGAAAGATTAAAGATTCATTTGAACCAGATGCAACTATGACACGAGGAGAATTTGCTTCTATCATTGTCAAAGCATTAGGTCTTAAACCAAAAGCAATAGATAACTTTATAGATGTAAAAAAAGATAAGTGGTATGCAGGTTACATAGGTACTGCTAATACATATGGCATAATTTCTGGAAAGTCAACTACAACCTATTCTCCAAATGCTATTATCACTAGAGAAGAAGCAGCAGTGGTAGTAACAAGAGCAGCAAAACTCTGCGGTATGAATACACAATATAATACTATGGCAGTTAGAGATATCTTGTCTCAGTTTATTGATTATGTAAAAGTTAACAAATGGGCGAGACAATCATTAGCTTTTTGCTATGACAAAGAAATATTGGATTCTTCTACCATGGAAATATTGCCTAAAGAACCAATCAAACGTTGTGAAATAGCTAGGATGATATATAACATGTTATATAATGCAAGGCTCCTATAGGGAGGGTATAAAAAATGAAGTTAAATAAAACTAAAGTAAGTGTATTTATTATAATTATTGCTGTACTTGCTGTCGCTTTTTGGTGGGGAGGGAATGCCCCTGGTTTACAAGGATGGAATGTATCTACTGATAATTCCAAAGAGTTGGAATCACGTCCTGGTGGTCTGAAAGGTTCGAGGACAGCAGAAGAAAAAATAATTCTTGCAAAAGAATTGACCAATTGTTCTTCACCAGGAGTTGAAAAAGGTGATACTGATTATTCTGTTTCCCTAGGTATGAAGATTGATGAGGATACAGGCAAAGATAGATATCTTACAGATCCTGTACCTGAAGGAAAACCTGTACCTATTGAACCTCAAAACATAGAAATAACTGATAAAGAGCTTACCTGCACATTGTCAGTACGTTGTGATACTATATTAGATAATATTAATTGGCTTGATAAAGAAAAAGTTGAGCTAGTACCAGAGGATGGAATAATTTTTCAACAGGAAAATGTCATTTTCTATGAAGGAGAAAGTGTTTTCAATGTATTAATCAGAGAGATGAAGAAGAACAAGATACACATGGAGTTCGTTAATACTCCTATGTATAATAGTGCATATGTTGAAGGAATAAACAACCTCTATGAATTTGATTGTGGTGAATTGTCAGGGTGGATGTATAAAGTCAATGATTGGTTTCCCAACTATGGCTGTAGTCGTTATCAGTTAAAAGAGGGGGATGTAATAGAATGGGTATATACTTGTAATCTAGGAGTAGATGTAGGTGGGTATTCAGCGTTGGGAGCAGATTCATGAGAAGTGCTTTTGAAGGATATCATCCTATTGTAAATTTCGTCTACTTTACCTTTGTATTCATCTACTCAATGATTTTCATGCATCCTCTTTGTTTAGCTATTTCATTGGTATGTGCATTTTCTTATTCAGTGACACTTAGGGGAAAAAAAGCTATACGTTTTAATCTACTATATCTTTTACCTATGATGATAATAGCTGCACTAGTTAATCCAGCATTTAACCATGAGGGTGTGACTATACTTACTTATCTAGACAGTGGGAACCCTCTTACACTAGAATCAATTACATTTGGTATCGCCGCAGCTGTTATGCTTGCATCTGTAGTCTGTTGGTTCAGTTGTTACAATGTAATCATGACCTCTGACAAGTTCATATATCTCTTTGGTAGAGTAATACCTGCATTGTCTCTTGTTTTATCCATGGTGCTTAGATTTGTACCTAGATTTAAAGCACAGCTTAAGATAATATCTAACGGACAAAAATGTATCGGAAGAGATGTATCACAAGGCAATATCATAAATAGAGCTAAATATGGAATAAGAATTTTATCAATCATGATTACTTGGGCATTGGAAAATGCTATTGAAACAGCAGATTCCATGAAAACTCGTGGTTATGGGCTTAATGGAAGGACAGCCTTTTCCATCTATTATTTTGATAGGAGAGATAAAAAAGCATTGATTATTATTGGTGGAACAGGGTTATATGTACTTGTAGGTTCTTTACTCGGTGGAGTCTGCTTTCGGTATTTTCCAAGTATGAAGAGTGTAGATATAACACCTTATTCTATAAGTATTTTTACAGCTTATCTAGTACTCTGCATTTCACCAATAGTAATAGAAAGTTGGGAGAATAGAAGATGGAAGTTATTACAGTCAAAAATTTAACTTTTACATATCCAAGGGTAAGTAATCCAGTATTAAAAAACATTGATTTATCAATAAAACAAGGTGAATTTATAACTATATGCGGTAAATCAGGATGTGGTAAGACTACTTTGCTTAGACATCTAAGATCTACCCTTATGCCATGTGGTACAAGAGAAGGTGTGGTTTATTACGAAAACACACCACTTGATAATCTTTCTCAAAGACAGCAGACAGAGAGAATAGGTTTCGTAAGGCAATCACCAGATAATCAGATTGTTACTGATAAGGTGTGGCATGAACTTGCTTTTGGATTAGAGAGTCTTGGTTATAGAACACCTGAAATAAGAGGAAGAGTATCAGAAATGGCATCTTTCTTTGGTATACAGACTTGGTTCCATAAGAAGGTGGCAGAGCTCTCAGGCGGACAGAAACAGTTACTTAACTTAGCCTCTGTCATGGTTATGCAGCCATCTGTAATTATACTAGATGAACCTACTAGCCAGCTTGACCCTATAGCTGCAACAGATTTCTTAGAAACCATAAAAAAGATTAACAGAGAATTAGGAACAACTATAATACTTACAGAACATCGTTTAGAAGATGCACTCCCAATCTCAGACCGTGTGATAGTCATGGATGATGGTAGTATAATTGTGGATGATACTCCAAGAATGGCAGGACAGAAACTAAAAGAGTTGAATCACCATATGTTTATTGCTATGCCTACACCTATGAGAATCTATGCAGGTATAAATAATGATTTGGAATGTCCTATTACCGTACGTGATGGACGAAACTGGATTAATGAATATGCTAAGAACAACACAATAGATAAAAACATAATAGATGAAAATATAATCGTCCAAGATAATCTCAATGATAATAAAAAATATATCATAAAAATGGATGAAGTTTGGTTTCGCTATGAAAAAGAACTACCAGATGTAATAAAAGGGTTATCCGTTAATATATGCGAAGGCGAACTTTTTGCAATTGTAGGTGGAAATGGCACAGGTAAAACTACTACGCTATCTATTATAAATGGAATATTAAAGCCTTATAGAGGAACTGTAAAAATATATAAGGATTCAATTATAAATAATAAAAAGGAATTACCTTCAATTAATTTTATTGGAGTCCTTCCTCAAAATCCTCAGTCATTATTTGTCAAGAAAACTGTAGAACTGGATTTATATGAAATGCTCTCAGGAAGAAAAATTCCAAAAGATGAACAAAAAAATATGGTAGATACAGTATCTAAGTTATGTGAATTGAAATTTCTTTTACATATGCATCCATATGATTTATCAGGGGGAGAACAACAAAGAGCAGCTCTAGCAAAAGTATTACTTTTGAGACCTAAGATTCTATTGCTTGATGAACCAACTAAGGGTCTTGATGGGCATTTTAAGAAAAAACTTGCAGATATACTTAAGAAATTACAAGGAGACGGTGTTACATTAGTTATGGTATCCCATGATATTGAATTTTGTGCAGGACATGCTAGTCGCTGTGCCATGTTTTTTGATGGACGAATTACAAGTATTGATACACCAAAAGCTTTTTTTTGCGGTAAAAATTTTTACACTACTGCCGCTAATCGTATGTCAAGAACGATTCTACCAAAAGCAATTCTTGCAGAGGATGTTATCCTAGCCTGTGGAGGTAAAACAAACACTAATGATTCATTAAGTATAGAAGATGAAATTATGTGTTCAAATATTAATGATGAAGTACCAAATAGGGGTCAAAAATCTAGGTTGAAAAAAATGTACAAAAAGAAAGATGTTTGTATATGTAGATTAACACCCACACGTATAACAATAGCCGTTGCAGGGTTAATAACATTCATCTTAACCACTATTTTCCTATGGAATAAATATA
This sequence comes from Vallitalea sp., assembly GCF_025211055.1. GTDB lineage: Bacteria > Bacillota > Clostridia > Lachnospirales > Vallitaleaceae > Vallitalea. The sequence continues at coordinate 15,969 of NZ_JAOARO010000021.1, read as the reverse complement.
ATAATTGGAAAAATTATTTAGTTCAATTCCTACTAGTTATTGAACTTGCAATAACCCTTACATCTATAATCCCAGGAAAAGACCTAGATGCTCCTGATTACTCTATACAGGATCCAAAAGGAAAACGAAAATTAACAAAAAGAACTCTTATAGCTATGGTTATGGTACTTATAGCAGTGCCTCTAACTATATATTGCGGTGTATTTTTCTTAGGAGACAGAAAATATTACTTTATAAGCCTAATGATATTATTAGAAACAATGCTACCATTTATATTCGTATTTGAGAGCAAAAAGCCTAAGGCAAGAGAAATCATTATTATTGCTGTTCTCTGTGCTATTGGTGTAGCTGGCAGAGCTGCATTTTTCATGCTTCCTCAGTTTAAACCAGTCATAGCTATAGTTATTATATCCGGTGTATGCTTTGGTGGCGAAACAGGTTTCCTAGTAGGAGCTGTTACAGCGTTTACCTCAAATATGATGTTTGGTCAAGGAACATGGACACCTTGGCAGATGTTCGCATTTGGTATAGCAGGATTCCTAGCAGGAATATTATTTAGTAAAGGACTAATAAGAAAAAAACGCAACTCACTATGTATATTTGGAGCACTAACTACATTTTTTGTCTGTGGCTTTATACTGGATACCGGCTCAGCACTAATGTGGCAAGCAAAACCCACTATAAAAAGCATGATAACTTATTATACAACAGGTATTCCCTTCAACATTATTCATGCCACAGCAACCTCTTTTTTCCTATGGTTTGTATCAGAACCCATGATTGAGAAACTAGACCGAATAAAAATAAAATATGGACTTATCAATTGAAAATTTTAAATACTGATCTTTATGATTTTACATAACGACCTCTTATAACCAATAGTTGGTGTACAACAGAACAAAACACTTTTTCTGACCTACTTGTTTTATTGATATATACTAACTTATATGATAATATGATACTTGTGGAAAAAATTATTGCTAATATTTACAAACTAATAATTTTTCCCACGTTTTTGTAGTTGAAGTAAAGGAGGTACTAAAATATGTTTAGTAAATTACATAGCAAAGATAATATTAAAAACCCAGCAATATCATATAAAAATCAAATTTTTAACAAAAAAAACAAGAATTTTTATATAAAAGCAATGATACTAATAATTGTTGGTTTGATAAGCTACTTTTTCATAGCTAATAATGAAAAATATTACAATAAAACAATAGGAAAAGTTATAGCTGTTAAGGAAACAGAAGGCAATACCGAATATATTAAAAATCAGCATATAAATACAATTATAATGAATGGCAAACATAAAGGTGAAGAACTAGAATTTGACAATTTGGCATCATATTCCAAAATATTCGATATAGACTACAAAATAGATGATAGAATATTTATATCAATCACTGAAAATGAAAAAGGAAATATAATTTCTTCGTACATATTAGGTTATAAACGTGATAAATATCTAGGATATATTGCAATAATATTTGTTGTACTGATACTATTAATAGGTGGGTCAAAAGGTTTTAAGTCATTGACAAGTGTCATTGTAAATATTCTGATTTTCTATAGCGTTATAAAACTATATTCACATGGCTACAACTTATGGGTTATTACTACTATAATGAGTATCATATTTGTAATTATATCCATATTGATTGTAAGCGGATTCAACAAAAAATCACTATGTGCCATAGTTGGAACAATGATAAGCATTATAATAACAATGGTAATTACAGCTATAGTCATGGCTGTAACTAATTCTAAGGGAGTTTACTATGAAGAAATGGAATTTCTAATGACTTCTCCAGAACAAATATTTTTTATCGGGCTTATGATAGGTACTATTGGAGGGATTATGGATATAGCCATAACCATGTCATCAGCAATTAACGAACTATATTATAAAAATCCTGATATAGAAAGAAAGATTCTAATAGAATCAAGTATGGAAATAGGAAAAGATGTAATGGCTACTATGGCTAATACTTTAGTTTTTGTATATATTAGTGGAAGTATACCAACTATACTTTTTTGGTTAAGAAATGGACTTTCACTTTCGTATATAATTGGTATTGGAATTAATCTTGAAATAATACGAGCTCTTATTGGAAGTATTGGTGTAGTAATTAGTATTCCTATTACTATGTACATTTCTGTTATACTTCTTAAAGAACGTAAGATAGGGGTGAATTAGATTATGAGTGTTATAGCAGTATTGTTGATAATATTATTTTTGTTGATGTATGTAGTTGGAAGAGATAGAGGAGTAAGATCATTTTTTACAGTATGTTTTAACTTCCTTATATTTTTTATAATGGTTATTTTGATAGCTAACAAGTTAAATCCTCTTATTGTGACTATAGTTATATGTATAGTTATTAGTTCCATAACTCTATTTTATATTAATGGTCTTAATAAGAAAACCGTAGCATCTTTAATATCTGTTACCATAGTTGTTCTATTTACAACACTTATAACCTATAAAATGGGAATGGGAGCAAAGATACAAGGGTTTGGAAAAGAACAATATGATTCCATTTCTTCACTATCCTTATATATTAAGCTTGATTTTTCAACTATAGTCATATGCGAAATATTAATAGGATTATTAGGTGCAGTAATTGATGTATCTATCTCAATATCATCATCTATGAATGAGCTATATAACACAAACTCATTAATTACTAAAAAAAGTTTATTTGATTCAGGTATGAATATAGGTAAAGATATCTTAGGAACAATGACTAACACATTATTTTTTGCATACATAAGTGGATTTATGGCATTAATAATATATTTCAGCTCTCTCCATTATTCCATAGCGGATATCTTTAATAACAAGGTATTCTGTGCAGAAGTTTTTCAGATTCTATGTAGTGGAGTAGGAATAATACTAATTATACCAGTGACAGCTTTGATAACTTCACAGATTTTATTTAATAATAAATAAGTAAAATAGATATATCAGCATTAATCTACTGTAGAAATGATATTTAAAAATATAGATGAAAAGAATACATTGATAATAAAATTATGATATTATATGAATATATATAAATATAGTGATATGGAGGTTGGTGAAATGAAGTATAAAGTTGCATTTGTCTGTGTTCATAATTCATGTAGAAGCCAGATGGCTGAAGGGTGGGCTAAAACATTAGCCAATGATGTATTCGATGTTTACTCAGCGGGAACAGAAGAGTATCCAGAGGTAAAACCAAAGGCTGTACAAGTAATGGAGGAAGTTGGAGTAGACATGAGTTCTCATAAACCCAAATTACTATCTGATATTCCAAGTGAAATAGATATTCTGATAAAAATGGGGTGTAATGTCACTTGTCCTTATTTGCCTAATAAACATACTGAAGATTGGGGACTTACTGACCCGTCAGGTGGAGAATTAGAGGACTTTAGAAAAACAAGAGATATGATAAAAATAAAAGTAGAAGATTTAGCAAAACGTGTCACTAATGGAAAATTATCTTTATAGATTGTGTTTATATTAATCCCCTAAATATGGGATTATAAGACTTATTTAGGGGATCAAATGATAATTAAATAAATTTACTTTGTTGGAGAAATTCAATATATCTAATAATGTGGCGTAGAAATTTAGGGGATTTATCTGATAGAGAATCTATAATTTGCTCTATTAATGCATTTGATGTAGGGCTAGATGATGTAATTAATAGTTGATTTGGTGTTATTTCTAGAACTAAGCAGATTTTCATAATTGTTTCCAAAGAAGTTGTTGTATTACCTCTTTCAATATTTCCAATATACTGTATAGATAGACCTGTCAATCTAGCTAGTTTTTCTTGTGTCAATTCTTTTTTTAGTCTATAGTGTTTAATATTTTTACCTAAAAGGTTTAAATCTACTATTTTATTTTGCATTTAATAAAATGCCTCCTTTCATAGTTATAGGATATGATAAATCACAGTTTTAATAAGCAACTATAAAGAGTAATTACTCTTTATAGTTTGCTTTTTTTATGGTATAATAAGTGAATAACCCTAAATAGTACATATATTAATCCATATAGTTGATGTTATATTTATATCTAAAAGAAATAACTAATGATATAAATATAAAGTAATGTATTGATTTGTTTATAATGCAATTATTATATTAATATATTGTAATTTTGAAATATAATCAATGGAATATAAAGTAATATTACATTCTAACTATATAGAAAGGTTAAAAAAACTTTTAATATACAACAAAGGAGAAGCGATATGTTTAAGAGTATTAAATTCAAATTAATGGCGTATTTTACTATAATTATAATAGTAATAAGTGGTGGTGTTGGGATTATAGCGTGTATGTCATCAATAAGTTCACTTCAAAAAACAGTAGATAATGAATTAATAGAGTTAGCTAAAGGGTATAGCAACTATATTGAATCAGAGATCGCCATAGCAAAAGTAACAATGAATGGAGTAGCTAATAGAAATGTAATCAAATCTTGGGATTGGAATCTACAGAAAAAAGCTATTTCTGCTGAGGTTGATAAAAATGAAATGTTTGCAGGAATGTTTATTGTAGATAAAAATGGGATGGCACATTTTACTAATGGTAAAACTGCAAATGTCAGTAATAGAACATATTTTAAAGAAGCAATGAAAGGAAAGACATATTTTAGTGATCTATTATTCAGCGATATAATGGGAGGTATTGAATTTTTTGTAGCATCTCCTATTAAGAATAATGGAATTGAAGGAGTCGTTGTTGGATTTGTTAAGCCACAATATCTTTGTAATTCAATAAAAAATATAATAGTTAGTGACAGTGGTGGAGCTTTTATTGTTGATGGGAAAGGTAATACTATAGCCCATAACAATTTGGATATAGTTTTAAAACAAGATAACGTATTAAATAATCAAGAAGAAGGTTCAGAACAGATAGCTAAGCTTGTTGAAACTATGATTAAAGGAGAAGCGGGAACGGATGAATATGTATATGAAGGAAATACATATTACTGTGGATATCATCCTATAGGCGATAGATGGAGTATAGCTGTTAAAGCATCAAAAAATGATATACTTGCTGATGTTATAAAACTTAAAAGAAATCTTATATGTATTACTATTATATCATTAATAATTACTATAGCACTAGTATATTTTATTGGTAACTTATTTACGAAACCCCTTATATTAGCAACTAAACATGCTGTAACCATGTCAAAGTTAGATTTGACAGAAAAATTACCCGATAAGTTTTTGAAGAGAACAGATGAAATTGGGGACTTGGCAAGGGCTATTGATGTTATAACTGAAAATGTAAAAAATATAATGAAAGATATTCAAGAACATGCTTTTAATCTGAAAGATTCTTCTATAAAATTATCAGATGCAATTAATGAAAACACAGCTATTTCAGAAGAAATTTCAAAAATTGTTGGAGTAATAGCAGATGGAGCAACTACACAGGCTAAGCAATCGGATAGCGTAGTTAGGGAATTATCTCAGCTTGGTGATCTTATAACTGAGTCTCAAGAATTAGCACAAGAAGTCAATACAGGTACAATTAATGTAAAAGATGTGAATCTTAAAGGTAGAAAAATAATTGATACACTAAAAAAAGAATTCGAGTTAAATGTAGATGTTGCTAAAAAAGTTAATAGTAATACCCATGAGTTGGCTCAACAATCAAAATTAATAGAAAATATATTAGTCGTCATATCAAGTATAGCTAATCAAACTAATCTACTTGCACTAAATGCCACTATAGAAGCTGCTAGAGCAGGAGAAGCAGGAAAAGGTTTTGGGGTTGTTGCAGAAGAGATAAGTAAGTTGGCAGAGGATACAAAAAAAGCTACAGAAGAAATTTCTGATATACTTAATAAGATGACAAATGAAATTGTTGTTACTAATAATAACATGGATGAAGCAGGAGAGATAGTAGGTAATGTAGATAGGTATTTGGATAAGACTGTTTCAACTTATGATATAATTGAAAATTCAACTGGGGATGTGATTGAGTTATTCAAGCAGTTGAACAAAGCACTAATTCGAATAAGTGAAAATAAGGACAAGACTTTTTCATTTGTTGAGGAAATCTCAGGGGTAACCCAAGAGGCAGCAGCATCTACAGAGGAAGTAAATGCTTCTGTTGAAGAACAGACGGCATCTATGGAAGAAATAACTAAGTCTAGCGAAAAGCTAGCTGATATTGCAATTACAATGGAAAAACTCTCTGAGAAATTTATCATATAGAATATATAGCAATAAATAAAGATATAGTTTTAACATAGTAATTTAACAAATTAAATTTTGTATTTCCCCTTAATTCTTAATATTAAGAATTAAGGGTCTTTTTTTAAAGGATAGGTGAATAATAAGAATCGAACATTTAATCTGATAAAATAGTAGTATTAAAATATCTAGGTTTATCATTTGCAACCTAAAAGTGTATCTGTGGATACACTTTTTATTATGTAGGTATGTTATAATATGAAAACGATAATGATAATTAATATCAATAACGTAAATTATTTAGAAGGAGAATTAATAAAATGAAGAGATGTATTATTTTTTTGTTAATGATAGCTATTAATCTAAGTATTATAACTGGATGCAGCACATCAAAGGTGACTGAAAAGGAGGTTGAAACTGATAATAGTATTAATGGACAAAAGGAGATTACTGTTAAGATAAGTGGACCCAAATCACCAGCTATTATACCATTACTTAGAATAATAGATACTAATGGACTAGGTGAAAATGTGAAAATAGAGCTTAATCTATACCATAGTATGGAAGAAATGGTTACTCTAGCAACTGACAAAGATAATGCTTTTATGGCACTACCTGCACATACAGCGTCTGTTTTATACAATAAGGATATTGATATAAAACTATTAAATGTAGGAATTTGGGGATGTATGTATTTAACCACAATAGATGCAGAGTGTAAAGGCTGGGAAGACCTAAAAGGTGGTAAATTATATATTCCAGGGAAAAATTCACCACCAGATATGATTACAAAATATTTCTTAAAAAAGAATAACTTAGAACCAGGAAAAGATTTAGAGATTGTATATTCTAACCATACAGAAATTGCTCAATTATTGGAGTTAGGGAATATAAAACATGCTATTGATGCAGAACCGTTTACTACACTGCATAAAGAAACAATAGATGGATTTAAAGTAATCAGTGATTATTCAGAGGAATGGAAAAAAACTGAAGGCGAAGAATATAAACTTCCAGCTTTTGGTATAGTTGTAAATGGGGAATTTGCAGCTACTAATAAAGAGATAGTTGATAACTTTAATAAAAGCTATGAACAAGCAGTTAAATGGACAAATGAAAATCCTGAACAAGCTGAATTATTAGCAATCAATCAGCTAAAGACAAAACCTGATTTGATTGAGAAAGCAATACCCAACATGTCATTTATATATGAGTCAGCTGAAACAGCAAAAAAGAGTCTGGAAAAATATTTTAATATATTAGTAGATTATAAAGCAGAGACTGTCGGAGGGAAAATTCCAGATGAGACTTTCTATTACAAACACTAATAAAAAACCTAAAATACAGTGGACGGATATTATTTTAATAATAAGTATCATTCTTATATTATGGCAGGGTTTATCTATGTTATATCCACCTCTGATTTTACCTAGTCCAGCATTGACTTTCAAGTCGTTTTTGGATATTTTGCATGGAGATAATTTATTGCTCAATATAGGGGTTACATTACATAGGTTGATTGTTGGATTAATGGGAGCTTTGTTAATAGGTAGTATCATAGGATTCTTTATTGGTATTAATAAAAGAATAAAACGTGTATTAGAACCTCTGATATATATACTACAATCAATACCACCTATATTATTTATGACACTTGCGATGATATGGTTTGGCTTAGATGGACAGGCAACAATTTTTATTGTATTTATTGTAAGTCTGCCTATTATGGCAATAAGTATAAAAGAAGGATTTGACAACATAGATATGAAGTTAATTGAAATGGGTAAGATCTTTCAGTTTTCCAGGTTTAAAATTGTAAAAGAGATTATAATCCCATCATTAAAAACATATTTCAAGTCTGGACTTATAATACTCATAGGATTAGGCTGGAAGTTAGTGATTATGGGTGAGGTTTTGAGTTCTGGAACAGGGCTAGGTTCACAAATTACTGAAGGTAGACTGAATTTGGAAACAAATAAAGTGTTTGCTTGGAGTATTATTGTTATTGTTTTATGTTATTTATCACAAAAAATTATAGATTATGGATATAAATTAATGGATTATAAAGGGAAGATGATATAGATGCTGAAATTTAATAAGATTGAAAAATGGTTTAATGATTTATGTGTTCTAAAAGATTTTTCTATGGATATTAATAGAGAAGAAATAGTTTGCATTATTGGACCATCAGGATGTGGTAAATCAACACTTTTGAATATCTGTTCTGGGATACTTGAGCCTTCAAAAGGAACAATAATAAATAATAGTTCTAACATTAGCTATGTATTTCAGGAGGATAGATTATTACCATGGAAGAATGTGTATGATAATATACATATAGTTAATAGCAGTTCTTCCAGAGAACAATGTATGGATTTACTTAAAAATGTTGGATTAGAAGGTTTTGAAAAGCACTATCCTTCTCAGTTAAGTGGAGGAATGAGGCAAAGATGCTCTATTGCCAGAGCTTTTAATTTTGAAGCTGACTTACTATTAATGGATGAACCTTTGAAATCATTGGACTATACATTGAGGCTTAATATGATAAAGTATATATTGAACTTATGGAATAATACCAAGAAAAACATAATTTATGTAACTCATGAGATTGATGAAGCTATTCTTCTAGGAGATAAAATATTAGTTTTATCAAAGAGACCATCAAAGGTAATAAAAGAGTTCAAAATCAATACACCAAAAGGTGCAAGAAAGTTAAATGATGCAGGTCTAGTAGAAGTACGAAGCCAAATCATTGAATTATTGCAAATGAATATGATATAACAATAAGTATATAATAGTAAAAGATAGACTTTGTTTATAGGTTATTGAATCAAGATTATGATTCAAATACTTTGAAACAGAGTCTTATAATTTTAAATATCATCTAGTATATGTTCCAATTGATCTTTTTTTAGTACTTGAATTTGTTTATTAGTTATTTTGATTATCCCTTTGTCTATTAAGTCTTTTAATTCTCTTGATAGTGAAGAACGAGATACGTTTAGATGTTCTGCCCAAGCTTTCTTGGAATAAGGTAAATTGATAATGTTCTCATCAGGTTTAAGGTTGCATAATAGAGAATAAGCTATCTTTTGTTTTATTGAAGAGTAAGAAAACAATTCAACTTTTTTATTCAGCTTCATTACGCTTTTGGCAAAGGTATTCATTATGTTATAAGCAATGATACTATCTTTAAATAATACATCTAAGACACTTTGTCTACTAATCAACATGATATCACATTTTGTTTTAGCAATAACATCAAATTTGGAAATAGGAATATCAGAAAAAGCTAAAGCACCGCCAAAAACTTCTCCTTTGTTTTTATATAAAACATTAAAATATTTACCAGATTTTAGGTTGTTCTGTACTTCAATACTCCCACTCAAAACAATGCCAATATAAATAGGACTTTCATCAGCTCTAAAAATAAAATCATTCTTATGATAAGTTATTATCTTATATTTAGTCTTTGACAATGTATCAATAATTTCATTTTTGCTTTTATTTTTAAATAGTGAACAAGATGATAGGATATTTATATATTTTTTCATGATACACCATATATAATAACAAATTTATTATATTTCCTTTCATAATATTTTTGCTATAATATTTAAGAACAATCATATTAATGTAATACATTATTATATCATAAACAATATTATATAGTAAAGTAATTTTTAAGTTATTGGATATATGTTTTTCTGTCATAATATGACATAAATATATCAATATAATAATAATCAATACTAAAAGCATTAGATTATAACACAAAGGGTGAAACATATGATTAAGAGATTGTTAGAATTAATTATTATATTAATTGGTGTAAGTGTTTTATCTTTCACTTTTTCCAATATATCTTCTATTGACCCGGCTGAGGCATTTACCAGAAGAAGCATAGTAAATCCTTCAGAAGAGCAGATTAATGAAATAAGGCATAAAATGGGTTATGACAAGCCAATGTATATGCAATATGTACATTGGTTTAAAAATTATAATATGGAAAATAACTTCAGTTATTAGATCAGATATAGAACTAGCCTGTGATACATATGTTCTTGATAGATTAGGCGAGGACAATGCAATATCATATGGGAATAATAATGATTAATAAGTTTAAAAAAAATACATATAAATTTACAGCATTATCTATAATGTCAGCATTATTGATTGGAGGCATAGTGCTAACTAATCTGACTTTCATCTTTGCTTGGATTATGATAAATTTGATTTTGTAATAAGGGTTGATAAAGTTGAAGTTGATATGTATAAAATGATATTAATCAACCAATAAATATTATTTAAAAGAATATACATAATTATAAGAGTTTTATTTCTCTAAGGAGAATAAAGCTCTTTTTTAGTGTTAATTACTATAAATAATGAATTAAATGTGTTGAATAAGATTCAAGGGAAATATATTGAACTTAATGAAATGTATATATAGATGCTCAAGTAATTTGTACAAAGTGAACAAAGTTGGACAATTTTGTACAAAAGTATTTGAAAATCATTTTCAATATGATATAATGTATTTATTAAAAGACTAGAAAGGTGATGCTCATGGAAGAAAAATATTACACTATTGATGAGGTTGCTAGCAAATTAGAAGTTCATACCAAGACCATAAGAAGATATATATATAGTGGTAAAATACAGGCTTTGAAGGTAGGTGGACAATGGAGAATATATGAAAGTGCATTGGACAAATACTACGAAGACTCAAAATGCGCATGTGGAAATGGTGATGTCAGCCAAGATGATTTCTGTGTATTTATGGATGGACAAAATAGGACAACAGAAGACAAGCTTCAAGTGTGTAGTATCATAGACTATTACGTTAATGAACAAGAAGAAGCCAAACCCATTGCCCATGAAATAACAGATGTAATAATGTCTATGGAAGGGCAAAACCAATACAAATTCAATTATATATATGATTCAGCAGAAAAACGAGCTAGATTTGTTTTATGGGGGAATGCTACTTTTCTAGAAGAAGTAGCCAACCGTCTTAAAAAATTTCAATAATAAATGTAAATTACGAGATTGGAGGTTTGATGTTATGAAAACAAAAAAAACGTATAAAGTAGAAGGAATGCATTGTGCAGCTTGTTCAGCAGCAGTAGAGCGTGTAACTAAAAAAATAGATGGTGTTTCTTCAGTTAGTGTTAATATAAACACTAAAAAAATGCAAATAGAGTATGACAAAGATGTAGTTGACAAAGGCAAAATCTTTGAAGCAGTTGAAAAAGCTGGATTTGTGCCTTTAGAAGATTCAGAAGAAAAAAAGGTTGTAATACCAATAGAAGGAATGCATTGTGCAGCTTGTGCCAAAACAATTGAAACAGGTGTTAATAAATTAGATGGTATTTTAGATGTATCAATAAATGTTCTAGCCAACAAAGCATATATAAAATATGATGTTAAGAAAGTAAGATTATCAGAAATTAAAAAAGCAATAATTAAAGCAGGATTTATCCCTAAGGAAATAGAACAGAATAATGATGCTGAAGAAGATAATTCTAATAATATAGAACAGAAGAAAATGTGGTTTAGATTAAAGATCGCCATAGGATTTGTTATTCCTCTTCTATATATATCCATGGGACATATGATAGGATTACCAATTCCTAAATTCATCAATCCTATGTATGAGCCACTTAATTTTGCACTTGCACAATTTATATTGCTTATACCTATAGTTGTAGTTGGTAGATATTTTTATAGTAGAGGGTTCAAAGCTCTATTTACCGGGCATCCCAATATGGATTCACTTATTGCAGTAGGTACATCTGCGGCGATAATATATGGTATAGTTGCAACATACCAAATAAGTATTGGACAAGTTCACTATGTAAAAGACTTATATATTGAATCAGCAGGTACTATTATAGCATTAATAATGCTTGGTAAATCCTTAGAGCATCGTTCTAAAGGAAAAGCATCTGAAGCCATCAAGAAATTAATAGGACTTAGACCAAAAGAAGCCTTAGTATTACATGGAACTGAAGAAATACGTATGCCTATAGATGAAGTAGAAGTAGGGGATATCGTTCTTGTTAAGCCAGGTGAAAAAATTCCTGTTGATGGACGTGTAATAGAGGGAAGTAGTTCTGTTGATGAGTCAATGATAAGTGGTGAGAGTATACCAGTAGAAAAAAATATTGGAAGTAATGTTATAGGAGCAAGTATTAATAAAAATGGTCTGTTGAAGATTGAAACTACCAAAGTAGGTGATGATACAGCACTTGCAAAGATAATCGATTTAGTTGAACAAGCCCAAGGGTCAAAAGCACCAATTGCAAAACTGGCAGATATCATAGCAGGATATTTTGTACCTATTGTAATTTCTATTGCCGTATTAGCTGGAATAGCATGGTATATAGGAACTGGTGATTTAGAACTTACTCTTAAGGTATTCATATCTGTTCTAGTTATAGCTTGTCCTTGTGCACTTGGCTTAGCTACACCAACGGCTATTATGGTTGGAACTGGTAAAGGCGCAGATGAAGGAGTTCTCATCAAAAGTGGAGTAGCACTTGAAACTGCGCATAAAATAGATGTTGTCGTTTTTGATAAGACTGGTACTATTACAGAAGGTAAGCCAGTAGTTACTGATCTGATAATTAAAGATTATGATGAAAAAGAGATATTGAGATTGATTGCTTCAGCAGAAAAAGGCTCAGAGCATCCTCTAGGTGAAGCCATAGTTCATAAAGCTGACTTAGATAATATAGAATTAGTAAATGATATTGTAGATTTTAAAACTATTTCTGGTCAAGGTATAAAAGCTGTAATAGAAGGTAAAGAGCTATTATTAGGTAATGAAAAGATGATGAAAGAGTTTAATATCAAAGAGTATGATATTAGCAAAGGTGAGGACTTGGCTTCTCAGGGTAAAACACCAATGTTTATCGCTATTAATGGAAAATATGTTGGTATAGTAGCTGTAGCAGATACAGTTAAGCCAGATAGTAAAAAAGCTATTGACCATTTACAAGATATGGGTATAAAAGTAGCTATGATAACTGGCGATCATAAAAAAACAGCTGAAGCAATAGCTAAAGAAGTTGGAATAAGCTTAACTATAGCAGAAGTTTTACCAGAAGATAAATCTAGAGAAGTTAAAGCTCTGCAAGATAAAGGATATAGAGTAGCAATGGTTGGTGATGGTATCAACGATGCCCCAGCATTAGCACAGGCAGATATAGGGATAGCTATAGGGTCAGGAACTGATGTAGCTATGGAATCAGCAGATATAGTATTAATGAAAGATAGTATTGTAGATGTTATAAAAGCAATAGAGCTTAGCAAAGGGACTATTAGAAACATCAAACAAAACTTATTCTGGGCATTTGGATATAATACATTGGGTATACCAATAGCAGCAGGATTACTTCATGTATTCGGCGGACCTTTACTTAATCCAATGATTGGAGCTGCCGCAATGTCATTTAGTTCTGTATCAGTGGTTACGAATGCTCTTAGATTAAGAAATATTAAGTTGTATGATATATAGATTATTAGAGTAGCATTTTAGTAGAGTTTTAATTAAATTTCTCTTTAATTAAGAATGAGGATTCACGATAATACACTTTTTTATTAATGTATTGAGTGAACCTCATTTTAATTACATATTTGTTTTAATTATTGGTTACTGTATGATTCAAGAATTTCTTATGGGTGTGATCAATACCGATAGCTCCAAGTGGAGCTGTTATTATAATGGCTAGAACAGCTACAGTGAGAATGGTATTCCCAGATTCAACACCTTTTTGTAAAGGTATAGCTCCAATAGCTGCTTGAACAGTTGCTTTAGGCAGATAAGCTATGGAACAAAATAGTCTTTCTTTTTTATTCAATCTGGATTTCAATAAACATATATTAACACCACAGATTCTGAATACTAGAGCACATAAAACAAGTAGTATAGAGATTAAACCAGCATCAGCTAGATATCTAATATCTACAGCGGCACCAACTAATACAAATAATAGTATCTCAGCTCCTACCCATATTTTTGAAAACTTAGTCATTAACCTTCTAGCCAGTACATTATAGGATTCAGATATAGTTCCACCTAGAGCCATAACAGCTAGCAAACCGGATATTGGTAATATAGGTTTTACAAAACCCTCAAGAGTTACAAATAAAAATGAAATACTAAGTATTATAAGTACTTTGACAGTATCTCTCATATGAAGTATCTTTACTATCCAGATAAGAACAATACCTGTTAGTATACCAAGTAATAATCCCAGTATTATTGACAGTGGTACAGATAATAAGTTTGAAGTGTCAAATCCTTTTCCGCTATACATTCCTAAAAAAGCAGTGAATAAAATAATAACATAAATATCATCAACAGATGAACTTGCCATTATCAACTGGGGTATGCTTTTATTATTTCCATAACCATGTTCCATTAGGCTAATCATCCTGGGTACTACTACTGCTGGTGAAACAGCTGCTAATACAGTACCCATGATAGCTGCTTCAATATAGCTTATATGAAAAAATATTGGAGCAATTACTATTACGGCTACTAGTTCCAGTGTTGCAGGGATAAAACACATTAGTATGGCTTGTTTACCAACTTTCTTCAAATCTCTTATATCAAGAGATAAACCAGCCCTAATGAGAATTACTATCAAGGCAATTTCTCTAAGATCACTAGAAATATTAAGTATTTTTGGTGAAATAAGGTTAAGTACAAATGGACCAAGAATTACGCCGGTTAATATCATACCTAATAGTCCTGGTAGATTTAACTTGTTAAGGATTCCACTTAATGCAAATCCTAATATTAAAATTAATGATAAACTAAATAACATCTAATAATCCTCCTTTGGCATATAAGTAAAATAATATATTCTATACATTAAAACATATTATATACTAATAAGCAATAGCTATAGCTAATTTGGAAATGACTAGATTTGCAGATATATTGGTAATAGGATGAAAATAATTGTTTGTTGTATATATGTGAAGGGATAATTGTGTATTATAATTAATTTAGTTATAATTGGGTTAACAGTAGTATATAATAAAAAATATTAGAAAGTAAAAGGTTGACAAAAACGTATATATAGTATACGATGATAGTATGAAAAAGAATATGGAAGAAGCAATTGAAAAATTTATGACTATGACAGAAAAAATATCTAATTGTGGTAAAAGTCCTCGTAATTATGGAACAGATGTAGACATATATAGAAGTGAAATCCATATAATTAAATTAATAGGAGATTATGCTAATCTACATGTTTCAGAAATAGCGAGAAAATTTGGAGTTACTAAGGGAGCAATCTCGCAGTCTCTAAAAAAACTAGAGAGAAAGGGGTTAGTTGAAAAATACCTTGATGAAACAAATAATACAAGGTTGTTAGTAAAGTTAACAGATAAAGGTGAAATAGCATATTTGAGCCATGAAGAACATCACAAAGTATCTGATAAAGACATATTACAATATCTATACGAATTAAGTGACCATGAATTAGAAGTAGTAGTAACATTTATTGAAAAAACAAGTGAAATGGCAGAACGGCATCTATAATATTTTTTTTACCTAAACGTATACATACTATACGTATGATTATTATAAATATAAGATAATCTCTCGGAATCTTGAGAGATCATGTCAGCAAAGCTGACAAAAGCACTTTGACAAGTAAATATTGTCTGAATTACAAATAAAAGTAGAAAAATGGGTAAAAGAAATAGACATAACTGCTGTTATGCTTTAAAATAG
>NZ_JAOARO010000020.1 GCF_025211055.1 Vallitalea sp. | reverse complement strand
AGAATATTTCGTATATAAATAAATCCATTAAAAATACCTATATTAGGTTTTCAAAAAGTAATAACAAGAAATTAAATATCATACCTCTTAATGAAAGTTTTCATAATCAAGCGGACGAAACAATAGCATACATTAATGAAGCAATAAATCAACTGTCACGTATTCAACGAAGGATTATTATATATAAAATACATGGTTATTCAGATGTTGAAATTGCATTGAAATTAAAGGCATCAAGACAAACGGTATCAAGACATAAAAAGAAAGGAATACAATTTATTAAGGATTATTTAAAATAAAATAATAACATGTGGTGGTAATGTCGTAAAAGTCTATGATAGTATTATATCAAGCCAATAAACCTAGGTAATTTATTAAAGGCTTGATAATTTGGTAAAATAATTTAAATTAAGATTTACATTTTATTGCTGAATTATCTCTATTATAAATGTAAGTAACTCGCGAATTACTGTTATATAAAATTTATAAAAAAAAATATACAAGGAGAGATGATAATAATGTCAAAAGATTTTAATAATCCTACTAGAATTAACATTAATAACCCATACGTTGGAAATTTAGCAACATATGGAGATAATTGGTTTTATACTGAATTTCAGCAATCAGGAAAAGCAACATTTGAGGTCGTACCTTCAAGTGGACTAAGCGTTAATTTATACATATATGACAGAAATAATAACACTTTAGCAATTAGTACAAGTGGAGGAGAAGGGCAAGCCGAAAGAATAGAATATAATGTAAGTGTTGGTCAATGGATAAGGATGGATGTTCAATATTCATCTGGTTCAGGTAGTTTTACACTTTCATGTAAAATGAAATCAGGAGGTTCAGTTACACCAAATGCAAAAGAAATAAAAGATAATGACTATAACCCACCAGTAAATATTAGTAAAGGACAAGAACACTGGTATTATGTGCGATTTGATAAAGACGGTAAGGCTAATTTTTTTGTTGAACCATTAAATAGTCAATTAGATGTTGATATCACAGTATATAAAGGCAGTACTACTGGGGAGGTAGTGGGTCAATCTTCAAAAGGTCCAGGTCAATGGGATTTAGTTGAGAAAAAACCAGTGCAGGCAGGGATTAAATATTATATTAAAATTAAAGGATATTCTGGTTCAGGTCAATATAAGGTTAGATGTAAGAATTATACTCAAATTTTATCAGATAATGAAATTGATTCATACGTTAGAAATAATAATCTAACATCTATTCAGAAAAATGCATTGGATAGAGTAAATACATATGCAAATAATGATAAAATAAAAACAGCAATTGCTAAAAACAGACCTTTAATCTTTTTCTTTGAGGGTGCTGGTTTGAACAGCAATACAAAGTATAATAAAGAGAATGGGAGATCTAAATACAGTATTGATAGGTATGGGGCTATTGCATTAGTTATAAAAAACAATAAAATTATTTTTTTCACTGACCAGGCTTCCACATTACCAGATAGACCAAAAGGAACTAAATACGATATTCCAACAGTAGTCGATGGAGTATATAATATTAACTCACATTTACATCAGGGGGAATATCCAGCTTTTAAAATTAATAGTCCAAAAGTTATTAGATTTGGCAATACAAATTGGTACGATAGTTCAAGCTCAGGCATTAACATTCATGCAGGATATAATACTTATAAATATAATACTGCGAAAGATGGTTTAGAAGGTAGTTGGAGTAATTCAGAGGGATGCCAATTATTAAGTATGAGAAACACAGTAAGAAAAAATATTACTTCATCAAAATGTTTATGCTTCGATCCTAATGGAACAGATAGTGGAATATATCATGAATTCGTAAAGTCTATTGGTTTAGTGAATAGTAATATTTTTTCATCAAATGGAGTTGTAATTAATAAAAATATGAATGTTATAAGAGGAACTGTAATTATTGATAGGGAATACGTAGATACTCATAATACCACATTACAATCATTATATGGTGTAGATGGCTTGAAATATATGAGAAAAGGTGTTAAATAATCAAAATTCATCTAAAAATCCCCCCCTTTATTGAGAGGGATTTTTAGATTTAATATTCTTGATATCTCCTATTTCGGATACCTTATAAGTATCAAAATTATAACTAAAGTAAATAGGGTCTGGTGTATCTCTAGTAATGGTATAATAAAGTTTGTTATTATGAACAAATTTGATATCTTCTAAAAAACCATATTCATCATTATCACAGAGAAGAACTTTTGAAATTTGTGTATCTAGGTTATATAAGTATAATTTATTGTTTGTTTCAGCATTACTCTCTGAATAACCAACATTAATATGCAATAACCAATTTTTATAAACGATAAAGTCGGTTGCTTTTATATTTTCTAATACCATTTCTTTTGTTGCAGATATATTATCAATAGGTATTCTATAAAGATTACATAAGTTGTTATTGTTGGTAATGGAATAATATATATTATTATCATAAATATAGATTCCTGTAGTGTTATTCGATATTAAATCGCTAGTATTGGATACTGTATTATGCCGATAAAAATTTTTATCCACATCAGTATAGAAGACATCATTCTTGTAACATACAATTCCTCTACAATGTCCAATATTGATTTTAAGATTTACTTGTGTAGAAGATAGCTGACTAATTGCTCTTGTATGAAGATTAAGCTTATATAAGTAATCATCAGTATCGTCAAATATAATATTATTGTTACAATATGAGAATATTATACAATTACTAGAAAGAATCTTTTCAAGGTTACTCCCATTGATATCACATTGATATAACTCAAAGAAACGACTAGAAAAAAATATTTTTTCTTTCGTAATAATAAAGCCCCAGACGGGTTTATCGGATATAGTTGTTATTTGATTGGTTATTGTATTATATGATTTTAATAAAGCACCGTCTACATCTACATAGAAGATTTTATTATCATAAAAAGCAATAGTACTACTAGAATTACTATTTGAAAACTCATTGTCTGCTTCTGAAAACAGGCTGTTGTTAGCAGGATATTGATGTTCTTTTGAATCTTCTTGTAATTCATTACATCTAACCACTTTTAGCGTATCTTCTTCAATAGTATTATCTTTTAGATTTGCTAAGATATTATTTGTTTCACTAGATGTATCTTTCCTTGATTTATTGGTATTCTTATTATTTGTTTTTTTATTTATAATTTTATCAGTATTTAAATCAACTACTTGTTTATTTGTACAACCTGAAAATAATAACAGTGACAGTAATGAAATAAATACTAATAGTATTGCTTTTATATTATTATTTTTAATCATTATAAAACTCCTTATATTCTTTTATTTTTTTTATAAATAATAGTTTACAACATTTTAAATGTTATGTAAATAATATAATCATTTAACAATAATATAGTGTGTCAACTAATTAGTATTAACAATAGCCTACCTATTGGTAGGCTTAATACTTTACTGAATATGAAGTTTTTCTTTTAAAGCTTCCTGAAGAAGTTGGGAAAAGTTAATGTTATTTAATTGTCCTAATGTATTAATGCATTTTAGGTGATAATTTATCATAGGCTTCTAACATAGCTTTCTTTTCATTGCTAAAGCTATTTTGAGAAACTTTCTTAACGTCCTTGTCTTCTGAAAGAAGATAATCAGTATCCACGCCGTATACATTAGCTAATTTT
>NZ_JAOARO010000002.1 GCF_025211055.1 Vallitalea sp. | reverse complement strand
TATAAGTTTCATCTTGACCAGATTGCTCTGGCTTATATTTTATAGACTATCGTCTTTATCCATTAATTTACTAAGGAATTTTCTTGGGTAAAACTTATTACTAAGTTTTTGGTTGTTTCACTGTTCAGTTTTCAAGGTTCTCTGTTTCTCTTGTGTTTGCTGCCTTATTTGTCAGCGAAGAGAATTATATCACCCCACATAGTCAAAGTCAAGCGTTTTTTTAATATTTTTTATTTATTAATTAGGATTTATAAATTATATAAGGTCCAAACCCTGTTATATACTGGCTTCACACCATCTGGTAAATGTATAAAAATAATATATGTTTTTTCCTATATTAAATTCAATTATACCAAAATACTTTATAAAATAAAGTCTAAACCCTAATTTTGGAATTTAGACTTTTACCCTAATTTAAAAATATTCTATTCTTAAACTACTTAAATTTCTTTACAACCACTAAATAAAATTAGATACTTATACAATACTCTTCTTAATATTAGTAACAAAATTCATCAGTAAGTTATTATCATATAAATATCTAGCAACTTCAGACACTTTTAATGTATCAAAAACATTACTCACATTTGGATTAGTACTCATAAGAGAAATAACCAAGAATAAAATCCATACTATGATAACTCCTTTGATAGCACCAAGAACTAATCCTCCTATTTTATTTATTTGATTAAGAACCGGTAATTTACTAACTAAATCAAGCAAATTAACTATTATCTTAACCAAAATAGTAACTACAATAAATACTCCTAGAAATGAGATAATATTTATTATTAATGTAGCAATCAAACCACCTATATAGTCACCTATACTATTTACATTAAGTAAATTATATACCTCACTATTATTATTAGTTACCAATATGTGTTTAAATTGTTCAGGCAAATTTAACTGATTGATAAAATTGATTTGTTCTCCTGTTGAATTAACGTTTTCAGTTGCACTATTTAAATTCAATAAGCCAATTATGGAATCCTTGATAGAACCATATACCCCTGTATTCTTAATCAAGAACTCACTTACATGTGGATATATATACATAGTAAGTACAACTGATACAATTAATGAAACAAAACTGAAAAGAGTCTTAATTAATCCTCTTTGATAGGATATAATTGCACATATTGCAATAATTCCTACTACCACTATATCTAACCAAGTCATCTTATATCCTCCTTATTTTGTTAATTTTACTATCTGATACTGATTTTGTAAAACAATCAAGAAGCTATTATTACCAATGGGCATAATATCTTTGACATCACCTTTTACAGTAGATTCCCAATTTATTTTACCATTATAATATTCTCTAATAAAAAATTCGCTTTCAACATAGTAATTATTCTCATTTCCAATTAATCTTGTTATTTCATTATCAAATTCTGTTACGTTTAATGATTTTCCTTCTTTATTGTACATAACTAGACTGTTATCCTTATAACTTCCTTCATTCTCAATAGATCTTCCATAGAGAACAAGCAATTTATCCTCTGTATAATTGACCTTACTTATTTCATTAGGTGCTTCTATTTTCTGTATTTCCTCAGGAATTACATTTACCTTATAAAAAAGAATTCCTTTATCACCTACAGCAGCAACATGCTCATTATCCAGAAATCTGATTTCAGGAACCACAGCTTCATCAATACTAAAACCTCCTGTTACTCTTTCAGCATAATCACTACCATTATCACTAAAATTGAAAAATGTTAGATTAGATACTAGAGAATTCCCCTTTACGTAAAGATAACTAGTAACCATTTTAGAACCATCTTCAGAAATATCAAAAGCTAAAGGATAACCATCATTTTCAGTAAATGTCTCTCTATGTATTAACTTAGTTCCATCTGAATCAAAAAGTTCTATAATATGTCCTTTGTTTTTTTGTCCAATGATTGCAACTATTCCATTTTCATTGATATCAAACATTAGAATCGGAGAACCAATATTATAATCTCTAACAAAACCATTTTTATCAAATAGATAAAGCTCTCTGGCAGATATATCTGCTACTGCTAAATAATTTTTCTCTTTTATAACTTTTGGATTCATCATATTGAATGTCTTATCCCATATGGTTGTCCCATTAGTATCCATCATAGTAACACCATCTTTTGAAGATCTTACTATGTTTTTTTCTAATTTACTTATATGTACTTTATCAGTAGAATTATATTCAAGGTTATTTAATACCTCTAATTTGACTTTCCCACTAACGAATCCAAAACCATTAGGTCTAATAATTAGGACATATGCTGTTATAGATACTATAACCAGTAGCATCATTAAAAAAATTTTTATCCTTTGTTCTTTCAAAGACTTCACCTGCTTTTAATGTTTTTAGTAAGAGTTTTTCCAAAAGGAAACGTGTTATTTTTAATCTTAACCTTAAATTGTTCATATTTCATTTTTACAAAGTAAACCAATATAAGTATAACTTCAAATACACCTATGTATCCAAAAACAGGATATATTTTACCTACCATATTAGAAAAACCTATCTGAGAAAATATAACAGCAAATAAGATGAATGCAGCTAATTTTATCTTCCCATGTTTGGTATTTGTCAATTTCAACTTGGATAATATACCATACCCATTAGCAACAGCAGTTGTAAACATAGCAGAAATCAAAACTATAATATAAATATATTGTAACACCTTAGCATATCTCATTACAATAGCTAGCATAGGAATTTCTATTCCTTGTATATCGGAATAATGAACTAGTATAACAAAACCTAATATAACACCTATCATTCCTAATGCTATTCCTGCCATTAACGAACCTAATCTTGCTGTAAATTTACTCTTAACTAATTTATGCAGAGTTGTGAGTACTACAACAGCGGTAATTATATTATAGGATACATAAATGATTGCTGAACTTAACCAATTATCTCTAACAACTAAAAATACTTCTACAACCTTATTCATTACTGTGGTACTTCTGAAGAACCACATGTATAATCCCACAATCAACACTCCAATAAGCAAAATTGGTGCTAATATGGAGTTAACAGCTATAACCCCTTTCACATCAAACAAAAAAGTAATATAACAACAAACTGCCATAGCAAGAACCCCTACTTGATATGGTATATGAAATCTCTGTTGGAATAATGCTCCTGAGCCTGCAAACATTGCACAAAAACATACAAACATAAAAAATATAACTGAAAGCTCCAGTATCTTCCCAAATGTTTTTCCAGCAATGGGATAGATAAACTCTTTATAACTTGTAGCTTTGTTGAAAAACAGGATTTCCAGTACAGCCCAGCCCACTATAGCAAACATTACACCTGTAAGTAATAATCCTACCATACCTTTATAACCATAATAAGCAAAAAATTTCATTAATTCTTGCCCAGAAGCAAATCCTGCTCCTAAAACAGTTCCTATATATACAGATGCTATCTTTATAGAATTTTTAAAATCTAATTTCAATTAATCAACTCCTGAACATAATGTACATTATATATTTATGTTCACAAAGTG
Source organism: Vallitalea sp. (assembly GCF_025211055.1). Taxonomy (GTDB): domain Bacteria; phylum Bacillota; class Clostridia; order Lachnospirales; family Vallitaleaceae; genus Vallitalea. The sequence goes on along the minus strand of NZ_JAOARO010000002.1, from coordinate 70,786 downwards.
TAGTTAATACCATATTACTATAATTGGTTAATCTAATCTTTTATTTTAATTAATTGATTATATTTTTCTATATACTTTTTAGCTGAGTTATCCCATGAAAATCTTTGATTCATACAATTACCAACAATACATCTCCATCTATCTTTATTACCATATGTTTCTAATCCTTCATTAATAGCTTCAATGAATTCATTTACATCATATCTATCAAATAGGAATCCTGTACCTTTGTTTGATCCAAAAGGTATAACTGTATCAGCTAGACCACCCGTTTTCCTAACTATAGGAACAGTACCAAATCTCATGCTGTATATCTGTGATAATCCACATGGTTCAAACAGAGATGGCATCAAGAAGAAATCACAACCTGAATATATGAGTCTTGCCATTTTTTGATTAAAATCTATTATTATTGCTACTTTATCAGGATGTTTATTTGATAAATCCATTAATGCTTGTTCGTATTTTTTATCACCTGTACCTAATATAACAAATTGTAGGTCTTCACTAATTAATTCCTCTATTGCTTTTAAACACAGATTTATCCCTTTTTGTTCACTAAGTCTTGATACCATACCTATCAAAGGTACTTTTTTTACTGGTAACCCAATTTTCTGTTGTAAAAAATGTTTATTTTCGTACTTTATCATTAAAACATTATCTTTATTATAATTTCTATAAACATATTCATCTGTTTCACAATTAAACTTTTCATAATCTATACCATTAATGATACCATATATTTTACTTTTATATTGTCTTAGAATCCCATCTAATCCATAGCCATATTGGGGAGTTTGTATTTCCTTAGCATAATTGTCACTAACTGTAGTGACTATATCAGAGTAGATGATACCACCTTTCATAAAGGAAATATTGCCATAGTACTCTAATTTATTACTATCATAATATTTATGAGACAATCCGATTCTATCCAGAGAATCGCTGCCAAATACTCCTTGATACTGTAGATTGTGTATAGTATATACAGTCTTAATATTATTATAGAAGGTTATATGGCTATACTCATTTTTCAGAAGAAACGGTATTAATCCACTATGCCAGTCATTAACATGAATTATATTTGGTTTGATATTAAGTACTATTAACATTTCTAGAACTGCTTTTGAAAAAAAGCCAAATCTTATATCTTCATCATCATACCCATACAAATTATCCCTTTCAAAATATTCCCTACTTCCTATAAAGTAAGTAGTAAGACTTTTTTCTTCATATTTATAAATCTTAGCTTCATTTGCTTTATCTAAGGTTTCTACAATGAAGCTACCAACTTCGTTTAACCCATACTTTTCTTCTAATCCTTTATATTTTGGCATCACTCTTATCATGTTGAGCCCATTATTAGCTATAACTTCTGGTAAACATTCTCCAACATCTCCTAAACCTCCCGTTGTACCAAAAGGTGCAATCTCAGCTGAAACATAGAGAACCCTCAATTTATTTTCCATCATAATGATCCTTCCTTTTAACAGACAATATGAAATATTCAAAATATACATCTATGATTATACCATAACTAATTTAAGAAAATCATTAAAGTTTTATTAAGCTGGTTAATATAATCTTTATATATCTGTTATATAATCGTTTTTTTCAACTTTTATAGTATATAAAAAACCACCATATAATATGCTAATATTTTTTTATATCTATAATGATGTGAATTAATCCATTTATTAGTATTATTGCTAATTAAATATGATTAAATCAAGTTTTAACTATTTTTTATAATTTAAAATACCCATTAACAAAAAATAATAATAAAAAATATAGAAACTTTAATGTATATATATTATACTACCATTGAAAGGAGTTGTTATAATATGAGTAAAATGGCAAAATTGCCTAAGAGAAATGAGATTAGTGATGAATTCAAATGGAGATTAGAAGATATGATTTCATCCAAAGAAGAATGGGAAATCATGTACAAGGAAATTATGTCTATGACAGAGGAAATCACATCTTATTCCGGTAAATTAAAAGAATCAGAAAATATCTTACTTGATTGTCTTAAAAAGAGAGACCAATTGGAAGAAAAACTTTCAAGATTATATGTATATTCCAATATGAAATTACATGAAGATGCAAATAATTCTGAAGCACAAAACACAGCAGAAAAAGCTAATTCATTAATGGTAAAAGTTAATAGCAGTATTTCATTTATTGAACCAGAGATTTCTTCTATGTCAGATGACCTTTTAAAAAGTTATATGGATTCATCTGATGGATTAAAGCTCTATAAGACTTATTTTGATGATTTATTACGTAAAAAAGAACATATCTTAAGTATGGAAGAAGAATTATTATTGGCTAGAGCTCAAGAATTAGCTGGAACACCAGAAAATACTTTTGCAATGTTCAATAATGCTGATCTCAAGTTCCCTACAATCAAAGATGAAGATGGTAACGATGTGGAACTTACAAAAGGTCGTTATGTCACTTTCATGGAAAGCACAAACAGACGTGTCAGAAAAGATGCTTTTGAGGCTTTGTATGGTACTTATAGAAAATATAAAAACACATTAGCAGCCACTTATAATGCCAATATTAAAAAGGATATATTCTATATGCAAGCTAGAAAGTTTAATTCAACTTGTGAAGCTAGTCTATTTGAAAATAATATTCCAGTTGCTGTATATGACCAATTAATTGAAACAGTTCATAAATATCTACCTTTAATGCATCGTTATGTATCTATTCGTAAGAGAATGCTTAATCTAGATAAACTTCATATGTATGATGTTTATACACCAATAGTTAAAGACATTGATATAAAAGTTACTTTTGAAGAAGCAAAAGAAAAAGTTCTTGAAGCACTTGCTCCACTTGGAGAAGAGTATTGCGATCTTCTAAGAAAAGGCTTTAATGAAAAATGGATAGACGTATATGAGAATGAAGGCAAGCGCAGTGGAGCTTATTCATGGGGTACTTATGGTGTTCACCCATATGTTTTACTTAATCATCAAGATGATGTAAATCATATGTTTACTCTTGCCCATGAAATGGGACATTCACTTCATACTTATTATTCATCAAAAACTCAACCTTTTATATATGCAGAATATCCAACCTTCTTAGCAGAAGTTGCTTCAACAGTTAATGAAGCTTTATTGATGGAATATCTACTAAAAACTACAGAAGATAAGAACCAAAGATTGTATTTAATTAATTATTTCATGGAACAGTTCAAAGGAACACTTTATCGTCAAGCAATGTTTGCAGAATTCGAAAGAACAACTCATGAATTAGTTGAACAAGGAGAAGCCCTAACAGCAGATACTCTAAGTTCTATGTATCATGATATCAATGTAAAATATTTTGGCGAAGATATGATAATAGATAGTGAAGTTGATATGGAATGGGCTAGGATTCCTCATTTTTACTACAATTATTATGTATTCCAATATTCAACTGGTTATTCAGCTGCTATTGCACTTTCTCAAAAATTATTAAAAGAAGGCGAAGAAGCAGTAACGAAATACAAGAACTTCCTTAAGAGCGGTAGTTCCGAATATCCTATTGATACTCTTAAAAAAGCAGGTGTTGATATGACTACTGCTGAACCTATTGAAAAAGCTCTAAAAGTGTTTGAAGGATTATTGGACGAGATGGAAAGTATAATTGAGTAATACTACAATAATTTCATATAATTAATAATTTATTTATTAAAATCAACTAATGAATTGAACTCAAAATTGACAGCAAGTAAGTTTATTTCTTGCTGTCAAATAAATCAAATATTATATCATCAATACATTTCTAAATATTTAATAATAAAAATATAATAGCATACTAAACTTATCATTATAAATATTATTTAAAATATAATTTACATGAAATATTTTTAGTGATCACTAAAAAATAAAATGGAGGTAATTTTTGTGAAAAAAACACTAATTAAAATGGTAAGTTTATTATTAACATTTATAAAGACTATTCCAAACAAATAAAAAAACCTATGTTATCATACAATAAAAATGCAGTATTTTCAACCACAGATTCAAAAAAATTTCTTGATACTCTTTCATATCAAGTATCAGATCATAAAATTGATTTATATATAGAAAAAGGCGAAACAATATATACTACTTACGAAGTAGAAAATACAATAGGAATAGTTTTAAATATCCCATCTATAATAGCAGGTAGCCTCTCAATTCCTACCCTAATAGCTAAGAAATTTCTTCAAGCACTTATTTATAATTCATTAATCTTTATTTTTTCTACTTATTTAATTATATATGGAATACTAATTCTTACAGGTAAAAAAATTATAAATTTGGAAAATCATTTATTTAAAAAATATATTACTATAAAAAACAAAAATCGATTTATAAAACTTATAGGGTATATTGATTTTTGTATGGGTACTATATTTTTAATACTAGATATTGCATTAATATATAAGAATGATTGTTTAATGTATATTACACTATTTCTTCTCATTGTAATACCTCTTATTTTACTTTGTATATTTATAATACTTATACGTTTTAAATAATTCTAGACTAGGCATTTTTCACTATATTAAAATGGTATTTAATAATCACTAATGTACTTAACCCAATATGGTTTTGGATATCCTCTATGTTATGGTTTGTATCTTTGGTGCGTTATTATTTCAGAGACAGCCCCTTATCCTCTTCCGAAACATAAAAAAGATAGAATAGGTTCAGTGAAATATCTAAACCTATTCTATCTTTTTAAAAACTTGTAGCCATCCCGAAGATTATATTATCTGACAGCTATTATCATCTTATAAAATATTATTTTAAAAATTATGGTTTTGGTAGTTTGATTTCTTGTCCAACATAAATTTTATGTTTATTTGAAATATCATTCAACTTCTGAATGGTTGGTACCATATCCAATGTATTATAGAATTTCTCACTTATAGTATTAAGACTATCCCCAATTCGCACTGTATAGCTTGTTGGTATGTCCTCTGGGTTAATAGTTTGTGTCTTTGGTGGTATTATTGTTTCCGTATGTTTTTCTTCACTTTCTAATCCACTTTTGGATGTTTGTCCATCATTATTGCCATTGACATCAGGTATTTGGGCACCTAATTCATTATTAACCATGATACTGTTTTCACTTTCCAAGTCTATGACTTCTTTTTTTATGTTATTATATTTTTCTGTTATGGTTTTCATAGCTGCTTGTAAATCATTAAGTTTTTCAATGTTGTTCAATAATCCAATCCCCATAACAAGGCATATAAGAACTAAACCGCCGCACAATATAGATAACATATTGATGAATTTCTTTTGATATATATCATCTTTCCTTTGTTGTTCTTTCTTTCGGAATGTTTTAATGATATCATTATCCTCATCTATATCTTGCTCATTCTTTTCTTCCTTTTTAGTTTTATTCTCTAACATATAATTATGCATAGATGGATTCTTGTCATAGTATATATAATAACCTTTTTTCTCTACTAACTCACCATTTTCATATGAAAAAAATGAATCCTCTTTTTCTAGAGGGTCAACAATATATAAAATTTGTTTATCATCAATAAAATTTTTATTATGGTGTTCTTTCAAAAAAGAGGTTAATAATATACCATAGCCTGGTTGGGTATACATCCAACCAACTACACTATAATCCTCAAAATACTTTCTAATTTTTTCATAAACATGATACCATGTTCTTTCTGTTATACATAGATCTCCATTAACTTTCTCAGCATAATCACCTTGAATTGCACCATCTATTATGACTATTACATCACCTTTGTATGTATAATATTTTCCTATTAAAAAAGCTATCTGTTCAGATGATGTTTCTTCTGCTGCAAATTGATGCAGATATGAATATACATAATCTTCCATGTAGATTCTATTACCTTCTCTGGCATCACCAATTTGACGAACATTTTTGGGAAGTGATTCAAGACCCTCTAGATATAATTTATTATTCTTATAATTTTCATTCATAATTCCCACACCCCATAAATACATTAAGTATATGAAGATAATAGCACATATAAATAAAAAATTTTATCAAAGCTTGTCTGTGAAATAGTTTTTTATTCGATACTAAATTTCCTTTTATTGGAAAAAGTGATTTGGTATAGATGTTGATGCATTTATATGAAAATAATTGGTATTTATTGTAAATTATTTACAATATCTATTCCTTTGGTTTAATTAACTATTTTTTTGCTAAAAATATATATATCTAACATTAATATTCAATTCAATAGTTTATCTAGCTATATGTTTATAACTAAAATCCGTTAAAAATTCTAAGAAAGTAGGCTGATAAAAGTGAGATTAAAAAGAAATTCCGAAGAAATTCATTATTATAATGTGAAAGATATATCTGCTATTAGTAATTTTTCTAATACGTTATTTAATCTTATAGAAAAGTACACAGATATCAATACCAGTATTGTTATTTTATGCATAGGCACTGATAGAGCAACAGGTGATTGTCTTGGACCCATAGTGGGATATAAGTTAAAAAAGATGTTCCTTAACAATGTAACGGTTTTGGGAACATTAAGTAATCCTGTCCATGCCAAGAATATTGAAGAGACCGTAAATAATATTAAATCCAATTTTAAAAATCCTTTCATAATCGCTATAGATGCCTGCCTTGGTAAAATGGATCATATCGGATATGTAAGTATAGGAAAAGGCTCTATTAACCCTGGTGCAGGTGTTAATAAAACCTTACCTCCTGTTGGTGATATGTATATAACTGGAATCGTAAATTTTTCTGGTTTCATGGATATGCTTATATTACAGAACACTCGTCTCAATACTGTTATGGGTATGGCTGACTTTATTGCCTTCGGCATAAGAAGAACCATCAATAACTTGAAGAGATCTGTTGGATAAGCATACTAACCTAAAGCTTGTATATGTAGGTTTTAAATAAATGGTTACTAACATTCTGAACCGTTATGTTTTTCCCTAATATCTTACCCCATATGTTAATAGTATAATTACATACACTTTTCCTTTTTTGAAAATATGTATGTGACATTTTTATTGACTGTATGGAACTTATGATAATTAAACTCTGGCATCAAGTCATTGATTATCTTATACACTTCTATTTCAATATGAATTCCAATGTAACTGGATTATGGTCAGAGTATTTAAATTCAAGTTGGTGACCTTTTACACTTACTATATCCACATTAGGTGATACAATAAAACCATCAATAACACTAAAATAATTCTCACCTTTTTTATAAGGAATATCTAAGGTTCTATTAGTTGGAACATTCTTATCTGCTCCCCACTTAAACCCTTCTGGTTTGAAGTCTTCTGGAACCTCCTTAAGCCACTCAGGCCATTCCTTACTTGATTCAAATATATTAGAATCTGTACCTGGTATAGCATGATTCCAGTCACCTGCAACTACAACATAATTACCTTTTTCATATTCCTTGCTTATGTACTCTTTCAAAAAACCTAACTGTTGTTTTCGTATGACTCCACCTTTATCATATGCAGATAAGTGTGAATTGATTAGAACCAGTTCCTTGCTTTCTTCAACAGGTAATCTGCTTTCTATGAAACATCTGTCTAGGAGTGCTAATTGTCTTGGCCAGTTCTCTTTTCCAGGATATCCATAACGATTAGTTTCATCTATCTTATATTTACTCAATGTAACCAAACCAGACTTTACACTGCCATGAGGCTTTGCCAGTGGTACTGGTACCCAAGGAACTTTGTAATTTATACAATACGTTGAACTATAATCAGTTAAGTTTTTTTTCAACTGTTTATATTCATTGATACTATAGCTTCTAGTTGCTTTTATATCAACTTCCTGAAATAGAATGAAATCTACTGTCTGACTTTCTAGAAATTCCGTGATACCATTAAGATTTTCTAACGTCTTTTCTTTGCTTTTTGACCTTGACCCCGTACCGCCATCCATAAAAAAGTCTTGTCCTGCATCGAGTCCACAATAACCAATATTATATGTTAACGCTGATAGTTTAGTTTCTTTTGATAAGATATTATCTAGGTTATTTTCAACATTAAGTGATATGACTTCCTTTGGTCTATAATCTGTTACTGTCATAAATACGAAGTACATTACAACAACTAAAGCTAATAGTACTATAATGATACCTAACACTTTTAAAAACCTTCTTAACATAATAAAACCTCCATTTTTTATTGGATTAATCCTCAGGCTCAATAATTATGCTAGAATAATTGGATTAATATAGTTAGTATTAAATAGATTTTATCATTTAATATTGATAATGTAAACTGATCTGAAGTTTAATTATAAGTACATAGTAAAAGTTTCTATTTCATATGCTTTATTATAGAATTTTCCTGTAAGATAACAAAAAGTCTCTATTTAGTTTATCTATAAACAGGATGTTAGACCTGTGTAACTAAACAGAGACATTTTTTACTCATTATACTATTAATTTTCTATTTCTATCTCATTTTCTATAACAAAATCATTTTCTACAATGCTTTTATCTATTTCATGTTCTATACCTTCATCTTCTACAATAGTATTACTCTCTACAACATTACTGTCTACATTATCATAACTATCATTATATATTGCTTCTTCTTCATACTTAGTTTCTGTATCACTTTCACCATTTACTTGAACTGATTTTTTTACTTGTTTTAGAAGTATCAAACCTATGCCAATCAATATCAACGGCATGGTAATATTACGGATGGTTCTGCTTTGGGCATATGTCAAGCTATGAATATACAACTTTTCATTCAATTCATTAATTAATATGATTATTCCCAAAATAATCATCCCATAAGCAGTATAACTTTTTTTAATCTTAAAATTAAATATTGGTTTATTAATAATTACTTCGTTATTATCAATTTTCTTTTTCAAATGATAAGTATCAAAAAAACTATAAAACCATACAACTAATAAAAATACAGGAAATAATGATGAATATAACATCATACTTGATACCGCAATAATACCAAAAAATATTACCATCATAAATAGTCCTTGTTCCATGAATCCTAAATACATATGTCCTGCACCTGGAATCAATGAGAATACAAAAGCCCAGAATCTATTATAGCTGTAGTTAATATTTTTAGCCTTCATTGATTCGTAACAGTTCTTACATAATGATTTATTACCATCAAAACAAGTACACTCTGCACATGTTATTTTTCCACATACTGCACATTTGTACTGTCCATCTCTACTTGGATGAAAAAAACATTTCATATTATTCCTCTCCTCAATAAAATATTTGAAACTTATTCATTACATTAACTAGAATATCGTTAAAGCTATATATTGTTCTTTGAAATCCATCAGCAAAGATTATATGTGTATTCAATGCTAACAGATTAGTAGCTAATACAAAAACACCTGTACAAATAAGACTACTTGCTAATTTCATTTCAAATGAATAACTCTTGCGTTTTATTATGCTTCTACCTGTTTCTGGTTGCAAAGCAGCGTCCATAATTCTATCTGTCAGATAATTATTACCTTTTATGGATGGATGATTATTAAGCAAATCAATGGTATCAACATCTAGTTGTTCGTTAAATTCTTCATATTTTTTGCAATTCAATAATCTCACCTCCAAAACCTTCCTTCATTAGTTGTTCCTTTATCTTCTTTCTTCCTCTATATAATCTGGTCTCTATAGTCTTTATTGGTATACTTAATATAAAAGAGATCTCTTTATAACTTAATTGATTGAAATGATATAATATAATAATGGTTTTATATTTATCCTTTAAACTGTATACAGCATTGTGCACCATCTGCTGTCTTTCTTTATATATAATAATCTGCTCTGTATTATGCTTTGAGCTGAGTTCTTTAACAGATTTATCCATGATGTTGGTTATGTTGAATATCTTAGGTTTATTTCTTCTATTCCAATCAAGACAAGTATTTATTGCTATCTTATATAACCATGTGGATAATTTACTTTGGTTTTTGAACCCTGAGAGATTTCTATATACTTTTATGAATATTTCCTGACACAAATCTTCAGCATCATTATAATCATCAGTAAATTTATAAGCCATTGTTAAGAATTTACTTTGATATTCTTCAACAAGTTTTCTAAAAGCTATTTGGTCTCTTTCTATTAATTTTTTTATGTACTCGTCCAAATAACCACCCTCTTTTTCAAACTCATTTATTAATTAATTAAAATATCTCCGTTATTAGCATTAATAGTAATTATACTATGAGAATCACCTATTGTAGCTTTTACTGATTTTTCATTATTATCCTCTTCAATATCAAAATCAAATACTGATTCAATATTACCATAATTGGTTCTTAATTCAAAAACAGCTTGTTGATCGTTTGGTATATCAATATTGACATTTCCATAGCTATTAACTATATCTATTTTAGTAACATTTATATTGTAGTTATCTATATCAATATCTCCATTCTCACTTTTAATCTTGATATTACTGTTTATCTTCTCTAATAAAATATCTCCATAATTATTAGATAATTCTATATCTGAATTAATGTTCTTAGCAGTTATTGATTCATTACTAGTTTCAATAGTAACCAATCCTTGTACATCATCTATTTTTACGGAAGCACCTTCTCCATTTATCTCCAGATTCTTACCTACTTTGTTACCATCTATATCACCATATTCTTGGTCTATGGTAACATTTCCACTGATATTATCAAAGTTAGTATCGCTATAGCTATTTTTTATATCTAAATCCCCCTCTATATTTTCCACATTGACATCTCCATTTTTATTTTTAATTTTTGTGGAACCTGCTACGGCTTCAACTTCAATACTACCAAAATCGTTTTCAATTGTTAATTCATCACCTATATTATCAACTTGAATAACACTGTTACTAGTCTTTATAGTAGTTTTTTTGTCAACTTTACCAACATATATGTTACCGTTTCTACTAGATATATCAACTTCCATGTTTTTAGGTATTTCAATTATATAATTAACATGAGTATATGTACCTCTATGATTAAGAATATTATTCTTAGTCTTAATAGTCAATGTTTTGTCTTGTCTCCTGTCTATAGAGACCATATCCTCTGCTAACTCCATGGCTGTTTCCTTTTCTTCAAAAGTACTTATGTTAAATACTGCAGTTATTAAGATATCTTCTGTTTCAGTACCTTGTATCTCTATATTTCCCCTCCTATTATCTACTTGAATGTTAGTAAGACCAATTGCTTTCTCCGTATAGTTCTTAGTTACTTCATATTCATCTGTTATATTGAATATTCTTCTAAAACCATTCACTGAATCATTACTGTACATGTAGATGCCGGATATAAGAAAAGAAGAACTATAAATTATTACTAGCAAAACAATGGATGTAACGCTTACTTTTAATTCCATTGTCAATTGTTTTCTTTTATAATACCAATCAAAGAAAAGAAATTCCACTCCAATTAGTATTATACTTACTGCTGAGAGAATTCTTAATATCTTATTAATATCTATATACATAAAATTACTAATAAGAAGAATGATACCCCACACTATGAGCGTTATTGCCAAAGTAAAAGTACCTAGTTTTTTATGTTTCATTTTAGAATCACATTCCCTTCATTTATTAATCAAAAAAGCTTACATATATTTAGACGCTAATTTTTCTATATACCCTTCAAAAAATATAAAAAAATATATATTTATTATAAAAGCCATTAAAATGCCCATATGAGACAATTTAACGGCTTCTTTTATAATATAACAATCACGAGTATAATATTCTTTCTTAACTATCCAAGTTCATATCTCCATATTTAATCCAGCCAATTTTCCTAAGACCTTCTGATAAAGCTAATGTCATAACAGCTGGCAGAATTATATGCAAGACTATAATCTTGGTTATCAGAACACCTGGAGATTCACTTTCAATCATTGTATCCCATGTCATAATCTGTCCCACCAAACCGGATGTCCCCATTCCTCCACCATAAGCATTATTTTTCATCATAAACACTTTTGTGGAGATTGGACCAAGTATTGCACTAACTACGATAGGGGGTATCCATATCCTTGGATTCTTAACTATGTTAGGAACTTGCAGCATTGATGTCCCTAACCCCTGGGCTATAAGTCCATTAACCTTATTTTCTCTATAACTTGCTACTGCAAAGCCTATCATTTGTGTAGCACAACCTACTGTTGCTGCTCCAGCCGCTAGTCCATTAAGGTTAAGAATGATTGATAGAGCAGCTGAGCTTATTGGTAGTGTAAGAATTATACCCATTAATACAGAAACCAATATCCCCATGACAAAAGGCTGCTGTACTGTAGCAAATTCGATAATGTCCCCTAACCAATTCATGAAAGCAGATATTGTTGGACCAATTATAAGTCCGATACTACTACCAGCTATGATAGTTGTTATAGGTGTAAGTATTATATCTATTTTGGTTTTTCCTGATATTAGTCTTCCTATTTCAATACCGACTATAACTGCAACAAAAGCCCCTAGAGGCTCTCCAGGACCAATCAGCAGAACATTACCATCAACAAATGCTTGTCCGCTAATGATTTTACCTGCATAGGCACCAACTAGTCCTGTAACTGCTGATGAATACATGATTAGACTTGAGGTCTTTAGTTTATGAGCTATTCCAATACCGATTCCAGCTCCTGTAAGTATACTTGCAATAGAGCCTATTCTTAATAGAGTGATTCCAATTACATTATCACCTATTAACGATCCAATCTGTTTAATGATTAATCCCACAATGAGTGTAGAGAATAATCCCATTGCCATACCACTTAGTCCATCAATAAAGTACCTATTGACTAGTTTAGTTATAATACCTTTTTTCTTATTTTGTTTATCCATGTTATCCTCCTGTAAATTCATGTGTCTTGTCATATATAATTAAAAATTTTTATATTAAAAAATTTTTTTTCTCAAGTTCCTTTTCCACTAATTCCAGTGTCTTATCATCATTAGCTTTTATTAAATGATAATGCTCACCGTTTTTTAATCTCATAAGAGGGATTGATTCATTATTTTGAAGCTTTTTGATAAAATCATCTATATGTTTTCTTGATGATAGCATAAGATTAGCAGTTATTTCCCCATACACAGGATGAATAACCATCACATTAACTATGGTAGCTCCAAAATCAATTATGGTTTCCAGCTCTTCCCTTATGTCTTCTTTGGTATGTTTGACAGCTAATAATTTAGTATATTCTTTTTTGCTTTCATATATCATATAACCATTAGATGTAGATATGATTTTACAGCCTTTTGCTCTAAGTAATGCTATATCCTGCACTATTACTTGACGACTTACTGAAAAAGTTTTTGCTAATCTAGAGCCTGTCATTGGTTCATCACTTTCAGTTAAAAGTTTTTTTATTTTATTTCTTCTCTGTAGTCCTTCCATAATCTTCACCTCTTGTTCAAAATTATAAATGGTCTATAATAATACTTCTGCTTTTTGTCCTATCATAATTTCATTCCTTGTTACTACTGAATTATAACATAATATTTTAACTCCTGCATCATTAGCTTTTATTAAAGTTTTTGCAAATGTTTCATCTGTTATGTGATTAGGTGTAAATTTATGTATTTCATTCATCTGTATCAATAAAAACAGGTATCCTTCATATCCATTCGATATTGCATCAATTAACTCCTCCAAGTGTTTTGTACCTCTTTTCGTAGGAGCATCTGGAAACATTGATAACCCATCTTTTTCTAATGTGACACCTTTTACTTCTATAAAACCTTTAACATTACTTCTTTCAAAATACATATCAAATCTTGAATTTTTATATTTTTGTTCTCTTTTTACATAATTAAGATCAATTAGCTCTGTTATCTTATTTTGTAAAATTGCTTCATGTACAACTTCATTTGGTACCTGTGAATCAATATTTATAAGTATATCTTTTTTGTAAGCACTTATCAACGAATATTTTGTTTTCCTATTTGGATTATTGCTTTTTTGTAAAAATATTTTGGTTCCTTTAGTAAGTATTTCCTTGCATCGTCCTGTGTTTTTTACATGAACTGTTTCTAGATTACCATCTATCAATACTTTTGCAATAAATCTGTTGGGACGTTCAAGAAAAACTCCTTCTACTATATCTTCATAGATCATATTTATATCCTTCCATTATTTTATTAAATAAAATATTAATAAAAAACTCACATTATTATTATAACATGATTGTAAAGAACTTAATTATATAGCTTTTGCTATTAAAAATATAAGAAGATACTAGATGCTTCTAGTAAATATATAAAATTAAAGGTTGAAGCTTAGTTCTAATGCATATATAATAATAGCAATACTATTTAATTAATTGAAGAATATATATTTTTATTTATAGAGAGGATAATATTTATGTTTAGACTTTGGGGAAAAGTGTACAAAAACAATAAGATGTTAAAAGATACTGTAATTGAACTTAATGAAGATGGTTTATCAAAGGATGATCTTACTTATGATTGTTTGGATAAGATCTGCTATGAATTTGATTTACAACATCCTATGTGGTTGAATGATAATAATAAAGATTATCCCGCATATGGCAAGACATCTTTTAAGCAAGACCATTTTATTGAACAAATTGATTTTGATTATCTTGAAATAGAAATTATTGACGAGGAAAAAGAGAAAAAGAAAAGAAAGAGTATACGAAGATTATAAAATATCATTTTAATACTTATATAAAAAGGCTTACTTATAATAATTGGATTCTATTATAAGTAAGCCTTTTATTTTTTATCTATTACTAGATAATGTATTTATCGTTTTTAGCCGGTCTATTATCAAGTTCAGCTTTCTTATCATCATAGCCTGGTCTTCCAAACATAGCATATGTTGCGTTTTTACCTTCTTCTACACCTGGTTGGTCAAAAGCATTAATGTCAAGTAATTCACCTGCAAATCCAGTAGCTACTTCAAATAAGTATAAGATTTGACCAAGTGTGAATTCATTTACTTCTGGTAAAGTAATTGTCATATTTGTTTGACCTGATTTCAATAAGGCATATTCTGTTGCCATCTGTTCAGTTTTAATTAATTTATTGTGAGTTTCTCCACCTAAGAATCCCAGGCTAGGAATATCACCATATATTCTTGGAATATCTAAAGTTGTTTTGTATTTATCAACCCCAACAAATACTATAACTTTATCTTTTGGTCCTTCTGAGTATAATTGAACTTGTGAATGTTGGTCTGTAGCTCCTAATGCTCTTACTGGCGTTTGTCCTACATTAACAACATTTTTATCATTATCAAATTTCTTACCTAGTGATTCTGCCCATAACTGTGCATACCAGTCTCCAATATATTTTAATGTATCCGCATAAGGCATTATAACTGATATATTCTTACCTCTTCTCATAGCTAAGTAGTTAAGAATTGCATACACTGAAGCTGGATTCTTGAATGTATTATCATTCTTGCATAATTCATCCATATAAGCTGCTCCAGCCAATAATTCTTCAATATCTATACCACACATAGCTGCTGGTAATAAACCAACTGGTGTTAGTTCTGAAAATCTTCCACCAACTCCTGCTGGAATAATAAAACTCTTGTAACCTTCTTTATCAGCTATTGGTCTAAGATTACCGTTTTTGGCATCTGTTGTACAAACAACATGTTTTTTAGACTCTTCTTTTCCTAATTTCTCTTCTAACATTTCTTTGATAATCATGAATTGAGACATTGTTTCAGAGGTGCTTCCTGATTTTGTTATAACATTGAATAAAGTTTTATCAAGCTCAATAATATCAAATAATGATACTAACTTTTCAGGATCGATATTATCCATTATATATAACTTTGGATAACCACCTCTTTTTTCTTTTGACAATTCATTATAATAAGGATGGTTAATAGCTTGTTGTACTGCAATTGGTCCTAATGCTGAACCGCCGATACCAAGTACTACGAAAGTGTCAAAGTCATCTTTTATGCTTTCAACATATGCATTAATATCTTCAACGATATCTCCTTGGTTATATGGTAAATCTCTCCAATCCATACCACCATTAGCTCGTTTTTCTACCATTGCTTTTTCAGCTTTTTCAATTTGTGCCTGTAAATCAGCTATTTCTGATTCGCTAATACCGTTCTCTCCAACATAAGATGTCATCATATTATTAAAATCAAATTTTAATTTCATGCTTTCTTGCCAGTCTTTTTGTTCAAATCTCTTGGACATTTATGTACCTCCTAATATTTATTATAGTATAGTCCATTTTATAATTATTATTTGCAAAAATGTATGAAACTTTCCTTGTTTTTTATTAATTATAAAAATGAAGTAACGTTTACTATCATTTATTGTTATTATATGACACCATAAATTATATATAATATAGATAGCTTTGTAAATAGTAAAGAACTATTATAACTAATCCTTATTCAATTTCGTATAGATTACCAAATCTATAACCCTGCTCTTTTAAGGTTTTAATGATATCATTAAGTGCTTCCGTATTAGATGATGATACAGCATGTAATAATGAAATCATACCTGGATGAGCATTATTAATTACGTGATTGTAAGCATATTCTTTACCTTTTTGGTTATTTCTATCCCAATCAGCATAAGCCATACTCCAGAAAATTGTCTTATATCCTAATTGTCTAGTTAGGCAAAGTGATCTTTCACTATATGCTCCTTCTGGTGGTCTGAAGAAAGTATCCATCTTGTATCCAGTCATTTCTTCAAAATATCTAGCTGTTTCTTCTATCTCATACTTAATTTCATCGTCTGTCAATTCATACATTCTTTTATGATGTACAGTATGATTCCCAACTATATGACCTTCATCTTTCATTCTTTTTGCTAACTCTACATTATTCTTAATGAAAGGCTTTGTAACAAAAAAAGTTGCTTCTACATCATTAGCCTTTAGTGTATCAAGTATGGCAGGTGTATATCCATTTTCATAACCTTCATCAAATGTTAAGTAGATAACTTTTTCATCAGTATCTACAATATAGTAACCTTCATATTGTTCAATATCAAACTTGTTATATCCAGTTACCTTTTTGTGTTCTTTATTTCTTTTGAAACTCCAGCTGTATCCTTTATTAGATAAGGTAGAAGCATCAACATTCATGTCAAAGTTATCTTCAGTACCACTTCCTTGAGGTGTTTCCTTATTTTCTTCTTTGATATCTTCTTGTTCAGAAGAATTTTCTTCATCAATATCTTTCTCTTCATCTGTCACCTTAGGCTCTTCTGTCTCTAACTTTTCTTCTGATTCTGGTTTAACCTCTGGTTCTGGTTTTATTTCTTTTTCTGGGTTAATTTCAGATACAGAATTAGTTTCACCTAATTCATTATCAGTTTTTCCCTTATTAACATTTTCTTCCTTAGTAATAGTATTGTTCTCATTATTATCTTTAGTAATAGTATCTGATTTATAAGCACCTTTTCCTAGTGTAAGACCTAAGTATACTGCTCCTATAACCAAAACAAATATAGCTAGTGCTTTTAATGTTTTTGTGTCTTTTTTCTTCTTCTTTGCCATTATTATTCTCCCTTCAACGTTACTATATTCACCCTATTATAAAACAAGACAAGAAATTCTAATTAGATTATGATTATACTTAATTAGAAATTTCTTGCCTATATTATACTATTTTTTATGACATAAATCTAGATAATAATTGCCTGTATTCATCTATGTTTCATCATATTATTTTACTATTTATTGTTTAATTTGTTTTCTATATCTATTGTATCTATTTTCAATCAATAGTTCTTCATCTAGTCCTTTTAATACTTCTAGCTCTTTCATGAAACAATCTTTTAACTCTATACTTATTTGGTGAAAACTATTATGTGCTCCTCCGTCAGGTTCTTCAATAATCTTTTCAATGATACCCAATTCTAATAGATCTTCAGCGGTTATCTTCATTACTTCAGCTGCTTCTTTGGCTCTTTTACTGTCTTTCCATAGAATACTAGCAAATCCCTCTGGTGACAATATTGAATATATAGAGTTCTCCAACATCCAAACCCTGTCTGATACCGCTAGAGCTAAAGCTCCACCACTACCGCCTTCACCGATTACGACTGATATGATAGGAACTTTCAGTCTAGCCATTTCAAATAAATTCCTTGCAATAGCTTCACCCTGACCTCTTTCTTCTGCTCCTAATCCACAGTATGCTCCAGGAGTATCTACAAAACATATTATTGGTCTATTAAACTTTTCGGCTTGTTTCATAAGCCTAAGTGCTTTTCTATATCCTTCAGGATGAGGCATTCCAAAATTCCTATCTATATTTTCTTTTGTTGAACGTCCTTTTTGCTGACCGATAACTGTTACAGGTATTCCTTCAAGCAAACCAATTCCGCCTATTATAGCTTTATCATCACTATATAATCTATCTCCGTGAAGTTCTATAAAATCATCAAATATAAGCCTAATATAGTCTTCTGATGTAGGCCTTTCTGCCATTCTAGCTATGCTAACTTTTTCCCATGGGTTCATATAATAAACACCTCTTCAAATATAATTTTAATTAAAAATATAAATGCTTTTTCTATCTTTTTATCTTACAAAGTTTTCCTATTACCAAATGTTAGTTTTGATGAAACTCTAACAATTTGAATAATGTATTTTTCATGTTTTTTCTTTCTACGATCATATCAATATATCCATGCTCTAGTAAGAATTCAGCTTTTTGAAATCCTTCTGGTAATTTTTGATTTATAGTTTGTTCTATTACCCTTGCCCCAGCAAATCCTATTAATGTTTCAGGTTCCGCTAGAATTATATCTCCAAGCATGGCAAAACTAGCTGTAACTCCACCAGTAGTTGGATCTGTAAGTACAGTTATATATAATAGTCCCGCTTCACTATGTTTAGCTAATGCTGAAGACGTCTTAGCCATCTGCATAAGGGATACTATTCCTTCCTGCATCCTAGCTCCACCAGAAGCTGTAAATATAATAATTGGTAATTTCTTACTAGTTGCATGTTCAATGGCTCTAGTTACTTTCTCACCTACAGCTTCTCCCATACTTCCCATCATAAATCGGCTGTCCATAACTGCTATGACAATTTTTACTCCATTTATTCTGCCTTCTCCTGTTACTACCGCTTCCTTTAGACCAGTTTTCTGTTGTAATGAGGATATCTTATCTAAATAATCTGGAAAATCCAGAACATTTTTCGTTCCCATGTTAGTGTTTAGTTCTTTGAAAGAACCCGAATCAATAATTTGTGATATCCTTGATTGGCTATCCATCCTAAAATGCTTATGACATTTGGTACATATTTGATTTTTTTCTTCAAAATCATCTCTGTAAATTATCTCTCCACAATTATTACATTTAATCCACTTACCAGTAGGTACTGATGGATCACTCATATCATTATACTGTTTTTTTCCGTTTACAGCTGTCTTTATAGGTAATTTAATGTATTTTTTCTTTTTAAATAATTCTTTCATACATATACCCCTTTAATGGTTTATTTGGTTGTAACTATCATTGTCTTTTATACTAATAAATAGTAAAAGGTAATATTGAACCTAGGGAAATGGCAAACTTACTTTTATAAATAGCATTTAAAGCAGGCAATATTACCCTTTACTATTCTTAGTATATAATAAGCTAGGCGTTGTGTATTCTATATCTTAGCAAGGTTATTCTCTTATATAAGAATAACCTCATTAAGTTATCTATTTCTCCATTAACTTTTCTATAAAAGAAGTATTGTAATTTCCTTTTATAAAACTCTCGTTATTTATTAAGTCATATTGAAAATCTATATTAGTGTCTATTCCCTCAACAATAAATTCACCGATAGCACTATTTAATTTCTTTATGGCACTGTTTCTGTCTTTATCGTAAACAATCAATTTAGCTATCATTGAATCATATGTTGGAGGTATTTTATAACCGCAATAAATGGCACTGTCTACTCTAATATCTTTTCCACTAGGCATATGTAGAAAACTAATCTCTCCAGGAGATGGTCTAAATCCCTTACTAGGATTCTCTGCATTGACTCTACATTCAATTGCATGCCCTTTTATCCTGACATCCTTCTGGGTATAATTTAATTTGTCCCCGTTAGCTATTCTTATCTGTTCTTTTATCAAATCTATACCTGTAACCATTTCTGTAACTGGATGTTCTACTTGAATTCTTGTATTCATCTCAATAAAATAGAACTCTCCACTATCACTCAATAAAAATTCTACAGTACCAGCATTTTTATAATTAATGGACTTAGCTGCCTTAACAGCTGTTTCACCCATTTTTTTTCTAAGCTCATCGTTAATAGCTGCAGAAGGTGATTCTTCGAGAACCTTCTGATGTCTTCTCTGCATGGAGCAATCTCTTTCACCTAGATGTACTGTATTACCATAATTATCAGCTAATATTTGGAATTCAATGTGTCTAGGATTAGTTACATATTTTTCCAAATACATAGTGTTGTCACCAAAAGCACTCTTTGCTTCTGCACTAGCAGTTTTATAGGAGTTAACTAATTCCTCTCTACTACCTGCAATACGCATACCTCTTCCACCACCACCGGCGGATGCTTTGATAATGACAGGATAGCCTATACTATCTGCTAATTCTATGGCTTCTTCAATACCCTCTACAGCACCTTTTGAACCAGGTACAACTGGTATATTATTTTCGATCATTGTTTCTCTGGCTTTTGATTTATTACCCATTCTGTCCATCATATCGCCTGTTGGACCTATGAATGTAATGTTGCATTCTTCACATACCTTAGCAAATTTACTGTTCTCGGACAAGAATCCAAAGCCAGGGTGTATTGCATTAGCACCTGTAACAATCGCTGCACTAATTATCCTTTTAATATCTAGATAACTGTCTTTGGCTGGTGCTGGTCCAATACATATAGCCTCATCTGCCAATTGTGTATGAAGAGCTTCTTTGTCAATATCAGAATATACTGCTACTGTCTGAATATTCATTTCTCGACAGGCCCTAATAATTCTTACAGCAATTTCTCCTCTATTAGCAATCAGAATCTTATTAAACATAATTCACCTCTACTTCTACTAACTTTTATAAACTATTTAGCAATAAAAGTTAATTCTCCAGTAACAGCTATTTCACCATCAACAGATGCTACTACTTTTCCTACTCCTACTGGACCTTTTTGTTTTATGATATCTATTTCCAAGTCCAATCTATCTCCAGGTACAACTTTTCGTCTTATTTTAGTTTTATTTATGCCGCCAAAATATGCTGTTTTACCTTTGAATTTTTCTAAACTAAGCATAGTAACTGCTCCCACTTGGGCAAGAGCTTCAACAATAAGTACTCCTGGCATTACTGGTTCTTCTGGAAAATGTCCTGCAAAAAAATAATCATTCATTGTGACATTTTTATAGCCTATTGCCCTTTTACCTGGTTCTATTTCTGTTATTCTGTCAATCAGTAAAAATGGGTACCTATGTGGAATAATCTTTTGAATTTCTACAGCATCTAACATAACAATCTATTCCTTTCATAATTATCGTTTTAAAAAGTCATAAATGCATTCGATACAAGTAATAAATTATCTATGGTTTAATTTTGAACAATGGCTGATTATATTCTACGATCTCTTCATTTTCTACTAATATATCTACAACCTCACCTGAAACCTCAGCTTCTATATCATTCATTAATTTCATAGCTTCTATAATACATAGAGTCTTACCTTTTGATACTTTATCTCCTACTTTAACGTAATCGTCTTCATCTGGACTTGGCGCACTATAAAATGTTCCTACTATAGGTGATTTAATTGTTACTGTATTTTTATCTTCTATGTCTACTTTATGGTTGTCGTTTTCTTGTACAGTCTCTTTATTAAGGTTAGCAGTCTGGCTTGTATTTGGTTTTTGTACATATGGTTCCGGGTTTGATGTCATTAATACTTCTTTTTCTTTTCTTATGGATATCTTACAGCCATCTTTTTCAATATCTACACGTGTTAACCCTTTTTCACTAACTAAATTTATTAGTTCTTTTATATTGTCAAATTTCAAGAATCATCACTTCCTTACACTATTATTTAAAATCATTGGTGAAGTTTATTCCTCATATTTACTTATGATTAATGATGCATTGTGTCCACCAAAACCAAGAGAATTAGAAAGAACATATTTTACATCTATATTTCTTCCCTTGACTGGAATATAATCCAAGTCACATTCTACATCTGGTGTTGTATATCCTACTGTTGGATGTACAAATCCATCTAATATTGTTTTTACACATGCAACAATCTCTACTGCTCCAGCTGCTCCAAGTAAATGTCCTATCATTGATTTAGTTGAACTGATAGGAACTTTATAAGCATACTTGTCAAAAACTGTTTTGATAGCAGCTGTTTCCAATTTGTCATTATATTCAGTACTTGTTCCATGGGCATTAATATAAGATACATCTTCTGGTTTGATATCTGCATCTTTTATAGCTAATTTCATGGCTCTTGCAGCACCTTCTCCCCCAGGTGCTGGTGCAGTAATATGATAAGCATCACAAGCAGCTCCATATCCTTTTACTTCAGCTAGTATCTTAGCACCTCTAGCCTTGGCATGTTCTAATTCTTCTAGAATCACAATTCCTGATCCTTCTCCCATAACAAAGCCATCTCTATTTTTATCAAATGGTCTTGATGCTTTTGTAGGATCTTCACTGCTACTTAATGCTTGAAGAGCTGTAAACCCTGAAACTCCAAGAGGTACTATGCAACTTTCTGTTCCACCTGTAACCATAACATCTGCATCACCATATTGTATTGTTCTAAAAGCATCACCTATAGTATTAGTACTAGTAGCACATGCTGTAACTACATTAGTACATACTCCTTTTAATCCAAATTGAATAGCGATATTACCTGCTGCCATATTAGTAATTACTTTTGGTATGAACATAGGAGAAACTTTGTTAGGTCCTTTAGCTAATAATTTTTGTGCTTCTTTTTCAATTGAACCTAATCCACCAACACCAGTTCCTACGATAACACCTATTCTTTCAACATCTTCCTTCTCTAAGTCAAGACCTGAATCATCTATGGCTTCTTTAGCTGCTGCAATAGAGAATTGAGTAAATCTATCCATTCTCTTAGCTTTTTTTCTTTCTATATAATCCTTAGCTTCAAAATCTTTTACTTCAGCTACTATTTTTGCTCGATATTCACTTGAATCAAATGAAGTAATCTCTCCAAATCCAATTTTACCTGCTTTTAGATTATTCCAATATTCATCTACATTATTTCCAATAGGTGTAATAACACCTAATCCAGTTATGACAACTCTTCTCTTCATGCTTACCTTCCTTTCATGTAATTAAACAACCATTCCACCGTCTACATTAATTACTTGACCTGTAACATAACTTGCTTCATCGGAAGCTAAAAAAGCTACCACATTTGCTACTTCAGTGGCTCTACCAATACGTTTCATAGGTATATTTAATAGAATCTGGTCTTTTATTTTGTCTGTTAATATATCAGTCATATCACTTTCTATAAAACCTGGTGCAACAGCATTAACAGTTATATTCCTTGTAGCTAATTCTTTAGCCATTGATTTAGTAAGTCCTATAATCCCTGCTTTTGATGCTGCATAATTAGCCTGCCCAACATTACCTATCTCACCAATAACAGATGAAATATTTATTATCCTACCTGATTTTTGTTTTAACATAGTCCTATTAACATGTTTGATGCAATTAAATGTTCCCTTAAGATTAACTCTTATTACATCATCAAATTCTACTTCCGTCATCTTAAGCATCAACATATCTTTTGTTATTCCTGCATTATTGACTAGGATATCTATTCTTCCATAATCCTTTTTAACCTCTGATATTAACTTCTCTGCATCTTCAAAATTGCTTACATCAGCTTTATATGCCTTGGCTCTACCACCATCTGCAGTAATCTCTGCTACTACTTTTTGAGCTTCTTCTTCACTACTTCTATAATTAACTGCTACTATTATACCATCATTTGCCAATCTACGGGCTATTGCTTTACCTATTCCTCTTGAAGCTCCAGTCACTATAGCAACCTTATCCATCAATTATCATCCTTTCTCTGGGATTCTAATACTAACCCTCTACCTTAATTTAATCGCCTTACTCAATGTCTTCATATCTTGTATGTTAACTATTTTCTTGGTCCTATCTATCTTCTTTACAAAAGAGGATAGTGTTTTTCCTGGTCCTATTTCAATAAATGTATCCACACCATTATCTATCATTCTATTGATTGTCTCTTCCCATCTTACTGGAGAGACAACTTGTTTTGTTAAAAGAATTTTAACATTATTATAATCATCAACATAATCCGCTGTTACATTGGTTATGTACGGTATGCTATTTTTCACAATATTAATGTCTTCTAATTCTTTTTTTAGTTTTTCTGCTGCTGAGTTAAGCATAGGGGTATGAAAAGGTCCACTTACATTAAGCTTAATTACTCGTTTTGCTCCTGCTTCTTCTAATTTTTCACAAGCAATATTTAGAGCCTCTACTTCTCCTGCAATTACAATCTGTCCTGGGCAATTATAATTGGCAGGCATAACCATTCCATCTATACCGTCACATATCTCTTCTACTGTACATGGCTCTAAACCTAGAACTGCTGCCATAGAGCCTTTACCCTCTGGTACAGCTTCTTCCATATATTTTCCTCTTTTTCTTACAAGACATACCGCTTCTTTAAAATCCATTGCCTCATTGGCAACAAGAGCACTGTATTCCCCTAAGCTTAATCCAGCAACTACATCTGCTTTGAACCCATGTTCTTTTACAGCTTCTAAAATAGCAATAGTAGTAGTTAGAATTGCAGGTTGTGTATATTCTGTATTATTAAGAACATCTTCTTTTTCATTACATATTTCTTCTATATCAAATCCTAATGCTTCACTAGCAATTTGATAGATTTTTTTACTGCTCTCATAATTATTAGCTATTTCTTTTCCCATACCAAGATATTGAGCTCCTTGACCTGGAAATAAAAAAGCTGTTTTTCCCATGGTTTTCATTCCTTTCAATATATCAAACTAATTGGTTTTAATTTCTTATATTTTCAATAACCTTATTAGCATCTATAATAAGTTCTTGTATGATTTCACTACATGTCTGCTCTTTATTGATCATACCAGCTATTTGACCAGACATTACTGAACCATTTGTTACATCTCCATCTACAACAGCTAATCTTAGTTTGCCAGTACCTAACTCTTCTAATTCTTCTACACTGACGCCTTCTTTTTCTAACTGCAAGAACTTCCTAGAGAATTTATTTTTTAATACTCTTACAGGATGCCCCGTAACTTTACCTGTTACACGTGTATCAATATCCTTAGCTTTTAGAATTTTTTCCTTGTAATTCTTATGTACAACGCATTCTTTCGCAACTAAGAATCGGGTTCCTATTTGAAAAGCATCTGCTCCCAACATTTTAGTAGCAGCTATGCCTCTGCCATCTCCTATTCCTCCCGCAGCAATAACAGGAATATCAACTGCATCTACAACTTGAGGTAAGAGTGCCATAGTTGTCAATTCCCCAACGTGTCCTCCTGATTCACAACCTTCAGCAATGATTGCGTCAACACCTGATCTTTCCATCCTCTTAGCTAATGCAACAGAAGGAACTACAGGTATTACTTTTATATTATGTTCTTTCCAACTCTCTAAGTATTTACCAGGGTTTCCTGCTCCAGTTGTAACAACAGCTACCTTTTCTTCACATACCATATGAGCTATTTCATCTGCAAATGGTGAAAGAAGCATTATATTAACTCCAAATGGTTTATCAGTTAGTTCTTTTGTTTTCCTTATTTGTTCCCTAACAACATCACAAGGAGCATTTCCTCCTGCTATAATCCCAAGACCTCCTGCGTTAGATACTGCAGCAACCAAGTTATACTCTGCTATCCAAGCCATAGCACCTTGAAATATTGGATATTCAATATTCAACATCTTACAAATCTCAGATTTCACTCTTTTCACTCCTTAAAATTTAAACCAATCGGGTGCCCCCAGATTGGTTATGATAAATCTTTGTTACTGATTATTTTTTACGTAGTCTAATGCATCTTGTACAGTAATCACTGAAGGTAAGTCCTCATTCTTAATCTCTACTCCAGATTCTTCTTCTATAGCCATAACTAATTCAAATAAATCTAAAGAATCTGCTCCAAGATCATCTATGAATTTAGCTTGTAATGTTACTTCACTTTCTTCAACATCAAGTTGATCAATTACTACCTCTTTTAATTTTTCAAAATCCATTATAATTTCCTCCTAGTTAATTTTATATTATTTTAGATTGTTATCATAGCAACTCCATAAGTAAGTCCTCCGCCAAAACCAGCGATAATAATTCTATTACCTTTTTTCAATATGTTCTTCTTAAACATTTCATCTAAAGCAATAGGTATACTAGCGGACGATGTATTACCATATGAAGAAATATTTTTGTAAATCTTTTCTTGGTCTATTTTCAATCTTTTTGCTATAGAATTGATTATTCTTTCATTAGCCTGATGTAATATAAAATAGTCAATGTCTTCTATATCATATGGAGACTCTTTAATTACATTTTTTATACCCTTAGGTACATAGCTACATGCAAATTTGAAAACTTCCTGTCCATTCATTTTTATATATTTGTGTGACTCTTTATTAACATAAGGATTCTTAAGATCACTACCTCCACATACTAAGTATTCACTTAATTTACCTAAAGATTTACACTCAAAATTACTGATTCCTTCTTCTTGTGATTCACTTAATACAACTGCTCCAGATCCATCACCGAATAATACGCATGTTCTTCTATCTTCCCAATCTGTCAACCTAGAAAGTACTTCCACTCCAATCACTAATGCGTTCTTGGCTAGACCCGCTTTAATATAAGCTGTTGCTGTATTAAGTGCAAAAATAAAACCTGAGCATGCCGCATTAATGTCAAAACACATTGCATTATCAGCTTCTATTTCTTTTTGTACTTCACATGCAGTCGATGGAGTAAAATTATCGGCTGAAATAGTAGCTACTAGTATTAAATCAATATCACTAGGATTTACCTTAGAAGATTCAACGGCTTTTTTTGCAGCGTTAACAGCTAAATCCGTTGTTCCTTCTCCAGTTGTAATTCTTCTATTTTTAATACCTGTACGGCTACTAATCCATTCGTCACTTGTTTCAACAAAGGAGGATAGATCATCATTTGATACTATATTATCGGGTAAATAACTACCTGTTCCAATGATTCTAACATTTTTCATATCATTATCTCCTATTTATTTGTGTCGCAAATACTTTGATAATCAAAGTATATCCGAATTGATTATAATTGTCAAGAATTTATTTCTATTTTTGCTTGATTAAGCTATCCAAATACCTATTATATAAATGATAGACTTATTTCTATTAATTTATACATATCGTGATATTACAGGCTTGTTCTGATCTACTCAGAAATATTTATTTCCTATATATATATCAACATAACCAAAATACTATAATACATAGCACACAAGAAAGTTTTGTTTAGTACCTTGCATTATTAGGTAGTGTGTGATATACTATAATCCGGCATTATAAAAACTCGTAAGTTATTACTTTTTTGAGCGGTTAATGTTATGGGAGGTTAATATATGAATATACAGTTTAAAAAAGGCGTATTAGAGTTATGTGTATTATCTTTACTCTCAAGAGATGATTATTATGGTTATGAGTTAGTCAAAAAGATATCCAATAATGTAAGAATATCAGAAGGAACTATTTATCCTTTACTTAGAAGATTAACAAAAGAGAATTATTTTGAAACTTATCTCAAAGAATCTACGGAAGGACCACCCAGAAAATATTATACACTTACTAAAAAAGGCCATGAAGCCAAAGAAGAACTAAGTAATGAGTGGTATGACTTTGTTTCAAGTGTTAATTCTTTAATTGAGGAGGAAGATATAAGTGAATAAGAATGAGTATTTAAAAAAATTGGATATCCTGCTTGAATCTCTTCCATATGATGAACGTAGAGATATTATGTATGACTATGAGGAACACTTCAAATCAGGATTATCTGATGGAAAAACAGAAGAAGAAATATCTAATGAACTTGGTAATCCAGAGACAATTGCAGCTGGATACATTCCTAATTTACATACAAGCGAGAAGAATAATTATTCCACAGACACTACTAGAACGACGATTAATAGAACTGGAAGGAAGTATTCAATAGGAATATTGATTGGAATGATTTTTTTCAACTTAATAATGATAGGACTCTATTTAGCTTGCTGGGCTGTGTTAGCATCATTTTTCATTGTTGGAATAGCATTAGTGTTATCAAGCGTAGTTGTATTGATTGCTTGTGTTTTTCAATCACCAATGATGTATATTGCAATACCTTATGATATAATAACTCATCCATTTTTAGGATTTCTACTCTTCATATTTTTAGCGAGTGCAGGAGGACTTATCATAATAGGAACCCTCATGTTAATGAAACTCTATGCTAGTTTTACTACAAAATATATTGAGTGGAACAAGCTAATTGTTAGGAGGGATAGCTATGAAAAAGCTTAAAAATATGGCTATAATATTATCAATAACATTAGTAGTATCTTTTTTTGGTATCATTGCAATAATTACTTTTGGATTTAATCCATTTTATAGTAATAACAACAATCATGACTATACTACTGATAATAATAGAAATAATTATGACTGGTTACAAAACTTACCTTTTGTACCAAACCAAGTTAAAGATATAATTCAAGACTTCATAGAAGAAAGTACACACAATTCTATAATTAATAATTACGATCATACTATTTACAATAAAACAGGTGATACCTTAGTAGATAATTTTCCTTGTGAAGACGTAGATAAAATATCTCTGAAGACAGATGTAGCTATAATCGTTTTTAAGAAAGAAGATAGAAAGAATATAAAAGTTGAGTATACATACACCAAACCAAAAAACAATAATTATGCTATCAACTACAATATAGATGTAAACAATAATACTTTAGATATTACTCAAAGAATAGTTACCAAAAATTTCTTTGGGAGCATGAACAAAGGTAATTATACAAACGATATTACAGTCTACGTTCCTAATGATTTTGAATTAGATACCTTATATATCAATAATAATCTTGGAGAAATTAATAGTAGCGAATTTTTCTCTGATGTCAAAAACATTGATATAACTTCCAGTTTAGGGAAAATAGACATTACTTTAGCTAATTACAAAGAATCAGTTATCCTTACTAGTTCAATGGGAAAAATAAATTATTATAATAATGCCAAAGTTGATAAATTGAATATATCTTCTAGCAGTGGTGTTATATATATGGAATCCAATAACACTATTAAGGATTGTACTGTCAATGCAGATATGGGCGGTATCAACATCATATCAAACAGTAAGATAGATAATTGTGATCTAGAATCAGATATGGGCGCTATAACAGCATCTTTCAAACAAAAATTAGATTTTTTTAGTATTTCGTCTGATATGGGAAGTATTAAGGTAGACCTATATGATAATGATAATTCAATTATATCCACAAATGTATCTATGGGAAAGATAAAATCTGATTTCCCTACTTCTTCCAAGGAAGGGAACTATAATGTTGACTGTGATATGGGAGATATAACTATTAGAAAAAAATAGATTTAAAAGTGGCACATATTAATAAATAATCTTTATTATATAGTAATAATATTCTTTTTTAATGTTAAGTTGCAAAAAAAATAATTAATATAGTTAAAACTATAGACTAGAATTTATCTTTTATATATAATATTCATATCGTATTAATTATAGATTATGCAATTAACAAGGGGGAATAACAATGAAGTATGTACCAAATATCCTAACCATAATTAGAATGTTCCTTGTGCCACTATTTCCTGTAGTTTTCTTTTCATCGGTGGAGAATGCTCATATCTATGCTTTAATAATATTCTTAGTTGCTAGTCTTACTGATTTTCTTGATGGGTATCTTGCTAGAAAATACAATGTGATTTCAGTTGTAGGAATAGTCTTGGACCCTTTAGCTGATAAACTTATGCTAGTAACTACATTAGGGTGTTTATATTATTCAAAATATGTACCTATTTGGGTATTGCTCATAATTTTAATTAAAGAGACTTGTTTAGTTTTATCAGGTATTTTCTTATATTTTAGAAAAGAAAAGACCGTTATACCATCTAACAAATTTGGTAAGCTTGCAACTGTAACATTTTCAATTGCTATATTTTTAATAATTGTTTTGCCTGAACATTTTATAAGTATTACAGTTATGTTCATAGCAATAATTTTAGAGTTGATTGCTCTTTCTAGCTATGTTAGTTATTATTTTAGGAATGTTAGAGCTAAAACTGCTACTAATTGAGGAATTTCATTATTTAATATAGCTCAGAGTTGCATAGGTAGTACCTATACTCATTATAATGTATAATTTATATGAATAAACTACTGTATAATTTGAAATGGTAGTTTTTTTTTGCAAAAAAAATCCTACCACGGCGGTAGGATAAAAATATGTAAATTTATCATAAATAAAAGGGGGGATAGTTTTCATAATTATATTATCATTTTTATGTGTATTTTCTATGTCAATAGCATTACAATTTAATTACATTGAATAATCTATTTCCTTGACCCAATATCCGTATTCTCCGGATTTTGTTTTGGCTCCTGAACAACATACAAAATCTTTGAATCCATAGAAATATGCAGCTACTTTATCCTTTGGATAGTATATACTAGGTACTCCAAGTATGAAATATGGTTTTCCTCTGTCACAATCCATATCTCTTCCAAGTATAAGATGCTTATATTTTCTATATGCATTGAGTAAAAATGTATTATTTGTTAGCAACCAGGATTCTATAGGAAAATATATAATATCTGCAGGTTCTATACGAATCCACTCTATATTAGAATACTTCCCCTCAAATGGTTTCATTTTTGGATATTCCTTAAATATATTATCATATATTTTAGTCAGTTCATTTTTATCAAAATGCTCTTTTATTATATCAAAAGTTTGGTTTCCTATATCATCAATTTCGATCGATTTATCCCTTTCTGATTCCTTATTATATACGCTAGTGTTAGTATTTTCTATGGTTACTTTAGTTTCATCAATCTTTGGATCATTGTTTATTTCATTACTTTGTTTTTTTGTTTGAGAATAATCTATAATATTTGTTTTTGTAGTAATTGTATCTGTTTTGGAGTTATCAGTATCTATTTTAATAGTATCGTTAGATTTTGTTTCAATGACTTTATTTTTTTCAGTCTTAATATCTTTATTAATTTGTGGTTTTTCTATTCTTGACTGGTTATTGATTTTTCTATCTATATTAATATTCTTTTTCCATGTATAACCTATTTCTTTTATATATCCTACTAAAGGAAATTTATATTTGTTGTCATTTTCTTTACACATTATAGCTATAATTGAAATATCATTGATTGGTATATCTTTTTTCATTACGTTATCAGTAACAGTATTTATATTTAAGCTGGCATAATTATTATTGTCTAATTCTATAACACCTATAGGTATGATATCGCTACTGCTTTCTGTAGTTTTTATAAGACACGCTTTATAAACGTACTGGTTTGTTTTTATAAGTCCATTTACAGATAGTTTTATTCTACACTTATTACCTCTTGTTTCAATTTTACAATATCCATAAGATTTATTTTCTATAGAAACGTATCCTTTATCTTCTTGTTCAAGCATTGTTACCTGCCGATTATATTTATTTGATTGCACATTAAAACCCCCTTAATACATTTATATTTATGTTAGGGAGGTTTTAGTATAATTAATGATTCATTTTATTTTATTAATTTATATAATTCGTTAGCTAAATTAGAAAATTCCTCTAGGCTGAGTGTTTCTCCTCTTACATTAAGTTTTAATCCAATGTTTTCTATAGCATGTTTTAATTGGTCTTTCTCAAACATACCCTCTAAGTTATTATACAGTCCATTAATAAGTGTTTTTCTTCTTTGATTAAACGATGCTCTAATGATCTTGAATAATAATTTGGCATCCACAACATCTACTGGGGGTTGTTTATGTTTTGTTAATCTGATTACAGCAGAACCTATTTTAGGTCTTGGCATAAAACAGTTTGGCGGTACATTGGCAACAATATAAGGTTCACTATAATACCCAACAGCTAAAGATAGTGCTCCATAATCCTTAGTCCCAGGTTTTGCTTTCATTCTGTCTGCCACTTCTTTTTGTACCATTACTGTAATGCTATCTACTGGAACATTACTTTCAAACAATCCCATTATTATAGGGGTTGTAATGTAATATGGAAGATTGGCAACGACTTTTATTGGTTTATTATCATTTTTTTCTTTTACTAGTTTTACTATATCTACTTTCAAGATATCTTCATTAATGATTGTAATATTATTATAGTCACTTAAAGTATCTTCTAGTATAGGTATAAGCTTTTTATCAATTTCTACTGCTATTACCTGTTTTGCATTTTCAGCTAATTGTTGAGTAAGGCTTCCTATTCCTGGACCAATTTCTATTACTACATCTTCTTTGTTTATATTTGAAGATGTTATAATTTTATTAAGTACATGAGAATCTATCAGAAAATTTTGTCCAAATTTCTTCTGAAATGCAAAGTCATATTTTTTTACTATTTCAATGGTTCTTTTGGGAGAAGCAATTGGTTCTATAATATAAATCACCTCTTTTATTATTTTTTGTGTTATTTATGGAATTAATTAAGTATTTTGATAATAATTCATTAATATATTGAATAGTTACATGTTTTACTAATTGTAAATATATTTTATTACTAATTATAGTTATAATAATTCCATTATTTTACAATTATAAACAACATATACGGTTAGTTAATTGTATTCTATACTATATATTGTATAATGGTGTCATTTAGTTTAAATCCTAAACAAAACATATAAAAATAATTAATTTTTCGAGTTTTTTTAAAAATTTACATTTTTTTCTTTATATATTCGATTTATATGATAGAATATATATATAAACTAATTTATTTTTACATAATAAAATATTAACCACTATTTTTGTACTACTTCATTATCTTGTTCGCACATATTATTACCTATAATTACTTAAATATCAACAGGCTAGATTCAATTATCAAGTTATTCAAATTCCTATTAATAAGATCAAAAGTTAAGTGAGGTGCCTTCTATGCAAAGTACTGAAATAATTTATCGAGTAACCGAAAATCTATCCAATATCATCAATCAAATTAATAGCAAGCTTACTATTGATACTGATATAATAGAAATGTCTAAACAAATTGATTTACTATTAGTGGAGTTAATGTCAGACATAGAAAAAAGTAATTAGCACGATAGGTTAAGTCATAATACTTATTATGGCTTAACCCTAAAACTATCTATTTTATTCTAAATAGTTTTTTTGCATTTTCATAAGTACTTTTTAATACTTCCTCGTAAGACATATCTTTTATCTCTGCAATTTGCTCTATAACATATTTTAGGTTGCTTGAATCATTTCTTTTACCTCTATTAGGTACTGGTGCTAGATATGGTGAATCGGTTTCGATTAAAATGTTATCAATAGATATTTTTTTTACTACTTCTTTTAGCTTATTAGCATTTTTAAAGGTTACAACACCGCCAACACCAATATAGAATCCCATTTTAGCATATTCCTGTGCTAATTCGTTGCTTCCTGAGTAACAGTGTATTACTCCACCAATTTGTTTTGCATCAGTTGATTTAATTATATCCATTGTATCTTTTGCTGCATCTCTGCTGTGTACTATTATAGGTAATTTTAATTCTTTTGCCGTTTCTATCTGCTCACTGAACCACAACTTCTGAAGTTCTTTTGAAGAATTCTCATAATAATAATCAAGCCCTATTTCTCCAATAGCTACAACTTTATCATAAGCTGATAATTCTTTTATTATCTTTAGGTCTTCTTTTTTCATATTTTCTACGTCATCTGGATGAACACCTACAGCTGCATATATATAATCATATTTTTTTGCTATTTCAACACATTTATAAGCAGAATCAATATTGGCAGCAACATTAATTATATACTCTACACCTTCATTTGGCAGACGCTCCAATAAATCATCTCTATCAATATCAAATTTCTCATCATCATAATGTGCATGACTTTCAAAAATCATTGTTCTCACCTCAATTTATATTACTATTAAAAAAAAGTACTAATAGAATACTTAACGTTCGCTCCGATAATATAGGATAATACCTTGTAGGTGTTTCCTAAAAAACAAGATAATTGGGTGTATATACATAATAATATAGTACATACACCCAACCTTAACCCAAGCCATTATCCGACTAATTTATTAGTTACCTTACAACAGCTCCGCTATTGATGTCTCCATCAACAGTTGCTACAACTAAGTTCTTCTTAAGTGAAGCAGCTAATATCATACCTTCTGATAAGACACCTCTTAGTTTGACTGGTTTTAAGTTAGTTACGACAATAACCTTTTTACCTATCATTTCACCAGGTGAATAACTTTTAGCTATGCCTGATACGATTTGTCTTACCTCACTACCTATTTTTATTTTAGATACTAATAATTTATCAGCACCTTCTACTTTATTACATTCTATTACTTCTCCTACTTTTAATTCTACTTTTGCAAAATCATCAATAGAGATGTAATCTTCTTCTATCTCTTCTTTTGGCTCTTCTTTACTAGCTTTTTGAGCTTCTTCTAAGTCTTTTAACTCTTTAGTGATATCTATTCTTGGGAATATAATATTACCTTGATTAACTTTTATATCCTTAGATAGTTTACCCCATTTTTTAGTACTTTCCCAAGTCATTATACTTTCATCTGTTATTCCTAATTGTTCTCTTATTAATTTTGGTGTATTAGGCATAAAAGGTTCAATTAGTATTGATATTATTCTAAGATTTTCTGCTAGATGATAAAGAACATTTGCAAGTTCTGGTCTCTTATCTTCTTCTTTTGCCAATACCCATGGTCTTGTTTCATCAATGTATTTATTAGTTCTTCTTACTAAGTTCCATATTTCTACTAGTGCATCACTAAACAATAATTGTTCCATGCCATCTTCTACTTTTTTTACAGTGTTAAGTGCTATTTCCTCTACTTCTTTGTCATATTCAGTAGCATCAAACTTAGTTAGGAATTCGTCACCAAAGTATTTTTTGATCATCGCTACGGTTCTTGATACCAAATTACCTAGATCATTAGCAAGGTCTGAATTAATTCTCTGGATAAGTGTTTCATTAGTAAAGTTACCATCTTGTCCAAAAGCAATTTCTCTCATTAAGAAATATCTTATTGAATCTGAACCATATCTATCTACTAATATCTTAGGATCTACTACATTACCTTTTGATTTTGACATTTTTTTGCCATTTATAACTAACCATCCATGACCAAATACTTGTTTTGGTAAAGGCTCGCCAAGTGCCATCAACATTGCCGGCCATATTATTGTATGGAATCTTATGATTTCTTTTCCTACTAAGTGTACATCTACAGGCCAATATTTTTTGTATTTTTCATCGTTATCTGAACTATACCCTAGTGCTGATATATAGTTTGATAATGCATCTAACCATACATAAACTACATGCCCCTTGTCAAATTCTACAGGAATACCCCATTCAAATGATGTTCTAGAAACACATAAGTCTTCAAGTCCTGGTTTTAGGAAATTATTAAGCATTTCATTTTGTCTTGTTTTTGGTTGAATAAATTCTTCGTGTGATTCTATATACTCAATTAGTTTGTCTTGGTATTTTGAAAGTTTGAAGAAATATGCTTCTTCTTTAACTTTATCCACAGGTCTTCCACAGTCTGGGCATTTTCCCTCTTCTAATTGTCTTTCAGTGAAAAATGATTCACATGGAGTACAGTACCATCCTTCATATGAACCCTTGTATATATCACCTTTATCGTATAATTCTTTGAATATTTTTTGTACAGTTTCTTTGTGTTCTTTGTCTGTTGTTCTTATGAATTTATCATATGAAATATCCATAGTTTTCCACAGATCTTTTATCCAATCCACAATGTTATCCACATATTTTTTAGGAGTTATACCCTGTTTGTTAGCAACTTTCTCTATTTTTTGTCCATGTTCATCTGTTCCAGTTAAAAACATGACATCATAACCACGCATTCGTTTGTACCTAGCCATAGTGTCTGCAGCCACAGTTGTATAAGAATGCCCTATATGAAGCTTATCACTTGGATAGTATATTGGTGTTGTAATATAAAATGGTTTTTTTCCCATTATTTTCCCTCCATTCATATACTTAAATCTATTACAGATTAATAAATATCTGCCTTTTATCGTTATGATATATTATATAGTTTTGGCAAAAAAAATGCAAAGTATTTTTTTTGTTAGTTTTATTAGTATATAAATTCATAATTAATTTAGCCTTTTACTACGAAATAAAGAACGATGAGCTATGCATCTACATATAAAACTTTGTTGTAAATTAATTATACTATAATATGAAAATATTAATATTATCTATATTTTATTATTTTATGAAATAGTAATAATTCAACTGTATTTCTGAATATAATTCCTTCAATAAACATATCTATTAGTAATCATATAATAGCTAAAAGGAGAACTCTATGTCTAAAAAGCTATATAGAAATAAGCTAATAATTACTCTTCCAAACATATTATTAATCTTCTCCCTATTAATAAGTGGATGTGCCAAAAAAACTAATGATGGTATAACATATATACCTGACTTACCGTCTGAAAAACAGATTACAGAAAATATTAAAATAGATGATAGCAGCAGGTTTGATACATTTCTTGATAACATGTTTAAAGAGTATATTACATCTTCTCCACTGGAGATGTCCATGCTTATATCTTCTCCACAAGAATTTGGATTACAAGATACCTCTGATAAATTAGATGATTTCAGCGATGAAGCATTAAAAGCACAATATGATAATCTTCGTGATAATCTGAAAACCTTGAATACCTTTAATATTACTGGGTTAACTAAGGACCAACAGCTTTCTTATAAAATAATTAAATATTATTTGGAACTTAATATTGAAGGTGAGGAATATGTTGATTATACCTATAATATTAAGCATACTTTAGGTTTTCACATTGGTATACCACTTACTATGTCTCAGATTCCTATTAAAAACAAAGCTGATGCTGATAATTTTATAGCACGTTTAAAACAATTGCCAACATTAATTACTGAGCTTATGAAGGGTGAACAGGTTAAAGCACAAAAAGGTTATATACAGCCTGAATACATTTCTAATAAAGTTATTGAGCAATGCACAGCTTTTATGACACCACCAGAAGAAAATTTTCTATATTTGGCTTTCTGTGATAATGTTAACCAATCAACTGATATGTCAGGTTCTGAAAAAGAATCTCTTAAATCTGAATGCCTAAAAACAATAAATGATTATGTTTATCCTGCATATACCAATCTTATCGAAGAACTAGAAAAGATTAAATCCCAAACAATAATTACTTCTGGTGTTTACACCTTTCCAAAGGGTAGAGAGTATTATGCACATCTAATAAAGTCTAATACAGGAACTAACATTACCCCTGAAGATCTTTTTGAGTGGGCTAATGACTCATTTATTGAATCATCCAAAGGAATACAGTCCATACTTGAAAAATACCCTGAGCTTAATGAAATAAATGACTTACAGCCAAAGCCCTTTAATAATTTTGAAGAGTTATACCAAAAATGTAAAGAATTAACCAATAAGAATTTTTATGATTATCATATTCCAAAAATTAATAGTAAAACTATCCCTAACTATTTGGAAAAAGATTTGCCAAGTGCATTTTACCTACCTGTTAGTATTGATCTTAAGAAATATGGAAACATGTTTTTGCAGAATTCAGTTTATAACAATCTTAATATCAGTGATTTCCTTGTTGTATGTCATGAGGGAATTCCCGGACATCATTTTCAATTTTCTATAGCATACCAGCAAGAAAATATACCTAATATTAGAAAAGCTATTGATTTTACTTGTTTTTCTGAAGGTTGGGCTTCATATGTTGAAGGTTTAGCTTTTGGTTTTATTGATTACGGTAGCCCTCAGATAAATCAATTGATGATATATAACCTTGATGCGTCTTATGCACTTTTAACTTTGGTTGATCTATATCTACATTACTATGGAACTTCTAGAGAAGAGGTTATCAACACGTATTCTTTGTATTTTGGCAAACAAATCGAATCCATAGTAGATAGAGCCATTGCTAATCCAGGCGAAACATTACATTATGCATATGGCAGATATTTTATTAATAATCTAAAAGAAAAAGCCATGAAATCTCTTGGTGATGATTTTGACATAAAAGAATTTCATGATGTGATATTAATAAATGGTGAAATACCACTTTATCTTTTAGAGGAAAATGTGTCCGAATATATCAACGATAAATTAAAAAGCTAACTTATTATTGAAAATAGAGCTGTCTAAGTTAACCATAACGGTTTATTAGACAGCTCTATCTATTTATTGTATCTAAATCAATGACCTTTTATCTTTATTGACTTATTAACCCTTATATCTCTTAATCATTTCTTCTAATGATACATTCTCAATTTTTGGAGCGTAACCTACTGAACCAAAATTGACAATTAATGTTCCAACTACTTCTTTTACACCACGTCTAACACAATCTGTTATATCAGAAATATCACTATCAGGTTCATTTCCAGTTAATAGAGTATCCATAATTGGTGTTAAGTAAACTCTAGGATCGAATGCACTCTTATTATTGTCCATAATTGTCCAGATACCACCTACAGAATCGCTTTTTTGTTTACTTGGATTATTTAAGAAATATTCTCTTATATTACGAGTAACTGCTAATCTTATATCTGTATCTACGTTTATCTTACCAATACCCAAAGGTATTACTGACATTAATTCCTTTACAGAAATACCATATGCATTTTGAATATCTCCATCTAAGCTATTAATCTCGTCTACTATATATCTAGGAACTGTTGATGAACCGTGTGATACTAACGCTCCGAAGATTCCTTCATGTCTTAAGTTCTCCATAGAAGCTATAGCTATTTCTTTTCTAAGTTTTGCATTCTTTCCTTTTGAAGCTCCGTGCATAGTTCCATAGGAAATAGCAAGACAATCAACACCTGTTTTACTAAAGAAATCGCACACTTTCATTGGATTAGTATAAGTTGATGTTTCTGAGAATATATGATCTTCAACTCCTGCAAGTACTCCTAATTCACCTTCAACAGATACTCCTCTTGGATGAGCGTATTTAACAACTTCTCTAGTAAGTTCTACATTCTCATCATAAGGTAAATGTGAACCATCAATCATAACTGAAGTAAATCCATTATCAATAGCTGCTTTCACAGAATCAAAATCTTTACCATGGTCAAGATGGATAACGATAGGTATTTTAGAATGCTCTCCGATTTTTCTGACTGCATCTGCTATTCTTTTTGCACCTATTTTTTTATCTTCTAATGTTGCGTTCATAAAGTCTTTCTTTCCGCCCATAAATCCATTAGCTAAATCGGCTGCTTGTAAAATCGCTCCTGAACGAAACATTTCATGAACCTCTATAACTGCTTCTGCTTGAGCTACAGCATTGACATTAAATGCTCCATGAGCAAATTTATATTTATTTGATGCTTCCAACAAAGGTCTCAAAGGTACTATTGGCATAATTATGTCCTCCTAATTATATTTTTTCTATATGAAATTATAATCTTATACTTTACTCATTAATTTATTTTAAGGAGCTAACCAAGATATAACTTTTCTTGGTAATTAAACAGCTCCTTATTATTGATTATCTACTCTATAAAACTTCGTCTTTCATCATTAAGTGAACACCAGCTGTTCTGAAAGTCTTAGGTAAAGCTAAGATATTAGGATTATCTCCAACGTATTTCTTAGCATCTTCTAATGCCTCTTCAAAAGTAGTACGTGTTTTCATACCCATACCTCTTGCAAAACCTGGTTCATAAGCTCCTACTGCATATACAGCTGAACAATTTTTCTCAGCTATATGTCCACATGAAATCATTGAAAATGCATGATATGGATGATAACCATAGTTAAATCTATATTTATCAATATATTCCTGCTTGTTAGATAAGTATTCTCCGTATTTTTCTACGTCTGGTAAAGTGTTATTATAATCTTTTTGGAATAATTCATATACTTCTCTATATGAAGGGAACTCTTCATCATGGAAATAACCATTACAGATTGTTGAGCATATAACTACACAGTTATCACTTAATATTCTCTTATGACGAATAATGTTAGCAGCGATAGCTTGCATTATTAATATTGGGTTAGTTCCGTGACCATTACCATAATGGAAGTTTTGAGGCATACCAAAAACTACTACATCATATTTCTTTTCAGCCCAAGGGATGAATGTACGTTTATCAGCCTCGTCCCAAGATAATGGTTGAATAGATTCTCCATATCCTGAAAAAACAGCTATTTGTCTTTGACAAGTATCTAGGACTGCATCACAACAGAAGAATTTTTTACCCATTTTATCTTCCATGTATTGGCTGATCTGGTCGAATTTTTGTCTCATTAAGCTTGTTTTTGTAACAGGTGTGAAGTCATCTCTATGCATAACTCTTGGGATATGATGTGCACCTATACATTTCCAGTGAGTTATTCCTGTAGCACTATGCTTGTATCCTCCTGAATATCCTCCATAAGGATTACCAAGTGTATGTCCGATTAGAACTGCTAAATCTGACTCATAAACATCTTTGTTCATGATTATTCTATCACCATATTCATTATAACCTAAGTCTACAAGATTATC
This sequence comes from Vallitalea sp., assembly GCF_025211055.1. Classification (GTDB taxonomy): domain Bacteria; phylum Bacillota; class Clostridia; order Lachnospirales; family Vallitaleaceae; genus Vallitalea. Next base: position 29,888 of record NZ_JAOARO010000002.1, on the reverse strand, counting down.
CCAATCTTCACTATCATGGTTAACTATTTGATGTGTATAATAGAAATCGTTAAAAACTTTTTCTCCTAGAATATTTTTGATCTCTTCTTTTGTATTCTTTCTATGAAGTCCGTTACTACAGATTAATTTGATATCTTTCTTCTCTACCCCAGCTTTTAAACACTCTTCAATAATAATTGGAATAGAAACTTTTCTATGTGAATTATCTTGGAATCCACCTTTTACTCTATCTGGGAAAATAATTGTTACTTTTGAACCTTTTTTTACTTGTTTAGAAATAGGCTCAAGATCTATTGGATTAAGAATAGATTGTCTTGTTACCTCTTCCAATTTCTCAGCTGGAATGATCTCAGGGTCTGCTACTGTTTCTCCTGGAATAAAAACATCAGTATTATCTGGTAAATTTGCTTCCATTAATCCTTGTCCATATTCAAATTGTAATTTCATTTGGTTACCTCCATTTTTTTATTATTTATCCTTTATAAATTCTCTGTCCAATTATACAGAAAGATTTATTGATATTTATAGCTTTTACTTTATATTATGACTAAGTTTATGTAAACTTATTAACAATATTTCATAATTATATTTTTTAATCCTTCTGGCTCAAATGCAACAGGTTGAACAAATTTTGTAAGCGCAACTAAACCGCCATTGATTGTATCAATACTTGCAATCATAGCTGCATTTTCTTCCTTCAATCCTCCACCATACACTACAGGTATATCATATCCAAATTCTTTTAGTACATAATCCTTGATACACTCTGAAACAAATGCTATATACTCTTTTCCTGGAGGTGTCTTACCTGGTCCTATCGCCCATATAGGTTCATACCCAATAACAATTTTATTATCCTTCATTACATCAGATGTATTATCAAGACATAACTGTAATTGTTCTTCTAAAACTTCTTTGATACGAGGCTTTTGCTCTTCAAAAGTCCCTTCTCCTCTTTCCTCTGCTGTCTCTCCAATACATAATAAAACATTAATATCTTGTTTTAACGCACACATAACTTCATCATTAATCATTGAATTAACCGCAAAAGAAGCTTTCTTACTATCATAATCCTTATCAAATCTCTCAATAATACCAAGTTTATCTTTTCTTTCCTCAGAGTGTCCAATTATAGACCAACTAAGTCCCATGCTCTTAGCTGCAGCTGCTGGTAGATTAGTAGTAAAAGCACCAAAATTACCACCTTTTGCAACATCCTCTCTATAAACGCCTTCACTTCCCAAAAAGATATTAGCTCTAACATCTTCATTATAAGTATTTAACTTCTCTATCGCAGGAATTAAAAGAGATTCTGGCAATAAATAAGTAACCGTAATATCATCTAATGTACCAAGATTATTCCTAATACTCTCAGCAATAACCCACTCAATCCATTCCTTAGAACTTTCCTTAGGACAAATACCACCCTTTAAAACAGGTACATCAAACCTCTTAAGATTCACAAATATTTCTTTCATAAATTTCCCTCTTTTCCTTTTTTATTGACTTCTAAAATCAAGTGTTAAATATATTACTTATAGGCTCCCGTATCAAACGGTCGAAGGGTAAAGTTTTACAATCACGCAGACCGACCGCTTCTCAGGGTAAGGGCAAGTGATTGTAACACTTTACCCTGACCCTTATACCCCTCCTTCTTTAATACAACCTCATATCTTCTTACTAACTTCCTTATTCCTCTCAAAATAAGCATAATCAGGGATATCTTCACCAATTAATGGCTTACAATATCTAATAAATGAATCTGTAACATCAATTCCATTTTCATGAATAAACTCTTTTGGCATCACTTTTTCATCCATCATTACCTTTTCTATAGGTATTAAAGTATATTTACATTCATACGGCTCATTACTAACTCTATCAATACCAACCATCATACCTGTATTACCAGCTAAAGCCGCCCTTACAGCTTCTCTACCTGCTTCTATAGCTTCAAATCTATCAACCGAAGACTGTAAAGTAGCACTGGCACGTCCTACAATACCAGGTTTTTCACTTCTTGCTTTTATACCTAACTTTTTGATAACCAATTCAGCAAGATAAGAACCTACATCTCCAAAATACGTTGCTCTTTCTGTTTTAAAAATAGGTGGAACAATAGGTTTACCCTGCTCATCTTTCAAGCCTTCACTAGCTACTACAACTACGCCACCTAATCTATTATATAGTTCCTCTACTTTAGCTAAAAACTCTTCCTCTTTAAAAGGAACTTCCGGTAACAAAATCATATGAGGTGCATCATCATTATTTTTTCTAGCAAGTGCTGAAGCCGCAGTTATCCATCCAACATTTCTTCCCATAGCTTCCACAATGGAAACATGTATTGGCATAGCTCTAACATCTTGTGCTACTTCTGATACAGCTGTAGCAATGTATTTTGCCATACTTCCAAATCCTGGGCTATGGTCTGTAACTGCCAAATCATTATCAATAGTCTTAGGTATACCCATAACCTTTATGTCATGCTCCTTAGCTACCTTAGCTAGATTACCACAAGCATCCATAGTTCCATTACCACCATTAAACAATACATATTTAATATCATGTTTTTTAAGAATTTCTACCATCTGCTTATATTCTTTTTCATATAATGGTGTTCTTGATGTACCAATAGCTGTAGCAGGTGTTGTTTTTAATAATTCAATTTTTTCTTGTGGTTCTTTATTAAAATCAACAAAATCTTCATTTAAGAATCCTGCTGTACCACCTAGTGCTCCGTATATAGCTTCTATTTCTTCATTTTTCTTGGCTTCCATAATAGCACCATATAAAGAAGCGTTTATTACTACTGTAGGTCCGCCACCATGGACGATTAGCATATTGCTCATTTGATGTTTCCTCCTTTTGTGCCAAACGTTTGGATATATGATAAAAATTATGAGAACTATATGTGATTATTAATTTATAGCTCTACAACTTTCTCTTTCAATAATTGTAAAAGGTACGTTTACACGTACAGGTAAAGTATGACCATTTTCAATCTTATCTATTAGCATTTTAACTGCAAATTTCCCTAATTCAACTTTCGGTACCTTTATTGTTGTTAATCCTGGTGTTACATACTCTGATAATTCAATATCGTCAAGTCCCATTATGGAAATATCTTCTGGCACCTTTATATTGTTCTTATGAAGTGCTTTCATTGCTCCAATAGCAACTAGATCATTAGCACAGAAGATTGCTGTTGGTAGATTATCTTTTCCTAACCTTTTAATCATGTTGTCCATTCCAGTAAATCCATCAGCTGTTGATAGTTCTACATCTTGGATATACTCTTTTTTTACAGGTATCCTTTGTTTATTCATTGTATCTAGATAACCTTCGTATCTATGCTCATTCACTACATTCTCTAATTCTTTTGTTGAGCCGATAAATCCAATCTCTCTATGATTCAAACTAATTAAATATTCGACTACCGCCATTGCTCCTTTATAACCATCACATATAACTTCATCAAACCCTGCATCCACATAGTTAACTCCTGTATAAACGATATTCTTAATATTCTGTTTCAAGAAGTTAAGAACATCTTTGCTGAATCTTCCAAGTATAACGGCTCCATCAACTGGATTGGATGTCAAGTTATTGTATAATGATGAAAACGACATATCACAGGATGAAAATGAATATCCAAGTATATATCCTCTTTTTGATACTTCGTCCTGTATACCTCTAGCTATTTGTGAGAAAAAAGGATCATTATATGTATCCTTGGTTGATGTAAAAATACAACCAATAGCCCGTGTATTAGTATTTTCTGTAATTCTTTCTTGACCTTTAATCAAATTTCTTGCGTTTTGATTAGGTACATATCCTAGTTCTCTTACTATTTTCCAAACTTTATCCTGAGTTTCCTTACTTGCTGGTTTATTAGTATCGTTATTGATAACTCTGGATACAGTAGATATTGAAACTTGTGCTTTTTTAGCAATCTCTTTCAATGTTACGGACATTTGTAATTCCCCAATTCTTTTTGTAAAAACTAATCCAATCGTTTGGATTAAGTTTATTATATCATTGGAGTTTTTTATTGTCAATGTATTAAATTATTAGCTGAAATAATCAGTGTCTTGCAGGTAGTAAAAAAGTTAGATTAATAAACAAAAACAGTTTAACTTCATATAACAAGAAATTAAACTGTTTATATACTAGTTATAAATAACTACATTCATATTATTTTATACTGTTTATTTCTCACTATTATTATATATTACTTTACCTTCAACAATAGTAGAAATAACATTATAATTCTTATCCATAATTACAATATCAGCATCTTTATCTATATCCAAAGAACCTTTATCATTATCTATATTAAGCATTTTGGCAGGATTGATTGATATCATTTTTATACATTCTTCTATGGGTAATCTGGTGAACTCTATTAGATTTTTCAATGCTTTATTCATTGTCAATGTACTACCTGCCCGCGAATCTCCATGTACTAAGCTAGCATCTCCATCTACAACAATAATATCATTAACTCCCAATTTGTATTTACCATCTGGTAATCCAGTAGCCATAACACTATCTGTTATGCCTATTACTTTGTCTATACCTTTTGTTTTAATCATTAATCTTACTATTGCAGGATGCAAATGAAACCCATCAACTATAGCTTCACAATAAACATCGCTTTCCAATGCCGCACCAAGAATTGATGGATAATGCTGATGTAACTGTCTCATACCATTGAATGTATGTGTAATACGATTAGCTCCTTCTTCTATACACATCATACAATCCTCATAGGTAGCTCCAGTATGTCCCAGGGAAACTACTACCTCTTTGGATACAGCATATTTTATCAATTCTAGAACTCCTGGATTTTCTGCTGCAACAGTAATTGTTTTAATATTATCATTAGACTTCTTTTCATACTCCATAAATTTTTCTATGGAAGAATTAACAATCAGCTCATCAGGCATAGCACCCTTGAATTCATGTGATAAAAAAGGACCTTCCAGATGTATACCTAATATTTTGGAGCCATTTTCTTGTTCTTTCATCACATTTCCTATCATTTTAACTACTTCACAAGTCTTCTCATGGGTATCTGTAAGCAGTGTTGGAAGATATCCTGTAACTCCTGTAGAAGCAAAAAAAACTGAGAGCTCTTTTAGTTCTTCTTTATCAGCAAGGTTTATGTCTATACCATTACCTCCATGAGTATGAACATCAATGAATCCTGGTAAAACATACATTCCCTTTGCATCAATTACCTTATTATCATTGACACCTTTTACATCATAATCTTTTATTTTACCATCTTCAATAAGTATATCTGTTAAACTAATTTTTCCTTTTACTAAAACATTTCCATTTTTAATAATCATTTGGAATCGTCACCACTTTTTTATTTTAATATGATTGCTTGAGATAAGTTTCTTGGACTATCTAGATCTAATCCTTTACTAATAGCACAATAATATCCTAGAAGCTGTCCTGATATTGCAACTAATGGTGTAATTAGGTCAGCATTATATCCACAATCTAACTCAATGTAGTAATCTGCACATTTCTTAGTTTTATTAGTGAGTTTATCTCCAATAATAAATATTCTACCGTCATACTCTTTCATTTCTTCCATTAGTGTAGCTTCTAATTCCTCACATTCCTCTGTGATATATTGTGTTATTAATGTTTTATCATCTACTAGAGCCATTGGTCCATGTCTATATTCCAAGCTGTAATAAGCTTCAGAATTAGATATAGCCATTTCTTTTATTTTATTCATTGACTCATTGGCTATACCATATAAGCTACCTTGACCAAGAGTTATGTATAGATTGATATCATTATTCTCTTCAATTATTTGTTTACATATATCATTCATATTATCCATAATCTTACTACAATTCTCTGGTATACTAACTAACTTACTCAATAACTCCTCTTCTCCTGCTACTGTCAAAGCAAGAATCTGATTCATGAATACCATACTTGTGAAAGATTTTGTCATTACAATACTTTTTTCTTTTGCCTTTGGTGATAGGATATAATAATCATTATATTCTTTACTGTTCTCATCACAAGTTACCGCCAAAGTCTTAACATTATCCAATAGCCTTACTTTATTTATTGCCATCTTCACTTCTGTTGTATCACTTCTTCTTGTAATAGGTATAACCAGACTTCTTTTACCTTTTATATATAATTCTGGTGTCAAATATAACTCTGAACAAGGTACAGCTTTTGCTGTTATTTGATTATATTTAGAAAAGATTGTAGCTGAAGTTTGAGCTAAATATAAAGAAGTACCACAACCAGTGAAAATAACTTCATCTGGATTAACTTCACTAAATGCTTTTTTAATTGTTGCTGTTATTTTATCTAAAGTCTCAACAACTCCCCTGAAAGCTTCTCCTTGTTCAAATATTTCTTTGATTGTGTGTTGTCCTAATTGTTTTTCCATGTTTTTCCTCCTTAAAATTAAATATTATATATATTGAACTTAACATCTAGCTTAACCCTTGACAGAACCAGCAGTCAATCCTTGTATCATATATTTTTGTAGGAATATAAATAAAATAAGTAGTGGTATACTTGCCATAACAGAAACAGTCATAACATTGCCCCAGTCATAAGAAAGCTCACCAAGATATCTCATTGATATACCATTTGATAAAGTACGTATTTTATCATCTGTTATAAGTGTTAAACAATATAGATAATCATCCCAAGCTATAAGAAATGTATATAAACCAATTGCTAGAATCCCTGGGCTACATAGTGGTAGAATAACCTTAAATAATGTTGATAATCTTCCACAACCATCTATATATGCCGCCTCTTCCAATGCTCTAGGAATGTCATCAAAAAATCCTTTCATCAGCCACATGCAAAATGGTACGTTTGCAGCTGTTAATGTTAGTATTACAGCAACTCTTGTATTAAGTAATCCAACATTCTTGAATGTAGAATAAAGAGCAGTAATAATACCTACTACAGGGAATATTGAAACTGATAAAAAAGCCATTATCAGAATCTGACTTCCTTTGAATTTGAATCTTGAAAAGGAATATCCTGCTAGAATAGATATAATGATTGTAAATAGTGTTGTCAATCCAGCAGTTATGAAGTTGTTAAAATAATAGGTCATGAATAACTTATCCTTAAATATATTTAAATAATTACTTATAGTTGGCTTATGAGGTATCCACTCTGGTGGTATTTTATATATCGCAATATTATCTTTAAATGAAGTTACAAACATCCATAATATAGGACCAACCAAAAATACTAATAATATCACTAATATTGTATAAGATCTCGCTTTTGGCTTACTATTCATATTTTCACTCCTTAATCTCTTGCTGTTTTGAAGGCTTTGTTATAAATAGCTGAGAAAACTATTAAAATAATCAACCATATGGTCGAAACAGCTGCCCCTTTCCCGAAGTTCAGATTTACAAAGGAATTCTTGTATGTCATTATTGCAAGGGTAGTTGTCTTATTAACTGGCCCTCCCCCTGTCATTATCCAGAACAATGGGAATTGCTTGAAGTTGGTTATTATAGAAATAAGTAGTGTTGATTTAATTACATTACTTAACATTGGTAAAGTCACCTTGAAAAAACATTGTCTAGAATTAGCGCCATCTATAGTAGCCGCTTCATATAAGTCGCTAGGGATTCCCTGCATACCAGCCAACAACATAATAGTGATGAATGGTATCTGTCTCCATACTGATGCAGTAACGACACTATAGAGAGCGTACTTCATACTAGCTACCCAATTTATAGGGTCAGAGATTATATTTAGTTTCATCAAGAGATAGTTAAGCACACCATATTGTGGCTGGAATATCCACATCCATAATAGACCTGTAACAATGGTTGGAATAATCCAGGGTAAAAGTACTACACTTCTAAGAACTGCTCTACCTTTAACATCTTTATTCAGTATATTGGATAATATTAAGCCTATAACAAATATCAAAGCTACTGTAATTATCATGAATTTGAAAGTTGTACCTATGGCGTTGAATATTTCTCCTTCTTGGAATAACTCTTTGTAATTAAGAAAATCATTCCAGTAATAATCTGCATTAGCTTTTAGTTTATAATTAAAGAAACTCATAATGACTGATTTAGCTATAGGAAAAAACGTTGTGAAGCCTACTACTATTATTGCGGGCAGCAATAACATAATAGCAAATATACGATCGTGTTTTTCCCTACCCATTTTCTTATAAAAATTACGAGTAGATTTTTGATTGCCCCCACTTGCTGCTTTCATATCAATTAGTCACTTCCTTTATTTACTAGAATATTTATTACCTATTAATTTATTACCACATTATAATTAATTATAATGTGGTAATAATCATCACTTGTCTTATTTTAGAACTTGCTTCAACTTGTCATCCAATTTCTTAACAACATCTTCAGGGCTTTCATTTCCGATAGTAACCCTTTGTGCTGCGGAAGTTATTTCAAGTAATGCATTCTCCATATCAGAATGTTGTTTTGCAAGTGCTATGACTTGTGTCATACTATCCTTAACTGGATCAATAAAATTATCATTAAGGTTAAGTAATTTATTAACTGATTTTCTAGCAACTATAAAAGGTAATGTAGTATTATAATACTCTTCTAAAACTTCTTTTGAAGTAATATATTTAACAAATTCAGCAGCCTCTTTTTTATGTTTTGAATCTTTCATTATATGTAATTCATGTGCCGCTAATAAACTTGCTCCATTAGTTGCATCTGTTGCTGGTATCATGGCTACTGCAAGACTGTCTTTTATTTCTGGATTAATTCCTACGACACCACTTGTTCCCCATACTTGATCAAAATACATTCCTAATCTACCAATAGCCATTAAGTTTCTTAAATCTTTTAATTTAGCAGCTTCAGGATTAAGACCTTTTTCTTGTACTTCTTTATAGAATTTTAGAGCATCCAGATTACCTTTTGTATCAACTTCTACTTCCCCTTTATCGTTATATATATTTCCTCCAAAAGTTAACATTGTACTTAATACGTTTTCACCACTAACAGGTACAGAAGCAGTTGATGAACCTAGACCAAATACCTTGTTTCCATCTTTATCTTTAAGTTCTGATATTTTCTCAGCATATTTTATCATTTCTGCATATGTTTTTGGTGGTGCATTAGGGTCTAATCCTGCTTGTTCAAATAAATCTTTATTATAGACTAGAAGAAAAGTACTACATATCCAAGGTGCCCCATATAACTTACCTTCACTTGACATTGCTTCTCTAACACCGTCATAAATATCATTTACATAATCTTCTCCTAATAAATCATCAAGAGGTTCAATAAATCCAGAATTAAGATATGAGCTAAAAGCAGAGGACTCCCCATGTATAACATCAGGAGCATCACCTGAATTTGCTTTGATTAATACTTGTTGTTTAAGATCCCCATATGGATAACTAACAAACTCTACTTTTACACTTGTTTTTGCTTCAAAATCTTGTGCCATTTTAGTATAAAATTTCTCTGTTGCTTTTTCCAAAAGACCATATGTTGCAAATTGAATTGTTACTTGTTTATTAGAACTTGAATCATTTCCCCCATTATCACTCTCTTTAGCTTTATTACCACATGCAGCTAATGAAAACACCATAACAAAAATCAAAATACCCATAGTCATTGTTTTAAAAAACTTTTTAGACATATTAACACTCCTTTTAATTATAGTTTTTATTTATAATGATAGACACATTACTTGTCGTAAATATATCTCACCATTTCAAAGAAAGCGTAAAAATATTTTTTTGTTTTTAATGAATCTGTATGAGAACAATATATACACTCGTATGTACACACCCTATAAAAATGTGTAATTCTACTATGTAATAGTTTTTGTGGTATTACCAATAATTAAATCAGTATCTATATTAATGTCTTTTACAACTTTTCCTTCTATCTTATCTATTAATAATTCCAATGCTGCTCTGCTTATTTTTTTTCTTGGAATCTCAACAGTTGTTAATCTAGGAACCATATATTTGGCTATAGTTGTATCATTATATCCTATTATTGATACATCTTCTGGGACTTGAAGATTAAGGGACTTAACTGCACTCATAACAATATAAGCATGTATATCGTCATTTACTAGAATAGCAGTAGGTCTATGGTTAGATTGGAATAACTTATAACTTTTTTCAAAAACATCCTTGTAACCATTAGCACCTTGAATAATATAATCTTTGTTAAGTTCCATTTTATATTTCTCATGAATCTTAGTATAACCTTTTACTCTTAGATCATTATAATCTAAGGTATCGTACTCTTTTAGACTTAAATCAACAAAAGCAATTCTTGTATGACCTTCCTTAACTAGATGCTCCATTGCTTTTATAGTTCCTCCATAAATATCTATATTAACAAATGTGATATCTTTTGAGATATTTTCATATATTCTATTTCCAAATAAAATGGTAGGAATACCAATATTAGGAAATTTATTAATTAATTCTCCTTCTAATATATCAGTACTTATTATAGCCCCATCAAACTGTCTACTGATTAACTTATTAATATATTGTTCGTCTCTTCTAGTATTACAAAAGGAAATTATATAGCCTCTCTCATTAGCTATATCTTCCATATCCATTACAATCTTAGCAAAGTGTTCATTACTTATATCATCACAAATAAATGCTATATGATAGCTTTTTTTGCATTTCAATCCTAATGCAACGGTATTAGGGTGGTAACCTAATTCTTTTATTGCTTGTAAAACTCTTTCTCTTTTATCTTTACTTACATATCTATTATTATTAGTAACATAAGAAACAATAGTTGGTGTTACTCCTGCTCTGTCTGCTACATCTTTTCTCGTAACTCTTTTACTATTCATAATAACCACTCCACTTACCAATATATCCTATAATAAATTTGTTTTTATGTATTCTTTTGTATGTTTTTTCCATAATCCAAAGCTTTTGTATGTGTTAAAATAATTATATCATAAATTTTATAGTTTGTACACACGAATGTATATATTTTTTTAACTAATATTTTCAATGTATATTTAACTCCTATTATACATGTTTGATATATGGAGTCTGTTCAAGAATATCTAAATATTTATAGTGTTCCTTACTTTCATATCCTGCAACAAAATAGTTTGATAATTATTCTAATACAAACTTTCGAGCTTACTTGTTAATAATTATAATAATTGGTATAATATAATTATTTAAGTACCAGAATAAATATAATTTATTATATTGTATATAAATTCAACATATTAATTATTAAACGGATAACACTCTAAACTTGGAAAAAGGGATAGATTGTTAATGCTGAATATAGGAAGTGATTTACTTATGGAAAAACATAAAAACAAAACATATCAAGACTTAAATAAAAGATTAAACTTATATCTAAGAAATAGTAATGATACAGCGCATATTGATGAAGATACTAAGAATAAGATATGGAATAATATTATTAAAGATGTACATCAAGAAAAATTAAAAAGAAACTATTTAATTATAAGAAGGTATAAAGCTGTTGTAACGGTATGCATACTATTAGTCATGTTAATTTCAGTAGATTTGTCAAGTAATGCTAGTTTATTTAAAAGATTATTACATAGTATAGATAACAATACAATTCAATTTTATACTAGAAATTATGATCCTTCTAAAGAAAATAGAGATATTAAACTAGATGATAAGATAGCGATATTAAATAAAAAAGATAATAAAAGTTTTATATCCCCTATAATACCAGATAATTATAATGTAAAGAACATAAACGAAAATGGATCTAATGTAATTATTAATATGTGCAGTACTAATAATAATATTATAAAAGTAAGTCAAAAATATATTACTAATAGATATTCAACAGGTATGGCTAGATATAATAAAGATTTATTTGAAATAGAGAATTTTAATAATAATGGAATAGAGTATAATATTATTAGAAATAATACCCTAATTATTACGTTATTTGTTATAGGTGAAATCGAATTTGAAGTACTTGGGAATAACAAACAAGAAGTTCTAGATATAACTATGTCGTTACATTATTAAATAAATAAGCTTAGTATACATTTCTTATACATAATACTAAGCTTATTTATATTTACTTGATTATACCTTATTCTTCAGTGATAATAGAAGATGTGGTATTAATCTCCATGTAATTGATTCCACCAACAGTTGCATAATGATATGTTTTCAACCTATATTCTGAACCAATAGTTACTCCGTAATAACAAGGTATTTTACTTATAATAGAAGTATTATATTCCGTATAAGTGAATGTTCCTACAGTTTCCCATGAACCATTTTTTTTCTCTTGAACATTGATTTCTAATTTCAAGCTATCACATGTAATAGTGGAACCAGTTGAACTACTGATACTTAGATAAGAACCTGAATCAGTTATGAAATCTGAAGTATAAGCTAAAGGGTCATCTTGTGATGACACAGTCATTGCTCTAATAATTGAATTACCTACCTTAATATCTTTTGATTTAATTTGATCTTCTTGAGCATTTACTGTGATTGATAATACTAATGTAAATAACGTAGTTAATAATAATAATCTAATTTTTCTCATTTTTTAATCATCCTTTTCTTTAGTTATTAAAAACCCTCTCATTTATATAAGGGTTAAAAATGCAAAAAGGTTACAAAAAACAGAAAAATTATATTTATTTTTTGCCATACATAATTGAATAACCCACAAAAATAAATAAAGTCCATACGTCATTTTTGACGTATAGACTTTATTGTCCACTCATTTATCTAATATATATTAGAGTTTCTATATGGAATCCACCCTTGAATTCATGTTAAAATTATACACTATAGTTGAATTTCTGTCAATATTATTTCATAAATCTATTTTAATAACAATTCAATTAATTGAACTTACATATATTCTTTCTTGCATATCTACTGTCTTCCCATTACCCCATATTTATTAACTTTTCCCTACCTAAAAAAATATATATTTTGAAATTTCTTAACATATTCCCTCTAATTATCTACCACCGTTCCTAAATGTTACTCAATCTCTACTTGATTATTTCCTTAATAACGTATAAACTATATAGTTGGTGCAATAAATGATTTTTAAAAACCTTAAATGAATTATCATTTAATTTATTATATATTGCTAGAAATATTTAACATACCAGAAGACATTAAAATTAGAAAGCAGGGTATAAATATGTCAGAACAAAAAATTATAAATATAGCAGTAATAGCCCACGTAGATGCAGGTAAATCAACTTTGGTAGATGCGTTCTTAACTCAAAGTGGTATCTTTCGTGAAAACCAAGAGATTGTTGACCAAGTAATGGATAGCAACGACCTTGAAAGAGAACGTGGAATAACAATATATTCAAAAAACTGTTCAATAAACTATAAAGACTATAAAGTCAATATTGTAGATACACCAGGACACTCCGATTTCTCATCAGAAGTAGAAAGAATCATTAAAACAGTTGACACAGTGATATTATTAGTTGACTCAAGCGAAGGTCCTATGCCTCAAACTAGATTCGTACTTCAAAAATCACTTGAACACAACTTGAACCCAATACTATTCATTAACAAAATAGATAAAAAAGACCAAAGAGCTGAAGAAGTTGTAGACATGACTTTCGACTTATTCGCAGAACTTGATGCTAACGACGAACAACTTGACTTCCCAATCATCTATGGAGTAGCAAGAGAAGGTATAGCAAAATATTCTATGGATGATGACTATACAGATCTTACACCACTATTTGAAACCATTGTTAACCATACAAAACCTTATCCAAACAAGAACAGTGAACCTCTACAATTACAAATATCCGCTCTAGCATATGATGATTACATTGGTAGATTAGGAATTGGTAGAGTTTCAAGAGGTGTAATAAAAGAAGGTCAACAGGTAGCTATATGTAAAAGGGATGGAACAACTGAAAAAGGTAAGATTTCCAAGCTATTTACTTATGAAGGACTTAAACAAGTACCAAAAAAAGAATTAAGAAGTGGTGATATAGCTGTAATAGCAGGTATCTCTAATATCTCTATAGGTGAAACATACTGTGATCCAGAGAATATAGAACCTATGGAATTAATAAAAATAGAAGAACCTACATTATCAATGAACTTCTTAGTCAACAATTCTCCTTTTGCAGGACAATCTGGTAAGTATGTTACAACTAGACATATAAAAGAAAGATTAGACAAAGAATTAGAAATAAATGTTGGTCTAAAAGTAGATGAATTAGGTGGTATTGATGGATATAAAGTATCTGGTAGAGGAGAATTACATCTTTCAATACTAATAGAAAATATGAGAAGAGAAGGTTATGAACTAAGCGTATCCAAACCAGAAGTTCTTATGCATAGAGAAGAAGGAAAATTACTTGAACCAGTAGAAAGGGTTATTGTCAATATCCCTGATGAATATTCTGGAACTGCCATAAGCAAACTTAACCTTAGAAAAGGTAGAATGGAAGTTATGCTTTCAGATAATGGTTATACACGTATGGAATTCATTGTACCAACAAGAGGATTACTAGGTTTCAGAAGTGAACTAATTACTGACTCAAGAGGAGAAGCTACAATAATTCGTTCATTTGAAGCTTACGAACCTCACAAAGGAGAAATACCTTCTAGAGGTAATGGTGTATTGATTTCTGGGGAAAAAGGTACAGCTATGCCATACTCACTTAACAACCTCTCCCAGAGAGGAATAATGATCATACATCCTACTACAGAAGTATATGAAGGTATGATTATAGGAATTAACTCTAGAAAAGAAGATATGACAGTTAATCCATGTAAAAACAAAAAATTAACTAATACTCGTTCATCTGGAGCAGACGATGCTATAAAATTATCACCACCAAAATTATTCAGCTTAGAAGAAGCATTAGAATTTATTGATAATGATGAACTAGTTGAAATAACTCCAGATAGCATTAGATTAAGGAAAAAATATCTTACAGAAAGTGAAAGAGTCAAATTCACTAATAGAAATAAATAACATACTAAAAATTACGTATACTATAACTATACATTTTTTTAAAAAAGCTACTAACTCTAATAGTAGCTTTTTTATTTCAAAAATGATTTGTGCTTCTTACAATAAAAAGTAATATATTTTTAATTAATACACAAACTTAAAAATAGATACAAACTTTTAGAAATACCTAATTATTTTTTATTATATTTTTTTGAATTTCATTCCAAAGATTGACAAGATTACTATAAAACTCTTAAAAAAAATGTAATTATTTAAAAATCCTACCAAAAACCCTATAATTATTTATAAAAATCTTGGTTGACATTTGCAAAACGTAATATTATAATTAACATGGGGAAGATTTGAAAGTATTATATAAAGTATAACTTATTAATATAATAAAGATAATAAATTAATCACTGTGTGATGAATTTATATATATACTATTACAAATTAATATAAATGAAGGAGGAATACCTAATGGCAACAAAAAGAACTTATAGTTGGGATCAAATCAAAAAAGATAATCCTATTTTTTCACAAATTCGTACTACAATTGAGACACCTTTTTACGGAAACAACGTAGTTGACGTTAACTCTATTAAGGAAGCTTACAAATTAGCGAAAAATTCTCCAGGAACAATAGTAACTGACATTCCTGTATATCAACCAGGGAAACTTGGTCTTGACGAAGATTCAAAAGTATTATTATTCAATGATGGTGCTGTTAAAGGACGTTGTGCAGCTGCAAGAAGAATCATTGGTGAACCAAACGTAGACCAAGAAGAATACGCTACAAAAATAAGAGAAGCTGTATACAATACAAGATATCGTAAAATGTATCATGCTCAAGCTTATGTTGGCTTAGATGAAGACTTTATGGTAAAAGCTCACTTATTAATTCCAGAAGGTTTTGAAAACATAATGTATTCTTGGTTACTAAACTTCCAATACTTAAACGAAGAGTACAATAATCTTTATGAAAAATCAAAAGTAATAGAAAATGAAGGAGATATCTATATTTTCTCTGATCCAGATTGGGCACATGAAGATCATCCACTTGGACTTACTTTCTTTGATCCAACACATAACTGTGCTGCTTTACTTGGTATGAGATACTTCGGAGAACACAAAAAAGGTACTTTAACACTTGGATGGGGAACAGCTAACAGACACGGATACGCTGCTTGCCACGGTGGACAAAAACGTTATAACTTACCTAACGGAGATAAATTCGTTGCAGGTGTATTCGGATTATCCGGTTCAGGAAAATCTACTATTACGCATGCAAAACATAATGATAAATATGATATCACAGTACTTCATGATGATGCATTCATTATTTCAACTGAAAATAGTTCATCAGTAGCACTTGAGCCATCATACTTTGACAAAACTCAAGATTACCCAATGGATAATGACGACAATAGATTCTTATTGACTGTACAAAACAATGGTGTAACAATTGATAATGATGGAAAGATTGTTCTTGTAACAGAAGATACAAGAAATGGAAATGGTCGTGCTGTTAAATCAAAATTATGGTCACCTAACCGTGAAAATAAATTTGCTGAACCAGTTAATGCTATATTCTGGTTAATGAAAGACCCTACACTTCCACCAATTATAAAATTAGATGGAGCTTCATTAGCTTCTGTAATGGGTGCAACATTAGCAACTAAGAGAACATCAGCTGAAAGATTAGCAGAAGGTGTAGATCCTAATGCTTTAGTAGTAGAACCTTATGCTAACCCATTCAGAACTTATCCTCTTGCTGATGATTACAGCAAGTTCAAACAATTATTCAGTGATAATGATGTAGACTGTTATATCTTGAATACTGGATTCTTCATGGGTAAAAAAGTTACACCTGCAATTACTTTAGGTTCATTAGAATCTATTATTGAAGGTACTGCTAAATTTGTACCATGGGCTCCATTCAATGATATTGAAATTATGGAAATCGAAGGATTCATTCCAGATATGAAAGATTCTGAATATGTTGACCAATTAAAAGCTAGAATGATTGACAGAGTTAACTTTGTTAAATCTACTGAAACTGATAAAGGCGGATTTAATAAGTTACCAGCTGAAGCTCTAGAATCTTTACAAAAAATCGTTAACGAATTAAAATAATAACTATTAATATGATTTTCACCAATCATAAAACAATGCAATTCACCAATAAAGGCTACCTGTTAGGGTAGCCTTTTATATATTTACTATTTTTTTTTAGTCTTTTTATATATAACTTTTTGGGATTTCATTTTTTGAAAATAATCATTTATTCCTCCTACACCCTTTAAGAAAACTTTCATTTCCTCTTCGTCAAGTAGTGCTATAATATCTTCTATCATATTTTTATGGAACATTGCATGATGATTATATACTTTCAACCCCAAATCAGATAATGAGATAAGAACGACTCTCCTGTCCTTTGTACTTCTATTTCTATTAACATAACCTTTTTTTACAAGATTATTGATTGCAATGGTTAATGTCCCTACCGTGATTTCTAAATCTTTAGCAACAGAGGACATATTTCTACCATTTGCCACCCCTATGGCTTCAATAATATGCATATCTGTAATGGAAATATTACTAAACTCATCAGTTATTAGTGCTTTCTCTTCAATTGTCATAATTTCATTAAACAAATTCACTAGTAAATTATTTAAAGTTTCATAAGTATTTTCCATATCTCACCTATCCTTGTACCATAATATAATCGAAGTATATAATAAATACCAAGTATTGTCAAACCAGTATTAAAGAACTTAATAAAAAAACTATTTAAATTAATGGCTTTAATATCAAACAAAATTTTGTGTTTAAAATAAATACATACATAACACAATCTCTCTACTTATAACATAATATTAATTATAATTATTTTTAAGGTGATTCAAATGAAATATACTATTAAATCAGGTGATACATTAGCAAAGATAAGCTATCGATATAAAACTCCTTTAAAAAGTATTATTTATGCTAACAATATTACTAATCCCGATAAACTAAATGTTGGAGATATAATTACTATTCCAGATGAAAAGGATAATCCATTTTCCATTGAGATTGTATTAAAAAATAGAATCCTAAAATTATTAAGTAATGATAGAGTTATCAAGCACTATCCAGTAGCTATTGGTAAACCATCTACCCCAACTCCAAAAGGTTCTTGGAAAATAATAAAAAAAGGGTTATGGGGTGACCAATTCGGCGGCTATTTTATGCAGCTCAGTGTTCCTTGGGGTATTTATGGAATTCATGGAACTAACAAACCCTGGTCTATAGGTACAAGAGCTAGTAATGGTTGTATACGTATGTACTCTAATCAAGCAGCAGAACTTTATTCAATTATTCCATTATATACCCCTGTTTTAATATATTAAATACTACTTAATTCCCAAAAACACTATAAGTTATTATTACTGATGCAATTATACCAGCCAGACTAACAAGTAAAGCACCTGCCAATGTATACCTTGTTTTCTTAATTTTTACTGTCATAAAATATATTGATAAAGTATAAAAAACCGTTTCTGTACAACCCATCATAACAGATGTCATTCTTCCAATAAGCGAATCAGGGCCATATGTCTTGAACAGATCCAATATTAACCCTGTAGTAGCTGAAGATGATACTGTTCGCATTAATGCTATTGGTACTAATTCAGAAGGAAAATTAATCTTACTTGTTATTGGAGTCAAAATATTGGTCAGCACATCCAGAAATCCTGATGCTCTAAGTATCCCTACAGCCACCATAAGCCCAATCAATGTAGGCATAATCTGTAAAACAATCTTAAAACCTTCCTTCGCTCCAATTATGAACGTATCATATACTTTGACATCATTCAATAACCCATAACCTATAATTAGAACAAATACAAGTGGAATCATAAAATCCGAAATCATAAGGACAAATTTCATTTTCTACTCACCTTCATCATTATTTTTGCAAATATAACTCCTACTAAAGTAGATACAATGGTTGCTAATATAGAAGGTCCGATGATTTCTGCTGGATTCTCTGAACCATATTGGGCACGATAAGCCAATATGTTAACTGATATCAATTGAACAGAAGATATATTTATAATTAAAAATGTACACATTGCTGTACTAGCTATACTCTTATCCTTATTTAACTTCTGCAATTCTTCCATTGCTTTTAAGCCTGGAGGTGTAGCTCCCCAACCTAATCCAAGCATGTTAGCTATAATATTAGTAGCAATATATCTCTGTGCTGGATGATTATCAGGTACCTTCGGAAATAAAAATCTGAGTATAGGTCTCATCTTTTTTGTTAAGCCTTTAATAAGCCCAGCCTTTTCAGCAATTTTCATAAGACCAGTCCACATAGCCACTACTCCAACCAACATAATACATAAGCTAACGGCTTCTTTTGATGATTCTATAGCTGCTTCTGTTACTTCACCCATTTTCCCATTGAATGCACCGAATATTACTCCTATCAATATCATAAATGCCCATAAATAATTAAGCATACCTTACTCCATATACAATCTTTTACCTATTTATATGCAATAAAAGTATGCTTTATTTCAATATACACTTAAATTAATATCTTATTGTCTTATAGTTTTTTGTACAGATATATAAATGCAAACTGTATAATATATTAAAAATTAATTGATTTTATCTTCTCCGAATATTTTCTTTCTCAATTTTCTACCTGTAGGTGTAGTTGCTATACCACCTTCTGCTGTTTCTCTAAGATTCACTGGCAACATTTTACCTACTTTCCCCATAGCTACCACTACCTCGTCAAAAGGTATTATGCTTTTGATACCAGCTAAGGTCATTTCTGCCGAAATCATAGCATTAGAAGTACCTATAGCATTTCTTTTTGCACATGGAGCTTCTACAAGACCTGCTACAGGATCACAAATCAGCCCCATTAAGTTTTTCAGTGAAATGGCTGATGCATTTAAGGCTTGTTCCGGTGTTCCTCCTAGCATTTCTACTATTGCTGCCGCTGCCATTGCTGATGCAGATCCAACCTCAGCTTGACATCCCCCTTCTGCTCCTGATAGACAAGCATTCTTACCAATTATAATACCTACTGCACTAGAAGTTAATAATCCCTTTACAACAGTTTCTTCATCTAGGTCAAATTTTTCTTTTACAGCTAAAAGAACCGCTGGTAATACTCCACATGAACCTGCTGTAGGACAAGCTACGATTCTACCCATAGAAACATTTACTTCCATTACACTAAGAGCATAACTAATAGCTTTTGACATTGTTTTTCCACATATGGATTTATTATTCTCATAGAATCTTTTTAATTTTTTTGCTTCTCCACCAATCATAAAGCCCTTGATATTCTTTTCCTTTTCATCAAGACCCTTTTCAATTGAATTTTTCATTATATTTAGATTATTTTTCATTACATTATATATTTCTTCTTTAGTTAGAGAACTATTATTACTTTCATTTAGTATGGCTACATCATATATTGTAAGATTCTTTTCTTTACAGATTGCTAATAGCTCTTTCCCATTTTTATAATTCATTACCTCACCCTTTTCAAGTCATTGATATTATAGTATTAATTTATCTATTTTCGTTACATCATCTACATAGTCCATTTTTTTAATATCCTCTAGTACACACATTTCAATCTCTTCATCAGATTCAAGAATAAGTCTCGCATAATCTCCTTTGGCATCTCTGTATAACTTCATAAATGCAATATTAACCCTATCTTTCGCTAAGATTGATGTAATAGCTGCCATTACTCCAGGCCTGTCTAGGTGTTTTGTAATCAATGTAGTATATTCTCCATTGAAATCAACATCAAAATCATTAATTTTTATAATAGAAACTTTACCCCCGCCAATAGACGAACCCATTACCATCATTTCATGACCGTCTTTTGAAAACATATTAATCCTTACTGTGTTAGGGTGGACATCACCTAAATCTCTCGAATTAAATTTATACTTTATTCCTTTTTTCTCAGCTATCTCATATGCATTTCTAAGTCTTTCATCATCTGGAAGAAAACCCATTACCCCTGATAACAATGCTTTATCAGTACCATGCCCTAAATAAGTTTTCGCAAATGATCCATGAAGATAGAATCTTACCTCACTTACTTCCTTACCAAATATCTCTCTAGCAATATACCCAATTTTGGCTGCTCCAGCAGTATGTGAACTGGAAGGTCCAATCATTACTGGTCCAATAATATCGAAAATACTATATTCCATTTTACGTTCTCCTTTGATAGATTCTAGATAATTATTACTTCTTTAACTATACCTTCTTTATTCCTATATTTCAACATTATATATACTATTATTTGCGTTAAATATAATAATTAATACTTGCTTTGTAATATTCGCCAAAAAAAGATTATATTTACAAGATTATCCATTTTATTGACACTTATTACCTTTTGTGTTATCCTTATATAGGATAAACATAACGGTTTGAGGGGGAAATATTATGAAATCAACAGGAATTGTTAGAAAACTCGATGAATTAGGTAGAATAACTTTACCAATTGAAATACGTAGGAATTTTGATATTAAAGAAAAAGATGCTCTAGAAATTTATGTCGATAATGAACAAATCATACTTAAGAAATATCAGCCTGCTGATATATTCACTGGCAATATGGATGATTTAATTGACTATTATGGAAAGAAAGTATCTAGACAATCAATTATTGAAATGGCCAAAATTGCTGGACTTAATGTAGACTAAATTAAATATACTTGAATATAAAACTAACCCTCTAATCATAGAGGGTTTCTTATTTATATTGATACTATTCGTATTACGAATATCTTCAATCTTGATTATCTAATTTTACCAAATAGTTATATATATCTCTTTTAGACGTACCTCTATCTTTGGCTACTTGTTTCATGGCATTTTTTTTATCTAATCCTTCTTCAATATATTTATTATAATGGTCTTCTATAGAAATATTTTCCCATCTCTGGATTTCTTCATTTCTCAAATCTTCCAATGGTTTACCTTCAATAATGAGTACAAATTCACCTCTTGGCGATTCAGAACCATACTTATTTACTGCTTCCTCCAAAGTGATAGTATCTACTTCTTCAAATTTTTTAGTCAACTCTCTAGTAATTGCAATATTCCTATTACCTAATGCTTCCAATAATTGTTTAAGAGTTTGTTTTAATCTATGAGGTGCTTCATATAATATAATGGTTCTATGTTCAACCTTTAATTTTTGTAATATGCTATTTCTATCCTTTTTATCATGAGGTAGAAATCCTTCAAAAACAAATCTCCTAGTGTTAAGCCCTGAAAGAATAAGTCCTGTTATCAACGCCACTGCACCAGGCACGGATGTAACTTCTATATCATTTATTCTACATAGTCTGACTAAGTCTTCACCAGGATCAGATATTCCAGGTGTTCCTGCATCTGTTACTAAAGCTATAGTTATACCTTCTTGTAATTTCTTAATAAGATACGGACCTTTTTCAATTTTGTTATGCTCATGATAACTGGTTAATAATGTACTTATATTAAAATGATTCAACAACTTTTTTGTATGTCGTGTATCTTCTGCAGCTATAATATCAACTTCATTTAATATTCTTATAGCTCTATATGTTATGTCTTCCAGATTACCAATAGGTGTCGCTACTAGATATAATTTCCCTGACATATTCTCATTCCCATCTCTTATTGATTATATCCATATATATCATATATTTCGTCTGTATATTTTCCAACTGATTTATATACAATTAGTGGTGGCTCTACTTTCAATAAAGGTTTACCATGTCGCACTGATTCTATTAGCACCATATTGGGTTCTTTATCTATATAAGGATGAACTAATCTTATTCTCTTAGGTTCTAGTTTATATTTTTTTAGTGTTACAATTATCTCTGGTAATCTGCTTGGTCTATGTACCATATAGAATCTTCCCCCTACCTTTAATAAAGAAGCGGTATTTTTTATAACATCATCTAATGTACATAGTATCTCATGCCTGGCTATAGATTTTGGTTGTAGATCATTTTTTATACCATTTTTATTATTCATGTAAGGTGGATTAGAAGTTATCACATCAAAACTAGATAAAGGAAACAGCTTCACTGCTTCCTTTATATCTCCTTTTACTATGGATATTTTATCTTCCAAACAGTTAAGTTTAACACTTCTATCTGCCATTTCTACACTTTCTTCTTGAATCTCCAGCCCAGTAAAATGATTACCTTTTGTTTTTGCTTCCAATAGTATTGGAATAATTCCTGTACCTGTACCCAAGTCAAGAACTGTTTCTTTTTCTTTAACAACTGCAAAACCAGTCAATAGTACAGCATCTATTCCAAAACAGAACTTACCAGTATTTTGTATTATTCTATATCCATTTCTATGAAGTTCATCTATTCTTTCGCCTTTTTTAAGTTCCATTTATATCTACTCTCTCTTCATTTTACCTTCTTTACGTTCTAGATTCTGTAATTCCTTTAATTCTTTTTCTTCTTCCTTTGAAATAGCTTCACTAATATTACCATTAGTACATTTTTTACAAGGTTTACCAACTTTAAACTTTAATTCACTTGCCTTGTATTGTAATATTTCTGGATCTCCATCATCTTTTCTAACAACTAATCTTACTAGCTGTCTAAGAACATTGACGCTCAACACTTCTCCTTTTTGTCCCTCTGGTGTGATTACTTTATCTCCCACATTTGGTAAATGTTTATTAAGATATTCATATGTTGATTCCTCGTATTTAAGACAACACATTAATCTTCCACAAACTCCAGATATCTTAGTTGGATTAAGAGATAAATTCTGCTCTTTAGCCATTTTTATTGATACTGGCTGAAATTCGCATAGATGTGTATGGCAGCAAAGAGGTCTTCCACAGATACCGATACTACCTATCATCTTTGTCTCATCTCTAACACCGATTTGTCTTAATTCTATTCTTGTTTTAAATATTGCAGCCAAGTCTTTAACTAATTCTCTGAAATCAATTCTGCCATCAGCTGTAAAATAGAATAATACTTTATTATTATCAAAAGTATACTCTACATCAATAAGTTTCATTCCTAAACCATGTTTACTGATCTTCTTGACACAGATATCAAAAGCTTCTTTTTCTTTTGACCTATTCTTTGATTCCTTTTTATCGTCCTCTGGTGTTGTAATCCTTATAACGCTTTTTAATGGCTGTATTATCTCATCATCAGTCACTTCTTTGATTCCTATAACAACATGTCCATATTCTATACCTCTAACTGTCTCTACAATGACATTTTGTCCCTGTTTAATATCTAGATTATTAGGATCAAAATAATATATCTTACCTGCCTTCCTGAACCTGACGCCGATTACTTTTATCATATTAATTCTCCTTTGTTTGTAATATCATCATCTCTATAACTAATCTAAAATTTGCATTTTGTTTCAATAAATTTTTAGCTTTATTAATATTTTCAATCATTATACTTATTCTATTATACGATAAAACCTGTGCTTGTTTCAACAGAGTTCTATATTTATCTCTATTAATTATATACATGTCATCATTTATCTTTTTTACAATGAGCAAATCTCTGAACCAAGTCATAAGTAAATCTAAAAAATCTTGTATATTATCTTTATAATCCTCAAATTTCTGACTTACCTCTAATAGTTCGTATTCATCACCATTAATTATACGATCCACAATCTTTATCATACTTTCCCTCATATCAAAAAATTCTGTAGACGCTGCTAATTCTTTAGCTTTACCTATTAACCCCTGGGCAAAAGAAGTTATTAATTCACTTCTATAATCTGATATTCCCAGTTTTTCTATGACATAATTCATAACTTTATCAGGCATAATTGGTTTTAATTTTAAAACAACACATCGTGATATTATTGTAATTAAAAATTTATTTATATTATTAGATAGTAAAAGTATTACCACGTATGAAGGTGGTTCTTCAATTGTTTTCAATAAAGCATTCTGTGCCTGTTCTGTCATAGTATCTGCATTATCCACAATATAGATCTTATAGGGATGCTGATAGGGCTTAATATTTATATCTTGATTAATCTGTTCCCTTATATCATCAACACCAATACCCGTTTTTTTGGTCTGTTCTACATATATTACATCTGGATTGTTTAATGAATCAAAAGTTCGACAAGATATACATTCGTTACATGGTACAATTTCTTTTTTCTGGCATTGAAGTGTTTTAGCAAAAGTATTAGCAATAAGTTTCTTTCCAATTCCCTTTTCACCATCTATTATATATGCATGGGATATTTTATTAGTCTTAATAGCACTTTGTAAGTGGTCTATTATTTCATTATGCCCAACTATTTCATCAAAAGTATACATTTATATTCCCTTCCTAATAAACTATCTTAAATTCATCTCTAAGTATTATTATACACTGTTTTAGAGCATAATTTATAGGTCTTTTTATAATTAGTCTATATTTTATGGATTTATCTATTATTATTAACATAATCTCATGTATTTAAAAAGTTATCCCCAATATGATAAATTAAAAAAGCTGTCTCAATATACATTTTATGTTAATAAACCTTTCAAATAACTAACAAAAATGTTTATGAGACAACTCTTTTATTTTAATAGGATAAAAATCCTTGAATTATTTTATGGATAATAAATACATTTATCATGTCATTATATCTAATAATAGTCCCCTTATCTCATCTACATGTCCTAATATATTAAGATTATTTTTTTCTTCCTGAATTAATTCTTTTGCTAAATCATCTAGATTTTTATCTACTAATTTGACTATACCGTATACTCTATGTCTTCCACGTCTATCTAGAAAATTTTCTCTTGAGAATTTGTGAGAATGGGTTACTACTTCATTAACAAAGTCTTTGATTAATTCTCTATATTTTTTCATATCTTTTACATCCATATGCTTAGCAATTTTCTTACCTTGCTCTGTTATGTCATTAATCATCATATTCAACTTATCTTGAAGTGATGATTCATCTATTTTGCTAAGTAATGTAAATTTGAATTCTTTATTGTTATTATTATCAATCCTATTAATATTATCATTCATATCTGGCATTTTCACGGTATTTACTTTTAAATCCATAGCAATATCCCCCATCTAGAAATTATTTATCTTTTGTATCAGTTATTTATAAACTTTATAATTTGTAATATTGGTCTACATCAATGACAAATACTGTTGCTCCTCCAACTGTTACTTCAATTGGATATGGTAAATATCCATCTGGCATACCAGCCACTGGTGGATTCAGTAATGACATTTGTTTATTGGTTTTACACTCTCTTTTTATAATTTCTATTACTTCGTCAACTTTTTCTTTTGGCACACCTATAAGTATTGTAGTATTGCCAGTTTTTAAAAAACCACCTGTACTAGCTAATTTGGTAGCCATAAATCCTGATTTATTTAGTCCTTCAGTTAATCTATGAGAGTCTTCATCATGAATTACTGCTATGATTAGTTTCATAGTATCACTCCTAAGAATTTAATTTTTATAAGATAAAATGAATAAACAATCTATAGGCTATTAATTTATTATATTATATGATTAATATCGGATAAATATAGATTTTTGTTTAGAATATAGAGATATTATTATATTAACTTCACTTTTATAATTAATTAATATTTTTTAGATATTTATTTATTATAATTATACCTATTATTGATAATGTGTTCAATAGTATTTATTATTTCCTCATGGATATTTTCTACAGATTCTGATGCATCAATTTTTTTAATTCTATCAAAATGAAGTTCAGCTAATTTTCTATAACCTTCACAAACTTTTTTATGAAAATCAAACTTCTGTAATTCTAATCTGTCTAACTCTCTTTGATTTTTTTTACGCTTCAATCCTTCTTCAGCATCAATGTCTAGTAGAATAGTTATATCTGGTTCTAATCCACCTGTTGCATATTTATTGATTTGTTCTACATTCCCTATACCAAGACCTCTAGCATGTCCTTGATAGACTACAGATGAGTCTACAAATCTATCACATATAACTATTTTACCCTCTTTTAATAATGGTTTTATATATTGCTCAACGTGTTGTGCTCTTGAAGCAGCATATAATAGTGCCTCTGTCATATCTGACATCTCCATAAAATCCTTATTTAATATTATATCTCTTATAGATTCACTTATAACTGTACCGCCTGGTTCTCTTGTAAATACAAATTCATAGTTATGCTGTTCCAAATAAGTTTTTAACTTCTCTATCTGAGTTGATTTACCTGAGCCATCTGCTCCTTCTATGCTAATAAATAATCCTGTCATTTTACACCTCTTCAATTATATTAATTGTTCTACATTCTTTATTACATAGCCCCATTATTTCTATACCCAATTCTAGATATTTATTGATTAGATTGATATTTTCTTCTGTGATTATTTCCCCTGGAACAATTAAAGGTATTCCTGGTGGAAAAGGGATAATAAAATCTCCTGATATCTTATCAACAGCATTTTCTAATTTTATTTCAACCTTGTTTTTATTAAAGGCATCCTTTGGGTTATAATGTATCCTAGCATTATTAATTATATCATATTTATTACCTTTTATTTGTTTTTTTATTAACTTACTATCTATTTCTATTAGTGATTTCACTAATTTGTTAAATCCATATTTACTATCGCATATTGAAGTCATTGCAATAATATGATTAATACCACTTAACTCTACTTGTATATTATATTTGTTACGAAGTATTCCATCAAGTTCTGTTCCTGTAGTATTAGCATGTGTACAATCTATAACTATTTTTGAGTAATCCATATCTACTATTTCCTTGCTACCAATTATTTCATTATCCATAAGCTGTAAATTTTTTAATTGAACATTTAATCTATTCCTGCAATCTTTTAAGTGTTTAACATATGCATTAAATAATTTATTACCTTTTGTGTCAATTATATTTCTACAGTTATCTAGACTAGTCATTAGTACATATGAGGGGCTACTGGTTTGGAATATAGATAGAGCATTCTGCAATTTATTAGTATCTATCTTATCATTTTTGATATGCAACATAGCACTCTGAGTAATTGATGGTAAGGTTTTGTGGGCACTCTGAATAACTATATCTGCATCTTGTTGTAATGAAGTCTCTGGAAAATAATTGTGGAATCTAAAATGTGAACCATGTGCTTCATCGACCATTAATATCTTATTATATTTATGAGTTATTTCTGATATTGCGGCTATGTTGGATACATAGCCTTCATAAGTAGGACTTGTAATAATTACCATTTTAATGTGGGGGTTACTTTCAATCTTCGCTTCAATCTCAGTTGGATTAATCCCTCCGATTAAACCGTTATCTAATACTTTGGGGTAAATATATATGGGAACCAAATTATTTATTAATATAGCATTATAAACTGACTTATGACTATTCCTAGCAATTAATACTTGGTCTTTTTCTTTACATATGGAAGTTATAGCAGAAATAATACCTCCAGTACTACCATTTACTAAAAAATAAGTTTTATATGCACCAAAAGTCTTTGCTGCTTTTACTTGGGCTTCATATATTATACCAGAAGGGTCATGTAGATTATCTGTTCCTCTTACTTCTGTTACATCTATCTTAGCTATATTTTTTAGATTATATTTTTTACCTAATTTATGTCCTGGCATATGAAAAGGATAAATTTTTTTCTTATATTTCATAAGGTGATCATAGAGTGTTTTTTCTTTCATTCAAATTCTCCTATTCATTCAGTAAAGGATTTTTTATACTAATCATATCTTATCAACAAAATGGATTATATTCATATAAATTTGTTAATAGTTTTATGTTTATTGTATATACTCTGTTGATAACATTTATTTTGTTGATACAGATTATTTATATTATATTAGACTATTTCATTATACTAAAAAATCGCCTATAAATATAGACGATTTCTTAAGTGAGCCACCCGGGACTCGAACCCGGGACACCTGGATTAAAAGTCCAGTGCTCTAGCCGACTGAGCTAGTGGCCCAAATTTTATAAAGTTTTTATGGTGCCCAGAGGCGGAATCGAACCACCGACACGAGGATTTTCAGTCCTCTGCTCTACCGACTGAGCTATCTGGGCATATTGGTTGCGGAGAAAGGATTTGAACCTCTGACCTTCGGGTTATGAGCCCGACGAGCTACCAGACTGCTCCACTCCGCGTTAACATTAACAGTACTTATATTACTATTAATTAGTGGAGGGAGAAGGATTCGAACCTTCGAAGGCGGAGCCAACAGATTTACAGTCTGCCCCCTTTGGCCACTCGGGAACCCCTCCATTGCAAGCCGACGATCGGACTTGAACCGATAACCTGCTGATTACAAGTCAGCTGCTCTGCCAATTGAGCCACGTCGGCATATATTTATTTTCATCCACTTTAACATTTTTTGTTATTCTTATAAAAATTATTCTATTATAATCTTTATAATATGTAAATACTAATGGATTATTTGCTTTATGCACGTTACCGTGCTATATAAAATTCCTAACTTATTGTAAAGGAATTTGATTTAGTGGGCGCAACAGGGCTCGAACCTGTGACCCCCTGCTTGTAAGGCAGGTGCTCTCCCAGCTGAGCTATGCGCCCTGGGAATAAATATTATATAAATCTATTAGTTTTACAACTAACGACCCAGAAGGGACTCGAACCCTCGACCTCCGGCGTGACAGGCCGGCGTTCTAAACCAACTGAACCACTGGGCCACATTTATAAACATTCAAAACAACACATTGAACAACAAATTATCTTATCAACCTCTGCAAAGCTACATAACTTATATATCTTAACTCTTAGCTTAACTATCATACACTCAAATCTCTTTGATGTACTTAGGTCAAGCCCTCGACCT
>NZ_JAOARO010000001.1 GCF_025211055.1 Vallitalea sp. | reverse complement strand
CAGGAGTAATTACATAATAATCTAATTGATGTATATATTCATTAAATAAATATGACTTTATATCATCTTTGTATAACATCTTTCCACGAAAACAAACCAACTCATTATAAAGTTTTTCGTTTATATTATTTTCATTATCCGGTATAAATACACATGTCTCATACAACTCATTATCAACTTTATAAAAATAACGACACAAATAACCAAACATATCCACTACAGAATCTCTTACAATAATATCTTTTGATTGAGAGTTTGCATTTAATCCTAAAATCAAAAACAGTAGTATTAAAAAATATTTATTCATAATCTTTATACTGATCTTTACTTCTATCCAGAAACTCGTTTAGTTTGTTTCACTTACCGTATAATCCAACAAGTCGATATATTATTCAAAACACAACAATAGTTCATTTTCAATAAACACTCTTAATTTAAAAACAACATCATTAGAATAAATATTATAACTAACCCTCAATAAACAAAATCTATATAAAGATATTCATTCGTTTTTGATCTATGATATTTAGCTAATGTATATTCTGTTGACAAACCTCTTCGTATATCTATCATAAAATCATCAGTAACATCAAAATATCTGTATGCATCTCTTATCTCAAATACTGTTCCTCTCAATTTTTGCCTTCCAAAATAGATCATAAATATCCCCTCTTTTATTCTTTTATCAGGAATAAGAGTTGTCCCACTAAATAATAATATATTACTTTTTCGTCTATTTATTCCACTAGGAATATTATAATCAGGAAGTAAATCATAGAACATATTCTTATAATTACCGCTTGGACTCAGGTTTGCTGTTTCTGGAATTATTACATAATAATTTAGGCTATGTATATACTCATTAAACAAATATGATTCAATCTTACTTTTAAACAACATCTTCATTTTATTTGTAATAAGATGGTTGTGCAGATATTCATCAATATTATTATCTTTTGAAGGCAAAAAGATACATGTCTCATACAATTCTCCTTCTACTTTATAAAAATAACGACACAAATACCCAAACATATCCACTACAGAATCTCTTACAATAATATCTTTTGATTGAGAGTTTGCATTTAATCCTAAAATCAAAAACAGTAGTATTAAAAAATATTTATTCATAATCTTTATACTGATCCTTACTTCTATCCAGAAACTCGTTTAGTTTGTTTCACTTACCGTATAACCCAACAAGTCGATATATTATTCAAAACACAACAATAGTTCATTTCCTATAAACACTCTTAATTTAAAAACAACACCATTAGGATAAATATTATAACTAATCATCAATAAACAAAATCTATACAAAGGTATTCATTCGTTTTTGATCTATGATATTCTGCTAATTTACTAGGCGATCCACCTCTTCTTATATCAATCATAAAGTCATCTAAAACATTAAGATATTTAGTGGCATTTTTAATTTCAAATATTGTTCCTCTCAATTTTACTCTTCCAAAATATACCATAAATATCCCCTCCTTTATCCTCTTTCCAGAAATTAAATATGTTCTACTATATAGTAACGTATTTCTTTTTGAATAATCAACATTTGAATGCACCACTCTTTTAGGTAACATTTCATATATCAACACCTTATCACTCTTAAATGAATTTGAGTTAATTACTCCAGGAGTAATTACATAATAATCTAATTGATGTATATATTCATTAAATAAATATGACTTTATATCATCTTTGTATAACATCTTTCCACGAAAACAAACCAACTCATTATAAAGTTTTTCGTTTATATTATTTTCATTATCAGGTATAAATACACATGTCTCATACAATTCATTATCAACTTTATAAAAATAACGACACAAATAACCAAACATATCTACTACAGAATCTCTCACAATAATATCTTTTGATTGAGAGTTTGCGTTTAATCCTAAAATCAAAAACAGTAGTATTAAAAAATATTTATTCATAATCTTTATACTGATCCTTACTTCTATCCATAAACTCGTTTAGTTTGTTTCACTTACCGTATAATCCAACAAGTCGATATATTATTCAAAACACAACAATAGTTCATTTCCAATAAACACTCTTAATTTAAGATCTGTTTACATAATAACACTAATACCATAAGATTATGTATAGCTTCTCTAAGCTAATCAGACAAAACAAACTTTAATCTTTCTCCTGTTATTTTCCTATCAACATTCACTAGTGCTTTGCTTTTTATCTTCATAGTGCAATCATCTAAAAATAGTTTGTTATAATTTAAAAATCGGATTATTTCTTTTTATATGATAAAAATCCATCTTTTTATTAACAACAACAGTTGTATCCGGATTATCTACAAATCCTGTTATTATTTTAATAAACTTCCAATCATCAAGTTTTAAAGTAATACTCCCGTCGTATGCTTTGTACTCTTTATTCCGGTCTGTTACAAACAGTCCACCAATTGGAATATTTTCAAAATCAGTCAATACAAATTTCACACTATCTATAAAGTTCTTATTATCAGATACTATTAAAACAGAGTCCTTTTTAGGTGTATTGGTTAAACTAAGATAATTTCCTTTAACAAATTCATATCTTCCAACCGAAGTTATTTCACGCATACCTCTACTTATTCTTAGAACATAACTAGAATCATCATTAATACTAAGTTCTCCTTCATAATTTTTATTTTTTAATGTATACACGCCAGACAGATTGTTGTTTAAAGCAGAACAACTACTCAACACAATAAACAAACACAACAAAGCATATCCTGTCTTTAATTTCTTAATCATTAACACCGTATCATTCATGGTTCTATTATCTAAAATAAGAATTAATTTCTTAAGGTTTTTCTTTAATCTTATAACAACAAAAGTTATGTAACTATTCCGACTTTTCAATTTGCACAATATTATAAACTCCCCGGTTAGAGTTAATGTATCTGTTAGTTGTTATATAATAAAATGATACCAACATAACCATAATCAGAACCGCCATTATTGTTAAGTATACGTTCATGTACTCTATAATTATTAGCATCTACTAATTGTATACGTATGGCTGAAACAGGATTATTCCCATACATACAACTATACAGAAACACAAATATTATTATTAAAACTATTCTTATATTACAACTCATTACGACTCTATTTTTGATCAGGTATACTCTTAGTAATAAACAATATACAGGTTGCTTAAAAGTATTAATGACTATAAACTTTCACCAACTCTTCAGATTGAAAGATATACTCTCTACTAAAATACTCTTTTCTTAAAATAACACCCTGTTTTAAATCTATAAATAATCGCAAATCATATTCTCCTGAACAGTCAGAATATTTTGTATAGTATATCTCATATACATTATAAGTATAAAATCTGTTACACAAAAAAGTATCTTGTTCTATCTCTTTTACACAAACAGGTACTGCATTTTCATAATCACAAAGATTATCAATAGTACTGTAATCTTCTCCTCTTATAGAGGAATTTCTAAGTTCCGTTACTCCTTCTAAGCATAGGTTCTTATTCTTGCGAACCATAAAATAATCAATAATAAAGAAAGGGGTTATATTCTTCAAACTATAATAACTCAAAACAATTGTGTCTTGAGAATAATATTTAACAAACATAAACTCAGAACTATCTCTGTTTTTCCTTATACTATTGTAAATAGTGTATTTAAAGGTCTCTTTATAATTAAGTCTTTGACCTATACTATCTACACAAGATAAAAATACTATAATAATAAGTGACAAATATTTCATTATTCGAATATCTTTTTAATAATCAAACCCTTACAAAAACAAGTATTATCAAACACTTATGCATCTATTCTCTTTCATAGCTTTATTTAGTTTAATATGATATCTTACAGCATAAATTAACGTTAACAATGGTACCGAATAATAATAACTAATCAAGCCTACAATCCACAAAATAACATCAAGTGTAAAATAGAATAGTCCATATATAAACTATTATTCCTGATATACTATTAGGAGTTATCATTTACAAAAAGTTCTGTAAACATATAATTACCACCTATTTACAATTGCTTTTTATTTATCAGATGGAACTATGCACTAAAATCATACCATGTAATAAAAGCCTTTACTCATACTTCGTTTCAATTTATTCCAGACTTATATCCGATAATACATATTTACTAAAACACTTCTCACTCTTAAAAGGACTTGAGCTACAATATCGTTCAAATAAAACTGTATCTCCTTTTATTATCCCTTGTTTTTCTCTATAGGTTCCAAAATCTCCACACACAAAATACTCAATTTTGATTTCATTTTTCTCCACTCTCCAGTATCCTATATATTTAGCACTATTCCAATCTATTCCAACAATATCCTGATCTCTCAACTCTTCATTTCCCTTCGAAACAAAATACATCATACGACCATCAGGATAAAAGCCAATTCCAAAATGTTTCCTATCTGATAAATATACACTTTCAAAAGAAAGTTTATCTGTTTCTCTAAAAGGGGTTTTAAGTATTCTAAAATTAGCTTTTTTTGGTCGGCATTGATCTCCTAACCATTGCCCTTTGTGCACAAGACACGAAGTACATAAGAATACTAAACAAATTATTGTTACTATTTTTCTCATTTTTAACGAGTATTTGAGTTCACACCTCTACTAATATGCTGTTACCGTTATTGTATTTTTCCTTTTTCAATGGTCTGATGAAGCTCGCATAGCAATCATCTCTGTGTACTCTGTAAAGAAATTTTCATGCTCGTTTTTCGCGCTTCTTTCCATCTATTACACATATACATTCTGACCATGTTATTACAACAATCGTACTCTTATTTAAGAGTATTTCTCATGCTTCGTCTCATATATAATAAACTACTATATTTGGTATACAACTCATAATTATCATATTACTCTTTTTTACAAATAAGAGATACTCAAAATTTATTATTGGAACTGTTTACGTTAACATCTGTATAACTTTCAATACATATATTCAATAATAATATACCTATTATCCTTGGCTTCATGGTATTTTGCTTCGAAATGTTTTGTAGAATTTCCTCTTTTTATATCTATCTTAAAATTATCATTTACCGGCAGATACTCCTTCGCATTATTTATGGAAAAGGTTATACCATTAATTTTTTGCCTCCCAAAATAGATTAGGTAAATACCATTCTTTAGGCTTTTATGGTCAATATGATGAAGATCACTATTGTATAAAGTTCTTCCTACTTTATAAGTATCGATATTCTCTGGTATATCAGGTAAATCAAGCTTATCTAACATATCTTTTATAAGATACTTATTCTTCCCTCGGTAATGCAAATTACTTCTAATAGGATATATTACATAATAATTAAGTTTATGAATATATTCATTGAAAATATAAGATGTCACCACATCTTCAAACAACATTTTTCCATTATTTACAACAAGTTTATTGTGTAATATTTCATCAATATTATTCTCATCTGAAGGTAAGAATATGCATGTTTCATGAATTTCATTATCTATCTTGTAAAGATAACGACATAAGTATCCAAATATATTAACATTTGTATCTTCAATTAAAACATCATTATTTTGAGACATAACATTAAATGTCAAAAAAATAAATACTATAAATAAACTACATTTACTCATACCTTATACAAAGCTCATATTTTACAGAAACCATTTACTATCATTACACTTACTCCCAACCATATAGCCACTAATCATTCAAATGGTAATGTATCATGCAAAGTAAGAATAGGTACATAAACAGTAACATACCTATTGTCAATACCTCCTGTTGCATTATAGTTTCTGAATCTTATTTTTGCAAAACCTTCTTCCTTATATATTCTTCGTACAACCACTTTACGTGGAGCTCTAATTAGAGATAGACAATTTTCGCTCCATTTTTTCATAAAACCCTCTCTATCACCTTTCAACATATATTGGTTATACAATTTTGTAATTACACCCCCTTCTTTATAAGAGTTCCCACAATAAACAGACTCATCAACTTCATTTTTCTCAGATAAGTAATAACAATATTTAGTTTCATGTGTGCAGGATTGACAAACAAATAAAACTGTTATAATCAACATTAAACCTCTAATAATTCTTTTCATATTTATAGCCTTGTTTTTTCATTATATGTTAACCTAGTTTAGCAAAAATCAGAATATAGAGTCTAAAGATATATTTAAATCAGACTTAAACTCATTTTACTATTTTTGTTTTTAGGTAAAAAGCAAAAATAATTACCTATGATAAAAAATATTATCACTACACTATTGATTGTGATCGTATTCTGTTCTTGTAAAAATAGAGCTGAAATAATTATAATAGGGGATTGGAGTATTTCTGAATACTATGGAGACTTCACAATAATAGATAATAATTTCAACATGCATGAGGATAATACCTGTATGTTACCAATGTCAGAAATAGAAGATAAATATACTGGTCTCACAAATGGAAGATGGACTTATCATACGAATGATAATATCAACTATTTAACAATAAACTCACGTAATAAGAACTTCAACAATACATTTGAGATTGCTGAGTTAAAAGAGAAACAATATCCTGTTGGATTAAGTAACCTACAGTTAATGACCTTAATATGCAGAAAAGACAGTATCATTTCTAAAATTCGACCTCTATTTAATATTTCATGTACTTCAATTTTCACATACTATTTCATAAAATATCGTATATAAATATTTACTAATGACACAAATAGAACTACATTTCATCTTAAACTATCATATTTATAGATATAAACATCATCATAAATATTATAATATCTATAATTATAATTTGGTTTTATTAGTCTTATTATTTCCTTTTGAGCATTTCCTTTGCCCGTATATTCTTTTAGAAGAAATATTGTATCATTTTTTATAACACCCTCATTAATCATTGTATATACACTACCTGTACTTTGAGCTATCCATTCAATTTTAATTATAGAGTCTATAACGGTATAAAATGCATTTCTATCAAGCTTTAAGTTGTCAGAAATATCAGTAGACATTATTGGGCTATCATAAACCCAATTATCCTTCGAAAAAACAATATACTTAAAAGTAAAATTATTTTGTTCCATTCTGTATACTCGTCCTGATTCTAAACAATTTCCCTTACGAATATCATAAAGAGAAAAATATTTTCTCGCAAAGTCATTATTATTTAAATACTT
The DNA here is from genome assembly GCF_025211055.1 of Vallitalea sp. Taxonomy (GTDB): domain Bacteria; phylum Bacillota; class Clostridia; order Lachnospirales; family Vallitaleaceae; genus Vallitalea. The sequence goes on along the minus strand of NZ_JAOARO010000001.1, from coordinate 3,250 downwards.
ATAATCATCCGACAGCTGTCTACTCTCTCTAAAATAAAATTTACAAGAACTAAGGCTTATCAAAATCATAAAGAGAATTAATTGGTTTTTCATTTGTAGATCCATTTAAATATTGTTTAACTCTAAATCTCGAAGGTTGTGAACTACCATTTTCATACGGTACAAATAAGTGATGAAATGTTGTATTAAACTTATATCTAGAAAAAGATTCCATAGAATCATACATTACATTTGAAGGCCAGAAAGACCTATACCCTGTTCTACTAGTCATTTTAACAACTCCAAATTTATTACTCACAACACCTCTTTCAATTCCGTTATTACTTAACATATCAAATATAGTTTGATTGTCATAATTCTGCCCATTAATCATTCTATCATGATCATAAGTTGCTTTTTGAAATGACATTCCATAATACAAGTCAAACGAATATTTAATATTTATATCACCTAACTTAAAAGTTGCATTTAAGAATTGATATTTTTATTCGTGAAGCTATAGAGCGCAAAGCTTTTTCTCATTAACCACAAAGCATAAAAAACCTCCCATTTCAGAGAGGCTTAATATCTCAATTTCTTACTCCAATCACTGTCCACAAAAAAGGATTAGCTCCGCTGAGCTAGCAAACTCGCTTTTGAGGCAGCCTTATATTTTATTTCTTATTCTATTTTAATTACCAAAATCCCATTTTATAAATCTTATAATCGTATGCGGATCTACTATCTACCAATACTTTAAACCTTTTCCTAAACTCAAAACGTGGACGCACAACTATTCTGCCCCCTTTTCCTTCGTCTAACAATTTAGGAGTTCCAAATTTGAAGTCAGATTCTAGAACAATGGGGATATCTCTTCCTGTTACTTTAGTAAATCTATTTGAATTAATAACTAGGAAACTAATCCAATTCACTATTTTTCCAACAGAATCAAACACCGAACGCTTTGAATAGTATGTATCTAGCTCAAGCAAGAAGGTTGTATCACTTACAGATAATGTAAGATAATACCCCATACTATCAGAATTAAAATTATTTGAGACTACAGAACTATCCATCGCTATTGCAATTATAGTATCCACTTTTGGAGGAAAATCATATTGAATTCTATACTCTTGCGAAAAACTCGACAATTGCATTACCACTAATAATATAACGTAATATCTCATTTTTATCTATTTCTTAAAACCACTATAACTTTTAAAGGAATCTAATAATATATTGAATTGTCCTGCATTAGTACCTAAATTACTAATGTTACCTACAGGTATTTGTGTATTAAATCTACCTTGTTTTCTTAAATTCATATTTCCATGTTGGTCTACCTTATATAAATGTCCACTATTATCATATGATTGAATAGCATAATATGGGAATTTAGCATCAATTGCACCTTGCTTATCATTCTTATCACCATCATATGAAACACCTGGTTCATTATACTTCTCTTTCACAAAGCTAATTGATGTTCCTCCAAATGGATCATGTTTAAACTTACTTCTTCCTCCTTCAACTAAAGGATAGGTATGAGCCTGCCCAATAACTATTTGTCTTAAATCACCATCGATTGTTGTGAAATCAGGATAGAAATTATATGTAACTTCAAAGTTGGAATTTGTTCCATTCACATTAGTATCAACAACAGCCTTCAATACTACATTTTTAGGATCAGATACTAATCTACTGAAGAATCTATATAAAGCGTTTTAATCATAAATTTATCACTCCCATTCGCCTTCCTGCATATTTTTGACATTATGGTTAATGTTCTAACAGGAGCAACACCTCCCCTATTATCGTCAAAATCAGATACCAAATCAGAAAGTTTACTTATTTTATTTATTATTTTATCACAATTTTTGTTTAAAACTATTTTATAAGAATTCTTCCCATCTGATATTTCATAAACTACAGGAAAATAGAACCTATAATACTCTATTATCTCAAGCTCTATACTAGCCGAATGTTTTGAATAAAGACTGTCAATAGAATTTATTATACAACTTCTTCTATTCACAAAATTCCAAATAGTCGCAATATCATTATTAAAGATATTTGCATAATTAGGATACGAGTAAGCAAAATTCTTACTCTCAGGAGGTGGTTGTTTAAACTGTACAAATGAAGTAGTATCCAATCTAAAAGAATCTATTAAACAGTTTACTGTCAACTGATTCCATTTAGCAACATCTATTTCATGTAAATTATCATCCAAACTCTCGTGATTAACACTACATCCGATACACAACAACAATAGCACATAGTTAAACGATTTTATTGTTACAAATATCTTATTCATAAACTCTTTGATTATTAATTCCAGAACCTTTAATATACTTACCATTTCTGTAGTAAATTTTCTTATGCCTTCTATTAAATTGTTTAACACTATTCAAATATTTCTTTCTTCCTTTGAGTGCACACCTTTCTTCACTGGTGCATACTCAGTTGTTTTTTTTTGGGGATAAAAACCTGAATACTTATCATTCTTTCCTAATTCCTTACCATAAAAATCATATCCCGAATAGTTCTTCCTCTCTCCAATACCAAGTTCCTTTCTTATTGAGTTTTCAATTTCCAAAGCAGGTATTTCTTTTGGAGAAACTCCTTCAATTAGATATCCATTTTTCTTTGCTGACAAACCTCCCTTTAGTTCCATATTAAAATGACTTAACTCATGCCCTAACGCAGCTTCTGTGCTACCAGGTGCTCCATCCTTTGGCTTTGCCATTTCACTAAAATTTATAGTTAGCGTTGAATATGCTTCCTTTCCTGATGCTTTATTTCCATTACTTCCCCACCGAACTTCATTATCATTCCCAGCATAAATCACAAGTGTTTTACCACTTTTTATTGCTTTTTGTAATTGTTCATACCCCGTTTCACTATTCATTGCTAATGAAAACATATACTTCCAAACTTTCGCTTGAAATTCAGCAGTTCCTGCAATCACCAATTCTTTTCCATCCGGATCAATATACTTTATCGGATTATCAGCACAATATACATACGGAGACCATTCAAGGTATTTACCAGCCAAAGGATCAACACTCACAAACCTACAAGTCCAAGCAGCGTAACACCTTGCGCCGTAATAGTACATTCTTGTTTGTCTCACATTACTTCTTTTTTATCTGTGTTCGACGATTACTTCGTAATTCGTTGTTGCGTTCTTTGCCGGTGTATTTGTATCGTTTTTGAGATATGTTTGTGTTATGTTTTTGGTAACTTGTTGTGCTAAATAGCTTATGAT
>NZ_JAOARO010000019.1 GCF_025211055.1 Vallitalea sp. | reverse complement strand
TTACCTAATGATTGCAAAGTACCTATCAAAAAATAATACCATCAGAGCCTCTACTTATATAACAACTATAGGTGAGGCTTTGTTATTTATTATACCAGATAGAGATTAGCATTAGTATGTGTGCAAGGTTTGACGCTTACTCTTAAAAAAGCTCTAAACGACATAACATCTTGAGCAGTAAATTTTGTAAAATCTGTATCTATTACTTTTTCAAAAGTGTATAATAGTTTTAAAGCTTGCAAAGCTTTTATCCGGGAATTTATTGCATAATCCCTCATTTGAAAATTTAAAAATTCGAACACACTAGATATAACTTCCATGCTTGGAGTATATATGTACATAAAATTATAGCCTGAATACTCCTTAATTACAGATTTGAAGTGTATGGTTTGCTCATAATCAATCTTATTGGTATTTGAAACAATGAATTTAAATGTTGATTCATTACCATATTTAATTTCTTTGACTGTTAACATTGGATCTCCCTTCTATGCATTTAATGAGAATGATTCAGTTAATATTATGAGAGTATTGAAAATATGAACAGTTATTAATTAACCTTATCATTATTCTATCATAAAGAGATCAATTTCCCTGTAAAATTTGTCTGGAATAGAATAAAGTTGTGCAACCCTAGATATACAAAGGTTTTGAGGAAGTTGAACACTTTTCATTCTAATTATACATGGGATAGTATTAGCAAAATCCATTCCTGCTAAAAAATATGGTATAAAAACAGGTGAATCATTATTTAGCGCTCGTCAGAAATGTCCATCTCTTGTAATAGTACCTCCTAATTATAAACTTTTTATGCAATGTAGTGATGCAATGGTAGATATATTCAAGGAATATTTTCCTCTTGTTGAAAGATACAGCGTAGATGAATGTTTTCTTGATTATACTAATATGAGCAACCATTTTGGCTCTCCCATTAGCTTTGCCCATCATCTAAAAGACAAAATACAAAAGAAATTAGGATTTACCGTTAATATAGGTATTTCTAACAATAAACTATTAGCTAAAATGGCATCAGATTTTGAAAAGCCTAATAAGATTCATACGTTATTTCCAAATGAGATACAGGAGAAAATGTGGCCTTTGCCAGTAAGCGACTTATTCATGGTAGGTAGAGCAACCAATGCAAAGCTTATAAAACTAGGTATCTATACCATAGGCGAGTTAGCAAATTCAGACCCAAAACTCTTATATACCCATTTTAAGAGTCATGGATACCTTATACATGCTTATGCTAATGGTATAGCTACCTCCATTGTGAAACCATGTTCCCCCGAAGCGAAAGGTATTGGTAATTCTACTACCATTTCATTTGATGTAACAGATTCCCGTACTGCCAAGCTTATCTTATTATCCCTTACTGAGACGGTTTGTATGCGTTTAAGAGATTCTGACATGATAGCAAAAATGGTGAGCGTAAGTATAAAATCACATGATTTCATTTCACTATCTCATCAAATGCAGTTGGCAGAATCTACGGATATAACTAATGATATCTATAAAGCTATTTGTATTTTATTTGACGAAGCTTGGAACAAAGAACCTATCAGACACCTTGGAGTTCGAATATCTTCTCTTTCTTCAAAAATCAATACACAGCTGTCTCTGTTTGATTTTGATAAACATGAAAAATACACAGCTCTTGATGAATCAATTGATAAGATTCGTTTAAGATATGGAAATACTTCTATTATTAGAGCTTCATTTTTGCATAGTGGTCTAAGACCTCTTAATGGAGGTATGCCAGAAGAAAATTATCCTATTATGTCAAGCCTTTTATAAGTTTTGAATGCATATTAAGAAAGGAAGGTGACTTTATGAAAGTAATCATGGAACCTATTGAAATGATTGGATGGTTTAATTTAAAAGGAGTCTTAATGCCTCTAAGGTTCAGACTCGAAACCAAAGAACACCAACTAAAAACAGTTAAAGTAAACAAAGTTCTATATCATACTGAAGAAAAGATTGCAGGAAATCCTATGAGAAGTTATGCATGTTTAGTTGCTATAAATGGTGTGGAAAAATCCTGTGAATTAAAATACGAATTAAATACCTGTAAGTGGATACTTTTTAAAATATAGGTAATAATATAGCCCAGACCCTTTGAATGCTAAATCTTAAAGAATCTGGGCTATACATATAATTTATATATAAGAATACTTCTTAGAATAATTACATCATAATATTTCTCTAGGATTCTTAAAACAATGATAACAGACAGGTACGTATTTCTCAAGTCCTCCGATATCAATAGGCTTACCCTCATATACCGGCTTTCCATCAACAATCTTTAGGTTATGGGTAGCCTTATTATTGCAAAACCAACAAACAGTCTTTATCTCTTCTAGTTTATCCGCAAGTTCAAATAGTCTTTTACTTGCATCAAATAATTCTAAAGTATAACTAACTCTAAGACCATAACAAATGACTGGTGTATTATACTCATCAACAATTTCTCTAAGTTGATCTATATGTTTAGATTTTAACATTTGACATTCATCCACAAGTATACAATCAATATTATATTTTTGTTTACGATGAGAAACATACAAATTATAGATATCTGTACCTTCATCTATTAGCTCTGCTGGCATTTTGAATCCTGCTCTCGTTGAAACATAACCGTCACTTCTAGTATCTATTTTAGGAATTAAAAGTAATACTTCTTTGCCTTGTGTTTGATAATTATGAGCTGTAGCTATAAGGTTCAAAGATTTTGCAGAAAAAACTGTGCCGTATTTAAAGAATAACTTAGCCATATGTATTCTCCTAACATTAATTATTGAAACTAATTTTTTCATCCATTATATATTATGACATATATTATTTTTTATCTCAACAATATTTTCGCTAAGTCTTATGACCTATTTTTATTATTTTATCATGGTACTATATAATCATTTTAAGTTTTTTTCAATCTTTTTGTAACCTTTTTGGGTGTTTAACATCTTATATAATAGAGGGAGTATTTTAATACATACTCATTAAATTTGTAAAAAACAACTAGAGCAATGCCCTTTGTTCTAAGAAAAGTACCTTTAGGAAGGTATCAGTACACTTATTAAAAAGCAGTATACATATATTGCTATTCCAGTCAAAACCATGAAGTTGCCCTGCTTCATGGTTTTGGTATATATGTAAAAATCTAATCATTTTTGGTAGTTATCCACATTTTTCCTGTTGATAACCCCATTTTCTTGGGGATAACTTTAATAACTATACACAATTATGTCATGTCTCAAACTAAAATATCGTTATATATTAATAAAAATAATCTTTTAAAAATATACGATAAGGTTAATTTATTAACAAAGTTAAGGTGTTCCTTCGCTTCTATAAATAATTAATCCAAATAATTATGTCGCTTTTTATCCTTGTGGATAAAAATTTGTGGATAAAATTTATCTTTTCATTTTTTACCAGTATAATTATTATCATAATTTCCCAAAATATATATGAAAGTATAAAAGAATATTAACATACATTGTTATTATCCTTTATTGTATTATTCTTAGTGTATTTAGGAAGGAGATTTAATTAATGAAATTTACAACAGGTTTAATAGTAGGAAGTGTAATTGGTGCATCATCATTGGCACTTGTAAATATGGACAAACGTGATATGCGTAAAGTGCAAAGAAAAGGTAAAAAAATGATGCATAAAGCAGAAAGATTAATGGATGATTTAAAAGAAATGATGTAATTTTAAAAGGCTCCCACCACTGAATATGGTGACAGCCTTTTATTTTTAGTAATTTCAGCTTCTAAAGACTTTTAATAAGAGATTATATATTGTGTTAATGTTTTCTTCGTCATCACCTATAGTGATATTATTTTGTTCTAGGAATACATCTTCACCAGAAAACTCATAAGATAATATCACCAAAAGGTTCTGCCAAATGACAAAGGTCATTTTATCTTTTGGCTTATCTATAATACCTTCATTAACCCCTAGATCAATTATTTCTTCTAAGAGATTATATAGCTTCATTCTAATTCCAAGCATAATATTTTTGATTTGTTCATGAGTATCTACTTTAGATTTGAAGGTCTTATCGCATTCACTTATCATGAATATGAAGTTAGTATTTCCTTGCCTTATGGTTGCAATAATAATTCTTATAAGACCCTTAATGGTTATTTCAAACCCCTTGTTATCAGTAAATAGCTTTTGTTGTATTTGTTCTACATATTTTTCTCCCATATAATTAATAGTTTTATATATGAGTTCATCTTTGCTGTTAAAATATTCATATACGGTGCTTTTACCAATATTGGCCTCATTAGCAACCTTAGATATAGTAAGTCCGTTAACGCCTTCTCTTATCATAATTGTCATAGCCGCTTCATATAACAGGTTTTTCTTGCTCATCATCTATCTATCCCTCTTTTATAAATATAATACTAAGCTTTTTTTGAAATCTTCTTTTTGAATCCATAAAATATTGAGTAGATGACTGGTACAATTATCAGTGTTAAAAATGTAGACATTATCAATCCACCAATAACTGTTACACCTAGTGGAGCAATCATTTCTGCTCCCTCACCAATACCTAGAGATATTGGAATTACAGCCAATATAGTTGTTAGAGCTGTCATTAGAATAGGTCTTATCCTAACACTTCCAGCTTCTATTATAGCATCTTTTGTAGATTTTCCAACTTTTATTAGTTTATTTATATAATCTACTAATACGATCCCATTATTAACAACAATACCAGATAACACAATCATACCTAAGAATGCTACTATACTAAGTGGTGTTCTAGTTATGAATAATGCAATAAATGCTCCTGTAAATGCTAGTGGCACACTGAATAGGATAATAAATGGATATAGGAAAGATTCAAATTGTGATGCCATAATCATATATATTAGTACTACACCTAAAAGCAATGCTAATAACAGACTAACGAAAGCATCCTTGATCTCTTTATTTTCCCCGGTATTTTCTATACTATAACCATCAGGTATATCTATCTCTTTTAATTTCTCGTCTAATATCTTACCAACATTACCTGCACTTACTCCTTTTTCTAGTTTACTAGTAACACTTATGACTCTCTTTTGATTAGTTCTATTGATTGAAGTATAACCTACTCCTTCTTCAATCTTAGCTATATCTCCTAATTTAACAGTTTTACCTGTCATAGACATAAATGGAAGTTCTCCAATATCCTTTGTCTGAAGCTCAGTATCAGATGTCTTATTAACATAAACATCTACTTTTTTACCATCTAAGTCAAGTGTTGTAGCTTTAACATCTATAAGTCTTTGTCTTATTGTACCTGCCACAGCAGCTGTAGTAATACCAAGAGGTCCTGCTAATTCTCTGTTTAATGTAATGTTAAGTTCGGGTGCCCCTTTTGAAATACCATTATCAACTTCAACTGTTCCATCAATATCTTTGACAATAGCTTCAACTTCCTTAGCAAGCTTTTCTAATTTATCAAAATCAGTACCAGCTATATCAACTTGAACAGGTACAGTAGAGAAAGCCATCATATTAGAAACTGGGTTTACTTCTAGGTCACACTCTACCATGCCTAATATACTATTTCTTATATCATCAGAGATTTCCTGGGTACTTTTATCTCTTTCTGACTTAGGAACAAGGGTTAAGTTGAGTGTACCACTATCTGTAGACCCGCCTCCCATGAACTGACCCATTCCTCCGTTGCTTCCTACAGAAGTACTGATAGTCTCTATATCAGGGAAATCTATGAGTATATCTTCAATTTCTTTTATCTTAGCTACTGTATTATTATACGTAGTACCTTTTGGCATTGAAGCGGTAATTGTTATCTGACCTTCATCAGTAGTAGGCATTAGTTCCGTTCCTATTGTCATAGCTCCAAAAATACTAGCTACAAATAGGATAACTGTTAGTATAACAACTAAAGTTCTATGTTTCAAAGATCCTTTTAATAATCTTATATATAAGTTTCTAAATCCGTCCATCGCTTTATGATGAGTACTTGTATCTGGTTTCTTAATAAGTTTTGACGATAACATTGGTACCAATGTCAAAGCAACCAATAAACTGGCAAGTAATGTAAGTGTAACAGTTATAGCCATTTCTTTGAATATCTGAGCTGTCATACCCTGAACGAATATAACAGGTAAAAATACTGCTATGGTTGTTAGTGTTGAAGCTATGATAGCTCCTGATACCTGTTTACTTCCTTCTATAGCTGCTGAAACTCTGGATTTTCCTTCTTTTCTCATTCTATAGATATTCTCTAGAACAACTACCGCATTATCCACCAACATACCGGTTCCAAGTGCCAATCCACCTAATGATACAACATTAAGAGAAATACCACTTAACCATATGAATGTAAATGATACAATTATACTAATAGGTATAGCTACACCGATAACAATGGTTGGTCTTAGATCTTTCAAGAATATGAATAATATTATTATTGCAAGTATTGCTCCCACTATTGCATTAATAGTAACTGAAGAAACCATATCGTTAATATACTTGGCTTGGTCTAATGTAACCAATATATTCATGTCTGGGTATTCTTCTTTTATCTTATCTATAGTAACATTAACTTTTTTAGAAACATCTGTAGTATTGAATTCTGTTTGTCTTTGAATCATAAGTGAAATACTATCTTCACCATTAACTTTGGAATACATTTTACTGTTTCCTGCTACTTCTTTTATTGTTGCAATATCACTTAATCTTATAGTCGTAGTCTCTATTTTTATTTCAGGCATTGACATATTATCAGAGATAGTATTTGGCATTTCTTTTGGTATTTCCATTAAAATAAAATCTTCAATATCTTCTATACTATCAAACTTGCCTAATGTACGGATTGTTATATCCTTATCACCTTCTGTAATCTGTCCAGCAGGCATATCAAAATTAGAACCTTGCAATAGTTTAGATATCATATCACTATCAATACCTAACAGTTCCATTTTATCTGAATCCAGTGTAACTTCAACCTGTTTTTTAATAGCTCCATTGATAGTTACAGAAGCTACACCTTCTATCCTCTCCAATCTTGGTTTAACAATATTTTCTACAAAACCTCCTACTTCTGACATATTACTGCCCTCTTTGGTAACAGCAAATCCCATAATAGGCATCATACTTGGATTAAATTTTATAATCATAGGAGAACCTACTTCGTCTGGAAAATAACCAGTGACCATATCGAGCTTTTCCCTCATATCTAACATTGCTACATCCATGTTAGTTGATTCATTAAATTCTACTATAACTATAGAATTATGCTCTGATGAAATAGATTGTATTTTCTTCACATTCTGCACAGTCGCCAGTGCACTTTCAATATTTTTTGATACAGTATTTTCAACTTCCCCAGGGCTTGCTCCTATATAAGTGGTTGATACTGCGGCATAAGGAATGTTCATACTTGGCAATAGATCCGTACTTAGCTGAGTAAATGATACTGCTCCGAATATTATAAAAATGAGTACTATCATTACTATGGTTACGGGTTTTTTTACACTGAATTTTGATAACATATTCGTCTCCTCTCCCTCTCACATATTGTTAATGCCGACCGACTGGTCGGTCGGTAACACTATAATACCTATCTTTTATACTTTTGTCAACACCAATTATATCCTATCCTATAATGGAAATTATTAAAAACGCTAATATTGTTATATATTTTAACTCTAAAAATATATTACATCTAAGAATTTATATCTATCAATATATAATGTTTACCCTAAAAAACATGTAATTATTCACATAAAACCCTACATCTTAATAAATGTAATATTTGTATATATTGTAATCATTTGGTAATAATTATTATCATTAGAAAAACTAGGATTGATATGATTTTAGACTTAACATACTTGATTTTGATAGAATTATAATCATTATTTAAAATTATTAATTTTATATTAATTTTTATTAATATTACTATACATACTAGTAATATTTGTTATTATGTAGTTATATATGATACTGACTTTAATTTTTTATCTACTCGTATGAGTCATTTTATAATATTTTTCCAAGAAATTATAAATAATATACTTAAAAATTTTATGTTAGATATAAAATATATTTAATTTCAATATATATAACAAAATATGAAATATATTATTTCATATTTATACGTTGGATTTAACTGTTGAGGAGGGCAAAATATGAAAATTCAATGGAATAAACGATATACCACTATAAGTATTTATGCAGTCTTAGTTATTTTTGTTAGCTTAGTTTTTTATAAATTCATTGGTAACTGGGAAGAAACAAAAATATTCTTTAAAAAAACTTTATCAACTTTATCACCTTTTATAATTGGTTTTTTGATAGCGTATTTCATTAATCCGTTAGTAGTCTGGTTTGAGAAATTGATAGGTAAGATTAGAATACGAAAAAAAAGTATTAAAAGTACAAGAGCCAAAAGATCCCTTGCTATATTATTTTCATATATCACTGTGTTAGGTTTCATCATAATTATTTTAGCTTTTATCATTCCAGAACTTTTAAATAGCTTAGCTGATATAATAAACAAATTACCAGAGTTGATTACAGAGTTGATTAATAAAATAAATTATTTTGTTAATAATAGCTCAATAGAATCCATTGATCCTAAAGCTATCAACCAATTAATTGATGATTACCTTAATAATATACCTGTAGCACTAAACAATGTTTATGATGTATTTAGTAATATTGCACCTTCCCTTTTGAATTTCACAAAAAGCTTTACTTTCGGTCTTCTAAATGTTTTAGTAGGATTTATTATAGCTATATACTTATTAGCCAGTAAAGAGAAATCATTAGCTAGTTTTAACAAAGGTATTATTGCTTTGTTTAGAGAAAATACATCCAATAGTTTACTCGCCATATTAAAAGATAGTCATCAGATTTTTTCCAAATTTTTCGTCGGAAAACTGATTGATTCATTAATTATAGGTGTCCTATGCTTTATAATTACTATGTTATTCCATATACCTAATGCTCTATTGATTAGTGTTTTCGTAGGTATAACTAACATGATTCCTTATTTTGGACCATTTATAGGGGGTTTTGCAGGGATTATATTGGTATTCATAATCAGCCCTATACAAGCCTTATGGTTTGCCTTGATAATATTAGCTCTTCAACAATTTGATGGTAATATATTAGGACCAAAAATTCTTGGAGATTCAACAGGACTTAGTCCATTTTGGGTTATCTTTGCAATACTGGTTGGTGGAAAACTATTTGGTTTGATTGGAATGTTTTTAGGTGTACCTTTCTTCGCAGTAATCAAAAATATTATAGATAAACAAATAAATAAGAAATATGCAATGAAGATGCATAAAAAACAAGAACAAGCCATGCTTAATATGCAAACAGAAATAGACGAAGAAGTTAAATAACCTCTTCGTCTATACATTTTGTTATGTTACTCTACATAGCTGATTCAATTTTTGATTCTAATTGTTGTTTTGGAACTGCTCCTACTACAGTGTCTATAACTTGACCATTTTTGATTAACAACATTGTAGGTATACTCATTACTCTGTATTTTTGAGCTGTTTCACCATTTTGATCAACATTCAATTTTCCGATTTTAGCTTTTCCTTCATATTTTTTTGCCAATTCATCTATAACAGGTGCCATCATCTTACATGGTCCACACCAATCTGCGTAAAAGTCAACTAGTACTGGTATATCTGAGTTAATAACCTCCGCTTCAAAATTAAGATCTGTAAATGCTAGTGCCATAAATAAAACCTCCTTATTAAATATATTTGTATTTATTATAATATCATTATATTCTAATATAGTGATATATGTCAATACCTTTTTTGATATTATTTTATTATTTAAAAATATTATATCTAAGTTAAATCTAAGTTACTCTTTATAATATTTATTCAGCTATAATATATAATGTGTATATATTAATTTAAATATACCACTTTATACCATTAATTTCAATAATTTGGTTATTATTTAAAAGGTTTAATATTATTTAAAAAAAGTTGAATATATTTTTTCATAATATTATTGGCATGAAATTTATGCTTTGAATGGAGTTGTCTATTAATAGGAAAAGTATGAATATCAAGTTCATGATTAAGTTTACTAAAAAAAATATAACCCTTATTTTTTCTATTTACTCAAAACTATGGAGTATATTAATAAATAATGTTTTACACAAATTAATAATATATAGTATAATATGCATAAAGCAAACCTTACAATATGCTGTATAAAGAAATTCCCTTATATCTTTTGCCGATAAGGTAAAAGAACTTGATAAGATATGTAAAAAAACTGGTTACAGTAGAAGTGAATTACTTAATATACTTAACCTTAGAAAGGACCGATAGCTATGAACTCTACAAAACGTGGTAATAAATTCATACTGATACTTATAATAATAATACTACTAGTTCCTGAAATCATTGCATATCTAGAATTGAATTTCAATTTTAAGCTGACTTCTATTAGTACTATATTAATACCGCAGCTTGGTTTAATCGGAATCCCAGTTATTCTATACTTCATCATTACAAAACAGTCTATTAAAAAAACATTAATGTTTAAAAAACTTGATATCATCAATGTTCTATTAGCAATAGGTATTGGGTTATTAATACAACCTCTATTAAGTTTGATTAATCTAATATCACAGATATTTTTTGAAAATAAAATATCTGGCACTATATTTACATTAGCAGAACTTCCATTATGGCTGTTACTCCTATTAGTTGCAGTACTTCCTGCAATTAATGAAGAGATAGTTACTAGAGGAATACTTCTAACCAATTACAAAAACGTGAATATTTTTAAAGCAGCTCTAATCAGTGGTCTATCCTTTGGTATGCTTCATATGAATGCAAATCAATTTTCTTATGCATTTGTAATGGGTATAATATTATTTATACTAGTTAAAATAACTGGCTCTATATTTTCTAGTATGCTCATACACTTTTTGATTAATGGTTTACAAATGGTTATTGCCAAATTAGCAATATTTCTGCAAGAGATATTTGGTAACTCAATTGATTATGACATGATTGCACAAGAAGCAGTGAGTAAGGATGCAATTATTTCTTTATTGCCTATACCACTTATTCTAACTTTTATTACTTTACCACTAGTATTTTTATTATTTTATGCTGCTGTTAAACATAATAAAAAAGAATACCTATTTGTTAAATCTCCTTCTCAAGAGATAGAACCTATAAAAAGTAAAGATAAAATATTTGATGTTTATCTAATTTCATCAATAATTATTTTCATTGCTCATGTAGTTATAAAAGAAATTCTTGTAATTTAAAAGTTAATAGAATGGGTTAATTCAAAATGAATTACATACTTATTACAATAAAATGGGGATGTAAGATAATACATTTTATAATTATTCAAAAACGTATTACCTTACATCCCCAATTGATTTATTTCTTCTTAGTATATTTTCCTAATAATTTTTCCAGATAAGTTTCCATATCATCTAGACTTTTTGTAATATTAAACTCTTGCTTTTTCTTATTTTTCTTCCCATAACTTTGTTGCAGATACTTATATTTGACTTTATCCGAAAATTTCATACATTCTCCTGTATTATTAAAGTACTACGCCTTTAAAAATAAAAATATTATTCTATAATATTATATGAGAATTTGGTAGTTAAGGGACTTTTTCTTATTAATTATCCTGTTTACTATACTATTTAATGTTAATTATAAAATTAATCTTTTCATAATTAGTTTTTTTACTATCTATAATATTAAAGGCAATTTCAGTTATACCCTTATCTAATGCTACAAATGCCCAGTAGTGCTCTTTATACTGTTCTTGTTGTTGTTTTGATTCACTTATTAACATTACTGATTCTGTTTCTTTTTCATATTCATAGTTTGTATATGTTTCTTTTAATGTAATAGCAATAATACTTTTTTCCTTCACCATTGTCTCTCTATTATTTATATCTAGAACTACATCTGGAAATACCCCCAGATATCCACTTAATGTTTCTCTTATATCTACAGATATAACCTCATCTTTATTATTAGCAATAATTTTTATGACATTATGTTGCAAGGGATAATCAGTAACCCTAAAAGACTTTATTGTTTCAAATATAACTATATTACCTAACAAGAAATCTTTAGATAATCCACTTTCAAAAATAACATCTTCTGTTATATCTACAATAATATAATTTTTCTTATCTAAAGTTTCAACAACAAATTGATCATCATTTTTTATTTCTACTATTTTACCTATGAACGTTGACCTGTTATTGCCATCCTCTAACATGAGTTCACCTCTTTTTTATGCTATAAGAAAAAGTTCTGCTCTAAAGCATATGAAATAGAACCACTTTCATATATTCTCATATTAAAGGTATGTGAAATACTGCAAAATATACATATTATTTATATCTTAACTAAATTATTAATTTCATCTTCATCTACTTCCAAGTCAGTTATTATCTTATCAAACATAATACCTACAAATATATTATTCTCTAAATATTCATTGTTGAAAAGTGTATCAAAGTAACCTTTTCTAAAATCTTCTAATGTTTCCTCTTCATCTTTCACTAATCCTATACCAATTTCCATATCATAGATGTTAAATAACTTATCAAATAATTCTCTATCAAAGTTATTTTTTGGAAGTATGAACCCTAGTTTATAAGATGAATTCTTATTCGCACCTAGTATTATTCCAAAAACAGATTTTTTGTTAGTATTTTCTATAGGTACGACAATATTACTGAACCCCTTATCCTTGATATATTTTTCAATTATTTTTATATTATCCATTGGTACGCTATTATCTACCAAGCAACATAGATTAGTATTAATCATAACAAATAGCTGTTGGTCTTTTATCAAAGTATTTAAAACACCAAACCTAAAATCTTTCTTATACTTATCTTTTAATTTAAAAAAATCAATAAATGTTCTACCTAATTTTTTATCTTTTTTGATCTTGATTTTCCTTTTCACTGAGAACCTCCTCCTTATTTTGGACGGTTTATATCTTTACCTTAAATGCCTCCAATCTATAAATAGGCATACCAAGACTCACGAATTTTTCTTCATACTCAGTCATCGTATTACCTTCCACATAGCTACTATTATGCAAATCCCTAGTAACTTTTTCTGTTTTCCAATCATGTTTTTCAATCTCTTCTAGAGAGAATTCAAATAGGTGTTTGTTATCTGTCTTGAAACATATCCTGCCATTGGATGCTAAGACTTTTTCATATCTTTCCAAGAAATCATGGTGTGTAAGTCTCCTTTTGGCATGTCTATCTTTTGGCCACGGATCAGAAAAATTAAGATAAATCCTTTCTATTTCTCCCTCTTCAAACACATCAAGTATTTGTTCAATATCCATTCTTATTGCATATACATTATCAAGCTCTTCGTCGTCTAGATTATCAAGAGCTCTTACTAATACTTTCGTAAATTTTTCAAACCCAATATAATTGATATTAGGGTTATTCTTAGCCAAGGTTGTAATAAATTTACCTTTGCCCATTCCAATTTCTATATGTATAGGATTGTTATTCCCAAATTTTTCGTTCCATTTTCCTTTATAATCTTTCTCATCCTCTATTATTCTTGAATGCTCTGATACTTTTTTATCTGAACCTTTAACATTTCTTAATCTCATAAATATGCTCCTTAAATATTGGTAAAATCTATTGAATATAATCTAAAAAGTAAGAATGACCTGCTAATCATTATATAATTATTATGGTTTATGTTTTGAGATTTGTCAATTAATAAAATACAATTATCAATACTTGTAAAACAGGTGGTTTGCACCTGGGGATATTATACATTAATTTAAAAATTGTTTCTCAAAACTGAAAAATATAGTAATTCAGTAAAGTTGATAATAGGGAGAAATTGGGATATAATAGTAATGAAACTTAAATGAATCTAAGGAGAACAACAAATGAAAAGAACTAAAAAAAAGAAGACTTCAATAAAAAGAAACCTTATTGTTTTTCCGCTTATTATAATGTTAGTAGGAGTTATAACTATTGGATATGTATCGTCATGGCTTGTAAGAGAAAGTTTATTAAAGCAAATGAAGAAAGATGGAATAAGTTTTGCTAATAATGTAGTAGAACAAATAAAAGTCAATACACACTCTTTAAAAACTATTAATAAAATGTTAGAAGATAAAATTAGTTTAGTAGGTAAGGTTATTATTGAAAATAAAGATGTATTAAGCAGTGATTATTTAAAAGTTATTGCAAAGAATTTAAATGTAGACGAATTATATTGGTTTACTCCTGAAGGAGAAATTATTTATGCAACAGTTAATGATTATATCGGTTGGATTCCGCCAAAAGGACATCCATTAAATGATTTTAAATTAAGTAACCAAAAAGAATTTTATGAGGAAATAAGAAAAGATTCTAAATTTGGTAATCTAGTTAAATATGGAGCATTAAAAAGTTCTGATGGTTGTTTGGTTCAGATAGGTATAAACGCTAATGAAGTTACAAAACTAAAAGAAAAATTTAATTATCAAACGCTGGTGGAAGAATTATCAATAAATGATAATTTAGTTTATGTTGCTGTCTTGGATAAAAATAAAACCATAATTGCACATAATAATAAGGATAGAATTGGTGTAACAGTTGATAATGAGAATATATCAGAATCTATTGAAAACAAAGAATTATATGCTTTTGAATATTATTACGTATCTGAAAAAACAAAAGTTTATAATGTAATAATACCTATTTTTATAGATGAAGAGTATATTGGTTCTTTAAATATTGGATTATCAATGGAAGGGATTTATACTGCTATCAATGAAAATATTAAGATTATAGCAATATTTGGAATATTTATTTTTATTATACTTGCATTATTTTTAGGGAAATTATCAAAGTATACTATTAAAAATATAAATAAGATAAAAGAAAGCTTAGAAATTTTATCATTAGGAGATTTTACAAAAGAAATACCTAATGAATTATTAAAAAATACAGATGAGTTTGGAGAAATATCAACTGCCTTAAATAAGATGAAAAACTCAATAAAAATTATTATTAGAAATATTGTAGTGTCTTCTGAACACATTACTAAGTCTTCTGAACAATTAACAACAACAAGTAATGAAGTAGCTATTGCTGCTAATGAAGTAGCAAGATCAATAGATGAAGTAGCTAAAGGAGCAGATGATCAAGCACAAGAAACTGAAAATGGTGCTAAGAGTATTAATGTATTAGGAGATGTCATTATTAAAAACCAACAATTCATGAATAAATTAAACATTTCGACTAAAGAAGTAGAAAAATATAAAAATGAAGGAATGAAAACATTAAATTTCTTAGTAGAAAAAACTAATGATACTGCAAAAGTTACTACAGAAGTAAGAGAGGTAATTATTGATACAAATAAAAGTGCAGAAAAGATAGAAAATGCTAGTCAAATGATTAAAAATATTGCAGATCAAACCAATCTATTAGCTCTAAATGCAGCAATTGAAGCTGCTAGGGCTGGAGATTCAGGAAAAGGTTTTGCAGTAGTTGCTGATGAAATTAGAAAACTTGCAGAACAATCTACAAATTTTACAGATGAAATAGATTTAATAATTAAATCTCTTGCATATAAGACCGAACAAGCCGTTGTTGCAATAGAAAAAGTTGGGCAAATTGTAACATTACAAACAGAAGGAGTAAAAGAAACAACCAATAAATTTGAGAATATTGCTGATGCTTTACAGGAAATGAAACATGTTATTAAAAACTTGAACTATACAGGAAAAGAAATGGAAAAACAAAAGGAGATAATAATAGATACAATTGAAAGTTTAGCAGCTATTGCAGAGGAAAATGCAGCATCAACACAGGAGGTTGCAGCAACTACAGAAGAACAGACAGCGTCAATAATAGAAGTTGATAGTTCTACTAAAGAGTTAACAAACTTAGCTGAAAAAATGAAGAAAAGTATATCTCAGTTCAAATATGAGTAATACTTAATTATCGTATATTATTATTAATGTTTTATATTATTTGAAATTATTATATTTTAGGATAAAAATATAAACAGTTAATGTTTTAAAAATATCATTTTTATAAAAAATGATATTTTTTTGTTGCCCATCATAAATGTACACAAAAAAAACCTATCCTAACGGATAGGCTAAAAGTTTTATATATAAATAAAAGGGGGGGTAGTTTCTACATAATTATCCTATCATATAAATATGTCCAAAATATGAATTTAATATTACTATTATATGTAAAGTTAATATCCTATTACAAATAATTTATTTTAATAAAAAATTAATTATTTGCCTATAAATCAAGCTTTTATGAAATAATTACAATTTATTATTAAGGTAGTAATATTACAAATTAATGTCATAATAATACATATTCTTCAAATATTACTATAAAAATCCAGTTCTATCTTAATAATTATTTTTTACAAAAAATAATTATCATTAAAACTATATATAAGACTAATATCGTTTCAAACCAAGAATAAAATTCCATTTATTTGTATAGCCTAATATTAAGATTATTTTTAAAATATATCAAGGAGGCAGATTAATGGAAATAATAATTGACAAGAATGAAATAGAAAATTATCAAAAACTTGATAAGATTATTTTAAAATACAAAGATAAAAATGGTATGTTAATCTATATTTTAAAAAAAGCTCAAGACATCTTTGGATACCTTCCTATCAAAGTCCAATCATATATATCAGAAAAAATGGATATTCCCATATCTACTATTAATGGAGTTGTGAGCTTCTATTCACTTTTTTCACAAGAACCAACTGGAAAATATACTATAGGCGTCTGCCTGGGTACAGCATGCTATGTAAAAGGTGCCTCTGATATCTTAGAAGCAATAAAAGAAGAATTAGGCTTGGATGTTGGTGAAACAACACACAATAAAATGTTCACCTTAAAAGCGACTAGGTGTATCGGTGCATGTGGACTAGCTCCAGTAATAACTATTAATGATGATGTATATGGGCGTCTATCTCCCTCAGATATACCTTCAATAATCCATAAATATACAAAAAACTCATAAAGGAGATGAGCTTATGGACTACAAACCTATTGGTTCAATTTCAGAACTTGAAGAACTTCAAACAGAACAATATGAAAAACTATCTATTAGACTAAAAGATACTTCCATTGACAAAGAAATAAATAAACATCATATATTAGTATGCTCTGGTACTGGTTGTACATCCTCAGACAGTCAGGTTATATTAAAAAAAATGGAAAGAGAAATTAAGAAACGTCACTTAGGAGATAAAGTAAAAGTATTTAAAACAGGATGTTTTGGGTTCTGTAAGCTTGGTCCAATCATAGTAGTACATCCTGACCGTACTTTCTATTGCCGTGTAAAACCAGAAGACGTAGACAATATTCTAGAAGAACATATAGAAAATAATGAAGTAGTTGAAAAGCTGTTATATAAAAGTCCTTCTACAGATAAAATACAAGAAAGAATTGATGATCTGGATTTTTTCAATCATCAACAGAGAATCGCTCTTCGTAACTGCGGTATAATAGACCCTGAAAACATTTATGAATATATTGCTATGGATGGTTATAAAGCCATAGGGGACATTCTGAATAATAAACCTGAACCTTATAAAATTATTGAAACAGTTAAGAAATCTGGTCTTAGAGGCAGAGGCGGCGGTGGTTTCCCAACAGGGGAAAAGTGGGAATATGCTCGTGCTTACAAGAATGATAAAAAGTATGTTGTTTGCAATGCTGACGAAGGTGACCCTGGTGCATTCATGGACCGCTCAATCCTTGAAGGTGACCCACATAGTATTATAGAAGCTATGCTAGTTGCTGGATACTGCATAGGAGCTAACCAAGGTTTTATTTATGTCAGAGCTGAATATCCTATTGCTGTAGAACGCCTATCAATAGCCCTTGAACAAGCACGAGAAGTTGGTCTATTAGGCGATAATATATTAGGAACGGGCTTCCAATTTGACCTTGATATTAGATTAGGCGCAGGAGCTTTTGTATGTGGTGAAGAAACCGCTCTTATATCTTCTATTATGGGATTTAGAGGCGAACCTAGACCAAGACCTCCGTTTCCAGCAGAAGTTGGATTGTGGGAATATCCTACCCTTAACAATAATGTAGAAACCTATGCCAATATACCAATAATCCTGTTAAAAGGCTCTGATTGGTATAGCAGTATCGGAACAGAAGATAGTACAGGAACTAAGGTATTTGCACTTGCTGGTCAAATCAATAATACAGGTCTTATTGAAGTACCTATGGGAACCACATTAAGAACTATTGTTTATGATATTGGGGGTGGTATCCCTGGTGGAAAGAACTTCAAAGCAGTACAGACAGGAGGTCCCTCTGGAGGATGTATCCCTAAGTCTCATTTGGATACTAAAATAGATTATAAATCCTTAACGGATATAGGCTCAATGATGGGTTCTGGTGGAATGATTGTTATGGATGAATCAGATTGTATGGTAGATATAGCTAGATTCTATCTGGAATTCGCTACTGATGAATCCTGTGGAAAATGTGTACCATGTAGAATAGGAACCAAAAGACTTCTTGAGATATTAGAACGTATAACAGAAGGTAAAGGTAGTATGGAAGATATTGATATATTAAAAGACTTAAGTGTCAATATACAGAATAGTTCCTTATGCGGACTTGGACAAACTGCCCCAAATCCAATACTGAGCTCACTCAATTATTTTGAAGACGAATATATTGCTCACATAAAAGAAAAGCGTTGTCCTTCAGGGGTTTGTAATTCCCTTCTTAGAGTAGTCATTTCTGATGATAAATGTATTGCTTGTGGAATATGTGCAAAAGTCTGTCCTGTTGATGCCATAACAGGAGTACGTAAGAAGCCCCCTTACCATATACATCAAGATATTTGTATCAAATGTGGAGCTTGTATACCAAAATGTCCTGTTGATGCCATTTATAAACGATAACCCAGAAAGGAGCTAAAAAAGTGGAAAATATACGAGAAAAAGATGAGCAAGAATTGAAAGAAGAACTTGTTACTATATATTTTGATGGAAACCCTTATGAAGTCCCAATGGGAATGTCTGTCCTAGAAGCTGCAAGACTAGTTAATATTGAAATTCCTAGTTTGTGCTATCTAAAAGATATAAATGAAATAGGCGCCTGTCGTGTATGCGTTGTAGAAATAGAAGGCATCAGGGCATTACAGCCTTCTTGTGTATATCCCGTCAGGGATGGACTAAAGGTTAAAACCAATACAAAAAAAGTTAGAGATGCAAGAAGGACTGCTGTAACTTTACTATTATCCAATCACCATAGAGAATGTTTAACATGTATAAGAAACCTAAACTGTGAATTACAGAATGTTGCAGACAGCTTAGGTATTAGAAACATCCCTTATACTGGTGAGATGCCTGATTACGGTTTCCATAACGATAACGTTTTTATTCAAAGAGATTATAATAAATGTATTAATTGCAGAAGATGTATGGCAATATGTAATAAAATACAAGAATGTAATGTTTACTCTCCCTTAAATCGTGGACTTAATACTGTTATAGCACCTAGCTTCAAAAAAGATCTCAGTGACGTTACTTGCATCACTTGTGGTCAATGTATTATTGCTTGTCCTACAGGCTCTCTAACAGCCAGAGAAGATATTGACGATGTATGGAAAGTTCTAAATGACCCTACTAAACATGTTATAGCTCAAACAGCTCCTTCTATTCAAGTTACAATAGGAGAAGATTTCAATATGCCTGTAGGTACTATGGTTAGAGGAAAACTGGTTACTGCCCTTAAAAGATTAGGCTTTGATAAAGTATTTGCAACAGATGTTACAGCAGACCTTACTATCATGGAAGAAGCAAGTGAATTAAAGGAAAGAGTCATAGAACATCCTGAAAAACTACCTCTCCTATCCTCTTGCTGTCCTGCTTGGGTTAAATTTGCAGAACATTTCTATCCTGATATGCTTCATAACCTATCAACCTGCAAATCTCCTCATGAAATGTGTGGAGCTCTTACTAAGACTTGGTATGCTAAAAAATATAACATTGATCCTGATAGTATAGTCAATGTAGCTATAATGCCTTGCACTGCTAAAAAATTTGAAGCTACACGCCCAGAGATGACATCAGACGGATATAGAAATGTTGATTATGTATTGACAACTAGAGAATTATCCAGAATGATAAGATCAGTAGGTATACATTTTGGCAGCTTACCTGATAGCGAATATGATGAACCTTTTAATCAATTCAGTAGTGCAGGTACTATTTTCGGTGCAACCGGCGGAGTATTAGAAGCCGCTGTAAGAACTGCTCATTATTTTATTACAGGAGAAGAAATAGGTGTTCCTGAATATGAAGAAGCAAGAGGTCAAAAAGGGTTAAAATATGGTAAAGTAACTTTTGGGGATACTACTCTAAGAATTGCGATAGCACATGGTACAGGCAACGCTAAGAAAGCTTTGACAAGACATCTAAGCGGTGAAAAACCTTTTGATTATATGGAAGTAATGGCTTGTCCCGGAGGCTGCGTAGGCGGTGGTGGCCAACCTATCTTAGGTGGTAAAGACCATAAAAAGATATCTCTTGACTACAGACATAATCGTGCCGATACTCTTTATAATATTGATAAAGACAGCAAGATCAGAAAATCCTATGAAAATCCCGTTATGAAACAAATATATGATGAATTCTTAGGTAAACCTTTATCTAATACTTCAAAAAAATATCTTCACACCACATATGTCAAAAGAGGTAAATACCCTTATCTTGAGAAAGAAGTTAAAGTTGAATAGATATAGAGTAAGAATGTCGTATGGTCCACTCGTCTGACATTTGTGGAATAAAATGAGATCCATTAATAAGATTCTTGTAATAAAAAATAGATTTAAAAACTTCTATACCCTAGAAATTTTAAATCTATTTTTTAACGTATTTTAATAAGTATTAAATCTTGAAATAATAATATTTATTTCAGTTTAATTACATGTTGTCACCATTCATGTCAACATTTTCATTGTTTTGGATTTCATTATTATTTTCTTTGTTTGGTGTATTAGGATCTCTATTGTAAGTCTTACATCCTACGAAAGAAAATAAACTTAATCCTAGAACCAATGCTATAGCTCTAATTGTATTCTTCTTCAATATACTCACCTCATCATTGTGTTGTTTATAATCTTGTTCAAAAATTCGTAAATTTTTTTAAGAATTCTTTATTAGTATTAACAATATATTAAATTAAATACGTTAACTGGTATTAGTAATTTTTTCTTTTGCTAGTAATTAAGGTAGGCTATTGTTAATGCTAATTAGTTGACACACTATATTATTGTTCAATAATTTTATTGTTTACATAACATTTAAAATGTTGTAAACTATTATTTATATAAAAAACAAAAGAATAAAGGAGTCTTATAATGATTAGAAATAATAATAGAAAATCAATACTATTAGTATTTATTTCATTACTGTCACTGTTATTATTTTCAGGTTGTACAAATAAACAAGTAGTTGATTTAAATACCGATAAAATTATAAATCGTAAAGCAAATAATAAGAATACCAATGAAGATATACCGAAAATAGAAGATGTTACTAATAATCACTCGTCTAAACCAAATTTAATAAAATCAGATTATGAGAATTCAGCTAATACTCAAAATAATACTTCTTCTAAAAGTATTACCATGGATATTTTAAATGTTGAATTGATTAAGGAAAACATATACCCTGAACATAGATATTATTCTCCAGATGGAAAAAATTATATTAAAGAAACTTTAGCTCCTGATACTTACATTAAATCTTTTTATCTAAATGATTTATCAGAATCAATAGACTATGTTATGGTTGAAGATGTTTTTGATCACAAATATAATTCTGTATGTTGGTTATCAAATGATCAAGTAATTCTAACTGGTTCTAATATTTATGATATAAAAAACAACAAAAAAATTAATTTAGGAATAGAAAACTATTGGTTTCCACCAGAAGATATAAATGAGAAAAAATATGAATATGGAGGACTAAAATATTCCATAAATAATTCAAAAACTCTAATAGCATACTCTTTTTTTGAACAAGATTTAAATAAAATATATATATATAATATAAAGACACAAGAATATTTAAAACTTGACGAAAATCGTAGTTTTGAACGTCCATCAGGTAGGATATATTGGGATAAAAATGATAATTTATATCTTGACACTTTTGGAGATACAAGTACTGGATTTCAAATAACAAAATACTCTATTAAAGATAAATCAAAGAGTATTTTCAAGGAAAACTATTCAATAGATAGTTTATTACCTAACTCAGATTATTGTATTCTTTTTAATATTAATTCACATGAGTATGAAATATTTAATCTAGAAAAAAACACTACTATATTTATCTTTAACAATAATATTATATGGCATATGACTCACAACTCATTAATTTACTATGATAAAAAAACTCAATTAGTTAATAAATATATATTTAGTGAAGATAAACAACTCCCTATTGCTTGTCTAAAAAAGATTATTAAATCAAATGGAGATTTACCTTATTTAGATTATGCCCAAGAATCTTGTAATATTTTTATTTATAATTATACTAATGAATCTAAAAAAGCTACTCATTATATAGTTAAATCAAGAAATAGCCCAAAATAAAGCTAAGGACTATCTCTATAAGTCCCAGTATATACTCCCAAATGTAAATGTTCTGGAACGTTTCCTGAATTTCCCATCCATACCAAGAGCTTGACCAGCATTAACCGTATCTCCTCCATTTGCTCCAGAATACTTTGCATCTTTTACAGTTCCGTGATATATTGCTCTTACTGATTGATCTGCTCCATTAAATAAATCATGTCCTAAATGTCCTTGATAACCAGTATCTAAATCATTAAATGCCTGTGTCATATACCATCCATCACTATATGGATTATACCATTCCCCATCTGGAAGTAATTCTTTATTTTTATCTTTATCTTTAAATGAAATTGGCAAAATACATTTAGTATAAACATACCCTTGTTTAGAGCCACTTCCTGTTGAGTATTCTATTTTTGAAAAAGGACCTTCTACCCCTAATACAGTTACTTCTTCTTCAAATCCAATCCATCCATAAGATTTACTGGAATAAAAATTTGCCTCTTTTCTTATTTCAGTCTTACCATCATAACACCTAATTGCATATGCTTTACTATTTTCATCTGTATAATTCTTACATCTAACCTTATATTGACCTGAACCAGAATATCCTTTAATTTTAATATAATATTTAATCCCTGCAGCCCCTATAGCTCCACTAACTATAACTTCTTGCTTAGTTATAGCACCAATCACTGCTACAAATCCTAGAAATACTAATGCAACTGTATCGTTGTTTATAAATTTAAACATATCTAATCATTCCTTTCTTATTTTATAGC